>JANQHX010000055.1 GCA_028282465.1 Gynuella sp.
AAAAGGAGAAGCACTGTTGGATGCCCAAGCTCGAATAAAAGCGGCATACCACCAGCTTGTCATTGAAAACCAAGGGAAACGAATATTGCTGGTGACCCATGGTGGTGTGTTAAGAATATTACTGGGTTTAGTTTGTCATACGCCTTTGCCAAAAATTAATAGCTATGAAATTCCTTACGCTTGTCTAAGCCGAATCACTCTTTTCCACAGCGAGCATAAAACCATTACTCAGTTAAGTTTTCATAACCTGAGTAGTGTCTAAATGCTAAGACATATTAAGGCCGTTGCACTCGCCTTTGGCCTATTAACTCGAATACCTATTCCTTCAAAGTGTTTTACCTGCACAGAGAAAATGGCATCTGATCTCGCGGTTTGTTATTACCCACTAACGGGTTTAGTTATTGCCTTGCTTAGCTCGCTGGTATTCATTTTGTTTCCCAATAGCTTTTCAGATTTTCTTTCTGCGTCAGCACTGGTTGTGGTAATCATTATTTTGACGGGTGGAATTCATTTAGATGGTGTGAGTGATTCATTTGATGCCATGTTTGCGGCGCATAAATCTCCCGAACGAGCTTTTAAAGTATTTAAAGATCCAAACACCGGTGCATTAGGCGTAGTCAGTGTGGTTTCAGTTCTGCTAATAAAAGCCGCAGCATTGGAGTCTTTAATTCAACTTAACCAAAATATTCCGCTGATTTTAATTTGGGTATTGGTATTCAGCCGTTTATTGTGCAGTTTATTTATCGTGGTCTCGAATTACGCTAGTGAGTCGAGTTTGGATGCGGGCGCTCATAGTCATAAATATCAAAAACAAATCATTCTGATCATATTACTTTGGATAACTCTGAGCTTGATGGTTTTGCCTTGGCAATGGTTGTTGTGTCTGGTGTTTTCTAACGTTCTTTTTTTTATGTACTGGCAACATCTTTGGGCAAAACTGATCGGGGGTTATACCGGCGACAATCTGGGGGCCTTGGTAGAAATCTCAGAGTGCCTGAGTTTTATCAGTATTGTCATCGCCATCGGGCTCGTTCAATAGCCGATCACTTCATTTTCGTTTCCAAAAATGTAATTTTCCTACATTCCTGATTTAGCACAGTATCTGACCTGCTCAAATTCCTATAATCCCGCGCCGGATACTTCATAACCAGGACAAAACAATGGCAGATAAAAAACCAGTCATTCTGGGTTTTATGGGAAATAGAGGCTTTTTCCCAACGGAATTTACAGTAGACGGCGCGAAAGCAACTCAAAGCGCTGTTAACAAAATATTGGGCGACAAAGTTGAATACATAGACCTAGGCAGCATTGAGTCTTATGCCAATGCCAAAGCCGCTGCCTTTAAAGCCCAGGAATACAAGCAAGACCCAGACGGCAATGGCGCCATTGGGGTTATCTGCTCCATGTACAATTTCTCAGACGAAAACGGCATTCGTGACTTTCTGCGTTTGGCCGACCTGGAAATTCCAGTACTGATACACACCGAGCCAGATACCCGTGGCAAGACCAAAATGGGCGAAACTGGCCGTCGTGACGGTGCTTGTGGTCGTTTCTCTGTGGCTAACGCCTTGCGTCACATTGGCTATGAATACACTTTAACTACCAAACATTGCGAAGCGGTAGACTCAGAAGAATTCGCCAAAGACCTGCAAGCATTTTACGGCACCTGTGAGTTAGTAAAACGCTTCCGTCGTCGTGGCCGTGGCGTGCGCGTTGGTCTAGTAGGTTCGGGGCCAGACGCCTTCCAAACCGTTACCACAGTGTCTACCGAACTCATGGGTCACATGGGTCTGAACACAGTGGGTATGGAGCTCATTGAACTAGACCGCAAAATGCGTGACGTTGATGCCGAGCGTATTAAAAACCGCATGATGGAAATCCGCGATTACCTGGATGCCTCCCTGCTGCCTGAAGATTCAGTAGAAGCCATTGCGCGCATGGGCCTGGTATTTGACGACTTTATTGAAGCCAATGACCTAGACGGCATTGCCGTGCGCTGCTGGACCGAAATGCAGAAGTACAAAATTGGTGGCGTAGGCATTGTGCCTTGCACCTGCTTGTCTATGTTGTCAGACAAAATGTTCCCGGCGGCTTGCGAAACCGACATCGCCGGTTGGATGGGCATGTACATGCTACAAACCGCCTCAGAACTAGTGCCAGTACTAGGCGACTGGAACAACATGTTCGACGACGACCGCGAAGAAGTTGACCTGTTCCACTGCGGTGTTTACGCCAAGAGCACCATGCGTGAAGGGGCAAAGCTGGCAGACCAACAAATCATCGCCACCGACCCAGACGTAGGCCAAGCCAACACCTGGGGCACAGTAGACGGCGACCTGAAAGCTGGTACCTGCGCGTTCCTGCGCCCTTGCACCAACGCCCGTGACGGCTCCATCTTCATGTATGGCGGCGTTGGCGAAGTGATCGACGAAACCTGCGACACTTTCGGTACTACAGGTAGAATCTACATCCCTGAAATCCAGGGTTTATTCCGTTACCTTACCGACCCAAGCCGCTCAGTAGAACACCACACCCCGTTGATTGTTGGCGACAAGCGCACCATAGAAATCGCCATGAAAGCAGTGAAAGACGCAGTGCCATACATCAACCGTCAAGCAGGTAAAAACGCTTCAGGCGTAGACCTGGTTGAATACTACGAACACAGTACTACCGCTGATTTGAAGTAAGTTGATAACTGAAGTTAGCCCGGTGCCAACGCCGGGCTGATAAAGCATTGGCTTCCACACAGATGGGAGCCCAACTTCAAACCCGCCGTCGACCTTCACTTAGGTACCTAAGGCAACCCACAACCAAAACCATTAACCCCTTGAATTTATTGATGATTTTCAATAGAAATCGGTTGACAGCACCCAGGTGGATTCATACTATACGCCCCGATTTCAGGTCAAACCCCTGAAAACCCATAGATATGGGGCCTTAGCTCAGCTGGGAGAGCGCAACACTGGCAGTGTTGAGGTCAGCGGTTCGATCCCGCTAGGCTCCACCAAATTTCCTTGTAAATTCAAGGGCTTAGAACCGACCATGGAGCCGGTTTTTTTGTGCACATAAAAACCGCATAAAAACAGGTGCATAAAAACTCTCATCTAAAATTTCTCCCTAACATTTCCTCTGTGAACACCACTGATTTCGGGTTTTTTCGTTCTAGGGTAGTAAGGTGAGCGGCTGCCTGTTTCTTCGTTTCATTGTCCTCTGTTAATCGGCCCGTAAAAACAATCTGAAGTTTAAAAACTGATCAAATGTTGTCATGTCGAGCATTGGGAGATATATTCATATTTGTTAAATATGAATATTAGAGGCGCTCATGGCAACCACAAGTTTAAGCTTAGGCGAGCACTGGGAAGTGTTCATCAAGAATGAAATTTCCAGTGGTCGTTACGGCTCGGCCAGTGAAGTGGTACGCGATGCCCTGCGTGCCATGGAAGAACGTAAAAGTAAGCTAGAAGCTTTGCGCTCGCACTTATCCGAAGGTGCTGCCCAGGCAGAAAACGGCGAATTTATTGAAAACTTCTCAATGGATTCACTCATCGATGACCTGGACGCCGAAAGTTAACGGTTTGGTGAGTTGATGACAAAAAAGCCGAGCAGAAAAGTCCGAGTTACCCCGCGTGCCCGTGACGACATAAAAAATATTGGTCGTTATACCGAGCAAACATGGAATAAAACCCAACGAAACCGTTACCTAAAAAACATTGACGCTCGTTTGAAATGGCTTGCTGAAAATCCACAACTGGGAAAGCACCGACCAGATATCTGCGAGGGCTATCATAGCTTCCCCGAAGGGCAGCACGTGATCTTCTATTTGGTTGGCAGTAACACCATCGATGTTATCGGCATCCCCCACAAGGAAATGGACATCATCAGTTATTTCGTGGAAAGCTCACTCCGAAAGCCTGAATAACAACTGAGCAGCTGGTCGCTTTATCTCTGAAAAAGGCGAACGACGTGAAAGGGCAACTACCGAAGGTATCTTATTGGTTGGTCAATAAGGCCAGGGCTTGGCTCCACCGAATTTTAAAAACCCGAAGCTTGAGAGAGTTTCGGGTTTTTGTGTTCTAGAAGCACGATTCGCTTTGAGGCAGCAGTGATTAGCCTCATTGTGGAAGAAGGCTAGTAGGAAATCCAAAGATAAAAGAGACCAAAATACCTATAGTCAGTTACCCTGTATTACCCACATATGCAGATTATAGAAATGAAATTGATTTACGCTTAAAAATAATAAGGGGCTGCAGGGAATGCCTAGTCATTAAAATAATCGTGAGTCTATTAACTTCAACGCAGACAAAATTTAAAGACGGAGGATTAGGCGCGGCCAATAGTCTTTCAATATCGAGATAACAGAATCTCAATATTTGTTCAGAGTAAAAATAGATTAAATGCCTTTTGATACAAAAAGAAAATTTGAATAGCAGCTAGATTATTTATTTACCAGCATAGCGTGATTTTCATTGCAAAAATCTAAGGTCTTTCTGTCGATCATAGCCTGTTAACTAAACTGACCTTTGCCAATGGCTTGTTCCGGTGGAGGATCTAATTATGAATATTAATAACCAAGGTTCAGTGAAATTTTTAATTGTTATTTTCTCGATATTAGTTGTCAGTAATGAAGTTCGATCAGAAAGCTACACATTTGATGGCGGCGGCTCCCCTGGCAACCCTGCCGCTCCAGCGCCATTTGCGCCTATTGATTGGGATATTCAGGTACATGTTCGATCTGCAAGCGATCGAGGCGCACAACTTCAAACACAACAAGGCGATCATGGGCCCATGTTGGGCGACCGTATCTTGATGCTGATCCCGCACCCGGGCGA
>JANQHX010000071.1 GCA_028282465.1 Gynuella sp.
GATGGCCTGCTTACACAAAGTGGTGTGTTCGATATTGATCGTCACCCTCAACATGGATTACCAGAATCTATTTCAGACACTCACATCACCCATACCCTAACCTACAATGACTATGGTGAAGGCAAAACCAGAGCAGTGAGTGTTGGATCAAACTCAGTTTACCAGTACGAACTGTTTTATGATGAAGCGGGCACCATTAATGGCAAAACGGAAACCTTGCCGAATGGCGACATCGTTAATTGGATCTATACCTATGACGACAGAAAACGACTGGAAACCGTGACTAAAAATGGTGAGATTGTTGAAGACTATGATTATGATGCCAATGGTAACCGCCAAGTTAAGCTGAACACTGAGCGGGGTATTGCTGATCAAACTGCAACATACAACGAAGGTGATCAGTTGCAAACACTGGGTGGCATTACCTACGCCTATGATGACAATGGTAGATTGAAAACCAAAACCGAATTAGGAGAAGTTACTAATTATAACTATTCAAGTTTAGGTCGCTTGCTAAGCGTAGTAACACCAACCGATACCATTGAATACAAACACAATGCTTTGGGCAATCGGGTTGCTAAAATCCTCAATGGGGAAGTAGTAGAAAAATATTTGTGGAAA
Source organism: Gynuella sp. (assembly GCA_028282465.1). GTDB lineage: Bacteria > Pseudomonadota > Gammaproteobacteria > Pseudomonadales > Natronospirillaceae > JANQHX01. The sequence continues at coordinate 622 of JANQHX010000071.1, forward strand.
GATAAAACCACACTGTTAGCAACCTATGATAAAGACGATAATCTAAAACAAAGATTCGAATACAGTTTGGGACATTCACCGGTAGCGTTTGAAGAAAACGGAAATCGCTATTATATTTTGACCAACCAAATTGGCTCACCGAGGTTTATTACTAACGAGAGCGGCTCAATAGTAAAACAAATTGACTATGACTCATTCGGTAATGTGATTTCTGATTCCAATCCAGCAGTAGAAATACCTTTTGGGTTTGCAGGTGGGTTGAAGGATGAACATACTGGGTTGATACGATTCGGTTATCGGGATTACATCCCAGAGGCCGGAAGGTGGAGTGCACGTGATCCGATTGGATTTGCGGGTGGCGATACTAATTTGTATGGGTATGTTTATCAGAACCCTATTGTTTATACAGATCCTTTGGGCTTGGATGTTTATTTGTGTAGTCAGCCTGCTTTCGGTATTAGTTGGAATCCTTTAGATCACCAGTGGATTAAAACGGACTCAGTAGAAGCTGGAATGGGGCCTGCAAAAAGCAATTGTGGTGATGCTGGTAACCAATCAGGTGATTTGCCTGGTGATCCAACTCAAGTTTGTGACCATAGCCAACGAGATAAAACAAACTCAAGTTGTGAGCTGGTGAGTGATGTTGATGAAAATAAGGTAAACGAGCAACTAGAATTGGGCAGGCCGTTAGGACCTTGGTCGCCTTGGAATCAATGTCAGTCTTTTGCTTCAGAGGTATTGAGAAATGCTTCTACAAAGACATGTCGAAGCACAAGACGGGGTACTAGGTGTTACTGATGAAAAAACGGACTGTTTTACTCATTCTAAGTGCTTTGATTGCTTGTGCTGCACTGTGGTTTCTAATGTGGTTTTTTTCGTCCACCAGTTTGGCCAGTGGGTACTGCAATAATCATTTTTCATTGCTCCATGAGGAGTTTCGTTGCCGACAACCATTGTTGGCTGGAATTGGTTTTGTAATTGCCTCAATAGCCAGTCTTATCTTATTGGTTTTAGGTATACGACAAAAAAACTAACTTTCCAATCAAAGCCTAGCGAAGCTCTGGGCTTTGCTACTTCTGGCAGTTCGTTTTATCCTCCTAGCTGTTTTCCCCATCACCGTGATTCACGGTGATAATACCTGTATGTACCGTTCTGCTTCAGAGGGTTATATTATATTTAATCGAAAAATTAGAGAGCAAATTCACGAAAGTGGCGATAACGAGCTAGAGGTAGTCTACTGATGAATAATTTAGTAAAGATAGTTACGTGTTATTTAGTATCTATGATTACGGTATTATCTTTTGCAGAAGAGGCTTATTTCAGAAAAGATATTGTTTACCAAATAACTTAAAACTAAATATTGAAGTTATTGTTTCCGACGTTTCTAGTGATGATATATCGTATGAAAATAGAGTGTTATGGGGAGCGGAAAATTCTAGAACATATAATAAAATTGAAAAAATTTCTATTAGCAAAAATGGCGAAGTCAGGTTAATGAGGTATTCGCTATTCTCCGATCTTGTAAATATCAATACTATCTTCATAAAGGAAAATGACCAGGGATTCTTAATAAAAATAGATGGCGGTCAAACATCTACTCATTACAAAGTTGAAATGCAATTCGATGAGCAAGCATATCTAGTAAGTAGGTATGTATACCATACGTCATTTAAAGATGAAGTTTGGGAAAAAACTGAATACTCGTTTATAAGACGATTGGATATGTGAAATAGCTATATAGGATGTTCAAATGGGTGTCCATCACACCCTGATTAGGCTGAAATTACAGAGTTGAATGAACATCTCGACGATAATCCAAATGAAGAAATAGTAGCGGTTAGATAAAATGAAATACGTCTATTTATGTTTTGTATTTTTGATAGGGACTGCGATTTCTGCACATGCTTTTGAAGAAAAACAGACAATCAGCGATGTCGCTGAATATGGCTGTAATGCTATAGAGAATGCCATTTTAGTATCAGTCGCTCAAACTAATGGTATTGATGCTAGCGGACTGATTATATTTCTCGGCCACTCAGAAAATGAGTGCTCTATTCAAGTATTAATGAGTTTGACCAGATATTATCTAGGATCGGCTGTGGGTGAGGCATTAACATATTCAATAGTGAAAAAATCTCATTCAATTCTGCCATTACTCAAAAAAGAAATAGGGGTAGAGAATAATTGTATGGAAACTTTATCAATGCGTCCTTGCTTATCCCTAGAGTCAAGGGATAGATTGTTAGGTATTTACATTGAACTGATTAAGAGCGGTACTAATGCTGATTATGATTTGTAAAATAGTAAAGTACATATACTCATATTTATATATAAATTGAGTCAGCCAGTTTTAACCTGCAAGTGCATCTAAATAACTCGGGAGTGTCTGAAAGGTTCAGGTACCCTCGAGGTCGATCGAATAGCTGCCTTGCCTTTTTCCTTAATAACTTTTAATTTAATTCTAATTCCTAGCCCTTTAAAATACAGAAGTCTTGTCGAATGGCGACATCGTTAATTGGATCTATACCTACGAAGATCGTAAACGACTGGAAACCGTGACTAAAAGTGGGGGCTAGTTGAAAGCTATAGCTACGACGCAAATGGAAATCGAATCAACGGCACTAGTATTGAACTTGGAATTGAAAACCAAAATGCCAGTTACAACACAGGTGATCAATTACAAACACTGGGTGATATTACCTACACCTATGACGACAATGGCCGGCTAAAAACCAAAACCGAATTAAGCGTAGTTAGCACATACGAATACTCAAGCTTGGGTCGTCTACTTAAAGTCACTACACCAACCGATACCATAGAATACAAACACAATGCATTAGGCAATCGAGTTGCTAAAATCCTCAATGGTGAAGTGGTAGAAAAATATTTATGGAAGGACAAAACCACACTGTTAGCGACTTATGATAAAGACGATAACTTAAAACAGCGCTTTGAATATAGTTTAGGGCATGTACCGGTAGCGTTTGAAGAAAACGGAAATCGTTATTATATTTTGACCAACCAAATTGGCTCACCGAGGTTTATTACCAATGAGAGTGGCTCAATAGTAAAACAAATCGACTATGACTCATTTGGTAATGTGATTTCTGATTCAAATCCAGGAATAGAAATACCCTTTGGTTTTGCAGGTGGGTTGAAAGATGAACATACAGGATTGATTCGATTTGGGTATCGGGACTACGATCCGAATGTTGGAAGATGGACGGCACGAGATCCGATTGGATTTGCGGGTGGTGATACTAATTTGTATGGGTATGTGGCGAGTAGTCCAGTGCAGTTTATTGATCCCAGAGGCTTGGCAAGATGTCAGTACTCAATCTCCTCTCACACTATTGTCTGCATATCTGATTCAGGACAAATAAGAGAAGTAGGTCCAAATAACGTATTTTCAGGTCAAGGTGGAGATCGTAATAATCCTGATAGTACAGGTAATAAATCATCAGGCCCGGTACCAACAGGTGAGTATAATATGGTTAGATCTGACAAGTATGGCGGGTCATATTGGTTACAAGAAAGCTGGACTGATCGTCAGTTATGTAAGTTGGGTGTTGGGCGATGTGAATTTTTTATGCATGAGGGAACTGTCTCTGAAGGTTGTATTACAGCATATAAACATGACCCTGAAGTAAAGAATCAATGGGAACGATTAATGAATATGTTAGATTCTGAATCGAAAAATACGATGGTGGTAGTCCCATAATGCGTAAACTAGTGTTTATTTCTTCCATGTTGATAACCTTTGTTTTGGCAGCTTTTTTTAGCTACCGGATTTATCTATACGAACGAGATGAAGCGCTTCGTAATGCGGTAAGTATGCTGAAAGAAGGTGAATTTGATGAAGGATTCAGGCTCGTAGAAAAGCTAGCGAAGTCTGGCAATAAAAAGGCTAATAATTTGATGGGACGGCTATATGCTTTTGGGTTAGGGGTAGAAATGAATCGAGAAAAAGCAGAAGAGATTTTTTCATGCAAGCAATACATGGATTGCGTGGCTGGTAAACAGGAATACGCTATTGGATTAGATTTCATTAATGGTTATGGCGGTGTTGTTAATTATCATGAAGGTAGGTATTGGATAGATCTATCATCTAGCTTAGGGTATGAGCCTGCCATGAAATGGTTAAAAGAACATGCGGAGCACTAAATAGAGAAGAAAATTCCAAAAAATAGGTTAGAACTGATCTTTTTAATCCTAGCCTGTGTGTTGATTGTTCCATTTACTTTTTTAAATTTTCCTCAGATAAGAGTAGAGTTTGAAGAAAATCAGTATTTTATGATTTTTTGTAGATGAAGCTCAGCCTGGGGATGTAGTTGCTCATAAGCATACTTCAGCTGATGCGACAGGGCATTTAGGGATAACAGGTGAAGGGAAGACAACTTCACATAGTTCAACAGAGGGTCGTGTCGTAGAAAATGAGTATGGGCATGATGGGAAGCACGATTATGTTATTCGAAGGTGTACATGTACATGGTGATAAGATACACGGTAAAAATTATTTTTATATTGGCATTTATATTTACAACAAATGTTTTTACATATAAATATTTTGTCGGTAATCGAGCAGATTTCGAATACAAGAATGGTTATTTAACAGGCCAAATTGATTTGTTAAAAGAGCTTATTAGTTATTCTAGCTCTAGTGATATGGTTGCTGAAGAAACTGATGTCACATTTATCAGGTTGGTAAAGGACATTAGTTTATATAAATATGAATCGAATGGTATATCAGCGATTATTATAGATTAGTGAGTCCATAGCAGATGGTAAATTAGAGTAAGCGTATAGCAAGTGCCCAGGTATGTTTTAGGACGGCTTGGGTGCTTTAATTATCTGAGGATTCATTGCAGCGAGTAAGTGTTGGTAATATCCAGTGCCTGTGTCTCAACAAAATAGGGGGACAATTCCTCGTGACGAACAACATGACTGGTTACTTCAGAGTAATTTCCAGAAGCAGCTAGAAGATGCATATAATGATTCACTTAACACTGAGTTGAGGCATTTACAGTAATGAATAAAAGTAAAATTTCTTGGTGGCTTTTAACTATTTTCTTAGTGTACTTAAGCTTTACTCGTTCACTCGGAATACCGTTTCAAATTGGATTTTGGAACGTTGAATACACTCAAAAATACTGGTTTTTTGGAGTATTGGTGTCTCAATTGATTATGCTTTTTGGAATTATCAGAAATAGCGGCTTTATTTTACTAGCTTCTAGTCTTCCACTAGTACTTACAGTTATGATCAAGTTGCAAATCTATATTGTATATCCATTTCTTGGGAAGATAAGTCTTGATCTTCTGTTTTCATTGAGTTGTCAAATACTGATACTATCTTTATATTCGCTGATTTTAGCTGGTACGTTTTCGGCTAGGTTGATGTTTCAAGGTATAGTAATTATTTTTCTAGTTTCATTTGTTGTTTCGGTTCAATTTAACTCTTTGTTTGAAATCTTGGATTCATATGATAAGTACGAGAACCTTTGAATTAAGCGAGACAAGCTAGTTATCTGGACTGATCGTCAGTTATGTAAGTTGGGTGTCGGATCCTAATGGCCTCTGGGATATCGAATTAATATATATTTAACTGAGGTTATATGAATATTTGGGTTTTTACTTTAGGCATATATGTTGTTTACTCAATATCACTTATGATAGCAGTTTCACTTTATAGTACTGCGTTGATCAAAATCAGTAATTGGATTGCGTTATTGAAAAATTTTTTAGTGATACTGATCTTTTTAATCTTAGCCTGTGTGTTGATTGTTCCATTTACTTTTTTAAATTTTCCTCAGATAGGCGTAGAGTTTGAAGAAAATCAGTATTTTATGATTTTTTTCATGGTGAGCTATATTACGTCAGTACTATCAAGTGTAATTCTGTTTACAAAAAAGTATTTGCCAATATTAAAAATGAAAGGCTATTACAAGAGTAATAAAAGCAATAGATCATTTAAAAATAAACTATAAAAAATCGTCACGGGAAGGGTATTTTAACCCCCTCTAAGCTCGGTAACCGCAGGCTTCTATTGTAAAAAGCTGACAGCTTCTTAGGAAAGGTACATCAAATCTATTTTGGAACATAAGGCAAAGGCGAGGCTGATCCGTTGGAGTTTATTCATGGTTCTTTAAAATCGTTGCTTAGTGTTCAGTTTTTATTAGTGTTGGTACACATGCGAAGTTCGACTCAATCAAGAATTATTTTGCTGATGAACTTACGAAGTAAGGTTGCAATAGCAGTGAATCTAAGATAATGGAGGTATTATACTTAGATAAATTGAATTTCGATGATGAGTTTGATTGAGTTTTTGTTGTATATTTCGAAGAATTTTTAACTGAGTTAGTTGAATGACCTCTTGCTTTCTACTATTGCTAGGGCCTCTATGGGGCTTGTTTCTCTTTCTTTTTGATAATTCTATACCTGGGAATTCGGTTACACTGCCAATAGTTTTCTCAGCATTATTGTCAACGTTAACACCGGTGTTTCTGTTCTTCAAACGTAAGCGAATTATTTATCTAGCAGTAGCTTCTCTTCTTTGGGTTTCTTGGGGATATGTATTTTTAGTAGCAATATGGGTTTGACATTCATGGACAAAAAAGGAACGCTCAATTAGACAAGATTTTATTAATAGATACAGCGGTGTTATTATTAGATAGGAGAAAGTTGCATAAACCACTCTTCAAACTTAGGCGATAAACCAGCTATAGAATGGGTTGATTAGAATAGATGTAGAGAGCCATATCAGATTTAATCTAACCACTGAATTTTAAATCTCCAGTGTTCTTTAAATTTATAAAACGTATAATGGTCTCTCTCATTCTAAACTAAATGAAATAAGTGGGTCTCCCATTAGGCATTTATCAATAGTAGCCGATCAAAATTATCCTGAGAATTCTCAGGCTGTTGGGCCTGCTACTATTCAAGAATGGGCATATTCGTGCAGTTAGCAGCACGGTGATGGTTGTGGAATGCCTGAAGATGATGGAACTCAAAACAGTGTGACGGAGCAATAGATGATGTCAAAATATTTAATATTTTTAGCTGTCTTTGGTGTTTGCTCTTGCACAACAAATGATTATAGAACGAGGTTTAGTATTAAAGGTTTTGTAGATGCCACAACTGAAAAAGATATAGTTTTAACACTTGTTGATTTAAGCCTTGATGACACAAGAGAAAATAGAATCATACTGGAAGAACCGATTACCAAAAGGAGCATGTTCAACTTGGATAAATCTTACTTCTGGGGTCGAAATACAAGCTTTAATATTTTCAAAAAAGATAAAGTCTCGATCCTTGTTGAATCGGAAGGTTGTATAAGTTGGCAAGAGTCTTTTGATATTAATACTTACCGGGATAAGGGCGTTGTGGCACTGGATATAGGCAGGATAAATCTTGAATGCAAATAACTTATATTTCCAAAATAACGGAGTCCGTTCTTGCCTTTTTCCTCTGGTTTAGGGAATTTCTTCTAGATCACATGCTATACAGCTGAAGCAAGGTAGAGGGATTCCGCCAACAGCTGTAATTAATGCGATTAGAAATAGTACTAAAACAAAAGGTAAAATGCCAGGGACAACTGTTTATGTAGAGCCGGGCGTTACTGTTGTTGTAAGTGCAACCGGGAAAGTAATAACTTTAATAACGATTGGAGGTTAAGCATGGAACAAGGACTTAGGGCTGGAGTTATTAGGCTTGGCTTGATATCTGGTTTTTATACTAATGCTGACGTCATCAATTGGGCGGAAGAAAATATTGATAGTAGCTCAGGAAACTGTGAGTTAGAGCTATTTGAAATTGCAGCCAATAAAGAGTCAACTTTAAGTGGTTTGTCAGCTCAGCTCAATATGCTTTCTGAAAATATTGATGAGAATATGTTGCTTAAAAATCTATTTAAGGAGTTTTTAATATCAGCCAGTAAATCCAGTGAGAATGCAATTAAGGTTGCTAATAGCTTATTTAACTTGTGCTCTGTTATTGAAAATGGTTCTCCCGAGTACACATCATTTAAAGACGCATTTGATGATGCTCAGGAAGGCATTTATGGAGATATTGATAGTGTTCAGATCCAACTTTTAGATTTTCTAAAGAACCATTCCTCCTGATAATTTATAGATATAGTCATAGGAAACCCATTCCAAATTCAAGCCCGACTAGTTAAGCTTTTAGCTATTCGAACTCTGGTGCAACAGTGTATGCGGACGGTAATAACGTAGTTATTGTTTGTGACTCTGGTATAGTCACTAAATGCAGCGATCAAATACCGTCAGAAACTATGTGTAAGGTTGAGTTAGGAGCATGGGGAGCCACTGTAATGACCACACGTATGAAAGAGATACATAGTAACTATATACGTGATGTAAGATATGAACTTGTAACTTCAAGGATTTGGGAAGAAAAACTATCCTCATTGAATGTTGATGAAGAATTACAATTGACTGAGTTGGAATTGCTAGAAAAAATTGAGGACAGATTAGAATTTTTCGTAAAGAGAGTTAGCTCCTTTAATCTAGAAGTTAAAGAATATCTCATATATGCGAAAGACTTTAAAGAAGTTCTTCTAACGTTTTCAAGGATAGAGTCTGGAAGCTCATTATCTAATAGCTTGGTAGCGGCGCATGAAAAAAGGCTAAAGAAATAAAGGGGTTCTACACACTCTATTTGTATATCCGAAGGATCTAATTGTTCTTCATTCATACACAATTGAATGATTTACCTTTCCCTCAAACTCAAGACGATAGGTGAGGAATCAATGAGACCACTTTTTCTATCAATAATGAATATGGATTAATCGTTAAGTAGGTAGATTACGTTGCTCTCGGTAACGTGATACCCAACTTAAATCCGGCGAGCATGTCAGAAAATTCTTAATAAAAAATTATTAATAAATCATTCACTAATTAACAAATCTATATTATTCAAACCATGACTAAACTTTTGTGCGGTTAACTTACGTCTAAGAACTGGCTACAAATTGTTTAATTAATTTCATGCATATTTTTTGGAGAGAATAATGTCACTTAAACATTTATTAGCTGTTGCTATGGTTTTTGTTTGCGGGTATTCCTTAGCATCTACTAGAACCATTGATGGTCGAATTTACCCTTTGTTCGATGGGTACAAGACTACTCCTGGTTCGTTTTACTGTTTGCCAGGTCAAACACTAAGCTACGATAATCAAGCTGTTGTTAATGTTTCAACTGATGAACACTGGCCTAAATCTAGATCCAGAGAGGCTAGATCAAATTACACACCTCCTTTGGGTTGGGCAGTATCTAAAATAAATCGAGTTGAGTTGTCTAAGGCGAACCGTGCTGAATTTTCAGTAATAAAATACCGTGTAAATAATGCATTTAATCATAGTGATGTTGACAAACATTACGATGCTTTCTTTAGTTGGATCGATTCAGCATCAGGTATTTCAGGCCATAAGAAAAATGATTTGAAATATTATGCCCATCAGTTTCTGGATACCTTTAAAGCCATGAATCTCGAATCGAGAGATTACTATCGTCAGCTTCAACATTATTCCAAAGTCAGTGGCAATGGCATATTTAAGGGTAGATCCTGGTATCACGCTTATCTCTATGGCGAAAACAAATGTGTTCAAGAAGAGTTTACTAGCAGTAAGAAGGCTATTAGCACTGTGGTTATGTGGGTTGAGAAGCAAGTAAGAGATTCTGGAGGTAGCATCCCATCATTCACCGGGCCGAAAACTTGTGGCCCCAACTCAGGAAAAACATTCCGCCTTAATATAAGACAACAAGACATGTCTCTCTACTGGGATGACTATGTTGCGTTCTGCGGGCCTTGTGGCCAACCACCAATATTTAAGCCTAATGGCTATGTCGATTTAATTTGTAGAGACTAAATAGAAATGCCCTGCTGAAAGGCGGGGCATCTTTTTATGTGATAGTTTTAATTCAACCAACGAACATTTTTATTAGCTAGATTTTGATGCTCGATGAAAACCAACGCTAATTTCGAAGTTCTAAAAAAGATAAGCTCCGAGAGTACTACTACCAGTAATATTTATAAATATTAGTAATTTCTGAAATGTGATAATTATTGGCGTCGCAGAAACTGTTCTCTTACTTTGAACCAAGATGCTTTTTCAATGTCGTCTCTTTCGAATGTCGATTTATAATCAAGCTCATTCATCTCAATTCTATTTAATCTTAGATAGGGCACAGAGCGGTCGGGCATTTCACGCAAATCTCCCTGCATCAATACAGGTAAAAAACTGCCTTCCTGAAAACCGCCTTTACGTAGTGTTTTTAAACCCTTAATAAAAGGCAGTTTAATTTTGTTTTGATCCTGAGTTCTTCCCGATAAATAGACATGGTTTTTACCATTTATCCGTTCTGCGAAAATGTAAACGTCAGTGGGTATGACGGCAGTTTCACGAATATCATGGTAAATGGCATCAAAGTTTGTGAAATCTGGAAGTATTACCAATGTCTTGCCGTCGCCACCAGTAAAGTGAGAGTTGTATTTGGAATACAGTTTTCCAATGGTTCGAGAATAGATTAAAAAACTATTTCGAAATGACTGAAAAAACTTGCCTGCGTGTACAGGTTCTCTAAGTGCTTGAAGATCCCAAACGAGATCTGCTGGTAAATCCGACGGGGAATTCATTTTAGGGCGATAGCTAATCCATGCGACTTTGAAAGTCTGCCACGGAGATCTAATTCAAGCAATGAATAGAGGAAAATATTCATCAACTTTGGGTTAATCTTTGATCTGTTCGTCATGTTGTTTTAATAATTCGTCCAAGGTTAACTGATAGCTTTCAACAAATGTGCCCATAAAGAATTCCACCGCAGGTAACTTCATTTTTCGAATCGACTTTTCTATTTCTTCAAGCGCAGTGGTAAATTCTTTGTTCCCCGCATCTAATTCTGATTGGCATTTTAAATAGGCACTGATTCTATCCGCTGCTTTTACTATTAACGCAACATCCGCTGGAATCTCCTGATGGAGTAGGTATTTTGAGAAGCTTGGTTGAAGGGAGTCAGGCAGAAGATTTAACAGTTCATATTCGGCTTCACTCTCTATTTCTTTGTAAGCATTAGCGATGGTTTCGCTATGATATTTTACCGGTGTAGGCATATCTCCAGTGATAATTTCGCTGCAATCATGGTACAGCGCAGTGGTAGCAACGGTTTCTGGTGAAATATCCTGGTTAAACTTCTCTTTGGAGATGACTGCAAGCGCATGAGCAATTGTAGACACTTGCCAGCTGTGCTCCATCACATTTTCTTCTTGGGTGTTTCTCATCAGCCCCCAACGCTTTATTAGCCTTAAACGGTTTAAATATGCAAAAAAACGGCTGGTTTTAGTCAACAAATGTTTCTCCAGTTAAAGGCTTGTTAAAAGGTCAATTTGATTAGGCTACTGAATGATGTGTGGGGTTTCCAGCTTTAGATTAATATCATTTCCACCATGGTCGAATGGCTATGGTTGCTCAGTTTTGTCAGAGTGTTTGCAGTTGAGAACTGAAAGGTTTTGATCATGAATCAAATTGCTGCTTACGTTACCGGTGCATTCGTGATGTTTGGCTTAGCTTTATGGGCATCATTTATGCCCATATCACCAATATATGTTCTAGTGATGATTTCCGTCCCACATTTGTTTTTGGGATATGTATATGGCGCAAGTTTTAATAAGTATATCTTAGGTATGTTACTAGGGCTTTGTGCATACATGGTGTTGGAATTCTATATGTATGGGCCTGTCTACAAAGTAACAGGCTTAATTTATGCGTCTGGTTTTATACTGGCGGTAGCCATGGTTTTGACTGCTCGGTTGGTTTATAACCTATGGAAACCGGATTCAGTAAACCAATAATTCGAATTTGGCTACTCAGCTTCTAAGTAATCTAGCCACCTTAGAACTATGTCGTTGTAGCTTACCATGCCTATTACTTCGTCGTTTTCAATCACAGGTGCGCTAGAAAGGCCGAAGGTATCAAACAGCCGGGCACAGTACTTAATGTCCATTTGTGGTCGAACAAATATCACGGGTTTTGCCATTATTTCATATACGTTGACACGGTCTGGAGATCTGTCTTTGGCAATGACTTTTTTCGCGATGTCAGACAGCTGAAGCATGCCGAATTCATCTGAGTCATTTCTTTTTTTGATGATCACCTTTTTATAATCATTGTCTTTCATTATTTTTAATGCTTCAGAAACAGTGATTAAGCCATCGACTAACTGATATCGCTGGTGCATGACTTCTTCACAAGTGATACCCTTGCTCATAATTCGTCCTCAACTTTTTCCACTAATTCTTCTACTTGGTGGGCGACTCCCACTGCATCTTCTACGTCTATTTGTACCGCGATGCCTGTACCTGGTGATGTATCAAATTCACCAACGGTATTAATTTTTTCTAAAATCTGTCGACTTAAATGTTCTTCAACTAAAAATAAAACGACATCTCTTTGGGTTTCTAATGAAAGTCCAAAAAAAGTTTTCTTTTGCTTAACACCTTCACCTCTGGCGTTGGTAATAATTGTGGCGCCTGTTGCACCAGTTTCCCGTGCGGCATCCATAATTATTTCGGTTTTGGTGTCTTCACAGAAAACCAATATGAGTTTGAATCTCATGAGTTTTCTCCTTTGAGCTGAGTTGATTCGGTTTGATTTTCTGAGTCAGGTGATTGTTCTTTAGATTTTCGCTGAGATAACTGAGCGTATGCCATGACGGTGATCATGGGAAATAAACTGGCAAATGCAATTAATCCAAAACCGTCTATCAATGGGCTGCGGCCGGGAATATTTTCTGCGAGCCCCAGGCCCAACGCTGCTACCAACGGCACTGTTACCGTTGATGTAGTTACCCCTCCGGAATCGTACGCTAATGGCACAATGAGTTTTGGCGCGAAATAGGTTTGCACCACTACAATCATGTAACCAGTAATGATAAACCAATGAATGGGGTAACCACTCACTATGCGCCAAGAGCCTAAGGCGATGCCCATGGCGACGCCGATTGCTACGGCAATGCGTAACCCCCAAACTGAAATAGTGCCACCTGACACTTGATTTGCCTTGAGTGCCACCGCAATTAAAGAAGGCTCCGCGATGGTGGTGCTAGCACCAATTGAAAATGCAAAGAGATACACCCATAGGAAGCTATTTTCAGAGCTGCCTGAGTTTATGGATGTGAGTTGCTCTGCCATTAATTTTCCTACCGGGAACAACGCTTTTTCTAGTCCAAGAAGAAAAAATGATAATCCAAGAATTACCAATGCAAACCCCATCATCACTTTTGGAAAATTGTTGATAGACCTTCTAATGACTAAAAACTGAAAACCAAAAATAATGACAGCAATGGGTAACACATCCTTTATCGTTGACAGAAGTGTACTAAAAAAATCGGCGATCCAATTCATTACAGAACAATCCCATAAATCATCACAAATATCATTGGTGTGAGTGAAGCAAATGCGATTAATCCAAATCCATCAATCATTGGATTCCTGCCTTTAATACTGGATGCCAGCCCAACACCAAGAGCGGTCACTAACGGCACAGTAATGGTAGATGTTGTGACTCCGCCACTGTCATAGGCAATACCAATAATTTCCTTTGGCGCGAACATAGTAATTACGATGACTGCGATATAACCGCCAATAATCAGATACTGAATAGGCCAGCCTTTAAGAATGCGAAGAACACCGATAAGGATGGCTAATCCTACGCTGGCTGCAACGGTCATTCTTAAACCAAAAGCATAATTCTCTTGTGCGACGGGTGAGTCTTCAATCATGCCACCTTCCGCAGCGACATGCGCCGCTTCAGCAGACACAGCAATTAACGCAGGTTCAGCTACTGTGGTTCCAAATCCTAGACTGAACGAGAACACTAATAGCCAAAAAAGCGAACCTTTACGAGCAAATGAAAAAGCCATGGACTCGCCAACTGGAAACAAACCCATTTCGAGGCCTTGAATAAAAAGCGTTAGCCCAATCACAACCATTAAGGCACCCAATAAAATTTCTAAAACATGAGGTAATGGCTGCTGCAACACCGCAGCTTGAAAGAAAGCGATAACAAGTATGATGGGTAGTAAATCTCTAACACTACCTGTGAGTGATTTGATAAGAGCTTTCATAGAGACAGTTAGTGGCCGTTAGAAATAAGACTAGACCACGACATGCATTATGTCTGTAGACTGGTTCATCAATTTAATGGCTACAGGGGTTTGTACTACCAGTGACTTGGCTACGAATGAAATTATAGGAATGGGGAGGTAAAGTTAGGATCTCTGCTTCTAACGTTTGCCAAGGCATGATCAAGGGTAATTTATTTAACGTCTCGGCAATTTGTCTATTTAGAAAAGTAATTCTGGACGTTAGATTTAATCCGGTGCCTGAGATGAGCTCATTCATTGTTAAGTTGTTCAAACTCAGATTCACCGGTTCATCATTTATGTTGACGGCTAATAACATGATTTGGTCTGAGCGCTTCTCACAATGTGCAAAGGCCATAAGCCGTTGATCATTGCTAGATACCTTGAGTACTTTTTCTCCCATTAGCTTTTTCCATAACACACTGGCATAAAAGTCTGGGTTGGGTGAGAAGTCATCATGCTGAAGTAATCCATAATCCGAACCGATTAACGATTGTCTAATGACTACTTCGTTGCCATATTGAGCCATGATACCAAGATGACTTAACCACCAAAGGCTGTTAACGAATCTATCACTTATTTGCGGTTGCCCTCCGCATTGTGCTGGGCCAGATTCACCTAGCCACAGTTTGCTCTGGGGCGACAATGTATTGATCTGTTCTTGAACCCAGGCCGCTTGCCGATGAGTTTCGGTGTAAAGACCTGGGTCTAACAGAGCACTAACGGTGTTGGTTAGGGTTCGAATAGGGCAGCGCTTTGATTGGCTGGGATAGTAGTGCCAAGTGAAAATATCGGGTTTATGTTGCTCTAAAAACTCAAATGAAGATCCAAACAGAGTGGAGCCAGGTTCTCCGAGATAGGGCCAAAATGCATTGGCCGGCCCAGCCAATAAATAATTAGGGTTGAGTTGTTGCAGATAATCTTTAGCGTCCTCATAGTTTTGGCCATAAGTTTCCCAGGAAATCTGCTCTTCAAAACCATGACTAAACCAGAACGAGCCTATTTCATTCCCTAATTCAAAAAGACTGGGTGCAGCGAATAAAAATGGAAAGTCCATTATTAGGTTTGCTAATTGATACTCTTTCCACTCACCGTCCCGTCTTGGGCCAGGGCCAGCATTGAGTGTATACATCAATTGGTTGTTGGAGTAATCCAGTAACTGTTGCAGTTGATAAAATGCTTCGGGGCGAATGGTTGAGCCATACCCAAAAGGACGATAGTCTGAGGAGATGTTGTTATTCGACTGATAGTAAACGTTGTCTGCTTCAGTACCGCCAATTCTTATCCAAGCAGGAGACAACAGTTTTGCTGCTGCCATTAAATCAGGATGATTGAGTTGAAGTACATCTTCATCCTGCCACCAGGCGCCTTCAACAATAATGGCTAAGTCAATCGCCACCGAAAGATACTCTGGGCTAACCTCTCCGATGACCTCTGGTTCAAAATTAACTTTAACGTTTTTGGTGTTGGTAGAAAGAATTTGACTAGCGAAAAACACACTGACTATGGTGGCAACGCTAATTGACTTGTAATGATGTTTGACCATAAAACCCCCAATCGCAATAAATTATGGCAAGTGAATTGAATGTTTCAGGTGAAACTTTTATGACAATTAGGCTAGGGCCTGTTCACACTAATTTTTTCACGCTGCCGTCGGCTATTTTTTGAGACAAACAAGGCGCAGCGAGTGTGGTGTAACCTGTTACATGAACGAG
>JANQHX010000090.1 GCA_028282465.1 Gynuella sp.
GTCGAAGTTCTCTACGAAAGTATGGATGAGCAAGACAACCTTTCTTCATTGAGGTCTGTATGGATTCAAGGCGCTCAAGAAAAGTTAATCATCAATCGGCGCCTATTCACTCAACAAAGGGTGTTTGTCTTGCTGAGAGAGATTGGCTATCGGTATATGAATTTAACGCCAAGGCCCATTACTTCATCCTGGATTAAGGCGGAGTCTTTTGACGAAGTTTTAAATAACTTCAAGGCTTCTTACTTTGCTGGCGCGGTGACGTTACCTGAGCACGACCTGAAGCTTGATCTAACCGAACTGTTAAGCATGCCTACTTGGCAAAGCGATAAATTCGAATCAATTATCAATAAGTATTCCGCAACACCAGAAACCTTTGTTTATCGCATTAGCCAACTATTGCCCCATCATTTTGGTTTAAAACAAATGCATTATTTGCGATTGCAAAATGAGGCAGGTATCGACAAATTCCACCTTACCAAAGAATTAAATACCACTAATATATTTGTACCCAGAGGCGTCGGCCCTAATGAACATCATTGTAGACGCTGGGTTTCCATCAGTTTATTGAAAAATCTAGCTGAACATCAGAGCCAGGGAAAAAATATTAAACTCATGGTGGCAGCACAACGATCGAAATTCTTAGCCAGTGGTGAAGAGTTTTTTAATATCGCCATTGCGAGACCCATGAGCCTAAATAATAATATGAATGCGGGTATGACCTTAGGGTTTCAGATTGATAAACAGTTCAAAGACACGGTTAAATTCTGGAATGATGATTCTGTGCCTCAGATGGACGTCAACGAAACCTGTGAACGCTGCCCTCTTTCTGAATCCCAATGTGAAAGCCGTATTGCTGAACCCAGTATTCTTGATGAGAAGTTTTCATTAGAAATGCGAGAGCAATCTTTACAACAGTTTATCGAGAATCACAAATCATGAAGCTTAGGCTCATTCTCCTCCCCGCTATATTCCAAATTCTAACCGGACTCGCACTGGCCGATAGCCAAGGAGTATTTCTAAAAGCCCAAAAAGAAAACCACACAGTTTATCTTTTTGGTTCTATTCACGTGGCATCGGAAGATATGTATCCGATAGACGATCAAGTGATAACAGCTTTCAAAGAGTCTGAAGCCCTTTATTTGGAGCTAGCCATAACTGGCAATGAGCAACACATTGCAAATGTGGTTAACCAAGCATCTTTGCTCGAAAAAGGTCAAACCTTAGAAAAAATAGTTTCAAAAGAAACTTACCAAAAAGCAAAAAAAGCGGCAGAGGCACTCAACACGCCTATTGAGCTTTTTCAATATCGACAGCCTTGGTATTTTTCAGTGGTGCTGTCTGAGTTAAAAATGATGGCGCTGGGATATTCAGCCCATTTAGGCATAGATTTGCACTTCCAAAATCTTGCGAATCGCCTTAACAAACCCACCTTTGGCCTGGAAACTCCAGAGCAACAAATAGATTTTCTTACTAAAGCCATGGGGAAAGATTCAGATTTCGTTTTAACCCAAACCATTGCTGACCTTGAAAATTTGGATTCCATGTTAGGACCCATGATTAAGCACTGGAAAGCTGGAGAAGATAATAAATTAGGTGCGTTAGTCTTAGACGAATTAAACAAATACCCCGACATGAAAACCTGGCTTCTAGATAAACGAAATCTAAACTGGAGTAATTTTTTGATGGGGTTAAAGAATAAAAAACCGATATTTGTAGTTGTGGGCGCTGCCCACTTGTTGGGGCCGAATAGCTTGCCCAACTACTTAGAATCTGAAGGTTACACCCTAACTAAGTACTAACATGACCATAAAACTCAAAGCAGAGTTCCAGCCAAGTTTTCGGTTAATCACCGACGCCAACAGTATCCACGACTTTGAAATAGCGCTAGACAACCATCTCAAACAATCGCCAGCCATGGTGGCGGAATCTCGAGTGATTCTTGAGAATAACGGTTCTTTAGACACTTCTATTCTGATTCAACTATGCCAAGCCAGAAAGATGTTAGTGTGGGGGGTATATAGTCGTATTTCGGATGAACCAACCCATTCAGATACACTAGGCTTACCCTGGATAGCACCCTCTCAAATAAATAAATCTCAACAGGGCGGTGCTAATCATCAAAGACAAACAATGGTGATCAGCAAGCCTGTACGATCAGGCGTTCAAATTTACGCACGAGACAAAAACTTAGTTGTCATGTCGCAGGTAGGTGCAGGTGCAGAAATTATTGCTGACGGTGATATCCAAGTTTGGGGGCCGTTAAGAGGTAGAGCCATCGCTGGTGCGTCTGGCGATTTAAACAGCTCGATCATTACCCGAGACTTAACAGCGGAGTTGGTTTCTATTGCAGGTATTTATCGAGTGCGGGATGATATGCCAGAACTTCAGGGAGCCGTTAGAGTTTACTTGGACTCAGACAACCTAGTCACCGAACAATTAGATTGAGGAATTTAACTTGGCTGAAATTATCGTAGTCACTTCTGGTAAAGGTGGCGTGGGTAAAACCACTACCAGCGCAGCGCTCAGCATGGGGTTAGCACAAGCGGGTAAAAAGACCGTAGTGATAGATTTTGATATTGGCCTTCGAAATCTAGACTTAATAATGAATTGCGAACGTAGAGTAGTTTTCGATTTTGTTAACGTTATTCAAGGTGATTCAAATCTAAGTCAGGCGTTGATCAAAGATAAGCGTTGTGAAAACCTTTATATCCTGCCAGCCTCTCAAACTCGTGACAAAGATGCACTCACTATTGAAGGTGTCGAAAAAATATTAAACGAACTGTCAGATAGTTTTGACTACATAATTTGTGATTCTCCCGCTGGCATCGAACACGGTGCGCAGATGGCATTATACTTCGCCGACACTGCCATTGTTGTCACAAATCCAGAAGTGTCTTCCGTTCGAGACTCAGACCGAATTTTAGGAATACTGCAAAGTAAAAGCCGTAGAGCGGAAGCTGGTATAGAGCCAGTTAAAGAGAAGCTATTGCTCACTCGATACAATCCAACTCGAGTTGAAAAAGGTGAAATGCTTTCAGTGGATGACGTATTAGAAATATTAGCTATCCCGTTACTAGGCGTCATTCCAGAAGATGAGTCGGTACTGAAATCCTCTAATGAAGGTAAACCGGTCATTCTTGAAGAAAAAAGTTTGGCAGGCCAAAGTTACTCAGATTCAGTGCAAAGATTTTTAGGCGCGGAGCTTGAGCACCGCTTCCTAGATGGAGAGAAGAAAGGGTTTCTGAAACGAGTATTTGGAGGCTAGCTATGAGTTTTTTAGATCGCTTTAGAGATACTTCTCCAAAATCAGCTTCATTAGCTAAAGAGCGATTAAAAATTATTGTCGCTCATGAAAGAAAAACAAGAAATGCACCTGCCTACCTACCCGCTCTTCAACGGGATTTGCTAGCAGCTATCAATAAATATGTTGATATAGATATGGACCAGCTTCAGGTAAATATCAGTGAAGAAGACAACCAATCCATTTTGGAGTTGAATCTAACCTTACCACCTAAATGAATTTCTACGCATTTATGACACCAAGTATTCACAACGAAAAACGGCTGATTAGATTAGTAACCAGCCGTCTTTAAAACGTTTTGAAATTTCAGATCAATGAGTTTCTAAAAACTAACTCGCTTCTGCTTCCAAATCATCTAGGTATTTCTCAGCATCCAAAGCGGCCATACAGCCCGAGCCAGCAGATGTAATCGCCTGACGATAAACCTGATCCATCACATCTCCAGCGGCGAAAACACCTGGCGTGCTTGTGGAGGTTGCGCCACCTTGTAAACCGCTTTTTACTTTGATGTAGCCGCCATCCATATCTAACTGGCCATCGAATATTCCGGTGTTTGGAGTATGCCCAATTGCAATGAACACTCCGTCAACGGTCAAATCCGTTATTTCGTCTGATTTGACATTTTTAATCTTGGCACCGGTAACCCCCATGTCGTCACCCACAACCTCTTCTAATACAGAGTCCCATAGGATTTCGACATTGCCATTGGCCGCTTTATCTTTCAGACGATCAGCTAGAATTTTTTCCGATCTGAATTCATCACGACGATGAATGACATAAACCTTGCTGGTAATGTTCGAAAGATAAAGAGCTTCCTCAACAGCAGTATTACCTCCACCCACGACTACAACTGGTTTGTTGCGGTAAAAGAAACCATCGCAAGTTGCGCAAGCAGAAACGCCTTTTCCTTTGAAAGCCTCTTCACTTTCTAAGCCTAAGTATCTTGCACTTGCTCCAGTTGCAATAATGAGCGCATCACAGGTGTAGGTTGCAGCATCCCCAATCAATTTATAAGGGCGCTCGCTTAAATCTGTGGTGTGGATATGATCGAAAATGATTTCAGTCTCAAAGCGCTCTGCATGCGCTTTCATTTCTTCCATTAATTGCGGCCCTTGCAGGTCAGCGGGGCCACCCGGCCAGTTTTCAACTTCTGTAGTGGTGGTTAACTGACCACCCATTTGCATTCCAGTGACAAGTACAGGATCTAGGTTGGCACGGGCAGCGTACACAGCGGCGGTATAACCGGCAGGCCCTGATCCGAGAATGAGTAGTTTGTTATGACGAACTTCTGACATGATGACTTCCCCAGCAAGCGTAAAATTTGTACCGATATAAGGACAAATAACAGTTTTTCAATCTTTGGCAATTTTACAAATCTTCACCTATACCTAAAAGAGAGGATCTTTTTGTTACAGGTATTCACATGGCACTTCATAAAAAGCTTAAAACGTTTAGCGCCGCCATGCTCATGGCCACCACTTCAAGCTTAGCGTTTGCAGAGAATGATATATTTCCCTTGGTTGTAGAAACAGATAGTAATTTTACCAGTATTGAGATTCGCGATGATGCTGTGTTTGTAATACCGCCAGACAACAAACCCTTTAGTATGTCGAGCAAGAAAGGCGCGAAAACCTTCACCATCAGTGAAAAGAAATTGGTATTTGAGCAGCTTACCCGCGGTGATGCGCTTTTTGATGTTTATGTGAAAAGTAAAAATAAAGTGCTGGGCTTGTCTATTTGTAAAGGGTCACAAACTAGCTACTCTCAGGTTAAGTCGGCTGAAGGGAAACATAAAAACGATGTTGACGAAATGGATTACTGCGAAAATGCCGCCTTGGTGCTCCAGCTCCATTAAGCTTTAGTCACGGATCAGCTGGGCGATCTGGTTGACGTCTACCTGATCCGGGTCTTCGATGAGTTCAGCAATTTTTTTAATCATCTTACCAAAGCCTTCGTCCAGCTTAAGACCTTGACTAAAAATCTGTTCATTTTTTGTCATGGCTTGAGTC
Source organism: Gynuella sp. (assembly GCA_028282465.1). Classification (GTDB taxonomy): domain Bacteria; phylum Pseudomonadota; class Gammaproteobacteria; order Pseudomonadales; family Natronospirillaceae; genus JANQHX01. The sequence goes on from JANQHX010000090.1 coordinate 5,311, forward strand.
ATTAGCATCTCAATTCTTTTTTCTTGCTCCTCAGTTAGCCCAAGGTACTCAATCAAATTATGTATGCCCTCCCCAAGCTCATCCACCATATCTGCACTTTGCTTCATCACATCTAAAAACCCTTCATCTATCTGGGCCATTACCTCATGCATCTTAGTGACAAGTCGAATTATGGTAGTCTTTTCTTCTTCAATGAAACGCAGGTTATCTAAGGCTTTAACTCTAGAGTCGAGCCCCTGGAGTAGAGAGAAAATATTGTCTTTAAGCATGCCGTAACGATCTGGGTCATCGGTGGGCATGTTTTTCACCAGCAAGGATACACATCCGTAGTTCATCACTGAACGGGCACCAAAGTCGACGTATCGACCACTGTCTTTAAGCTCAAATAACAGGGTCGACACCAGTTCTTTTGGCATTCCGTTTTCTTCTAAATTCTTAATTTGATAACGACTGCGAATCTGTAGGCTGCATTTTACGCCATAGGTTTGGGTCGATTGAAAGAGTCGCATTCCCAGCTCATCTAAATTACTGCATTCCACACTATCTAAAAAGAACTGGATGTTATTACCAAGATGAGAAGTGTTTGTCATCGCTTGAAAAGCCGCTTGATTCGCTAGGTCGATCTGGCCTTTAAGCTGCTTATTGGCAATTTTGTCGAAAACTATTCTGAAGCATCGAGCAACGAGTTCGTCTGGGTGAATCGACTTAAAAATCAGATCTTCACAGCCTAGATTTAACGCTTTTAACCTTTCTTGAAGATCGGTGGAGTTTGCGAGGAACACTAACGGATAGGTTGTGGCTTTGCCTGTTTCAATAGCACAGGAAATCAATTCAAAGGTACCATTGACGTCATCGGATTCAATCAGTACTAAGTCAGGTGATGCTTCGTCTATAACCGAACACAGAGATTCAGCACTGGGTTGAATAACGAGAATATCAAATGCTTCATTCAGCGCCGCTTGCCAGGGTGCAATGTCGTTACACTCAACCACGACAACCCGATGCTTGGAGCCGGCCATTACTCGCCCTCTTTTTAAACGTTAATTCTTAGGTTTAGACAACATTTAGGGTTAGGCAAGCAAAAAGCGCAAACTTTTGATGAGGATAGCGATGTCCAAAGAAAAGATAGCTATGGCCCAAGAATGACCAACATGGCCAAGCCTATCAACCAAACCAACCTAGATCGTTCAATAAGGGATAAAGTTTGATTTAAATCGTTCGATGCAATGTCTTGTTCAACAGCTCCCCAGTCTGTTTGGGCATCTTCGTTTTGATTTTTATTCAGTGCTAAAAATGAATATCTAACTAGTTGAACTCGGTTTGAATCTGAAACATTGGTTAGGTCTCGAACCAGCTGGTTAAACGTGTTTAGAAAATCACCAACAAGGGCAAAAGCAAAACCATGAATCTTCAATGGTAACCAATGGATGACATGCTGAAGGTTTCTGCAAATATGGGGCTGTTCAGGGTCGTCAAGATTTTGGATATAAAGATTAATCAACCTGACTAAAACGGCTCCCACCGGACCAAACACTGCGAACCACAAGAAAGTGGCAAAAAATCGTGAAAAAGTTGTGTACAGCAATGATTCTCTGACCGCTCGATGTAGCTGATCTGGTGTTGGTTTTTGGGCTAGCTCCGGCACTGCAAGATGAGCTGTGGCGTAATCCATTTTGGAAGTTTTATCCAAACCATTATAGGTAGCCAATTTGTCACGAATTCCGCCAGAACCGAACACCCAAAGCAATAAAATGCCAGAGAACAGAATGGCAAACAAAAAACTACTGAAGATGCTGTCCAGCACAGCAACTATCAGAAGAGGTGGAGCAAGACATAACAGCAGTTCAACCACCGGTCGACTCGCCAACCTGGGAAAACGATTGGAGAGCCAAGCTTGGTAACTCTTAAACCAACTATCCGGCTGATTGATTGGTATGGTTCCAACCAGTTTTTGCAGCCAAATGGCAAGAATAATGGCCAACAGCTTCATAATGACTATCCCTTATGCTGGTTTTAGTTTGAATTCACATAGTGCAGTAGACGTTTTGAAAAGACTAGACAAGCCAATTTCCTTTTTGCACCCGTGGACGTAGAACAGTACCATATCAGCCGCAAATGGAAGTAGAGATATGACTGAGCAACAGTCTCCAAATAAAGGTTTGTCCACTACCATGGCTATCCTAGCCTGGGGTTTCGCAATTGGAATCCTCGCTTGGATGTTTCATGACTGGCAAACCCAAAGCCAAAAACCCGTAACTGAATCTAGTGGAGGTATTAACTCTGTTTCAATACCTGCAGGCCCTTTTGGGCATTACAGAATAAAAGGGTCGATCAATGGTATCCCAGTTAATTTCTTAGTGGATACCGGCGCCACCAGTATATCTATCCCAGCAGATCTAGGTAACAAACTTGTGCTTTCCAAAGGCCTACCCTACAGAGTCAGTACAGCTAACGGGAATATACAAGTAAACAGCACTCGCATTGATCGCCTTCAATTTGGCTCTATTCAATTAACTAACTTAAACGCTCATCTTAATCCTGGCATGTCAGCTGACCAAGATGTGTTACTGGGAATGAGCGCACTCAAACAACTCGAATTTACCCAGTCTAACGGCTGGTTAACAATCAGACAGAATCCATGAAAATAAAAGATGTCCCCTACTACGAAAAACTTAAACAACACATGCAACGCACAGTTGCTTTCGCAATAGAGGAAGATGTTGAAGAGGGAGACATCACGGCTCAACTAATACCTGAAGACCAATATTCCAGTGCTAGCATTGTTTGCAAAGAAACTGCAATTGTCTGTGGCACTGAATGGGTTGATGAAGCTTTTTATCAAGTGGATCCATCGGTGAAGCTTACTTGGCATGTTAAAGATGGCGATGTACTAGATGATGGAACTAACCTAGTCGATATTTCAGGAAACTCACGCTCCATTCTGACCGCGGAAAGAACTGCACTGAATTTCCTTCAAACTTTATCTGGCACTGCCACATCTTCAAGAGCTTACGCACAAGCTGCGGAAGGCACAGGCGTTATTGTATTAGATACCCGAAAAACCATACCTGGCCTTCGCTTAGCACAAAAATACGCTGTAAAAGTGGGTGGTTGTGAGAACCATAGACTAGGCCTATACGATATGTTTTTAGTGAAAGAAAACCACATCGCGGCGGCAGGTGGAATTCATCAAGCAGTAAAACTGTGCAACCAAATTGCACCTAAAGCCAAAATCGAGATAGAAGTAGAAGATCATCAACAATTAGATGAAGCAGTATTGGAGTTACCCGACTATATTATGCTGGATGATTGGCAAGAAAATGTAGAGAAGCTTGAACTCAAGCAGCGAGATAAAATCATGTATGAGATTTCAGGGTCTTTAGATTTGAAGAAATTACAGCATCTGCATTTTGGGCAGCCGGTCAGGGCTTCCGTTGGACTGTTAACTAAGGCAGTTCGGCCTGTGGATTTTAGTTTGAGGGTTTATACCATTCCTAAGTAATTAGAGAATCGAGAGTACTTGTTTATTATATATTTCCAGGCTATAGACGGAATTCGACTACTATTTCATCAATATCAATTAAAATTAGTAAAGTCATCAGACAAAATGAACACAATAAGAGGAAAACTAAAGTAATTAATTCTGCCAAGCATTATCTAGATATATATCAAAACGTAGCAGTCGAACATGTGCATATATCAGATATTGATGATTTCTAAATAGAAGAAAACATCCTTTTATTAGCAGAGCCAGGTGAAAAACTTTTAACTCGTTTAAGGTAACCAAGTAAGCTTAATGAATTTATCATGAACCCTTGTCTTTAGCTTGGTATATGAGGGGTAGAGGTTAATGAGGTAATAGATTTCAAATCTCTGCCTACATAAACAAAAAAAGCCAGCTTAAAATAAACTGGCTTTTCTTAGAGACTAAAAAGCTAGAATTAGCCTGGAAGTCTTGGACGTAGGTTAGCAGCTACTGAACCACCGGTTACAGTAAATATCGAAGCACCAGCTGCGTTAACTGTTCCAGTAATTATGACGTCATTATTTCTCAAACCAGCAGGTTCATTGCCTACATTCGTAAAGCTCACGGTGATGGTTGAATTGTCATCGTCTACTCGAGCATAAACAACAGTAGCAATCATGCCAGTTGCTGTTCCTGCCCCAGCTGCTGTAATAGGATTCATAAGTGCATTGTATTCAGCATCTGTTGGCATTCTTCTATTCAGTGCCGCGAATTCAGCCACACCTAGCTGAACGGGTCTCATTGCAGCCACAACTTGGGAAGTAGATGTAGAACGCTGGGTGTAAATTTGATACTGAGGTACAGCAACAGCTGCCAGAATTCCAATGATTGCGATAACAATCATCAATTCAATCAGGGTAAAACCAGATTGCACTTTTTTCATTTATAACACTCCTCAAATGACTCTTCGGTCTATTTTCATGTAGTTAAAATACCAGCCATGTCATGGACGACAGAACTTGATTTTACTTCAGCAACACACATGCCAACCAGATAAATCCCCATAAACATTGGATGTGAGGGCCTTAAGCATCGGTAATGTAGTTGCTTTCATCTGTATTGTCAGCTCAAAGATGACCAAAATGGTCACCAGACCAAACTTTTATTGTTAATCAGTTACCATTGTCATGAGAGGCTAATTATTTACCTTGAAGCCTGATAAACTTCATTTACTATAAACAGGTTACAAATCAATACATTAGGCATTGATATGGCAGTTCTTTTAGGTGGTTTAGCTAGGAAACTAGTTAACGATCAGTTGCTTACCGAAGAAGCCGCAATTGAGGCAACGGAGCAAGCAAAAAAAAACAGGGTACCCCTCGTCAGCCAACTGGTTGAGAGTGATCAGGTAACCTCTTACCAAGTGGCTCAAGCTGCTTCTGAAGAATTCGGTACACCACTATTTGATTTACATTCTTTCGATCCAGAAATATTTCCCCGAGATTTAGTCGATAACAAACTAATTAGCCAACATCACGCCATACCACTAGTGAAGCGTGGGAATAGGCTTTTCGTTGCTGTCTCTGACCCCACAAACTTAATTGGCTTAGATGAGATTAAATTCCATACCGGGTTAAGTGTTGATTCAGTTCTAGTTGAAGACGATAAACTGAACGCTGCACTCGAAACATTCTTGGATGATGGAACTGATGCCTTTGACAGCCTTGACGACGATAGTTTAGATAACCTTGAAGTTGCTCAATCACAAAGCAAAGAAGATGAAGAAGATGACGGAGCGGATGATGCGCCCGTTGTTAGGTTTATTAATCAAATGTTACTGTCAGCTATTAAAAAAGGCGCTTCAGATCTTCACTTTGAACCTTACGAAAAAAGTTACAGAGTGAGGTTTAGAGTTGATGGCGTATTACAAGATATGTCTCGCCCACCTGTCGCCCTAGCAACCAAAATCGCTGCTAGGTTGAAGGTAATGTCTCAGTTAGATATTTCTGAACGACGGATTCCACAAGATGGAAGAATTAAATTAAAAATTTCAAAGACCAAAGCGATTGATTTTCGAGTTAACACATTACCTACTCTTTTCGGAGAGAAAATAGTACTTCGGATTCTGGATCCAAGCAGCGCTAAGATGGGCATTGATGCCCTCGGGTATGAAGATAGCCAAAAAAGTCTTTACATGGAGGCACTCAGTAAGCCACAGGGAATGATCCTGGTAACAGGGCCAACAGGTTCAGGGAAAACAGTATCTCTATATACCGGATTAAATATCCTGAACACTGAGGGTATAAATATTTCAACCGCTGAAGACCCTGTCGAAATAAACCTTGAAGGCATCAATCAAGTTAATGTAAATATAAAAGTAGGATTAGACTTCTCTTCAGCATTACGAGCTTTTTTGCGCCAAGATCCAGATGTGATAATGGTTGGAGAAATTCGTGACCTAGAAACCGCTTCCATTGCAATCAAAGCAGCGCAAACCGGGCACATGGTAATGTCTACTCTTCATACCAATAGTGCTGGTGAAACTTTGACTCGCTTGTTAAATATGGGAGTTCCTTCATTTAACTTAGCGACCACAGTCAACCTCATCATTGCACAGCGCCTAGCTAGGCGTTTATGCAATAATTGCAAAAAACCTGCAGATATTCCTCACGAAACTCTACTTAAAGAAGGCTTTACTGAGGAGATGATTGAAAATTCAACTGTTTTCAAACCTGAAGGCTGTAATCAATGTAATAAGGGTTACAAAGGCAGAGTAGGCATATATGAAGTCGTAAAAGTTACACCGTCTATCTCAAGAATTATTATGGAAGAGGGTAATGCGATAGACTTAAACGCCCAGTTCAATAAAGAAGGATTTAACGACCTAAGGATGTCTGGCCTGTATAAAGTAGCTCAAGGTGTAACTAGCCTTGAAGAAGTAAACAGAGTAACCACTGACCACTAAGAGAACAATTTATGGCTACAACTCAAAAACTTTCTTCATTTAAATATGAGGGAGCAAATAGACAAGGTAAGCTCATAAAAGGTGAGATCTCTGCTCAAAGCCCTGCAATAGCAAAGGCACAGCTTAGGAAGCAGGGGATAACCGCAAAGAAAGTTACTAAAAAAGCTGCTGATATAAAACTATTCTCTGGTTCAAAGAAAGTTACGAGTGAGGATATCACGGTATTCACCAGGCAAATGGCGACGATGATGAAAGCAGGTGTGCCGCTTGTTCAAGCATTTGACATAGTGTCTGAAAGTTTAGAAAACCCCACAATGACAAAAATAGTACTTGAACTCAAAAATGAAGTTAGTTCTGGCGGCAGCTTTGGCTCTTCGCTTCGAAAGCAACCAAAATATTTTGATGACCTTTATTGTAGTTTGGTGGAATCAGGAGAGCAGGCTGGTGCACTTGAAACTATGCTTGACCGAGTTGCAATTTACAAAGAAAAAAGTGAATCCGTAAAGAAGAAAGTAAGAAGTGCAATCAAATATCCTATTACAGTGATAATTATAGCAGCCATTGTTACTGCAATTCTTTTGCTGAAAGTTGTGCCTGTGTTTGATGCAATGTTTGCTAATTTTGGCTCAGAGCTGCCTTTACCTACTCAAATTGTGGTAAATATGTCTGAGTCATTGCAACAACATGGCCTAGTATGGTTGGCAGGTATCGTTTTGACGATTGTTCTGTTCCAACAAGCTATGCGCCGGTCACTAGGCTTCAAACATGCTGTTCAAAGAGCAGTTCTGAAAGCTCCAGTCATTGGCGAAATTCTTAATGTCAGTGCTATTGCAAGATATGCCAGAACCCTTTCAACTACTTTCGCTGCAGGTGTGCCTTTAGTAGAAGCATTAGACTCGGCTGCTGGTGCAAGCGGAAACATTAAATATGAAACTTCGATACGCAACATAAAAAATGAAGTATCTTCAGGCTCGGAACTAGCATTATCAATGAAAGCTGAAAATGTATTTCCTGCTATGCTCGTCCAAATGGTATCTATTGGAGAACAAGCCGGTAGTCTCGATGAGATGTTGGGCAAAGCTGCAGTAATTTATGAAGAGGAAGTAGACGAAAAAGTAGCAGGATTAACGTCAATGATGGAGCCATTAATTATGGCATTTTTGGGAGTAGTTGTAGGTGGCTTAGTGGTTGCCATGTACTTGCCAATATTCCAAATGGGCAATGTAATCTAGTGATTCAGATAGAAACTTTAACATCAAATACTCCACTTTTTTTTATTCTAACTGCACTGATAGGTCTGCTTGTCGGAAGTTTCCTCAATGTAGTGATATACAGAATTCCTGTAATGCTAAAAAATGAATGGACGATTGAAGCAAAAGACTTCCTTGGTATTGATTCTTCCGATATTCACAAAAAAAAATTCAACTTACTATTTCCTGCATCTACCTGCCCAAATTGTGGACACAAAATTAAACCTTGGGAAAACATTCCAATTCTTAGTTATATATTTTTAGGAGGCAAGTGCTCAAATTGCTCAAGTAAAATAGGTATTCGCTATCCTCTAGTCGAGTTCATAACAGGGCTTATATTTTTCATTACGGCGTTAGTATTTGGAGCTAACACTGAAGCAGTTCTTTTGTTAGTTTTTTTCTCAGCTCTTATAGCCTTAACTGGTATCGACTTTGATGAGAAGCTACTCCCAGACAATATTGTTTTGCCTTTGTTATGGATTGGATTAATTGCGTCTTTATATGGAGTTTTTACTGACGTACATTCTTCAGTATTCGGTGCCGTTAGTGGCTACCTTTCTCTTTGGTCTGTCTACTGGTTATTTAAATTAGTCACCGGAAAAGAAGGCATGGGTTATGGTGACTTCAAGTTATTCGCTGCTTTTGGAGCATGGTTTGGCTGGCAAAGCCTTCCACTAATTATTTTACTTTCTAGTTTAGTAGGAGCCGTAGTAGGCATTACTTTGATCATTATATTAGGAAGAGATAAAAACATACCCATTCCTTTTGGGCCTTACTTGTGCGGTGCCGCTGCAATATATGTATTTTTTGGAGATAGCATTATTAATTGGTATATGGGCACCCTGTAATGCCTGCCGTGGTAGGAGTAACAGGCGGTATTGCCAGTGGAAAAACTGTAGTCACTGAGTTTCTTTCAAGTAAGTTCAACATACCGGTAGTAGATGCTGATGTAGAGGCAAGGGATGTCGTGACGCCAGGGTCAGTATGCTTAACTAAAATTAAAGAGCGTTTTGGCGACGACATTACTACTACTGAAGATACGCTAAATCGAGCTAGGTTAAGGGAAATAATCTTCAGCGACCCAGAACAAAAGCTGTGGCTAGAATCGCTTCTTCATCCAATTATTAATCAGAATATCAAGAATAAACTGAAACATAACTACCCTACACCATATGTCATCTTAGTCTCACCACTTCTTTTGGAAAGCAAGCAATACGAAATGGCCGATAAAATTGTGGTTGTTGATACTGATGAATCTATTCAAATAACAAGAGCCATTGATAGAGACAAAAACTCGGGCGCTCAGATAAAAAGAATCATGTCCTCTCAGATTCAAAGGGAAGATAGATTAAACCGAGCTGATTATATTATTCGAAATGATTCGACTTTGGATGATCTTTATGAAGAATGCATTAATCTACACCAAACCTTGCTAAGCGATTTAAACTATGACTAAACCTATAATTGTTAAATGCCCGACTTGTGGCAAAAATGTTAGCTGGGTCAATGAGAATAAGGATCGACCTTTTTGTTCCCCGCGATGTAAGCTCATTGACCTTGGAGAGTGGGCAAGTGAAGGCCACAGAATATCTGGGAATGAAGTTGAGTTCGATGGTTTTTCAAACGATTTAACTGAAACAACTAAACACTAATTGAGCTCAATGGCTCCAGATACTCCAATATCTATGCACAGAGACTCACTGGCTTTTTCCAGTAGTATTGGTGTATCCACACTCGAAATGTTTTTTAATAGATCTGATTTACTTAGACTCGACCAGGATTTAAATTCTATAACCAAAAAATCTAAATCTTTATTACCTATATCTTCAATATCACAGATCATCCCTTCAAATGCTAGAGAATCAAAGCACTCTAAAACAACTTTTGACTGCTGAATAAACCGCTTAGGTTTGAGCGTATCTAGGAGTAATTTAAAAAGCAGGCTTCTATTTGCAGATGGAAACTGGAGATTTAGCAAATCTATTTTAGGAACCCATTTAACCTCTTGCCCTTCATTACTTCTAGCAACCTCGGCCACGTTCGAAACATAAAACGTGTCGAGTAAAACCGATTTACCAGGATAAAAATACTGCCTCTTCATAAAAGGTGTTATCAGATACCCTGTCAGATCAAGATCGACCTCTTCCTTAAACTCCCTTATTAAAGCGTCTTGCACTGCTTCATTGGGTTCTACTTTACCTCCGGGAAATTCCCATTTGCCTCCCTGATGTTTATCCTGGTCTCGTTTAGCAACTAATACTTCACCCTTAGTATTTTCAATGACGCCAACAGCTACATGTGTGACTTTTTCCATTAGGTTCTGTATTCCGCGTTGATTCGAACATAGTCATTTGATAAATCAGAAGTAAAAACTCTTTCAGACACCTTACCCCGGTTAAGCTTAATCCCAATAGAAAACTCTTCTCTTTCGACGACAGCGGCACCCTGTTCTTCGGAATAGTTTTCGTTTCTGGCCCCACCTGAAACTATACAAACATCATCTAGATAAATATCTACCTTGCTAAGATCCAAACTTTCAATACCAGCACGACCAACTACTGCTAGTATCCTTCCCCAGTTTGCATCACTTGCTGTAAGCGCAGTTTTTACTAAAGGTGAGTGTGCTATTTCATAGGCAGTTTTTAACGCTTCGTCTTTATCTATGGCACCATCTACTTTAATTTCGACAAATTTGGTTGCACCTTCAGCATCTCTTATTATCGCTTGAGCAAGATCTAAAAAGACTTCTTTGATCGTTTTTAATAATAATGGATAAAGAGGGTGATTCTTTGACTCAACTTTTGATGCTGAAGCTGTACCTGTTGCTATCAATACACAACTATCATTAGTAGATGTATCACCATCCACAGTAATGCGATTGAATGAGTCTTCATTGGCTTCCTGGATAATTTGAGACAATACCACTTTATCAACTGCTGCATCTGTAGCCACATAAGCCAACATGGTTGCCATGTTGGGCCTTATCATTCCCGAACCTTTGGAAATACCAGTAACAGTAATGGTTTCGCCTTCAAATTCGAATTGACAGCTCGAGCCTTTTGGTCGGGTATCGGTAGTTAAAATACCCCAAGCCGCTTCCTCCCAGTTATCATCATCAAGACTATCTAGAGCTGATGGAAGTGCATGGCAAATCTTTTCAGTGGGTAGGTATTCACCAATCACTCCAGTAGAGAATGGCAGAACAGATTCAATGGGAACATTTTTTAAAGCTGAAATTGCGGTACAGGTTTCAAGAGCATCATCCATACCTCTTTGGCCTGTACCTGCATTTGCATTTCCGGTATTTGTTACCAAATACCTAACATCTTTGCCGGCAGAAAGATGCTTTTTTGTAATGGCAACAGGCGCCGCACAAAATGCGTTTTTAGTGAAGACTCCAACTATTTCACTTGCTGGAGA
>JANQHX010000110.1 GCA_028282465.1 Gynuella sp.
GGTTTCAGGGTCAACTTCAACCTTGGGTTGCCATGCGTTATGTATCATATTGGCCTTAGTAACATTTCTAGTGTTTTTGCAGGCTGCCAATGTGCGTTCTAATCCTAAGATTTTCGCTACTTCAGCTTCCAATGCAGCACCTGTAACAAAGGTTAATGACGTTTTTGATGCAGCAGATCCAAAGCCACCAAACATGGTGCGGTAGTGTACCGGCTGTGGCGTTGGAATGGATGCATTGGGGTCACCCATTGGTGCCGCTGCAATGAAACCACCCTTAATAATCATGCTGGGTTTGGTGCCAAAGAAAGCAGGTTTCCATAAAACCAAATCAGCTAATTTGCCAACTTCAATAGAACCCACTTCATGGGAGATGCCGTGTGCGATCGCTGGGTTAATGGTGTATTTAGCAATGTAGCGTTTTGCACGGAAGTTATCTGAGTAATCAGAATCTTCTGGTAGTCCGCCGCGTTGAACTTTCATTTTGTGTGCGGTTTGCCAAGTACGAGTCACCACTTCACCAACCCTGCCCATGGCTTGTGAGTCAGAGGCAATCATAGAAAACGCACCTAGGTCATGAAGAATGTCTTCTGCGGCAATAGTTTCTTTTCGAATTCGGGAATCGGCAAAGGCCACATCTTCTGGAATGCTTGGATCTAAATGATGACACACCATTAGCATGTCGAGGTGTTCGTCTACGGTATTAATGGTGTAGGGGCGAGTTGGGTTTGTCGAAGAGGGCAACACATAGGATTCACCACAGGCTTTAATAATATCTGGAGCATGTCCACCTCCAGCACCTTCTGTGTGATAAGTGTGGATGGTTCTGCCTTTGAATGCAGCTAATGTGTCTTCCACAAAGCCAGACTCATTTAATGTGTCGGTATGAATGGCAACCTGAACATCAAACTGTTCAGCCACTGCTAAACAGTTATCAATTGAAGCCGGTGTCGTGCCCCAATCTTCGTGAAGTTTCAGGCCCATGGTGCCCGCAGCTAATTGTTCAGCTAATGGAATGGGTAGTGAAGCATTACCTTTTCCTAGAAACCCTAAATTCATTGGCATATCGTCGGTAGCTTGAAGCATTTTGCCAATATTCCAGGCACCTGGAGTACAGGTGGTTGCGTTGGTACCAGTTGCGGGGCCAGTACCACCACCAATCATGGTAGTCACCCCGCTCATTAATGCCTCTTCAATTTGTTGCGGGCAAATAAAATGAATATGAGCATCAATACCGCCGGCTGTTAATATTTGACCTTCACCTGCAATAGCTTCAGTACCGGCGCCGATAATGATGTCGACTCCTTCTTGAGTATCTGGATTGCCTGCTTTGCCAATTGCAGCAATGCGGCCATTTTTAATACCCACGTCTGCTTTAACAATGCCCCAGTGATCAAGAATAGTGGCATTAGTAATAACGGTGTCCATCACTTCAGCTTGGATTCGTTGGCTCTGGCCCATGCCGTCACGAATAACTTTGCCGCCGCCGAATTTAACCTCGTCACCATAAACGGTGTGGTCTTTTTCTACTTCAATCCAAAGCTCTGTATCGCCCAGCCTAACTCGGTCTCCAGTGGTTGGGCCAAATATTTCGCCATAGGCTTTTCTGCTAATTGTTGCCATTATAGAATTCTCCTTAGTGACGGATTAGTCGTCCATGCTGCCCATGGTTTCTCCGCGAAAACCGTATGAAATTCTAGCGCCCGCAAAGGCAACGAGTTCAACGGTACGTGTTTGGCCAGGTTCGAATCGAACGGCAGTGCCAGCGGCAATGTTTAATCTAAAACCCTTGGTAGTAGGCCGGTCAAAGTCCAGTGCTGGATTGGTTTCAAAAAAGTGATAGTGACTGCCTACCTGAATAGGGCGGTCACCAGTATTGGCAACTTCAATAGTTATTGTGTCACGGCCTTCATTCAGAGCGATATCACCGGACTGAGTTTGTAATTCTCCTGGGATCATTTTGAGACTCCTGAGTCTTTGATCGGGTTCCTGATCGGCTCTGCAGTTTGCTGAAACGTCAAAATGCGCGGCGAGCTGTGCAGGGAATGTGTCCACCTTTTCAAACAGCTCAACGAAGCATTTGGGCGTTTCTGCTTCTGCCCGAAGGGGCTTACATCTAAAATGCTAGTATGACTGATTGTAAGGTTCATAAATTTCGTAATCCAAAATGCCTTGATTGATTCTCCTGTAAGCCAGTGGCGCTCAGGAATTCGATCAAAGACTCTACGCGATGGGTTCGTGGACTGTTACTAGTTTGGTACCATCTGGAAAGGTTGCTTCCACCTGAACTTCGTGAATCATCTCAGGCACGCCTTCCATCACTTGATCCCTTTTGAGTATTTCTCGACCTTCACTCATTAATTCTGCAACCGTTTTGCCGTCCCTTGCGCCTTCCATTATTGCGCAGGTGATTAAAGCAACAGCTTCTGGATAATTCAGTTTTACACCTCTAGCTAAACGTCTTTCTGCTAGTAAACCAGCAGTAAAAATTAATAGCTTGTCTTTTTCCCTTGGCATTAGTTCCATTTGCGGGTCCTCAAGTATTCCAAATTCGTGGTTCTATGGCAGTGTTGCCGGTGATGGATTCAATAGCTGCATTTCTGCATAACGTTAATAAATTTCTTGCTTCTTCAGGCTTATCGCCCAAGTAGCGTGCAATGATCAGAGCACCTTTGCGAGTAATGCTCACTAAAGAGTCTTTAGAGCAATATGATTCCAGTTGCTGCCAAAGGTCATCCAGCTTCTGTTCTGTTTCGAAACTCTGGTTGTACATTAACAGTGTGCCGGTTACGGATTTATTTTGGAAACCTGCATCACTCTTAAAAATTTCATTTTCTTTGGAAGGGAAGGCATTGAGCCTTTCCTGATGAAAAAGCTGTTCATTAACTTTCAATTTCAAGTTCAACTTAATAGAGCCAGTGAGAAAAGATTCGCCACTTAACCTACGCCCCAAACACTGAATGTCCATAGCGATAAGTGAAGCACTTTTATCTAAATGAATTTCAGTGTGCTGTTCCAGGTGCGAAGTATCAAAAACAATAGTTTCTTGAGGCAGCCATTCAAGTATTGCGTCCTCTCCAACTTTTAAAAAGATGTTTTGTTTTTGTACGCCTTCTAAACCTTTGTTGCCGTAAATTTTTCCTGCTGCTGGTGTCGTTACTAAAAGGTGGCTTTGGTTTGCGCAATTAATTTTAAAATCGAGAGTGTCTCCGCATGCCATGCCTCCCGGTGGATGCAATAAGTAGGCATGACATTGTCCATCTTCCGCTGGATAAAATGGCCTTTGCACCCGAAGGGGGCCTGTGTGTCGAATGCGAGTTAGCCGAGTTCTGAAATCAATATTCTGTGCATCAATTTCGAGCAATCCGTACCAGGATCTAGCTGAGTGATGTTGGTGCATAAAATAAATAGTTACCTAGATAAAATTTTTGTTTTTTTAAGCTCACGCGAGAAATGTGCCATTCCACCGCAGTTTTAATCGTTCCGAGGCTGTTCCGAAAAATCTAAACAAGGTGCGCAATCTTGGGGATGTTTAAATATTCCTTGCCCTTTTCTGGGGAGGTTGACCTGGATCATATCAGGATCAGATACAAAGTTGATCCACATGTCTTACTAAAGCTTCTCTCCCTGCTCCCTAAATAAGCTGCCAGAGTATTAATTTATTATCAAATAGTAATACTGGCACGGCTATTGAACTGATTACCCCCGCATAGCGAAACAATGCCTTTTAGGGAGTTGAAAGAAAAAATGAAAAAAACAATTAAATCAGTAGGTGCAGCTGCACTGATGACACTGGCGGCAGGAATTGCTCAAGCCGCTGACACCATTAAAGTTGGTGTACTTCATTCACTGTCGGGAACTATGGCGATTTCAGAAACAACTCTGAAAGACACAGTTTTAATGATGATCGAAGAGCAAAACAAAGCGGGTGGTTTGTTAGGTAAAAAATTGGAGCCAGTGGTTGTGGATCCAGCTTCTAACTGGCCATTGTTTGCAGAAAAAACTCGTGAACTGTTAGAGAAAGAAAAAGTAGATGTAATATTTGGCTGCTGGACTTCTGTATCGCGTAAGTCTGTTCTACCTGTTATTGAAGAACTGAACGGTTTGCTTTTCTATCCAGTTCAATACGAAGGCGAAGAGTCTTCTAAAAATGTTTTCTACACTGGCGCGGCGCCAAACCAGCAGGCAATTCCTGCAGTTGATTACCTTGCTGCTCAAGGTGTAGAGCGTTGGGTTCTTGCTGGTACTGACTATGTTTATCCACGTACCACAAACAAAATTCTTGAAGCTTATTTGAAAGACTCAGGCGTAGCTGAAGCAGACATCATGATCAACTACACGCCATTCGGTCACTCAGACTGGCAGACAATTGTTTCTGATATTAAAAAGTTCGGTTCTGCAGGTAAAAAGACTGCTGTAGTTTCTACTATTAACGGCGACGCTAACGTTCCTTTCTATAAAGAGCTGGGTAACCAAGGCGTTTCTGCCGAAGATATTCCAGTAGTTGCTTTCTCAGTTGGTGAAGAAGAACTATCTGGCTTTGATACAGCGCCTCTAGTAGGTCACCTGGCTGCTTGGAACTACTTCATGAGTGCTGAAAGTGAAGAAAACGATGAATTCATCGAAGCTTGGCACGCATTTATTGGTGATGAAGACCGTGTAACTAATGACCCAATGGAAGCGACTTACATTGGTTTCAAAATGTGGGCAAAAGCTGTTGAAAAAGCTGGTACTACTGACGTAGATA
The DNA here is from genome assembly GCA_028282465.1 of Gynuella sp. Classification (GTDB taxonomy): domain Bacteria; phylum Pseudomonadota; class Gammaproteobacteria; order Pseudomonadales; family Natronospirillaceae; genus JANQHX01. The sequence goes on from JANQHX010000110.1 coordinate 4,745, forward strand.
CTGTTCGCGATGCTATTTATGGAGTTGTTGTGCCTAACCTGACTGGTGGCTACGCAGTAATGAACACTAACCATCACTTAACTAAGCCAGTATTAATTGGTGAAATCCAAGAAGATGGTCAGTTTGAAACTGTTTGGCAAACAGACGGTGGTGTAATTGGTGACGCTTGGACTGATTACTTGGCTGAGTCTGCAAAAATCGTAGCTGACTGGACGGCTCCAATCACTTGCGGTAACTACAATATCGAAACCGGTACTTGTAGCGGCCAAAACTATTAATCTTGCATTAATAAAAATCTGAACGGGCTCCGCGAGTATATTTCGGAGCCACCCCGATCAGATCACATATCTTTAGCGGGGACTGTAAAGTCCCCGTTTTCAATTGGAAGAATTAATAATGAAAATAGTCCACCGCCTGATGTTGTTGGTGCTAGGAGCTGTTTTGTCTGTTAGTTCACTAGCTGACGAATATTCCGATGCGTTGAACACTTTAATCAAAGGGAATTTCAAAGAAAAAGCGAAAGCAGTAGAAGTGATTGCTGCCTCCGGGAATGAGCAGTCTGTGGTCATTCTGGAGTCCATGCTTGAAGGCAATTTGTTTTATAGAAGAAGCGACAATCTGTTAGGTTTTGCAGAGCTAGTCGACAAAAAATATAACTTCAAATCTTTAGACGGAACAGAAACAGAAGAAGGCTTAGGCAAACGTAAAGTCAAAAAAGTCTCTGTAAATAATAGTCTGAGAAAACAGCTAAGGGGCTTAATTGCAGGCTTGCAATTGATTTCTGGCACAAAGGCACAGCGTAAAGATGCAGCATTAAATATGCTCAGCACTGTCGATGAATCTATGGTGCCCTTGTTGAATTCGGCATTGAAACAGGAAAAAGAAAACTCGATTAAAAAACTCCTGATGTTGAATATTGCAATGGTCGACATTGATAGCAACGATGAAAAAATTTGGCAGCCAGCTTTGTCGACCTTGAGATCCTCATTAGAATCTGATGTAAGAAATAAACTGGTTTCAATTCAAGAAGTCGGGCCAGAAGAAAAACAGCAAGCAATTACAGACGCTCTCCAATCCATAGAAGGAAAAGTTAATTTCTATGGAGGAGTTGAAAATATATTCTTTGGTTTGAGCTTAGGCTCAGTTTTACTATTAGCCGCAGTAGGCTTAGCCATTACTTTTGGCGTAATGGGTGTGATCAATATGGCTCATGGCGAGATGATCATGCTGGGCGCTTATACCACTTTTGTCATACAAACTTATGTGATGCCGAATTGGGTGGACGGCTCAGTTCTTGTGGCTATACCGGTTGCATTTATGGTAACCGGCGCTTTTGGTATTTTGATTGAGCGCACAGTTATTCGTTACTTGTATGGTCGGCCACTTGAAACTCTTTTAGCCACCTTTGGCCTTTCTCTGATTCTTCAACAGTTGGTTCGTACCGTTTTCAGTCCTCTTAATCAGTCAGTGGCAACACCGTCTTGGATGAGTGGTTCATGGGCAGTTAATGGTGCTTTATCACTCACCTATAATCGACTCTATATTATCGGCTTCTCTTTGCTGGTGTTCATAGGATTAATCTTTCTACTTCGTCGTACCTATTTTGGTTTGCAAATGCGTGCTGTCACTCAAAACCGCCCAATGGCTTCTTCTATGGGAATTAGAACAGGATGGGTGGACGCTCTAACATTTGGGCTAGGTTCTGGTGTTGCTGGTATTGCTGGTGTTGCGTTGAGTCAGTTAACCAATGTTGGACCAAATCTCGGCCAGGGCTACATTATCGATTCGTTTATGGTTGTTGTGTTTGGTGGCGTAGGGAATCTTTGGGGCACTCTAGTGGCTGCATTTTCATTAGGAGTAGTGAATAAATTCTTAGAACCAGTTGCAGGAGCAGTGCTCGCCAAAATTCTAGTATTGATTTTCATTATTCTATTTATTCAGAAAAGACCTAGAGGCATGTTTGCCTTGAAAGGCAGAGCGGTAGACGGTTAAAGGAGAAACGAAATGGAATATTTAAAAGCATTTCTGCGACCGACCATCCGCGATGTTGCTGGTCGTCGAATGATTATGATTCTGGCTGTGGTTGCTATAGTGGTTCCAATACTGAACTTAGCAGTACCTCAGGGTCACTTTCTACATGTCAGTACTTTTACAGTGACTCTACTGGGCAAATATATTTGTTATGCCATGTTGGCTCTAGCATTAGATTTGGTTTGGGGTTATGTGGGTATTTTGAGTCTTGGACACGGAGCCTTTTTTGCTTTGGGTGGCTATGCCATGGGCATGTACTTAATGCGTCAAATCGGAGATCGTGGTGTATACGGTAATCCAGACTTACCCGACTTTATGGTTTTCCTAAATTGGCAAGAACTTCCATGGTATTGGCATGGCTTCGACCAGTTTTGGTTCGCCATGTTAATGGTAATACTGATTCCCGCGACATTGGCTTTTGTATTTGGCTTCTTAGCTTTTCGCTCTAGAGTCAGCGGCGTTTATTTATCTATTATCACCCAGGCTCTGGTGTATTCTTTAATGTTGGCATTCTTCCTAAACGATTTGGGTTTTGGAGGAAACAATGGTCTTACAGATTTTAAAGACATTCTTGGATTTAATATACAGGCTGATGGCACTCGTGTGGTGATCTTCTTAGCTTCAATTTTTTTCTTGGTGCTTTTCTATGCCATTTGTCGATTCGTGGTGGTTTCAAAAGCTGGCCGTGTATTGGTTAGTATTCGAGATGCTGAACCTAAAACCCGCTTCATTGGATATAGAGTTGAGAACTATAAATTATTTGCGTTTGTGTTGTCGGCAATAATTGCAGGCGTTGCTGGAGCGCTATATGTTCCTCAGGTTGGTATTATTAATCCAGGAGAATTCTCTCCAATCAATTCAATTGAAATTGTTATTTGGGTGGCCCTTGGTGGTCGAGGTACCTTATATGGCGCTGTGCTAGGTGCGTTAATCGTAAATTATGCAAAGACTTGGTTTACTGGTGCGTTTCCTGAAGTCTGGCTGTTTGCTTTAGGGGCTTTGTTCGTTATTTCTACATTGTTTTTCCCGAAAGGCGTGGCAGGTATTTTTGGTGGCAAAGCGTTGGATGCTTTTAATCGTGCTGCTGACAAATACCGAAAAAGATCAGGAGAGGCCAACTCATGAATATGATTCCAAAACACTTAGAGCAAGAGGCTGTGCTTTACCTAGATGGGGTCTCAGTTTCATTTGATGGTTTTAAAGCAATTAATAATCTTTCACTAATTATTAAACCCGGTGAATTGAGAGCCATTATTGGGCCTAATGGTGCGGGCAAAACCACCATGATGGATTTGATTACTGGTAAAACTCGACCCGACGAAGGAACCTTAGTTTTTAATAACAAAATTGATTTGACCAAGCACGATGAAGCTGACATCGCTAATTTGGGAATAGGGCGAAAGTTTCAAAAGCCAACGGTCATTGAAAGTTTAACGGTTTGGGAGAACCTAGAGCTGGCGTTAGTGGGCGGACGCAGTGTTTTTAAGTCCTTATTTCACAGATTGTCGACGGAGCAGAATGACAAATTGCAATCTAACCTCGAACTGATTCGATTAGAGGAGGCTAGAGACAAACTTGCGGGTGATCTTTCCCATGGTCAAAAACAATGGTTGGAAATTGGCATGTTGATTTTATGTGAGCCTGAACTGTTATTGGTTGATGAGCCTGCAGCCGGTATGACTGATGATGAGACAATGCGAACCGCGGAACTCCTAAAGGAAATTAATAAGGAGCGCTCAGTAGTAGTGGTAGAACATGATATGGAGTTCATTCGCCAACTTGATACCACTGTTACTGTTTTGCATGAAGGCAGAGTACTTGCGGAAGGCACGCTAGATCAGGTTCAAAAAAACCAAGAAGTAATTGACGTTTATTTGGGGCGCTAATCATGTTGAAAGTTAACAACTTGAATTTGCATTATGGGGCCTCGCAAGCGCTTTATGATGTCAGTATTGAAGCCGAAGCAGGCAAAGTGACTTGTGTGCTTGGCAGGAACGGTGTGGGTAAAACTTCACTATTAAGAGCTGTATCTGGTCAGCACATTGGTTCATCAGGTGAAATAACCTGGAATGGTCAAAGCATTCTAAAGATGTCTCCACAAGAACGGGCTAAGAAAGGCATTGCCCTTGTACCTCAGGGGCGAGAAATTTTTTCTCAGCTCACCGTATTGGAAAATCTACAAACTGGTTTTTCAGCAATACCAAGGTCTCAACGTAATATTCCAGACGAAATCTACTCACTCTTTCCAGTGCTAAGGGAAATGCTGAAAAGAAGAGGGGGTGATTTATCTGGAGGACAGCAACAACAATTAGCCATAGGCCGTGCGCTGGTGACCCGCCCTAAACTTCTAATATTGGATGAACCAACGGAAGGCATTCAACCATCCATTATTAAAGACATTCAAAGTGTGATTGCTCATCTTAGAAATCAAGGTGAAATGGCCATCTTACTGGTGGAACAGTACTTTGACTTTGCAAAAGCCTTAGCCGATGAATACTCAGTCATGGACAGAGGTCAAATCGTATTGAGCGGTAAAGGTTCGGACATGGATGAAGAAAAAGTCCGAGGCTTGATGTCGGTATAAATTCTCTAGGCCTACATTTGTAGGCCTGATTTGCGCTTCTTTTAAAAAAACTTCAAACTGCCTAAATAGTTACAAGAAGGTCTAAAATAATAGATCCTGTTGTTGGTGTTTGATATGTCTGGTTCATTTCTTATTCCCCAAACTGTTCTCGATCAGATCGAAGATCCTTATTTTTGCTGCAACTTGCAAGGTGAAGTGATCGCCTGTAACAAAAGCTTCAAAAAGATTTTCAATGGAGGCAATCAGCAACAGTGGATTGAAGTTATTCAAAACGCTTGCCATGGTGCATTGAATCAACCGCTCACCATTAGTGCTATCAATGCAGAAGGTAAATCACTGCACTGGTTGGTGGAGGTTAAGCAGGACCAAAGCACTGATCAGCAATTATATTTTCTACGCTGCCGAGAAGCAGAAACGACGGATTATCATGGCCAGACACCCGAGCAAATGGATCTAATGGCTGCCGGTTTGGATGGCTTTAGTTTTACGGATAGGGAGGGTGTTTTCAGAAAAGTGAGCACGGGTTTCGCCAGTTTGTTTGGTTATGAAGCTAGTGAGTTGTTGGGTAGGCACTTCACTGAAATCTCAGGGCCAATGTCTTTTGAGAGACAAGAACAGATTCGAAAAGCGCTTTATACAGAAGGCTCCATAGGCCCACTAGAGAAGGATTATTTCCACAAATCTGGTCGATTGATTCCAGTTATGTGTCATATTTTTGCATCAAAAAATGCTAATGGTTCTGTTGAAGGGTCGTGGGCCATGATTCGTTCCATCGCTCATGTTCGAGATCTAGAAAAAACAGCCGAGTCTTCTAAAACTAAATACCAGTACCTTTTTGATAACAGCCTGGATGGAATTTCAAGGGCAAGTATTGGTGACTCAATGATTACCGATTGTAATGATGCCTTTTGTGAATTGACTGGCTATACACGAGACGAAATTGTCGGCGCTAAAACCATTGAAGACTTGTCTACTCGGGATTGGGTAGAAAATAGACTCCCCAAAATAAAAGAAACGATCATAGAAACTGGCTTGGTTGAAATTCATGAAAAAGATTTGGTCAGTAAAGATGGGCAATCCATCCCCGTCACCATGCGCAGCTTTGCTGAATACAACGAAAATGGAAAAATAACAGCGATCTGGACATTAACTCGAGACAATCGAAAGCAACGTCAATTGATAGAAGATTTATCCATTTCAGAAACCCGCTTTCGGTCAATGTTTGATCATAGTTTGGATTCTATTGCATTTTTTGGCGATAGCGACTGTTGCGAATTTGCGAATCAGGCCTACTGCGATATGTTGGGGTACAGTCTAGAAGAACTTAGACAGCTGGAATATAAAAACTACACTAATAAAGGCTGGGAAGAAGTCGATGAACAGCTCAGTCAGCAACTTAAAGAGCGCGGATATACCGATGTGTTCGAGAAAGAATACATCCATAAAGATGGTCGAATTATTCCGGTGAGTCTGAGGGCAAGTTCGGTAAAAGATCCTACTGGTAAATCTGAGGGCGCTTGGTTAATTATTCGAGATATTTCAAGATCACAAAGCACTTTAAATAAGCTTCAGCATAGCCAACAGATTTTAGAGCAAACAGGTAGGCTTGCTCGTGTGGGTGGCTGGGAACTGGATATCAATACCCAAGCAGTAACCTTAACCAAAGAAGTGTTTAGAATTCTTGGATTATCTAATCAGTTTGAACCCTCTATGGATGTTCTGATGGACATGTTTTCGGAGGACTCCCGTCAAGAAATTAGAGCGTCAATTGAAGTGGCATTAATGCTTTCAACACCTTTCGATATAGAAACCGAATATCTAGGATTTAAAACATCGAGGTGGATTCGACTCACTGGGCGGGTAAGAAAAGATCAGCGTCAGAGGCAGTACATTGTTGGTGCTATCCAAGACATTACAGAATATAAGAAGATTCAAGAGCAATTATCTGAAAATAGAAGTCAATTAGAGCATTTAGCATTTCATGATAGCTTGACAGGTTTACCGAATAAAACCCTATTAGAAGATCGACTTCGTCATGCAATTTATCGGATGAACCGTCGTAAGGGAGATCTTTCTTTTTTATTGATTGATGTCGATGGATTCAAAAAAATAAATGACAGCTACGGGCATAGTATTGGTGATCAGTTTCTGATTCAGATCAGCAAGCGGCTTATTGGATTAAAGCGCCAGGAAGATACCCTATCTCGACTTGATGGTGATGAGTTTGTGTTGTTGGCAGAGAATTGCGGTAGGGTAGATGCGATGACCTTAGCAAACAAAATTCTAGATGAAATAGCTAGACCTGTTGAATTAGGAGATCTCGTTCTGTCATCCAGTGCATCAATAGGTTTAGTCGTAATACCACAAGATACAGAATCCTTTGAGTTAATATTTGAATTTGCGGATAAGTCTATTACTGCAGCCAAGCAAAAGGGTCTGAACCAGATTGTGACAGCCCAAGAGGTTAAATATTGATATCTATAAAAAAAGCCGCGGTTGCGGCTTCTTTGAACTCGAAGGAAATTTCATCATCCCTTCATGGAATCAAAAAACTCATCGTTGGTTTTAAAGTTTTTCAATTTATCTAGCATAAATTCAATAGCAGGAATATCTTCCATTTCCGCAAGAATTTTCCTAAGAATCCAAAGCCTTTGTAGTTCGTCTTGAGTGGTGAGCTTATCTTCTCGGCGGGTGCCTGATCGGCGAATATTGATGGCTGGGAATACTCGTTTTTCTGCAATCTTGCGATCTAAATGCACTTCCATGTTGCCTGTGCCTTTAAATTCTTCGTAGATGACTTCGTCCATTTTAGATCCGGTATCCACTAGAGCTGTGGCAATGATAGTAAGGCTGCCGCCTTCTTCTACATTACGCGCTGCACCAAAGAAACGTTTTGGTCGTTCCAGTGCGTGAGCATCGACACCACCGGTCAATACTTTACCGGATGAAGGTACGATGGTGTTATAAGCACGGGCTAGACGTGTAATGGAGTCTAATAAAATGATCACATCTTTCTTGTGCTCAACTAATCGCTTGGCTTTTTCGATAACCATTTCAGCAACTTGAACATGGCGCGCTGGTGGTTCATCGAATGTCGATGCGATGACTTCACCACGAACCGAGCGTTGCATCTCAGTTACTTCTTCTGGTCGCTCATCAATAAGCAATACCATTAAATAACTTTCTGGGTTTTGGCGGGCAATTGCTTGAGCAATGTGCTGAAGCATTAATGTTTTACCGGCTTTAGGCGGTGCCACAATCAACCCACGCTGGCCTTTACCAATAGGGGCCGCCAAGTCCAAAATTCTTCCCGTTAAATCTTCTGAGCTACCATTACCAGCTTCAAGCACTAATCTATCGTCGGGGAACAAAGGCGTAAGGTTTTCAAACAATACCTTGCTGCGAGAGTTTTCAGTTGTCTCATGATTGATTGTATCTACCTTCAACAAGGCAAAGTAACGTTCACCTTCTTTAGGTGGGCGAATCTTGCCGGCTACCGTGTCCCCGGTTCTGAGGTTGAATCTACGTATTTGACTAGGTGATACATAAATATCGTCTGGCCCGGCTAAGTAGGATGCGCTGGCAGATCTAAGAAAGCCAAAACCGTCTTGCAGAATCTCTAATACCCCGTCACCAAAAATATCTTCACCACTCTTCGCATGCCGCTTGAGAATAGTAAAAATAAGGTCTTGTTTTCGGGTGCGGTTTATATTGTCTAGGCCCATTTCATGGGCAATATTAAGAAGTTCGGGAACGGATTTGGTTTTTAAATCACTCAGATTCATAGGAGTTAGGGTTCTTGAAGGTTTATTGTTTTGTTTGATTTTGATCGGGAGAGATCTTCGGGTATGACTCGATCGGACTGACCAAGGAATATCGTTAGTGTTGATTACTATAGGAGGTAAAAAGTTAGCTGTCCAGATAATTTCGTTAAAAAAGAGAACTGACAGAGAATGCCTCTGCCAGTCTGTTTTTTATAGGCTGCTTTCAATAAATTCTTGCAGCTGTGACTTGGATAAAGCGCCGACTTTGGTGGCCACTACATTGCCATCTTTGAAGATCATCAGTGTTGGAATACCACGGATACCAAATTTTGGTGGAGTATTCGGATTTTCATCAATATTCAGTTTGGCTACAGCAAGCTTTTCAGCGTAATCTTCTGCAACTTCTTCCAAAACTGGGGCAATCATTTTGCATGGTCCACACCATTCGGCCCAGTAATCCACAAGAACAGGTTTGTCTGCCTTGAGTACATCAGCTTCAAAGCTGTCATCAGATACTTTTAGAATGTTTTCGCTCATTTCTATATTCACCAAAGAGTCAGTTAACTAATGCTAGAAAGCATCGAGTTAGTAATTGAGTCAAACCGAGATGTCTCAATTTAAGGGTAAAATTTTTGATATCAAGTTATTTATTTAGAATCCTTGCCGCTTGAGGTGCAAAGTAAGTCAGGATTCCATCTGCCCCAGCGCGTTTACAGCCAACCAGAGACTCCATCATGACGGCTTCTAGATCAAGCCAGCCATTGGCTCCTGCTGCCTGTAGCATCGCGTACTCGCCGCTAACCTGATAGACAAATGTAGGCACCAGAAATTCCTCTTTTACTCTACGAACGATATCTAGATAGGGCATACCGGGTTTAACCATCACCATGTCTGCACCTTCTTCAAGATCTAGTGCAACTTCTTGCAAGGCCTCATTAGTATTTGCTGGATCCATTTGATAAGTGTATTTATTGCCACCACCTAGATTGCCAGCCGAACCCACTGCGTCTCTGAATGGGCCATAGAAGCTAGAGGCGTATTTGGCTGCATAAGACATGATTTTGGTGTTTACGTACCCTTCCTCTTCGAGTAGTTCTCGTATGGCAAATATTCTGCCATCCATCATATCTGAGGGTGCAACGACCTGAGCGCCCGCCTGTGCATGTGACAGTGCTTGTTTAACCAGGGTT
>JANQHX010000015.1 GCA_028282465.1 Gynuella sp.
CGATCAATATCGAACACACCACTTTGTGTAAGCAGGCCATCGCCATCATAGTTGAAGTGCTCCGTTTGCCCTGCATAGGTAAAGTGACTGACTTGGAACAGGTGGTTGTATTGATAATTTAAGGTCTCATTCAACAGGCCTTGGTAGCTGATGTCTGTGAGTAAGGTACCGTCATAATCATAGGTTAACCATTCATCGCCTTCGTGAATGCTCTGCAATTGATCGCCACATAAATAGTCATAATCAATTCGACCTTCGGGTGTGTCGGTGTAGTCGAGCTTACCCATTGCATAGTGATGAACGATGTCGTCACCAGAGGGTAATGTAATGCCCGTTAAACGACGGTCTTTATCATAGTGATAAACCGTGGCTGAGCTTAAGGGTCGATTGATTGCTTTCACTCGGTTAACGCCATTGATTTCAAAACCATGTTCATAGTCTTGCTCTAAACCAGAATCAAAGGGCACCACGATGGTGTCAACATTGCCGTTGTCGTCGTAATAGGATTGGGTTTGATAACCGTCTTGGTATTGTACGGATTCAATACGACCCAATGCGTCATAACCATAGGTCATGGTTTGGTTATCGGGCGTGGTAATGGTGGTCACATTGCCCTGGCTGATGGCGTCATCGTAATAATAGGTGGTGGTGCGGTCACCCGTGGTTATCAATGCTATTCGACCTCTGTCGTCATACTCGTATTCGGTGGCGTGCAAGCCACTGGGTTGAACCCGTTCTAATAATTGCGTGACTGGGTCTTTCACTATTTGAGTGGTTCTGTTTTCTGGGGTGGTGATTTGGGTGATGCCGGTTCGGCTGTCTACCTCAGTGGTGAAGGTATTAGCGCCTTCGGTGCGGGTATGGGTATACGCCATAGTGTCGGCACCATTATTACCGTACTCTTTGGTTTGAGTGACGGTTCTGGTTAAGCCACTTGGCAAAATAGTGGTGGTTATACCGGGAATAGCGATTCGGGTTTTGGGGTCTTCCTGATTTTCATAGGTGGTGGTGACGCCACAGTATTCGATGGATGAACTCATAAAGTCACTAGCATACCGGGTTTTAATGAAGGCACCGTTTTCTAAGGTCACGGAGTTTTCAATTTCATTGTCGTCGAGTTCTTTTCGAACCACTTGGTAGCTATTGCCTTCCGCTGTGGTGTAGCCATAGGTATTTTTTAGTGACTCTCTTAGGTTATAAAAATCCCATAGCCCACCTTCTGGGTCGGTGGTGTAATCCACTCTTCCTTCTTCATCAAAGTAGTGGTGAAAGGTGTGTTGATTAGGGTCGGTTTTGGCGGTTAGCAAGGTGCCGTCGTAGTCAAAACTGAAGTAGGTGCTGTCTTCATAGGTAACTGTTTTCAAATTATTGTGTTGATCAACGTAGATGTCTGTGACTTGATGGTCGCTACCTATTATCTGATCTAGCTTGCCATCAACATCCCAAATGAGTTGGGTTTGATTACCAAATTGATCGGTGATGGTTTCCAGTTGGTGGTTTTGGTTGTAGCCAAAACTCACCAGTGTGACACCACTGTTTAGATCTATGGTTTCAATATGCTGACCTTTGGCATTGAACACATAAGGCATGTTGCGAGCGGATTCAGCGGTGCGAACACAACGCACGTGCAGTGCATCTTCTTTGAGGAAGTATGGGCTGTTAAAACTAATACTTTCGATGGCCCAAGCTTGGTTCTGGTTACGAGAGTGAGTGGTTGAACTCCAGTAGGCTTGTCTGAAGTCGACATTGTGTTGCCATAATGGGGTGTCGGGTGGGAATACCAATTGCGTTTGGTTAGCAAAGGTTGGGTTTGGCAGCACCAACAATAATTCATTGATGTTGGGTAACCGCCAGTCTGAGTACCCGGCGTGATCTGAGTGTTCACAGTATTGAATGGCACTTTCCCAGGGCAGTTCTAAGGTTTGGTTTTCACCTGTGTCTTGCCACATTAACCCTGTCGCCCGGTCGAGCACCACTTGATTGTCGGTGTCTTGGGTCAGCTCATTGACGGCGGCTTCATCTAAATTATTGCCCTGTTCAAGAATATGTTTGCTCGACACACAGAGTACCGGCATCAGCCGTTGTTCTGGGTTAGCCGCCTGCGCATACCAAAGGTTTTGCGATTCATCTTGGTCGTAAATTAGTGCAGACATTATTTTGCCAGACTTTTCTTGGCTGTAAGTCACCTCTTTGGTGGTGGGTAAACGCCAATGATAACTATCAAACTGATCTTTGTTGGCACAATAAGCAGCCGCTTGTGAGCGATCGGTAAACATGGCGGGTGTGTCGGTAAATTCCCAAATTAACTGGGTGACTTGGTCTACCAAATGACCGTCTTCATTAATGTGGTATTTAATGGTGTTACCACCGGTTTGATAATCGCCGTCATCGTATTCAACAAAACTCACCGTTTGGCCAGTTTTTAAAATAATAGACTGAGGTTTGATATTAATAACATCTCCATTACCCAGGTAGAGCATGCCCTTTTTGTCAAACTCATGCACATTTGATAGTGACCAACCTTCAGCGATTTGACTTGGATAGCTGTTTTTAATATTGACCGCATTGCTGCGCACTAACACAGAATTTTGATGAGTTTAAACCCCTGTGGATTCCGTGCCTTGAACGGCCCAGGCAATGGGCAGAGAGTCTGGCGACCCCCCACCTAATGTAGATCCACCGCTCATATAGGTGTTGGTAAATTCGTAACTCACAGGGACAATGCCTTCAACATCACCTTCGATTTTGTTTCCTAAAATATCGTTACCGTCCCATAAAAATCTGGCTTCAACATTATGTTCAGGTAAATACTCTTGTTCGAAAACATGACCACCCACTTCCAGCTTGGCATACATCTTCACTAAGTTTGGCGGTAATTCAGAACCCGTAACTTGAGCGGTAATTTCATGTTGATAGTCTGCGGTTCTGCGGCTGTTGTAGTGCAAATAGATATTGGTGCCCGTAATGGGAATGTCTTCATGGAAAGATCGTTGGTACGCTGTTACATGAGAGCCAGTTTTAACTTGGCTCTCTGGGCACGGGCACTGTTCAGGCTCAGTCACTTGACCATCAGTGGTGTCTGGCCTTTGGTTTTGGCCATCACTATTGTTCATGTCGGGTGTAGAGAAGTGATTGAAGGCTCCCCAAGTGAGAGTATCGCCCACGCTATAGGAATCCAAACCAATCACATCATCTTCTGTTGAACCTGATTTATTTAGGTCATCGGCAATGCCATCGTCGTTGTGGTGATAGAGTTTTCATTAAGCAGTACTTTAAGTTCACCATTAATGTTTTCGAAATTATCTATGAACAATTTACAGCTATAAATGAGTCGGGGCCTAGTGAATCGAGTTTAAGTCTCATTATAATCTAAAGATTATATATATTTATGAACTTTGTAACGTTGCACTGATACCTTTAAAGTAAATAACTAACTCTTGTTCACCGTCCAGTTCATACCTAACTTTGAAGAGACTTGATTCCTCTACAATAGAAAAATACAACCATAAAACTTGACCTTGAACATACTTTTCACCAGCAACATTTCCTAACCTCACGTCGATAGATGAAACATCTAAGTAATGGACTGTTTCAGTTTTATCCTTCCATTTATTCAATATCGTTAAGCTAACCTTCGATATCCTATTGAATAGCCCCTCTCCTTTTTGCTCAATAGATATTTCTTTTATAATAGAATCATGGAATCCGAACTCAGCATTTGGATTATATTTCTCGTAATTAAAGAAATATTTTTTTATGTCTTCAGGAACTTTAGGCTCAATCTTCCTTAACTCAATTAGATGCTCATCAATATCAATCATTTTTATTCTCACAAATGTTGGCAGAGTTCATGATCAGGGTTTAATTCACAACCTCGTACTGGGCTTGGCTTTGTCATTTCAATCATTGGGCCTATCAGTGGAAATCCTTTCAAAAATTTCTTCCACTTGTCGTTCTTAATATCCGCACGACCTTTTTCTGGAATTTGCTTTGATCTCCTCCCGAAGTCAATAGCCTGTCCTTTTAAACTGTTTTCGACACAATCAGGAATACCTTCAGGCCTACCTGTCAGCCCATGCTTATTAAACCATCCCTTCGGACCATACATTCCAACTTCTTCTCCCTTTGGATTGTAAACATGTATCTCAAACGTTGCTTGCCCCTGATATGTGAATTCATCAACGTAACCAGTGTAACCTTCCCCTAAATTAACTGTCCTCCTATTATTTAGGCCAAGTAGATCTAAAAATGATAATGGAGCATTAAATGCGTACCCATAAAGATTGGTATCCCCACCCACAAATCCGATCGGGTCTCGTGCCGTCCATCTCCCGGCTTCAGGATCATAATCCCGATAACCAAATCGTATCAAACCAGTATGCTCGTCCGTTAATCCTCCAGCAAACCCAAATGGTATGTCGATTGCTGGATTTGAGTCGGAGATCATATTACCGAAAGCATCGTAATCTAAATGTTTAACGATTGATCCAGACTCATTAGTAATAAATCTTGGAGTGCCTACTTGGTCAGTAATAATGTAGTAACGATTACCATTCTGCTCAAACGCTGTTGGCACATGCCCAATGGTGTATTCGAATCTTTGCTTCAGAAAGCCGTCTTTATCATAGGTTGCAAGCAGCGTTGTTTTGTCTTGCCATAGGTATTTTTCAACGACTTCACCATTTAGGATTTTTACAACATGGTTACCTAAAGCATTGTGCCTGTATTCAATAGTATCTGTTGGTTTGGTGACTTTAAGCAAACGTCCTAAACTGGAGTAATGATAAATGGTCACTTCACCGTTAATAGTTTTAGTTTCTAGTCGACCATTATCATCATAGGTGTAAGTCGCATCACCCAGAACCTCTAACTGATCACCCTCATTGTATGTTGCAGTTTGATCAGCAATACCTCGCTCGGTATTGAGTTTAACTTGGCGATTACCATTTGCATCGTAGTCATAGTCTTCAACTATCTCACCATTTTTCATGACCGTATCAAGACGTGAACGGTCGTCGTAGGTATAGATCCAATTAATGGTGTCGCCATTCGGCAAGGTTTCAGTTTTACCATTGATGTTGCCAGTATCATCAAAGAACAGTTCGTAGTCGTAAACGGTATCAATGCCGAAGTCGAAGGTTCGAGTTTTGGTTTCGCCATAACCGTTGTAGGTGATGCCTTGATTTTGGTTAAGGTCATCTACATCCGTAGGTAATCCATGTAACGGATGACGGGTAATGGTAAATGCACCACTCTGAGTAAGCAGACCATCACCGTCATAACCATAACTCTCAGTTTGACCTGCGTAAGTTGCCCTATTGATTTCAAAACGATTGTTATAGCCGTAGCTGATACTTTCGTGAAGCTCTCCGGTATAGGTGACGCTAGTCAAAAGATTACCGTCATAGCCATAGGTTAACCGCTCAGTTCCTTCTTCAACGTAATCCAACTGTTCGCCACAGAGGTATTCATATTGAATAGTGCCTTCTGGTGTTTCTGTGTAATCCAGTTTGCCTTCGGCATAGTAATGGGTAATGTTCTGACCCGAAGGCAAGTTGATGCTGGTTAGTCGCTTGTCTCTGTCGTAGGTGAATACTGTTGGGTTACTCAGAGGTCGGTTAATTTCACTGACGTTATTCACCTTATTGAATTCAAAGTCATGGCTATAATCGGTTTGTGTACCTGAATCAAACGGCACTATTATGGTTTTGGCATTACCGTTATTATCATATTCAGTAAAGGTTTTGGTGCCATCGTTGTACTTCACTTCTTTCACGCGCCCTAATAGGTCATGATCATAGGTGATTATTTTGTTGTCAGGGGTGGTTATGGTTTTTATCTGGCCATTACTGGCATCATAGGTATAGCGAGTTGTACGTGCGCCGTTAGTAACAGTGTCTATTCGACCTCTGTCATCGTAGCTGTAGTGGGTACCGTTCAGCCCACTGGTTTCAATGGACTCCACTAAGCCAGTTTCTGGATTTGTATTAATGGTATTGGTTCGACCTTCTGCACTTACACTGTGTGTGACACCCGTTAAACCATTTACAGTAGTGGTTGATGTATACCCACTCTGACTGGTAGTGGTTGTATAGCTTGTTAAGTCTGCTCCACTTCCGGCATAGGTTTTAGTCATGCTGGTGGTTTGAGTTAATCCACTAGGTAAGGTAACGGTAATGGTTTCCGGAATCGGTTGTCGAGTTTTTGGATCTTCGACATTTTTTGTTAATGTTTCCACACCACACTGCAATGTGGATTGCTCCATTTTGTCTTTGCTGACGGTTTGAATAAGTGTTGAGCCGTTTTCCTGACGAATAGTTTTTTCAATTGAACCATTATCTAACTCTCTGCGGGACGTTTCGTAACTGTTGCCTTCAGCTGTGGTGAATCCATAGGTATTCTTTTTACGCGTACGAATGTCATAGAAATCCCAACGGCCATCTTCCATATCAGTAGTGAAGCTAACACGGCCATCACCATTAAAGTCGTGAGTGTAGAGATTGCCATTCGGGTCGGTTTTTTCTGTGAGCAGACTGCCATTGTAATCGAACCAGAAGCTAGAACTGTCGGCGTAGGTGACACTTCTCAGGTTATTCTTTTCGTCAATGTAGAGCTCGTTTCTTTGACCATCTACTCCGATAATTGCTAGCAGATTTCCTTTTGCATCTCGCTCCAGTTGTGTGGTATTTCCAAATTGGTCTGTAATGCTTACCAATAAATCATTTTTGTATTGATAGGTGGTGAGTGTATTACCTGTGGTTAGATCGACAGTTGCAACATGTTGCCCTTTATCATTAAAAATATGTGGGAGTTGACGAGCCGTGTTAGATGTACGCACACAACGAACATGCAGTGAATCTTCTTTTAAAAATTCTGGGCTATTGTAACTGGCACTTTCTACTGCCCATGCACGCTCTTCTGAATCAGCATGGGTAGTAGAGCTCCAATAAGGCTGCCTGAAGTCAACACTTGGTTCCCAGTATTCCGCATCACCCCATTCGAGTTCCGTTTGATGATCAAAAATAGTATTAGGTAACGCAAACAGCAGCTCATTTATGTTCGGCAAACGCCAATCTTCATAACCTGCATGGGTAGATGCCTCACAATAAGAAATCGCTTGTTCCCACGTCACTTCGTGTGCAACGTTATCATAAGTATCTTGCCACATGAGTCCTGTTGACTTATCGACAACTATATCCGAGGAGCGGTTCCTTTTCATTTCTGCAACAGCAGTTTCATCAAGTGTGTCACCCTGTTGTTCCATTTCACGGCTGGATACACACAGAACTGGTTTCAGAATAAAATCTGGATTGGCAGTCAAGACATGCCATAAATCGTTAGCCTGCCGCATGTTATATACATACGGCCCTAATGCTTTGCCAGACTTTTCCATGCTATAGGCAATTTCTTTTGTAGTTGGCAACCGCCAGCGGTACTTAAAATTATGATCTAAGTTATTGCAATAAGCTTGAGCTTGTTCCTTAGAAACGAATAAGGCTGGTTGCTCTAGATACTCCCAGATTAATTTAGTTACTTCATCAACCAGATATCCTTCTGAATTTATTCGGTAACGAATGAAATTGTCACCACTTCGATAAGTGCCATCGTCAAACTCAATATAACTTACTGTTTGGCCGGTTCTCAAAACAGTAGATTGAGTTTTGGTATTGATGTCTATTACGCCACCATCGCCAAAGTAAAGCTTTCCACTCGGATCAAACTCATGCACAGCCGACAAGGACCACCCTTCGGCGATTTGGCTAGGGAAACTATTTTTAATTCGCAAACCACTATGTTGCCAAGAAATAACTGCATCCCTTGTGGGTATGCCCGTTAACTGACCACCTAATTGAGCCCAAGAAATTGGGTAATTAATAGGGGAGCTGCCAATATTTTCACTGGTGTTTCCGACACTGGTGTATTCAGAGGCGTATTCGTAACCGATGCTAATTATGCCTTCAACTGCTCCTTCAATTTGATCGCCATTAATATCAGTGCCGTCCCAAATAAAGTGAGCTTCAACATTAGGCTCAGGACTGAATTCTTGTTCTAAAACCTGGCCGCCAATCTCAACACGCGCATGCATTGCGATTAATGAATCAGGAACTTCTTCGCCAATAACTTCAGTAGTGATTTCATGTTTATAGTCAGCTGTTCTTTGACTGGAGTAATGCAACACTAAGCCCGTTCCATCTAACGGGATGTCTTCATGGAATGACAGCTGGAAAGGCTTAACATATGAGCCCGTAGCCTCAGCTTCACTGTTACACATTTGTTCTTTTTGAGCACCATACGCTTCAACATTAGGGGATACCGCACCTTCGGGTGCCCAGTTGTAATCAAAAGGAGTAAAGTGATTAAACGCACCCCACATTAACGTAGTGCCAACAGGATAGGTTTCTAAGCCAATTGCATCATCTTCGGTGCTGCCGTTTTTGTTTAGGTCATCGGCATTCCCATCGTCATTGTGATCTAGGCCATCAACAATTCCATCATCATTACGATCCAACAGCCGCACAATTACACCGTTCTGTGAAGCTTTCCATTCACTATCCAGATGATCAAAGAAACCGATAGGCACAATTTCACCCACAGCAAACCCAAGGAAATTATCGACAAACATAACCACATCATTATCAAAAACCACTGAGTCGTTGTAGTTGATGCCATTCACTTTTAGTTTGGTGCAGTAGGTAAACGCACTGGTTGATGGTAAATCACCCGGCATACTTTCGGGAGTTTCAAATTCGGTTGCACTCATTACAAATGAGTCTATTGGGTATTCATCACCGTCAGCTGTTTTAACTTTGGCTGAGGTAATGTTGTTAAACACAAGTGTGGCTTTTCTTGAACCAAATTGATCCGTAACCACTGAAGAAGAATGCACCTGGGGCTCACCTAATGTGAGATCAATAAAAGTCTCTTTGGTGTCAAACTCTAACAGCATAACCGTTGGCATGTTGACCCAATTATTGGTTAGGCCTACGGTATTTCTTTGAACAACTAAGTGCCCTGCTTTTTCAAACATTAAGCTTTGTTTACCTGCTTGAGCCGCGAAAACATAACGACCTTCATCATCGGTAAACACAGACCCGTATTGCGATTTATTAACCAAACTCACTTGCACATTGGCCATGGGCATGTCATAGCGGTCGAGCACGATGCCGGTATAAATTGACAGTGCGAACGGGTCATACTCTGTTACGGAAGCATTAGGTGGTAGCAAATGAGAAATGGCTTCGGCATCTGTGCCCGTTAAATTAGAGGTATCGGTTTCCGGTAATATGATGACGGGCACAATGTTAGAAGTGATGCCGTCTATCTCCACGTAAATGTCAGTCTTGCCATTAAACTTAGCGGTTAATACGCCATTAATTACCGAAACAAGAGAGTACTGGTCTGGCCTAAATTCAGCATAAGGGGTTAGGTCTAATTGAGAAGCATCTGAATACACACCTATTAATTCGAGGTTAATTGAATCCCCTGGATTTAAACTAATGGATGACGGATTTAACAGTAGCTTTTGCAAACCTTCAGTAGGGAACTGGGTGGTATCCAATGCTAGTTCATGGGGTTGAACACATTCATTTGCTTCACTCACGTCCACTGAAGTTATGTAGGTTTCATCCCAAGAATTTAATTGGTCGGCTGTTTTGAGTACCAACAGGCCCTGATTAACTTGCGGATTACTACTGACAGGGTTGTACAAGCCTTCCACATAACCCACGCCTAAAATACCCTCATCATGTTCGTTGCCGTGATCTTCTATGAGGTTTGTTTGTAGAAGATGTTTTCTATGACCCCAGCTTTCGCCATAGTCGAGCCCGAACGGTAAGTACCAGTATTTGTCGGCATAAATTAATGAATAAATAATAGAAGCCAATGACCCATCAGAGCCGGTAGAGCCTAGTGATTCAGTAATGCGAGTCATTCGTGCGTTTGAATTAATATACTCATTAGCCAGCATTCGGTCTGACGGTGAGCCCACCCAGTTATGATCAATAACTAAATTATTGTCCACCATGTATTGCGCGTATTCTTGAGCTACGGCATTCATTGAACTGCTATGGCCAGAGAAAGGTTTAAGGCCGCGCCCTATTCTTTCTGCATTAATTAAATACAGTGCTTGATCCTCTGGCGACATGGCATTCCAAACGGATTGTTCTGGCATAACAAGGCGCTGCGAAATAGAAGGGTCTTGTCTTCTGGCTTGATTAAATTGATCTTCAATGTCTTTAACATCTGTTTCAGTTGCAGCTGACCAATGCAAATCATCTTCAGGGAATAAGCCACTGGTATAGGATTCCACTTGCGGAGCACAGCTTATTAACATTCTGTTTTCAAGAACCGTTAAAGGCTTAGCTATGCTGTTGGTGAGCCCTAAATAGGAAGTGGTCACCAGAGTGACTTCATAAGCACCAGGGTTAAAATCACTAAGGGTTAGGGTTGACCCAGTGCCTTTGCTATCTCCATTCACGAACCATTCGTGAGTAAGAGTTGTAGAATTATTAATACCTGGAACTTCTGGTATAGAACTTAGGCTCGCGTCTAGAGTTAATAACTCACCGCCGTAAATACTTTCTTGCATTGTGAATGCTGGGGTGGGGATGTGGCCTACACTCACAGTATGAAGAGCTTCACCGATCAGACCTTTACTGTCTTTAACTATTAATAAGTAAGTATTATCTCCCGCAGCAGGAGTTAATTCGACAATGCTTTCTGTACTGATTAACTCTTGTTCTGACTCAGATATATATCTATACCAAGTAAATTCAGTGATACCAAAGCCGCTCACACTGCCGTCACCGTCTAATGTCAAACTAGATCCAAACTCTATTAAACTAGGAGCTTGAATAATCGCTTCAGGAGGGCCAGCGAGTTTTAAATCAACAACTCTTTCATCTGTTAAACCATATTGAGATGTCACTTCTAGTTTTAATTCATAGTCTCCTATTGGCAGACCTGATTCGATTATTAATTCTACATCTTCACTGTATAGAACATCGTCTATTGACCATTGATAGCCCAACGCACCCTCTGAGGCTGTGCTTTCGCTAGCGCTGAATTCTAGGCGTATGTCGGCTTCTCGAGCGATACTCTCTTCTAATTCATCTATTCCATTTATTACAGCTAGTGGAGGAATAGCAATAATCAAAGTTATAGTTGACTCTGAAACCAGTTCAGCTTCGGATGTCACTATTAGTTTTATTTCATAGGTTCCAGCTACACTTCCGTAAAAACTATAGTAGCTTTCAGTACTCACCTTTTCACCATTCAAAAACCATTCGAATGTTAATGGTGAGGACGCTGTACTTTCTCCAGCATTTAAGTAAACGCTTTTGTTTGTTGTTGAGACATAGGTAGTTTGGGGCTCCGGGTATCCACTCATGGATATAACAGCCTTAGGAGTCTCGGCCTCTATCACTAAGTCAACTTTTCTAATTCGTACGTTACCTGTTTCTGATGTAGCTTTTAGTTCCAATTGGTAGGTGCCTGGTGCTAAATCTTTTCCTATTTCTAATTCGACTCCTTCACCTATCAGTTCGCTATTTAAGAACCACTCAAATACCAAACTCCCATTGGAAACCTGGCTGTTCGCTGCGGTTAATATTGTGCCATGTTCACTTGAAGCTGGTATATCTGGGCCTGAAATATAAATCCCATCTGACCAGCCAAACTCATCTTCATTGATGACAGGAAGTGGAATATAACCCACACTTATATGATGATCTGTTCTAGTAGGCTTCTTACCATCATCATATGAAACAAGGTAAGACAGAGTGTAGTCTCCAATTTCGTTAAAAGTTTGTTCTTCTTTAAACCTAGAGACCCAAAGAATTTCTTTAGTATCTGAGTCTATAAGTGTTCCAAAACGGCTATCGTCTGATGAATAATTATAAAATGTTATAGAGTCACCGACTTCTATATCATGATTTCTTGGCTCTTCTAAAGTTGGCTCTTGGTATACACGTACCTTTATTAAATCTGGATACTCTAATCTTGCGCCCTTATCGTCATAAACATAGAGCTGAATTTCATGGTCACCAACCGAAAGAGCAGAGGTATCAATCAATGAGCTGGAACCTAACACTTCATTATTAGTTAAATTTATCCACTCATAGGTTAAAACGTAATCCTCAATATCCCCACTGTTTTCTACAAATATGTTCATGGGATATTCCGCCCATGCAATACGGTCATGACTGATACGATTAGTACTGTCTAGGGTTACTTTAGGCGGGATGAAACTGTCAGCGTTTCTAACGCATCTGTAAGTGTTAATTTCATTGAGAGAGCTTACGATTTGCGAACCATTTCCTGGGTTATTGTCGTATTTAAATTTCCAGGCTCCATCAATACTGCCAGGTGATTTAACAACAAAGCCATCACTTGAGGTCTCTGAAAAAGCAAGATTAGATGTCCACCAGTAAGGTTCGTCAGCTGGATCAGGATAGTGATAAAAATTCCATTCTGATAATACTCCGCTTCCATTTAAGGTTAACGCATCTAGCAGAAGGGCAGATTCATTAAAGTTGGGTAGCCGCCAGTCATTTCTTCCTGCATATTCTAGATTGCGACAATAACTTACTGCTTCTTCCCAGGTACCTTTATTAGTTTCTACCTGAGGGCCATCTTCCCACATCACTTTATTAACTGGGTCAACAACATAGGGTATGTATAAATTGGTGTCTTGATATCCGATTAGGCCAGTAAATTGTACTTCTCCAGAAACGCATCGAACCTGATCATTATGTGACTGTCTTGGTATAGTTCCATCATAAAAATTTGTCGCATAATACCTAGCATAGGTATTGCCATAAAAATACCAAGCAGAATAATTTTGGGATGTTCCTGAAACGTTATACTTGAATACTGGATCCAATTTGCTCCAGGCATTATCCGAACCGAAAGGTTTTGAGAAACCATAATTTGACAGATAGTTTAATTCTAACGGATTAGGCATGCGCCAGTCGGATATACCCGCATAGTTTAAGTTTTCGCAATAGGTTTTTCCTCCTGATCGTCCAAGTTTTTCTAGCACCTCATAATTGTCTTGCCAAACCAATCCGTTCAATTTGTCTATTACAATTTCTCGTTCTGGGTCTCGATACAACATCCGTGGTGAGCCAGCTTGGTTATCACCGTCGTCTCCAGGTTCGAAAGAATAGTTTTCACCAGTTTTGGGTAAATAAGACTTACTTTCAGCGTTGTGCCAAACATTGTCTTCCCAGTTCAAAGGGTCTGTACCAGCAACCAATTCCTCGTCATCGGTAAAACCATCGTTATCATTATCATCGTCAAGGCTATCGCCTAGCTTGTCACCATCAGAGTCTTTGTAATCTGTTGGGTCATTCGGTAATTCGTCTTGCTCATTAAGGTAACCATCATTGTCAATGTCTTCATCAATATCATTGGTAAGGCCATCGCCGTCAGTATCTAACTCATAAGCGGCACACCCTTGATAATTTACTTCGGCACCTTCTATGGTTGTTGGGCATTGATCGTAAGCATTCTTAATAGCGTCCCCATCATCGTCTAGAAGGTAAACGCTGCAACCTTTCTCATCGACTTCAACATTGATAAAGATGTTTCGGCATTCGTCGTATTTATCCAACACACCATCTTCATCGCTATCAGCAGGGCAACCGTTACGGTTAGAATCGTTGTAGCCCTCTGTTGGAGTGTGAGGGCATTTGTCAACTGCATCAGAGAAACCATCGTTATCTGAATCTAGTTGATAGAGTGCACATCCATCTAAATTAACAGAGGCACCGCTGTTAGTTTCCGGGCATAAATCTTTATCATCAAAAACTTCATCCCCATCCGAATCTATTTGGTTCAAAGCACACCCTGAACCATTCACACTTAGGCCTAATGAAGTGCTTGGACAAAGATCACTTTCGTCTAACACTCCATCGCCATCTGCATCACCAGGAGGAGACGCACAGCCGTTATCTAATACAGGTACACCTTCTGGTGTATCGGCACATAGATCTACACCGTCGTTAATCCCATCATTGTCGGAATCTAATTCACTTAATGCACAACCCTCTGCATTTACTGAAGCACCCTCTGGAGAATTCGGACAAACGTCGACAGCGTCATTTAATCCATCCTGGTCTGTATCTCTTTGCTCCGCTGCACAACCATTAGTATCTGCTGTGGAATCTGGAGAAGTATCAGGACACAGATCTATGGAGTCATTGATTCCATCGTTATCTGAGTCAATCTGAGAGATAGAGCAACCACTGGAATCGACGCTTTCATCACTTGGGGTATTAGGGCATGAATCATCTGCATCGAGCACTCCGTCGCTGTCACCATCACTATTGCTTACGCCATCATCAACGCCTGTTAATAGATCATAAATTTGATCACTTACGGTTGGTTCAGGCATTCCAAATGCTTGCCATAAACCAGAAGCTGTAAGTGAAATATCTGTATTGAATGAATCTAAATCATTTGCACTGAACTCAATCATTGAGACAGTATTCAAACGATTAAAAAAGTCATACACCTTGATGGTAGAAGTCCCACCATAAAGTGTAATAAATAGATCATTGCCAGTTCGTCTTAATGCTTCATACCCTGAACCAGTGTAATTTGAAATTCGAATTTTATTATTACCATGGCTTTCCAGAATAACTGCTTCAAAGATGCCTTCAGAGAATTCGTATATGTCGTCACCTTCTCCACCAACCAGCACATCATGACCAGCTAATGACCTTATAACATCACTGCCTCTACCCGTAACAATAACATCTGAATTCTCAGTTCCAATTTGATTTTGGCTCTGACCATTGCCAATGAATATGCCGCCAAATTCCCTAGAATTGGATGGAGCAGGAACACCGAAAAGATTATATATTTGATCGTTAGAAATGCTCTGCCCATTAGAAAAAACCAAACTGCCAATGGTATTCTGAACAATAAAGAAATCTTGAACTCTTATTGTCTGGTCACCTGGCGATACAATTAAAACCAGATCATCTCCTGACTTGGAAAACCCACTTGATACATTGGAAAACTGGATCGACTCCATAAACTGGATTGAATTTGAACCAGAAAAGTCAATAACCACATCATGACCGTCTTCCATGCCGAAGTAGTACTGATCATTTCCACTACCCCCGGCCAAAATATCTTTATTTTTATCACCGTAAATGTTGTCGTCATCAGTAGTGCCCACTATAAAATCTTCATTGACACTGCCCACCATTGAATCAGCAGGCACAGTGTCACCTGCATCTACATCAGTATCTGTGTCGCTGCCAGTATTCGTGTCAGTGGCAGTACTTGTCCCTGTATCTGTAGAAGTATCTTCTAATAAACTTGGAATCGAACTCGCTGGAATTAAGTAGCCTCCATTGGGTTGGACACTTATTTGTGCATTTGTTGTGATGAAAAAGTCAGAGACGGTTACTGTATTTTCTGAGTTAGAATCAACAATGACTACAAGGTCGTCATTTTGTTGAGCAAACTTTAAAGATGATCGTGAAGCATCAATAAAAAATAAAATGTCATTACCACTATCAGAGTCATTAACAACATCTTTTCCGGAAGTATAGTAGTAATGATCACTTCCCTCCCCACCTTCAAGGGTATCATTACCATCTTCGCCCATCAGTATGTCGTCACCGGGGCCGCCAATGAGAATATCGTTCCCAGAATTAACTTTTGAACCATTACCACCCTGCAAGCGGTCATTACCTTCACCACCTATAAGGTAATCGTTCCCTTGCATGCCAAATATTTGATCGCCACCTTTTTTTCCGTCGATCTTATCTTTTAATTGCGTACCAACTAGTTGCTCACCGTCATCGGTTCCATCAATTATTTGGTCAAAGTTATCGCTGGCATTAGCCATACCCATTGAGGCAAACATGAGCACAGCCAAAAATTTAAATTGGAAGTAACACTTCTTATGAAGTTTCATCTTGATATCCTTTCAAGAAAAAATTTTTTGAATACTAGTAACAAGACTATACCGAAATAACTCTGAGTGTTATTGGCAATGAAATTAATAATGTTAGATCTGTGACCATGTTGAAGTGGGCTAAACTTATTTTTAATTTGGTAATATTTTGGTTTTATTTAAGATTTTTTAATGCATTGCGCTGTATCAATTAGGTCACTTTAAATACGATTTGATATCAGTAAAACTTCTGATTACTCAAATCAAAACTAATTTTTAAAATTTAATAATAGGTTGTGTTTGGTTAAAATAAGAGCTCGACTAATTTGGAAAAGATGAAAAGTAACAGTCGAATATAAAGATGGTTAGTTGGAAAGAAAACGCTATATTAGAAAGCTCAAAAAAATTTCAAAGCTTTATGAAATCGCTATAAATAAAAACCCCGACCAACACTCCAGTTTAACAGTGCGTCAGTCGAGGCATTAGATTTTAGAAATTAAGCACCAATAATTCCGCCATCATCACGACGAATAGCAATCACTGAGGAACGAGGCACGCCATCTTTTTCAGCATTTGGCCAAGCTTTTGTTGGATGCTGAACACCGATAAACATTGTGCGTTGATCTTCAGCGAAACAAATACCTGTTATTTCACAGCCGTTTGGCCCAGTCATGAATCGACGAATGTGACCAGTTGATGGGTCTCCCACTAACATTTGGTTGTTACCCATTCCTTCGAATTCACCTTCATTTTTATAGTTGCCATCGGTTTGAATCCAAAGGCGACCATCTTTGTCAAAGGCTAATCCATCTGGGCTGTTAAACATGTTGTCTTTATTTATATTTGCTGAGCCTGCGTATTCGTCATCAAACAATGCCGGGTTACCTGCAACCACATAGAGATCCCATCCAAATTTCGTGCTGGTGTGGTCACGATTTTCAGGAGTCCAACGAACGATCTGACCAAAATTATTTTTCGCTCTAGGATTAACAGCATTTAATGGATGTGAGTCTTTCACGCCGCGATGTTTATTGTTTGTGAGAGTACATAACACCATAGGTGCGGATGGATGACACGCGACCCACTCTGGTCTATCCATGGTGGTGGCGCCAACAAATCTGGCGGCAATTCGCGAGAACACTAAAATGTAGTTTTGATCTTCAAAACCATTTTCTTTAGTTAACCCATTTTTACCATGGGTCAACTCAATCCAATCACCACTGCCATCGTCGTGGAATTTAGCTACGTAAAGAGTGCCGTCTTCCAACAAGGTCATGTTGTGCTTGCGATCGCCTTCGATGTATTTTTTGTCAGAAACAAATTTATAAATAAATTCACCACGTTCGTCGTCACCCATGTACACAATGGCACGACCATCAGTGTTGATTGTTAAGGCAGTGTTTTCATGTTTGATACGACCAAGCGCAGTGCGTTTCATAGCTTTGGATTCTGGATCGTATGGGTCAATTTCAACAACCCAACCAAAACGATGGGCTTCGTTAGGTTCTTTAGAGAAGTCAAAGCGCTCTTCCTCTTGCCACCAACCATAACGACCCACGGCTGCTTTAATCCCATAAGCTTTTTGCTCTTTGGTGACCTCTGTGCCTTCTGGAGCACCGAAGTAACCATGGAAGTTTTCTTCACAGGTTAAGTAAGTACCCCATGGCGTTTCACCATTACCACAGTTGTTTAAGGTTCCCTTCACCTGGGTACCTGATGGGTCGGCCTTTGTTCTCATATAGTCAGTACCGGCTGCTGGCCCGGTCATCACGAATTCGGCAGCATGACCATGGAAGCGACGGTTGTAGTCAGAGTTTTTAACCACTGACCACTTTCCTTTGCCATTCTGTTTTACTTCAAAAATATTCACACCGTGTGCATAGATTTCTTTGTGGATGGCATCCGCATCCATGGCTTCGCCTTTGTGGGCATGCATGAATTTACGGTTAATGTATTCACTGTTCACCGCCATCAGGGCACGCTTTTCATCTAGAGCGCCGTCTTTTGTTTGCAGATGGAATAGGCTCATACCATCGGTATTGTCACCAAATTGCCCCATTTGATCTTCTGCATTGTTGTTCACAGAAAACTTTGACGCGCCTTTTAGGATTGGATCACCCCAGGAAACCAGCACTTCGTAGTTATAACCTTCTGGTAAGGTTACGGTGTCGTCTGTACTTATGGGGATGTTTTTGAATCCCATCATGGTGGTGGCTTGTGACACAGCTGAAGCCAATGTTGACACTCCACCCAGGAAACCAGTTGCACCAACCGCGGTACCTGCTTTGATTAAGCTCCGACGTGACAGGGCCTTTTCTAGCACCTGTTCAAAACCTAGTTTTTGATTTTCCATTGTTCGCCTCTCTCTGATTGTTCTCGATACTCAAATAACGAAGCGAGTATCTAAATGCAGCATGACTGTTTTGTTACAGACTTGGGTAAAATTTATGACAATGCCAAACTCATACTGATTTGAAAAAATGGCATATGCCTGTCAAAATTAGGCATATGCCAATGCACATTTGAAGGAGGCTAACTTGTTTGAATACAAGCCAAAAAACCTTAATAGCTCTCATGCTTTAGACAGAGCCATTGCTTCGCTTGGTCAGCAGTTGCGGTTACCTCTTCACAGCATCAAAGATATGGATCGCCTTGCACGTGAAGGCATTGCGCCAGACGCCCTGAATATCCTAATCGATGCGGGTTTTTCTAAAAGCGAGTTAAGTTGGATCGTACAACCGAGAACACTGAGTCATCGGCAAAAGCGGCAAGAACGATTAACTCTGGAAGAGTCTGGTCGATGGATGAGAGCCGCTAAACTGCATGCCTTGGCAGTGCATGTGTTGGGGTCAGAAGATAAAGCCAATGTTTGGATGCATAAACCGAGAAAGGCATTCGATGGTCTGAGTGCAGCCGAAGCCATGAAAACAGAACCCGGTGGTCAGTTAGTAGAAGAACACCTTTTACAACTTGATTCCGGCTTTTACGCTTGATTGTGTATAAGCTTCAATGATTTTTTGGCGAATCAGTAATTATGCCGACTTAACTGGCACGGGTGGGCTTTTTGCGTCGGGACGTTGGCACAATAAAGGCGTGCCCATTGTATATCTTTCAGACAATCCTGCCCTTGCGATGTTAGAGGTACTTGTCCATTTTGAAATGGGGTTAGATGAAGTACCAGAGCACTACCAACTTTTAAAAGTTGAATATCCAAGCCGCAAAAGTATAGGCAGACTCAGTGAATCGGCCTTGCCTCAACACTGGCAAGATGATTTATTACTCAGCCGAAGCATTGGCGACGAGTGGCTCACCTCAGGAAAATCCGCGTTGTTAAGGGTGCCAAGCGCAGTGATTCCAGAGGGCTTTAACTTTCTCTTAAACCCCCGCCATCCGCTTGCAAGGCAAGCTAAAATTGTTTCTGCTCACAAACGCCCGTTCGATCAGCGGCTGTTTTAAGCCCTATTTTTTGTTTTCAGCACATTTCTATAGATCCGTTATCTGGCGTTACCCGTAAGAAAAGTGCAGAATCTGCGCCCCTATTCGAATCAACACTGACTCATTAACGCAAACTAGATCAAAGGAACCCCCATGTCCGGTTTAAATCTTCCCGAAATTGGCAAGGTAGCCCCAAAATTTAAAACAGTTAATCAAAACGGCGATACAGTAAAACTTATGGATCTGAGAGGCCAAAAGGTTGTGCTGTACTTTTACCCAAAAGCTATGACCCCAGGTTGCACAGTTCAAGCATGTGGCATCAGAGATACCAAAGCAGAATTTAAAAAGCTTAATGCGGTGGTCTTAGGCATCAGCCCAGATGCACCTGCCCGCTTACAAAAATTTATTGATAAAGAAGATTTAAATTTTGACTTGTTAAGTGATGAAGACCATTCAATTGCCGATCAATATGGTGTTTGGGCATTAAAAAAATTCATGGGTAAAGAATTCGAAGGCATTCACAGACTGACATTTATTATTGATGAAGACGGCAAGCTGGCTCATATCATCGAGAAAGTAAAAACGAAAACCCATCACGACGATGTGATTGAAATACTGAAATCCATGTAACAAAGGTAAAACTTATGGAAGAACTCATTGCACAACACTACCGCTCTATTATTGAAAGCGTTGGTGAGAATCCGAATCGTGAGGGTCTATTGGATACGCCCATGCGAGCTGCAAAAGCAACACTTGCGTTGACTCAAGGATACAATCAAACCTTAGAGGAAGTGACCAACAACGCTATCTTTGAATCTGAAATGGATGAAATGGTGGTTGTGCAAGACATCGAGTTCTATTCCCAGTGCGAGCATCACCTTTTACCCTTTATTGGGAAAGCGCACATTGCTTACATTCCCGATGGTAAGGTACTGGGTTTGTCGAAGTTCGCACGAATTGTTGATATGTATGCTCGACGTCTGCAAATACAGGAAAATTTAACCAAACAAATTGCGGAAGCAGTGAAAGAAGTGACTCAATGCCGAGGCGTTGGGGTGGTACTTGAAGCTAAACACATGTGTATGATGATGCGCGGTGTTCAAAAGCAAAACTCTTCAATGACCACGTCTATGATGCTTGGATTGTTTAGAAAAAGCCAAGCGACCCGCACTGAATTTTTGAAACTCATTAGCAAGAGCTAATTGCCTTATGACTGAAGCACATATTCGTATTAAAAACTTAAGATTGAGAACTTTCATTGGAATCAATAAAGAAGAAATCGAAAAGAAACAGGACGTAATTATTAATATCCAAATTAAGTTCGATGCGAATAATGCGGTCAACTCAACGGATATTTCGACGACGTTAAATTATAAAACCATCACTAAAGAAGTTATAAAATTTGTAGAAGAAACACATTTTGCTTTGTTGGAAAAAATGACCAATGATGTGTTAAACAAAGTGATGGATCACCCAGAAGTGCTGTGGGCGGAAGTTGAAATTGATAAACCACACGCCCTAAGGTTTTCAGACAGTGTTTCCATTTCACTGTCGCGCTCCAATTAATTCTAATAAAACGCCACTTCCAAGCAAAAGTAATAGACAAGGTTTCGTCAACCTTGTCCTATTCCTCTGGCAATAAATACAGCAAATAAAGGTATTAATGCTAACAGCATTAGCTCCATTCTAATTGCCCAGAATATAAGCTTAGGTATTTCAATCTTTTTAGAGCGTTCTTTTCGGTTTCGTATAAAAAAGACCGTCGGATAAATTGAAATTAATGCCATCAAAATAAATAGCGTGAATTTAATGTGAAATAAAAAATTAGATGTATAAAATACAGCAGGTTTTCCCACGCCTAGCCACAGCATCAAACCCGCAGTTAATACCACTACTGCACTAACACCATAAATACCATCTACAATCATCACTTTTCTTAAAGCTATGCCAGTCATGGTTTTTGTCAACAACAAATGCTCAGCAACCAAGCTTGAAGCCAATAACAACATACCCAGAAAATGGGCATACCGAATAAACAATTCTAACATGCTGATATTCCTAACTTATCGGGAAACTCTAATTTTAACCAAGTTTATTAAAAAAAGTATAAGTCAGGAATCCATATACCGACGTTTTTTTTCTGGCTTCAATAAATGCAAGTCGGTTACCACTAAACCATCAATGCAGTTACCAAAATCCTTATCGATATTGAAGGAAGAAAAGAAAACGCCGCCCGATTCACACACTTCACTGTATTGCTTATATAAGGTAGGAATTGAAAGTTTCATGGCTTTGAGTCGTTCTTTTAGCTGGCGAAATTCATCTCGGTAGTTATGACCAAAATACGCAATTTTTTGATATTTTTTTGCAATGCAGTACGGTGCTCTGGATTTCACTTGCAAAGACTTATCGGCCATAAAGTGCGATTGATAAAAACTCACGATGAGTGCTTTGGCCCTGGCGGGTAACTGTCCGCTGATAGAAACCGGCCCAAACAAATATCGAATGTCCGGGTGCTTTTTCAAATAAGCACCTATGCCATACCATAAATAATCCAAACTTCGATTACCCCAATATTTGGGTTGAACAAAACTACGCCCCAGCTCTAAACCTTCGTTTAAAATTGGCAGGAAATTGGATTCGTATTCAAATAATGAATGAGTATATAGGTCACTCAGGTTATGGGTTTTCAGATATTGGCTGGTTTTAACTAGGCGGTAAGCACCTGCTATCTCCAGGTCAGAGGGATCCCATAATACTAGATGCTCATAGTCGAAATCATGATGATCGTTATCGCAGGATTTACCTGAGCCCTCACCCACGGCCCGAAAAGCAATTTCCCTCAATCGCCCTAACTCTCTTAATAAAGGAGTCATTTTGGGTGATTGGTACAGATATATCTGCTTACCATCTCGTGTCTCACCTAGCAGTTCTGCTTTGCGAAGCTCTGCCAATACTTCATAGTGAGGTATGGGATTAATCACTGGTTTAAGGAACCTAAGGTGTAATACCTTGCCCTTTTTCATGAGCTGAACACCAGGGATTCTTTTCGGTTTTGAAGGCTTTATTTGCCTGTCAGCTTTCTTTTTTTGCTGAGAGGTGTTTTTAAACACCTGAGTAATTTTAAGTGCGCCTAAGCCTGCCATAGCTTTTATACTTGTAAAATGGAGGTTAGCTAGCCAGATTAGCTTCTAACTATGAAAATCCTTTGTCTTTATGGTGACAGTTAGGTGACAAACTGGTGTCTTTTAAATGACTTGCTAAATTACTCCGCACTGTGCCTCCGTTTAGCATCTAGCAAGTTTTTCCAGGCCATTACCGGCTCCGGCAGAGGTGGAGATTCTTGCTGGTCGTATGGTAAGTGGCTGATGACGGTGTCTGTCGGAACAGGGCCTTGTCCAGATTTAATGAATATCGCTCTTGCCAGCCCTATGGTACACAACTGGTCTTTTTCGTTTCGAAATTTCTGTTCGAAGTAAAAATATTTTTCGTCCCAGCCAATGATTTTGGTTTCTAGATTAACAACAGCAAAGGGTGGAAGCTCTTTAATATAAGTCATGTTCAGAGAACCAATGACAGCTAAGTATTTATGCTGCAAAAAAATCGTTTTTATTACCTGCCAACTTCCAAAATGGTTGAATCGACCTAGATCCATAAATGAAATATAGCGAGCATTGTTTAGGTGAAAATTCGGGTCACAATCACTGGGTAAAACGCGAAACTTTAAATAGGATGGCTCCATTGGATTCATATCACCACGCCTAAAGAAAATTCTAATCAGTAGTTTTATCAGCCGAAAATATAAATTCATTAGATCACTTATTCTTCTGGTTCAAAGTCTTGAATCTGCAAACTAAAGGGTTCGGGTATTTGTTTTTTTGTTCTAGCCCCGAGCTTTTTGAGACTGTCTACTCTTCCCACTAAATTACCTCTGCCTGATTGAATTCGCTTAATTGTCTGGTTATATGCTTGCTGACTTTTGCCTAGGTGTTTACCAATCTCTTCAATTGACTCAAAAACCAGAGCAACTTGATCATATATGCCACCTGCAGTTGCAGCAATTCTTTCAGCATTTTTATTTTGATTTTCATAACGCCAAATACTTTGCACTGTTCTCAGGGTAGCAAGCAAAGTTGAAGGACTGACGATAATAATGTTTTTATTGAATGCATCGGTAAACAAATTCACATCGGCTTCAACCGCCGTCAGAAACGCCGATTCGATAGGAACAAACATGAGCACGAAATCAAGAGTTCGAATGCCTTCAAGTTGTTCATAATTTTTTTCACTGAGCTGTTGAACATGTTTTCTCACCGATTGAACATGCAGTTTAAGCGATTGCCCGCGAACTTGCTCGTCGTCCGCATTATGAAACTGCTCGTAAGCGGTTAACGATACCTTTGAATCAACAACTATGTCTTTCCCTTCCGGCAATCGAATGACGACGTCTGGGGCAAACCTTTTACCTTCTTCATTTTTAACATGAACCTGCACTTCATACTCATGTCCTTTTCTCAAACCGCTGGCTTCAAGTATTTTCTCTAAAACCATTTCACCCCAGTTGCCTTGTGCCTTGTTCTCACCTTTAAGAGCCTGAGTTAAATTTTGAGCCTCTTGCCCTAGACGAGTGTTCAACTCCTTGAGATTCAGTATTTCATAGCGTAAGGATCGACGATCATCGGTATCCTTTTCATAAATATCTTCAACTTTCTTTTTGAACTCTGAAATTTGATTTTTAAGAGGCGACAACATGGAATCTAAACTTTCCTTATTTTGCTCTTTAAACTTTCTACCCTTTTCTTCAAAAATCTTACTCGCCAGGTTTTGAAAGGTTTGTGTGAGTCTTTCCTCTCCATTCTTAAGCTGTTCAATCTGTTGCTGATGATGAAGCTGGCCCTGTTCAAACCTAGCTCTTTGTTCCACTAGCTGCTGATTTCTCTTTTCTAATACCAGTCGGTTATCAGCCAGCTCCTGTTCCAGCTTGGTCAATTGCTGAATAAGCTGATGGGATTGGCGCTCATGGCCTTCAACGTCAGACTCTGCCTTGGCCAGCAATATTTTTGATTTGTTTAGCCTGTTCCAAAAAAAAATGGTTGTCGTACCGAAAATGATGGCTAGACAAGTAGCTGCTATGAACCCCAGCAGCATTGAATGTAGATCCATGAATAAATACCCCCGTAGGCCGTCATTATGCCCAGGCATCTGCTAGATTGTAATAAACAGCTTGTGGATTTTAAAAATGTCAGCAACCATTCTTGTCGCTTCAAGAACCATTGATGAACTCATACCCTATCTAGACGATGCCTACTGGGAGTCTTCCCAGATTAAACATAAAGATCTTTTGCATAACCTAATGAGGGTTCTGACTGAAGAAGCCCATGAACTCCATAAAGTCAGTGTTCAGGATGGCGACTATAAGTACGAACCGGTCAGCGAAGGCATAAGATATTTGCCAGCCCAGCTAGTTTGGTTAAATGAAAATTTAAGTTCAGTGATACCCAGAACCTCAACAGCATTGAGGATTGGGCCCGAACTGCATAAAGTAATCACCTTGTTAACCAGCTAAGGCACTCAGGTGTCTTAATGAAATATGGCACCTAAGATTCTTATACTCTACACCGGCGGCACCATAGGTATGTGCCCCACCCCAGAAGGTTTGGCTCCCGCAACCGGATACCTTGAAAAACAGCTGCTTAAGCTTTCGCCCCTACCAGATTACGATTTCATTGAATTCACGCCCTTGCTGGACTCCTCCAGTATGTCGCCTATGCAGTGGAATGAGATTTTAAAGAACATCTTCGACCACTATGAGTCATACACGGGTTTTGTGGTCATTCACGGCACAGACACTTTGGCTTATACATCAGCCGCATTGCATTACGGACTTAATCAGTTGCAAAAACCTGTGGTGGTGACAGGTTCCATGCTGCCTATTGGCAATGATCAGTCAGATGCTGAGGATAACCTTAGACTCGCCATGAGTACTGCAGCAAATTGGCAATATGCTGGGGTTTCGGTGGCATTCTCTGGGCAGCTGTTTCCAGGAAATAATGTATCAAAAACGGATTCATCGGCATTGGACGCATTCTCCAGTCCGGCGCAGGAAGCAGTTTTAAAGGTAAGCCCAGACACGAGCTTGCCGTTAGCAATCAATCGCTATAAAGATACTGATATGGCGGTGTTCTATTTCTTCCCAGGAGCTGACCTGTCTGTGCTGCGGTCAATGCTTAAATCGGAGATAAGAGTACTCATACTGAAAACCTATGGGGCTGGAAATGTGCCAGAATCTGAGGAGCTTAGGGAGATCTTAGTCAGCGCTGATTCAGAACTGATCATAGTGAATAGCAGTCAATGTTTAAATCCAAACGTAGACACCAGCATTTATGCCAGCGGTTCTCTTCTTACATCGGAACAGGTGGTCAGCGGTGGTAATCTGTGCCATGAAGCTTTAACAGCTCTGTTACTCATGTTGACCAGTCAAAGCTCTGACAACCTTTGGGTTAGGGAACAGTTTAAAAGTAGGACTTGAATTCATTCGGCGATGGAACCATTAAAATCCACTATTCATTTTTTCTTGGAGTTTTGAATGTCCACTGGTACTTGGGAACCGAACAACAATGTCACCAAAAGCCCTAGCATTGATTTTTTAAAAAAAATGCTTTCGATTCCAGACGCACAATACTCTAACTTGGTAGACCAATTTACCCAGTCCGAGCTGGCAGAAAATCAGTACCTGATGGCCTTAACTGCTTCTGATTGGGAAGGCACCCTTTCAAAGTTTGAAGAACAAGAACTACATAGGTTAATGAAACTGCTGACGATAGCAGAAGAACAGTTTCCTAATTGGCAAGCAGGTGATAAATCGCCAGTTATCTGGATTTTCAAGGCCCTAAAAAAACAAGGAAAACCAGCCCCCAAAGAGTTAGTGAAGTGGGTTAAATCCAATACCACTAATCGCTTTCTGCCCTATGGTGCGGCTCTTTAATCTGCTACTGAGTCAACTACTTGAAACTTCCAGTCGAGTCCGCGAAATCAGAATTAATTGAGCGGTTATCTGAACACCCACTGGTTCTGCTGCAAGCCCCTCCTGGTGCAGGCAAAACCACTAGAGTTCCCATCTGGTTAGAACAACTGGGCAAGGGCAAAATACTGTTACTGGAACCCCGCCGATTAGCTGTGTTGAACGCAGCTAAGCAGCTGGCAAGTGGTTACCATGAAGAGCCAGGACAAACCGTTGGCTATAAAATGCGGTTTGACTCCAAGACCAGCGGCAACACAAGAATACTGGCGGTTACCGAAGGCACCTTTATTCGGATGATTCAGGCCGACCCTGAGTTAAGCGGATTTGATTACGTCATTCTTGATGAATTTCATGAGCGACATTTAGACACTGACCTAGCGCTCACCTTACTTAGATCAAGCCAGCTGTATTTTAGAACTGATCTAAAACTTGTTCTTATGTCAGCTACTCTCGGTGGCGACTCTTTAGCAAAAAGACTTGATGCGCCTTTGGTTGAAAGCCAGGGTTTTATGCACCCGGTTACCACTCATTTCCAGCATAAAACCAGTCATAATTGGATTGAAGATACACCGGCGCTCGTAAATCGCGCCATCGAAGAAACCACTAGCAACATCTTATTAATAGCCCCTGGAATTCGGGATATTCGCAGACTCAGTGAACTTCTTATTCCTAAATTTCCGGAACTGGAAGTCATCCAGTTGCATGGTTCAAGCACTTGGCAGGAACAAAAGCTAGCCTTGTCTCATCCTGAAAATAAAAGGCGATTAACCATTTCCAGCCCGGTTACTGAGTCCAGTGTCACCTTGCCGCAAATAACATCAGTCATTGATTCAGGAAAAGCTAGATTTCCAGAGTATGATCGAAAATCAGGGCTGACCCGTTTGGTCACCAAAACCATCAGCCGTGCCAGTGCAGACCAACGTCGAGGCCGAGCAGGACGGGAATCAGCTGGCACCTGTTATCGGTTATGGACCTCAGAACAAGACCAACGATTGGTTGAGCACTCCCCCCCTGAAATTGTTTCAGGAAACTATTTGTCGCTGGCCCTTGAGCTTGCTTTGTGGGGGGAAGCAGATGAGGAGTTACCCTGGTTGGATCAACCAAACCCCGTGGATTTAGCAAAATCGAGAGACTTACTACAGCAGCTTGGTGCACTTAAGCAGGATTTCTCAATAACTGACGCTGGCAGAAAGATCCTTTCCATGGGTATGGAACCCAGGCTGTCACATATGCTCCACTCCTGCTCTGAAAACCCAGAGCTTGGGGATTGCCGCCGATTGGCTGTGCTAATTCAAGAAAACCAGCTTCCCACTGGTATGCTGGATTCTGATTCGATTAACTCTGTGAAGTTAAATAGTGCTGCCAATCAATTACAACAACAGCTGTCCGCAAGGTTCCCGGCGTTAGCCAATCAAAAGCACTCCCACATGGGTTTACAGCTCACTCAAGCATTTCCAGACCGAATCGGTTTATTGAGTGGCGACAGCTATAAGTTCGTATCCGGCATCAGAGCTAAATTGGATTTCCATAAAAAACCTAACTGGTTGGTTGCAGCCAATTTGTATGAAAAAAATGGCTCTACCTTTGTGGGCAGCTGGGCAGCATTGGATTGGCCAGAGCCCAGCAAATTGACAGGTGAGCACCTAAAGATTCTTCCTGACGCGCTGCAAATACACTCCAAGAAAATCACCCACATTAAAGACCAGGAACTGAGAGCAATTGAATCTCGGATGCTGGGTGAAATTGAACTGCAACAACAGCCTTATTCAATCAGGGATGATGAAATGGCGTCACTCTGGGCAAGTTGGTTAACAGAGCAAGACATGGAGAAGCTCGTTAGTGAAAAGGAGGCTAAGCTTTTAAGACGACTTTCATTAGCAGAGAAGTTCTATCCCGATCATTTTAAGCCGGTAAATAACGAGTCATTACAAGCTCGGCTAGAGTATTGGTTACAACCTTTTTTGAATGGCGTAAAGAAACTGTCACAAATACCCTTTAAAGATGCTCTACTCTCGGAATTGGACTATCAGAGTCAAACACTCTTAGATCAACAATTTCCGGTGACCTTGGAGATTAATAAGCGAAAACGAGACTTGGATTATCTGTCAGATGGGTCTGTGGTATTGGCCATCAAACTACAGGAAATGTTTGGGACGCAGCAGTCACCCAGTCTTGCGGACGGCATGCTACCAGTGACTATGCATTTGCTGTCACCAGCCGGTAGGCCTCTGCAAGTGACTCAAGATCTGAGCCATTTTTGGCAGCACGGATACCAAGAAGTGAAAAAGGAAATGAAAGGTCGTTACCCAAAACATCCTTGGCCTGATGACCCAGTTTTAGCCTCTCCAAGCTCTGGAACTAAAAAGCAAAATAAAAGATTGGAACAGTAATGACCAAGCAACAACCCAAAGGCTTTACCCGATTAATTAACGCAGCCAGATACAGTAGAAAAGGTTTGATTGCCGCCTGGCATAACGAGGCTGCTTTTCGGCAAGAGATTATGATGCTCTTGTTCGCACTACCCTTAGCAGCATGGATATCTCAATCCTTCGTGCAGTTCTGTTTACTCATTTACTCTGTGTTAATGGTAATTGTCGTCGAATTACTAAATTCTGGGCTGGAATCCGTTGTGGATAGAATCAGTGAAGAACGTCATGAGCTCTCTGGAAGAGCCAAAGACATGGGGTCAGCTGCAGTTATGATTGTTCTTATTGCTTGCAGTCTGGTTTGGCTGGGCGTTATCTACAGTAACTACTTATATTCCTGAAATAACACTATTAATAGGCTATAGGCCTATCCTTGCGATTGCTCTCTCGGCACTTTCCTGAGGTTATTCTTGGTTTTTACCTCAGTCTGAAAGTCTCTATAGGGCCAATTCGTGGCAGATCTACCCTCTATTTTGCTAATAGCACCAAATTGCCCTTCAAT
Source organism: Gynuella sp. (assembly GCA_028282465.1). Taxonomy (GTDB): domain Bacteria; phylum Pseudomonadota; class Gammaproteobacteria; order Pseudomonadales; family Natronospirillaceae; genus JANQHX01. The sequence goes on from JANQHX010000015.1 coordinate 29,301, forward strand.
GGCCAGCATTAATTCCATGGTGCGCTGAAATACGTCTGTTTCAGCGACACCAATGGAAGTCACCACTAGAGACAACTTAGAAGTTGTTCTCATTTTCAATCTGACAAGAATGGAATGATCACTGAGATTTACCGAAAAGCTGTCAAAAGCAGCCGAGCGTAAAATGGGTTTTTCAAGGTCTAGCCACCAGTTCTGCTCCCATGAATTCGCCGCTAAACGGCGCCTGGCAGGCATGGGTGGAAGGTGGTTATCTGTTAACTTTTGGTCAAATGCATAGCTAGTCACAACATCAAGCCTCGCTCGCTCAAATTTTGTACAACGCCATCCTAAGCTATTTAGACTAAAATCTAATGTCAATTACAAAACAATGATAGTGCCAAGTCCTTCATTGTATAAATAAAGTTAACAATTTCGAAATATCAAGTTTAGGCGCAGTACAACTCGTAAAGCAGGCCAATTAACTGTTCAACCTTGGCGCTGTTAATACGGTAGTAAACTGTTTGAGCTTCTTTGCGAATTGCTACCAAACCATCTTTTCTGAGGCGAGCTAAATGTTGGGAAAGTGCAGACTGGCTTAGAGCAACCTTCTCGTTTAATGCAGAGACAGACATTTCACCGTTAAGTAGGTTGCACAGAATGATAAGCCTGCATTCGTGGCTAAGTGCTTTTAACAAGGCTACCGCTTGTCCGGCGCTTTGTTGCATGTCTTCGAGTGAGGGTTTTTCCAATACGTCCATTAATTGTTTCTCTATGTAACTAATTCATACCGGTACTTATTTCGTACACTTTTTTAAATCTGTCCTACCCTTAGATAAAAGGTCAGGTTTTTAAGGAGCCGCAAGCCCATGAAACTGGAACAAATATTTGAACAGTCTCATTTAATGCCCAACATCCCAAAGATAGTCCAGGACTTAATTGCGAGTTTCGAAGACACCAATGTAGACGTTGATGAAATTGCAAAAAAAATTGCTTTAGACCAAGTCATCACAGCAAAGGTTTTAAGACTAGCCAACTCCGCTCGCTATGGTTTGCCTCGCCAAGTTGCATCTGTTGACGATGCTGTCGTGCTTTTGGGTTTCAACGCCTTAAGAACATTGGTTATTGCTTCAGGAGTTACTGGTTCTACAAAAGATATTCCCGGCTTTGATAAAGAAAATTTTTGGAAACATAGCTTTACCACAGCAGCTATTGCGAAACACTTTGCGAAAGATATTAACGTTAACCCCGAAACCGCATTTACCTGCGGTATGTTACACAATATCGGTGAGCTATTGTTACATGTGGTTTTACCAAATGACTGCGAAGCTGTGGATCAGGTCACCCAATCGGGAGGAAATCGTAGTTTGACTCAGAAAAACAGATTGGGTTATGACTATGCAGACGTAGGAAAAGGCTTGGCACAAACTTGGAAATTTCCTGAAGAGGTGGTGTCAGCCATTGGAAATCAAGTGGAACCTGATCCAGCGAAGGACACCCTTGCAAGCCTAATTTTCATTTCGGCAATTTTGGCGGATGCATCTAATAAAGATAAATCTTTTGAAGAAATTGCTACAGATAAGCTAAACCAAGTTGCGGATCATCTAAGCGTATCAATGGAAGCGTTACAAAATGAGATATCTAAGGTTAAGGATGAAACAGATAGTTTCATGTCGTTAATTAACTAATCCTAAAGTTATCAGTTGTTTAACTTATCGATTTTAGGCATGCTCATTTTTTTTGTGAGCAGCCTAATCAGTGAAGTCAGTTAAAGCCCCTCTTTATAAAATTTTTGCAGCCATTTTTTATGATTCACTCATCCAACTTGCTTTATTTATGCTGGTTGGCTTTATCGCAGTAGCAATTAATAAAGTGATGACCGGGCAAGACAATATGGTGGATTCAAACACGTCTTGGTTGTTGCTAATTATTCTTTACGGTGTTTCTTTCTGTTACTACAGCTATTTCTGGAGAGCTAGTGGTCAAACCGTGGGAATGAAGGCTTGGAAAATTCGAGTGGTTAGTTTAACTAGCCCACAACTCAATTTGGGCCAGTTAATTATTCGATATATCAGTGCTCAGTTATCCTTTATCTTCATTTTAATTGGGTATTTCTATCGCTGGTTTGATCAAGAAAAACTAACTGTGCATGACAGATTATCCAAAACCACCATTGAGAATACTAAGCCTTAGCCTGTACGACGAATTAGATAAATACCAAGTAGAGCGCTTAGTACAATGGGTGCACCCGCAGCAAACAATGGGTGAAATCCATAAACTAAACAAGCTGGGCCTAAAATGCTCTCAGCCATTTTTAAAACTAATCCAACGAGCACCCCAATAAATACCCGTGTACCGGTTGCGACCTTTCTTAATGGACCAAAAATAAAACTAATGGCCACCGTCACTAGGGCCATGGTCATTACCGGTTTTAAAACTTTGCTCCAAAATGCCAACTTGTAGTTTCTGGCATCAATATTCTGCTGAGTTAAATAACTCATATAGGAAAAAAGTTTAACAAGCGACAGTTTATCTGGCTCCACTAAAAGAATTTTTAACAAAGACGGAGAGACGGTGGTTTCCCACAGTTTTTCATCAGCAGTTTCTGATTCTATTTTGTAATCATTAAAGTTGTGCCGCTGTACTTCGGATAGCGTCCAGGTGTCACCTTGATACTTTGCCTGAGCTGCTGTTTCTCGAAAAATCGGAGTGCCTTGGTCATCCATCGCCAATCTTGTCAGACCCAGGATATCTCCTTCCGGAGTCACGGCCTGCATGAAGATGTACTCCTCTCCATCCTTGTGCCAAATACCATAACGGGTTTTCTTAGAGTCTTGGCTCTTAACGGAGCGATAGCTTTGTCCGATTTGTTCGAGTTCGGGAATGACGGTTTCGCCTATAAACGTCATGACCACCATTATCGTGATAGCGGGGTACATAACCTTTCTGGATATCTGAATAATTGATAAACCCGCAGCTCTCATTGAAATGAGTTCACTGCTATTGGCCAGTGCCCCTAAACCCGTTAAGCAACCAATTAACACAATTAATGGAAAGTAGTCATAGAGTCGTGTTGGAGAAGTAGCTAGAACAAAATAAACAGCCTGGGAGGCTTGGTAGCTACCAGATAAACTGTATGACCACTCACTTAAGGTGGTTAAGAGAATATCAAGCAGTAACACCACAAACATGACGATCAAAATATGGCTTAGAATCTGTTTAAAAAGGTACCGGGTGATCATCTAACTGCACGCCATTTTCGAATCATATTGGGGACTGTCATCCATAAAATACAACCAAGCATTACCATGCCTTGAAGCCAGAATATGCCAAATTCAAGTGGCAGGTCGCCTTTCTGAACGGCTCTAGCCCAATTGAACTGAGCCATGTTGAACAATGCGTAAATCATTAATGCCGGAAATATTTTAAGAAACTTGCCTTGTCGTGGATTAATCCGACTTAATGGCACTGCCAGCAAAACCGCGATGAAGAAATTTAAAGACGTCAACAGTCGCCACTGCAATTCTGCTTTATGCTCCTGAAGATCTGATTGAATTAACTCTGAGGTAGGAATGCTTTCTCGTTTGGTTTTTGGGCGACTTTGTTTCTCAGCTATTTTGACCCCATATTCTTCAAAATAGGTCACTGAATAGCCGTCTTCTCCCGGTTCACCAGATTGCTGGGTTCCGTCCTTGAGAACAAGATACCTTGCACCTGTATCAGAATCGGTACGAATTTCACCTTCTTGAGCTTTAAACACCGTTTCTTGATCTGTGGACATAAATACATTTTGCATACTGGATGATTCATTATCGAGATCAGCCACGTAAAGCACTTGCCCCGAGTTTCCGATCTCCATAAATCGACCAACGGTTAAAAGATCAAAAGCGGTTAAAGACTCTTGTCGCGCCCAGGCTTTGGCAGCAATTTGTTGGCAGGTGGGTGATAACCAAAGGTTGTTACCCAACATTAAAACCGCCAACACGGTAGCCGGAATCATGGTAACCCCCACTAAAGAGCGAAACCGAAAACCACATGCTAGTAAGGAAGTCATTTCGTATTCTGAATACAGCCTTCCATAGGCAATCAAAATACCCATCATAAAGCCAACGGGTAATGACTCCTGAAGAAACATTGGAATGTAGTAAAGAATAATCACCATAAGTTCACCGGAGGCACCTTGCCCTCCGGTTGCATCATCTAGCCATGTTTTTAGCCAATTACTCATGGTAGCGGCAACGATAATGGCAGTAATACCTAATGTGGGGGCAATAATTTGTCGGGTTAAATACCGAGCAATAATCAAAAGAAGAGTTCCTTCAGCAGACTTATTCTGGGCGTCAATAACGCTAGGGCATTATCCAGAATTATATAACATTGAGCAAAGGTACCGCCCCAGGTTTCTGTTTGTAAGATGTCAGGTTGTTTTAAAGGCATGACCCATACATTTAGAAGTTGTTAAACTATTGATAAAGCCCATCACCTAGCGAGAATCATTCATGCGTATCAGTACCACTAAAATCTCAATTGCGGAATTAAAATCTGAAAACTGTTTCATATTTTTATTCGAAGACGAACTGACCGTTTCAGCAAACCAGTTGGATACGCAAAGCAAAGGATTTATTAAAGGGTTAATAGATGCGAAACAAGCCTCAAACAAACTCGGGAAGGTTACGCCAGTCTATGGTCATGAATCCTTAGACATTAAAGCCCTCTACTTAGTAGGTTGTGGTAAAAAGGCCAGTTTTACTGAAAACAGTTTAATCAAAGTCATGTCGGCGATCGCAACCATTATCCAAGAAAAAGAGGCATCGTCTATCGACATTGCTTTGACCGATTTAGAGCTGAAAGATCGTACGGTGCACTGGCTTGCACAAAAATCCACCGAAACACTTCTTACTAGCTTGTACAAGTACTCTTCCACCAAAAGTAAAAAACCGGATGCACCTAATCTTGAAAGCATCAATTATGTCGCTGATGAAGACGGGCTGAATCTGGCTATTGAAACTGGCAAAGGCATGGCACATGGCATCAATGTGGCTCGGGAACTGGGTAATTTACCCGGGAATATATGCACTCCCACTTATGTTGCTGAACAAGCGGAAAAGCTTGCTGAAGCGAATGAAGACATCACCACCAAGGTGATCGACGAGACCAAACTGGAAGAAATGGGCATGGGTTGTTTCATGTCTGTTTCCAAGGGAAGTGTTCAGCCCGGCAAACTCATTTGTATTGAATACAATGGCGCAAGTGAAGATCAGAAACCCCATGTTCTGGTGGGTAAAGGCATAACTTTTGATACAGGGGGTATATCGCTAAAACCCGGTGCGCAAATGGACGAAATGAAATTCGATATGTGCGGCGCGGCTTCTGTGGTGGGTACTATGAATGCGTTGGCTGAACTTAAACCTTCAATTAATGTGGTGGGTATTATCGTGGCCGCGGAAAACATGCCTTCTGGTAACGCGACCAAGCCTGGGGATATCGTCACCAGTTATTCCGGTAAAACTGTTGAAATTCTGAACACAGATGCCGAAGGCCGTTTAGTGCTTTGTGACGCACTTACCTATGCCGAACGGTATGAGCCAGAATCGGTTATTGATATTGCCACGCTTACCGGTGCAATTATTGTTGCCCTGGGTCATCACCCAACTGCGGTTTATTCTAATGATTCTGACTTGCAGCAACAAATATTAGATGCAGGTACTGCAGCTTGGGACAGAGGCTGGCCGATGCCACTTTGGGAAGACTATAGTGAAGAGGTAGATAGCCCGTACGCAGACTTGCAAAACCTAGGAAATTCAGGCCGAGCGGGTGGTTCAATTTCCGCTGCCGTTTTTCTTTCTAAGTTTGCAGAGAAATTTAAATGGGCACATTTGGACATTGCCGGTACCGCATGGACTAATAGAAAATCAGGCGCTTCCGGAAGGCCAGTGGCCATGTTGACTCAGTATTTACTGGACAAAGCCAGTTAAACTTTAGGGTTTCAATTGAGCTTTAAATCCATTTAACAATGCTTATCTCACAACAGGTTAAAAATTGAATTTTCATTTTTAGCCTGTTTTATTCAATCTCTTGGGTTCTGATCTAAAAAACCTGAGATTCCATTCAAAAACCTAAATTAAGTGCTACTACTTAAAAATAGTCACGATTTTTTGTAGAAAGCATGATTCAAACTCTCGAAAATACAAGCATAAAAACCAAACTTAGCGCCTTGATTGGTATTTCTTCTGTGCTGATTTGCATTTTAATGGTCAGCCAAGTCATCAGTTATTCCGAGGAACTGACTAACAGCCGTCATCAATTGCTGCAAGCACAGGTTGAAACTGCTTTTAGCCTAGCTGACTATTATCGACGGCTAATGGATTCTGGGAAATTGTCCGAAACTCAAGCAAAAACAGATGCCCTAATGGCAATAAATAATCTGCGCTATCTTGGGGAAGAATTTTTTTTTACCTTTGAATCTGATTCTCTAATAGTTGTTCAACATCCCTTTTCAGAAAGTCTTATCAATCAAATTGTTTCACAAGTTTCAGACTCTAATGGCCTGAAGTTATTTTCTGAAATGGCTAAATTGGCCAACCAGCAAGGCCAAGGTGTTGTGAATTACGCTTGGCCAAAACCAGGAGAAAGCACCGACCAACCAAAAGCAAGTTACGTTAAATTGTTCAAACCCTGGAATTGGGTAATAGGTACTGGCGTTTATACGGATGATTTAATTGCTTTACGCAACGCATCGCTGATTTCATCAACCTGGAAATTAGTTTTGGTTCTAGTGGCCATGTCTTTGATGAGTACCTGCATTGCAAGACGAATCTCTCGACCTGTCACCGAAATTTCTCGAATGCTAAAACAGGTATCGGACAAAAAAGACCTGAGGTTACGTCAGCAAGTTTATGATGAAAGTGAACTGGGCGTCATTGCTGTTAGTGTGAATGGTCTATTAGAAAGCTTCGCAAACAGTTTAAACACTATTATTGATACCAGTAGAAATCTTAGTAAACAATCGACACTGCTAATCGGTTCAGCCAATAAAACCTATGAAGGTGTAAAAGACCAGCATACACAGATTGATATGGCTGCGACTGCTATGAATGAAATGACCGCAACTGTGGAAGAAGTGGCAAGAAATACTTCTATAGCAAGTGACCTGACTAAGACAACAGATGAAGCAGCACAATCGGGAATTCAACTGGTTAACCAAACAGCTGACACCATCAACACACTAAATCAGGAGATCCAGAAGGTTTCGTCTGCCATTCGGGACCTGAGACTTGAAACTCAAAGTATTGGGGAAATTGTAGGCGTCATTACGGGTATTGCGGACCAAACTAATTTACTGGCTTTAAATGCAGCCATTGAGGCTGCCAGAGCCGGTGAACAAGGCAGAGGCTTTGCCGTTGTGGCAGATGAAGTAAGAAGCCTCGCCACTAAGACACAGGAATCTACTGAAGAGATTCGAGCAAAAATTGAAAGCTTGCAGCTAGGTACTGACCAAGCAGTGAATCTAATGGAACACAGCCAACTTCAAGCAGAGACTAGCCAAGACCAAATGACCGAAGTGAGCACAACTTTTAATAACATCGTCCAATCTGTGGATGACCTTTATAAAATGATTGAGCAAGTTGCGACAGCGACAGCAGAACAGAGCTCAGTGGCTGAAGACATTAATAGGAACGTTGCAAGGGTGAATGAAGTTGCCAATCAAACCAGTGAAGACTCCCAAAAAATTAACGGGTCAGCATCTCATGTTTCTAGCGAAGCAACTGATCTGGCTAGCCTTGCCGAGGAATTTAAGGTCTAAACTGTCTACACTATAAGAAACTATGACTAATGGATAACTACTTTTTCGTTTTCACTTTTAGTGAACTTAGGAGTTTAAAATGAAAAATAGTAATGATTTAACCAAGCTCAATACAATGCTCAAGCGACGCTGGCATTATTCACAGGACAAAATACAAAAGCTAGGGAGACTCTGACAAATGCCAGTGTTGCTCTGCGGATGTCTAAACGTGATTTTTATCGCGGCGAAACTCGCAGGGAATGTCTAGACCTTTGCAAGAGTTTCAACAAAGAGAAAAACGCGTTTAGAACCGCCCTTCGGGGCTTACAGGCGAGTCCTAACTCAGTGTTGCCTTCTCTTGAAAGGTCTAGACATTCCTGCAAGAAGGCGCCTTGATTCAGAACCCGCCTGTAAGCCAGAGTAATACTGGCATTTATCAGAGTCTCCCTGGAAACAGACTTACACAAGCCAACCAGTGCCGATTTTGCAGAACAGGTAACCGAACGAGAAAATGATGATGTATTAAGAGAGCTGATTGCTGAGAATCGAGACGAGCTACTCCAAATACAGCATACATTACGAAGAATTGAAGAAAATGATTACGGCTTTTGTGAGACCTGTGGCGTTGAGATCCCTGCTGCTCGTTTAGAAACCCTCCCCTATACCAGCTACTGTGTAAAGTGCGCCAATATTAGAGAGGGTCATTAAGTTTTTGCGGCTTATTCGTTTTACTCTCATTAGTTTAACGTGGTGGCGCAAAGTAAACTTCAGTAGTGGGATGAAAACCATACCATGCAAACCAAAATAGTATTAATGACTTGTCGACGCGCCCTTCGACTCTGGCACTTTGAGATTCCTCATCCCAAATAACAGAGAATGCCCGCCCTGCAATTTTATCTTTAATTGTTGACTCACCGTTAATATGCAGTTCTGACAGAGGGTATGCTTTAAACTCTCCATTGACTTCAACACCCAGTACTTGTTGTTTGGGATGTATATCTAAACTACTGATGTTGTTGACTGGAAACATGGTTTGCTGCGACTTTAAATAAGATTCATAGGGGCTTTTTGTATAGTCCCGAAAAAACCCAGTGTCCAACGACAAGACTTGAGTATTTGGAAATTGCTCAGTCCAATGCTTCCAGGTAGTGTGTTGAATAGGAACAATCTCAAGTTCTTGACCTTTGCGATCACCACTAATTGATTTAGCCAAAATCTGAGACCATAACGATTCGGTCTTATAGTCATAAAGCAAAACATCGCTCTGATACAGAAGCCCTGAAACCCCGAACCCTCGATCATTAGTTTTGAAAGCCATTCCACTGCCACATAAAGGGCAAAAAGTAATGGAGACTCTTTGGCCTGCAACCGTGTCATTCACAATTTCATGCCAGTTTAAAATACGAATTGGATACGCCTTCGCTTCACCATTTATCTCGACACCCAGTACTCGATCATCTGGCGTTAAATAACTTACTTTGTCTTTGGCAATGAATTTGGGGTTGTTAATGGCTGGTATACCATCTTTTGGCGGCCCACCCCGAAGGATTTCATTCACAGGCACCAAAGGCTCTTCAATATCAAAACCATTAAGAGTCATTGCCTGTAATAAATTGGTGGCAAAAGATAAGGTGAAAATAAAACCTAAAAAGGCAATTTTATTCATTATGAGAGGTTTCCATTTGCAACGCTGAAGCTTAGAGCCATAATTTGGCAAACAGTTTCCTTTGCATTGAAAAGAAATGTTTGAATTTACAAGCGCATCAAGATACTGGGAACCAAAAGAAAGCGGTGTTATTTGCGCGGCTTGCCCGAGGCGTTGTTTCTTACACAAAGACCAGAGAGGTGCTTGTTATGTAAGAAAAGAACGGAACAATCAAATAGTACTAACCTCTTATGGCCGCTCTTCAGGTTTTTGTATTGATCCCATCGAAAAGAAACCACTTAACCACTTTTATCCCGGCTCTTCAGTGCTGTCGTTTGGAACGGCTGGCTGCAACTTATCATGTAAGTTTTGCCAAAACTGGGACATTAGCAAAGCAACAAGCCAAGACAAACTAAACAGTGCTGCCTATCCGGAAAATATCGCTAGAACTGCTGCCAAACATAATTGTCAATCCGTAGCCTTTACCTATAACGACCCAGTGATTTTTAATGAATATGCAGTAGACACAGCCCAGGCCTGTCGAGAATTTGGTATTCAATCAGTTGCAGTATCTGCTGGGTATGTCGATGGTTTAGCACGGGAAACCCTTTTTAATGAAATTGATGCCGCAAATATCGATTTAAAAGCATTCAGCGATGAATTTTATTTTAAAGTCTGCGGCGGTCATTTAGACCCTGTATTGCAAACGCTGAAATATATTCACCATGAAACGGATTGTTGGTTGGAAATAACCACATTACTCATTCCCGGGTTGAATGACTCAAAAAAAGAAATTACAGATCTGTGCCATTGGGTGCTCGAACATTTAGCGGATTGGGTTCCAATCCATTTTTCGGCTTTTCATCCAGATTTTAAAATGAGGGATATTCACCCGACACCTGCAGATACCCTGCTAACGGCAAGGGAGATAGCCTTACAGCGGGGTCTCAAGCATATCTATTTAGGGCCTGTTAACACTAATTGTTTCACGCTGCCGTCGGCTATTTTTTGAGTCAAACAAGGCGCAGCGAGTGTGGTGTAACTCGTTACATAAACGAGATGCAACGCAGTTTGGACGAGAAATAGCCCCGGCCCAAAGGGTTGAACTTACAAAGCCCTCACTCTTCGTTGTTCTTCGATCATTTAGCTAGCTAAACTTCTCTCATCATGCCTCGATTGAGAACTTTGTAAGCTCAACAGCAAAGAAACAATTAGTGTTAACAGGCCCTAGGTAACATTCATCATCCAAATGCTAGCAGTACTTATTGCCCTAGTTGTGGCAAATTGCTGATCGAGCGAGACTGGTATCAACTGGGCCATTGGCACTTAGATAATAATGGTTGTTGTAAACATTGCGGCCATGAACTCAAAGGCTATTTTTATTCACAACCTGGTCATTGGGGACGAAAGAGATTGCCAGTGAAGATTGTAAATCAATAAATCGTACCTACTTATTAGCTCCTAACCTTAACGAGCAGGCCACGCCTTGAACATTGAACTCACAGATCTCGCCCTAGTATTTTTAGTTATCACTGCCCTCGGGTATTGGTGGCATTTGATGGGCATTCGTAATTTGGCTTTGATGTTGAGTAAATCTCACTGCAAAAAGTTAGGCTTGCAACTGCTGGACGAAAGTTTGGTGATGAAGAAGATTCGTTTAAAACGAGCCGACAGTGGCAGTATTCAAGTTGCCAGGGTCTATGGGTTTGAGTTCACATCAACTGGCAGCCAAAGATATTCAGGCGAGATTGCTCTTTTAGGAAAAAGTCTGTTGGGTTTTGAGTTGTCGGCTTATGAGGTACCTCATGAGGAAGAAACTGATGCCTTAGAATCAGGTCAATGACATCAGGTATTTCGTTACCAAGCCAATGACAACGGTGCCAGAGAAACTAAGAAGCGTACCAACCAATACGTATTCAGTCAGTCGACGATGATTAGGGTCTTTTAGGTCACCGAACCTTAGCACTGATTTTGCTGCAATTAAAAAGCCAATCGCCGCAAACTGATCAACCAATATAAACGTCAGCACTAAAAATCTTTCAACCTTACCTATCACTGCACCCGCCTGAGCCAATGAGCCGGTATTATCTATTTTTGAAGCCCATTTACTGACAGCGATGGCAATCATGAACTGTAATGGTCGGATCGCCATTATATAGGCGATGATCACTAGTAATAGATCTGGCGTTATTTGATTTTCTAACAGCAGCACTAGGTTCGAACCATTGCCTGTGAAGATTACCCACACCGCAATGAGCACCACTAAGTGCAAGATTTGATCAATCACAAACCAAACTGCACTGTCATTAGGTGTGTAAGACTTACCTATATCAATCACTAAATGCGTCACACCGATAACCAAAGCCACAAGAACAGAAACACCAATGCCTTGTTTTGCCAGCAACATAACTACCAGTGCTAAAACGGCATGAATGGTTACGTGAAGATATAAGCGAGGAGATTTAAATTTTTTATCATAACGCTCAACGATCCAATTAGCTCGTTGTAGAAAAAAATCTCCCACTAAGTGGGCTAAAATTAGATATAGCAGCAAATTTATTTCATTGACGCTCATTCCATGAATTCCTTGTCAATGCGGCCAGAAACATGATCGATAAAATCCATAATTAATTCGAAGTGGGCTCTGACTAATCGTTTATGAATGGTTGGTTGAGATCTTCCAAGTTTTTTTGCCAATTCTTTCTGAGTCCCATTCCAAAGTAGTTGCTCGTAAACCACTTCAGCGGAGTAGTGTGACCAACTTGACACGAGATTGTCAGCAAACCGAGTTAATAATTCCAATTCAGTATTTAATTCTGTGCTCGAAGTCTTGATTTTCAACCGATCAGAACCAGTACTGATGTTATCCAGCCCGGTTCCAGATAAAATATAGGCCTCCCCGGTGCTCTCGCCTACCTTATTCACCTGATGTTCCAAAGCCCCAATTCCTATACTGACTCTTATGTCCCAGGTTTGTTCTTTGCTTTTTGATTGAGCAATAAAAGCTGCCCGCAGCAGTATTGCGACCAACATGGAGTGTCTAGGATCAGTTAGGTACAGTTGCAGCGAATCGCCACGATAGATGTCGCCATGGGCTTTGAATTTTGCCTCAGCCATTTCAATGAAACTCGCCAACAAGGATCTGATGGCTTCTGGCTCGTTAATTTCTCTCGAATGAACCACATCCGCCGTTAAAATCGCACCATGAGCTTCCATTAGACACCATTTATTCACTATTTCGTCTATTAAGAACAAATATAGACAAATTTAGCTATAATTGGAATATATATACAAAATTGGCTATATCAAATGCGCCCATATATCGTGTTCATCCGCTTCTTCAATTTCCACACGAACAATATCACCGGGGGATAAGTGAGTTTGATTGTCTAGAAATACCTGACCATCCACTTCCGGAGCATCGTATTTCGTGCGGCCAACTGCACCTTCTTCAACGACTTCATCAATGATCACGTCCAGCTGCTTACCGACTTTCTGTTGCAATCTAGCGGCACTGATACGGCTTTGAACTTCCATAAAGCGAGCATGACGCTCTTGTTTTACCTCTTCAGGAATTTGATCTGGTAAATCATTCGCAGGGGCACCATCAACTGGTGAATACTCAAAGCAACCCGCACGATCAATTTGTGCTTCTTCCATAAAATCCAACAATTCTTGAAAGTCTTTTTCGGTTTCACCGGGAAAACCCACAATAAATGTACTGCGAAGGGTTAAATCTGGTACCGCTTGACGCCATTTATGAATGCGATCCAATACCTTTTCAGAATGGGCGGGGCGCTTCATGGCCTTTAAAACTTGTCGAGACGCATGCTGAAAAGGAATATCAAGATACGGCACAATTTTCCCATCAGCCATCAAGGGAATGACATCATCAACATGAGGATAGGGATATACATAATGCAGACGAACCCACGCCCCCATGTCTCCAAGCTCTTGACACATATCGAGCATTTTTGACTTGACGGGTTTGCCATTCCAAACCCCACTACGGTATTTAATATCTACCCCATAGGCACTGGTGTCTTGGGAAATAACAAGCAGTTCTTTAACACCGTTATCAACCAATCGTTTACCTTCTTGCAATACCTCACCGATAGGCCGACTCACTAAATCGCCTCTCATGTGCGGAATAATGCAAAAAGAACATCTGTGATTACAGCCTTCTGATATTTTCAAATAAGCAAAATGTCTAGGAGTTAACTTAATGCCTTGAGGGGGTAATAAACTGGTAAAAGGATCATGCTTAGGAGGAATAACCTGATGCACCTGCTTAACCACTTCTTCGTAAGCATGGGGGCCAGTCACTGCTAACACGTTAGGATGTACTTCCCGAATATCGTTTTCTTTATGACCCAAACACCCAGTGACAACAACCTTGCCGTTTTCATTCAGAGCTTCACCAATTGCATCTAAAGACTCTTGAACCGCTGAATCAATAAAGCCACAAGTATTCACCACCACCATATCTGCATTCTTGTAAGACGGCACAATGTCATAACCCTCGGCCCGCAACTTAGTGAGAATACGCTCTGAATCGACAGTGTTTTTTGGGCAGCCTAAAGACACGAATCCAATGCTTCCGTTCTGCTCACTTTGCATACGGCGGGTATCGCTTTCTTTAGCAATGATATTAGAAGCACTGGAAGACTTGGATTTTGGTGCACTTGGATCGAAAGTATCTACAGACATACGCAAACTCTAGGTGATCAGAAAAGCAAAAGGCGGCGGATTATACCTAATCAGGCGGTTAATTTAAGTCGTTACTGGATGTTTTTCACACAAGTCGTAAGTGCTGAAATTGTAAAAGCTGACAACAACGAGTTTTTGCAAACATTCCTGAACAATTGATTGTTCTTGGATTAAAAAAACTAGGTGAATTGGTTTTCTCATTAGCAGACACTGTACAAGAGCTAGATTGATTATTTCCAGTGCTGGCTCTAAACCACTTAAACATTAGAAACAGACCAACAAGCTAGCTCAATAAACAGGAACAAACATGTCTAAAACCGTTTTAATCACAGGTGCCACCGCAGGGTTTGGTAAGGCCAGTGCCATTAAATTTGCCAATCATGGATGGAATCTCATCATTACAGGGCGGCGAGCAGAAAGACTTGAAGAATTAGCCCAATCACTAACAGGAAAGATAAACGTTCATATAGCTGAATTAGACGTTCGAGATGAATCAGCAGTGAAACACATGGTTGATAACCTACCGGATGATTTTAAAACTGTATCTGTACTGGTAAATAATGCTGGCTTGGCATTAGGAACTGATCCTTCATACGCAGCCAATCTTGAAGATTGGAAAACCATGATTGACACCAATGTTACCGGGCTCACCCTAGTCACCCATGCGCTGTTACCGATTTTGATGAACAACCATCCGGCAACCATCGTAAATCTATCTTCAGTCGCTGCAAACTGGGCTTACCCTGGCAGTCATGTGTACGGGGCATCAAAAGCCTTTGTTCAACAGTTTAGCCGAAACCTACGTTGCGACTTAGTGGGCAAAGGCGTTCGCGTAACCAGCTTAGAGCCTGGCTTATGTGAAAGTGAATTTTCATTGGTTCGCTTCGGTGGAGATCAAGAAAAATACGACGCGCTTTATGGTGGCGCGAATGCGCTTCAACCAGAAGACATTGCAGACATTATTTATTGGGTTGCTACGCAGCCAGCACACATCAATATCAATAGCTTGGAAGTCATGCCTCAAACTCAAGCATGGGACAATTTCAAAATTGTGAGAGAGAGTTGAAATAGAGTTATGGTTATACTCGATGTGAGAGCTCAAAATAAAGAGCCTTACCAATTTTTGGAATCAAGAGATTTCACATCAAATTACCAGGAAATGAAAAAGTAGAAATGAAAAAGTAGAAATGAAAAGAGAGTTGAAGTATTAAACTCGGGCCTGCAGGAATTCGACAACTCTCTGGTTGAGCTCTTGCCTATTAGCGGGGTCACCACGATCCCTGCTGGTTTGAGAAACGCGCTTAAAGTAGGCGATCAAATCAAAGGGCACATCCATCGCATCGTCTCCACCACTTAACACCTCAGCCGGCATAGACACTAAGCAATGTTCTAAAAAACTTAGCTCCCCGGTTTCGTACCACTTTCTGGCTAAGTCCGACAATTCCCTTGGTGTGATCATTTTAAGATCATCGGCAACTTCTGCCATGAATCTTGCTCCATCCAAGAAGTAATAAAACTACAAACTCACCCAATAATCTTAGTTCATTTCAGTTAAGTTTCACTTTTATTTCAACGACATAGGAAGCTAGGCATCACATTTCTGACAAAAAGCGAAATAGCCAAAGATAAAAAAGATAATCAGTAGAACGAAAAAAGGCTGTCAAAAGACAGCCTTCTTCATCTGAGCCAGAAAACTTCAGGCTGCTTGTTCAGCACCTGTGGCTTCGGCTTCAAGTTTAGCGCGAGCACGGGAGATGTATGACTTCATCACAAGAGAGGTGACCAAAGCAACAACGAACGCTGCTGAGAACACATAGAGAGTGGTTTCATATGAACCAGTCATTGTACGCAGATAAGCGTTAATCTGAGGGCCAACTAGGCCAGCGGCTGCCCATGCAGTCAACACATAACCATGAATCGCACCTAACTGCTTGGTACCGAAGAGGTCCCCAATAAACGCAGGAAGTGTTGCGAAGCCACCGCCGTAGCAAGTCAAAATCAGATATAGAACGATCTGGAATAAGATGATGCTAGTAATATTTGGCAACAAGATGAACGCAGCAATCTGCATGATGAAGAAGATCATGTAAGTGTTGCCACGGCCCAGAATATCTGAGAACGAGGCCCAGCCGATACGGCCCAAACCATTGAACAGAGACATTAAGCCAACAACCGCAGCAGCTTCAGTCGCATTAAGACCAATCGTTTCCTGAGCCAGAGGAGACGCAGAGTAGATGACACCGATACCACAGGAGATGTTGATAAACATCATGATCCACAAACCCCAGAAAGGACCTGTTGTGACCGCCTCATTCGCCGTTTGCTGAGTCAGGTCAGCAGTCACCTTCTTAGCACCTGAGGCAACCGCTTCTTTCATAGAGTCTGGCATCCAGCCTTCAGGCGGGCGCTCCAAGTAAGACGCAGAAGCAAACATTATCACCAAATAAACCACACCCATGATCCACCAAGTACCATTGATGCCCACAGAATCAATCAAAAAGCGGAATAAAGGAGCACCAATCATGGCTCCAAAACCAAAGCCCATAATGGCAAGACCCGTTGCAAGACCACGACGGTCAGGGAACCATTTAACCAAAGTAGATACAGGTGTGATGTAACCAATACCTAAACCAATACCGCCAAGAACACCGTAACCTAACCAGATTATGTACAAATTCTGAAGGTGGGCACCCAAGCCCGCTATTAACAAACCACCGCCGAAGAAGCTTGCAGCCAACATACCAGCCTTACGAGGGCCATGCTTTTCTACAAAGTGGCCCATAATGGCCGCAGATAAACCAAGGAAGAAAATTGCAAAGCTGAACGTCCAGGCAATCTCGTTATTCGATGCACCTTCGATCAATTGACCAAGTGGCTTCTTGAATACACTGAACGCGTATACAGAACCAATAGAGGCGTGAACCCCCACAGCGGATGCGGCAATGAGCCAACGGTTTTTCATGATTTAACTCCCGATTTCTAAATCTTTTGGCTAAAAACAAGAGGTTCAGCCTTTAGCAATAAGACTTACGATGAACTTTGGGGCAACTGTATAAGATCGGAAAAATGGGAACTTGATAGGTATCAATTGTTTTGTAGGAAAATTACAAATCCAAAGATAAACCTTTTATTACAAGCACTTATGAATGAAAGAAAACTGGTAAAGCCCCTCAGTAACTGAGCTCGGGATTGATTGATTCAACTTTTAACGGTAAAAGCAGCTCAAAAATAGTGCCTAACCCTGGGGCAGAACGGACTTCAATACGCCCTTCTAAAGGCCCAGTCACAATAGAGTGAACAATGTGCATTCCAAGACCACTTCCCCCTTGCCCAAATTTAGTGGTGAAGAAGGGCTCAAAGATTCTAGCTTGCACTTCATCAGACATTCCATTGCCATCATCAGAGACTGTTATGGTTACTTGATTGTCAGTTAGTAAAGCCCTAACAATGACTTTCCCCGAGCTCCTATTTTCAAATGCATGAATTAATGAATTATTTATTAAATTAGTAAGCACTTGACTTAACAAACCAGGGAAGCTGTCTATTTCAAAATTTTCTTGCAGTTCAAATTCAAACTGAATGGCAGTGCGCTTAAAAAGATGCTGTAACGTTGTTTTGAGTTCATGAAAAAAACCGTCTATCTCAAACACACTTCTCTTTTGCGAAGCTCGATCGACGGCGGTCTTTTTAAAGCTCTCAACTAGGTCAACAGCCTTAGATAAACTTTTCTCAATTAACTCGGCGCTTAGAAGTGCATCTTGTAGGTTTTGCTCTAATTGAGATTTTCTTAAAGTACCTTGAGAAAGATCTTCAATAATTTTATGGGCATTGATAACTAAAGCAGACGAAGACACTTTTGCATTGCCTAAAGGTGTATTTAGCTCATGAGAAATGCCAGCAACCAGCGAGCCTAATGCAGCCAGTTTTTCATTTTGTACTAAGTTTTCTTGAGCGTATTCCAACTTGTCGATGGTACTTTGCAATTCAGAATTCACTGACTGCAAACGGTCGGTTCGTTGCTCTACTAATTCTTCTAATTTTTCAAAATGGGTTTTTAGGGCAATTCTTGTGGTATCGACTTCTTTGGCAAGTTCTCCAAACTCGTCATCTTTAATTTTGGGAAAAGATACGTTAAAATTGTTTCTCGCAATTTCAGAGGCTATGTTTTTGATAATATTAAGTGGCCGGGTGACTCTGGTATTTAAAGCAAAAGCAATGAGCACAATTGAGAAGATGATCTGTACAAAAATAACCAGCAATAATCTAATTGAATCTGCCATTGCATCATCTAGCGCTTGCTGAAGGCTATATTCTAAAGATACATTGCCAATTAATTCAGTTTCATAATTAACCTCTCCCGCCACCACAATTGTTGAAGGGAGCTGCCCTTTTTGTTCTGCTCGATAGCTTAAAAACTCTTTACCGTCAGAGTCCAACACACGAATACTGAAGACGGATCCGTTAAGTGCTAAGCCACCCAGCAATAATCGACCTGCTTCCGTATCTAGAGTCCAAAGTGGCGCAGCCATACCATTTTGTAGTACTTCCAGAAATGCTTTAGCTTGGCGCTCGCTGTCAATTTGAGCTTTACGTTGAAATTTAAAGTAGATTTCTAACCCGCCAACTAAACCGGCAGGTACTAGGATAGAAGCTACGACAATGAGTAGTAAAAACCATTTTAATTTATTATTGGATTTTCTGTGGTTTGAACTGGAAGCCATAAACCTTTTTTAAATAAGAGGCCTAAATATAGACTAGACCCGCGGGTAATTTGAGTCTAGAACTATTATTAATTAGTTTCAGCCCTAAATAAATTTATGGCTCTATAAACAGTATCGTCTATGCCAAAAGGTTCTCTAGAATTCGGTAATAGATGCCAGTTAACTTATCTAAGTCATCGGCCTTCACGCATTCATCAATCTGGTGAATGGTTTTATTGACTGGGCCTAATTCCAAAACTTGAGCACCAGTTGGTGCAATAAATCTCCCATCGGAGGTACCACCAGCAGTGGATAATTCAGTATCAAGACCTACTTCCTCTTTAACTGCGTCCACCGCAGCAGCAACCAAAGCACCTTTATCAGTCAAGAAAGGCAACCCTTTCACTTCAAAACTCAAATCGTAATTTAAATCATGGCGATCTAAGATTGCTCTGGTTCTTTTCTGTAATCCTTCTGGTGAAGATTCAGTTGAAAACCTAAAACTAAACATTATTTTTAATTCGCCAGGGATAACGTTTGTGGCACCGGTACCACCGTTAATATTTGAGATTTGAAAACTGGTTGCTGGAAAAAAGTCATTACCTTCATCCCAAAGTTCCGTGCTTAAATCGGCAATAGCAGGGGCCACTAAATGCACAGGGTTTTTCGCCAAGTGTGGATAAGCCACATGACCTTGAACACCTTTAATGGTTAAGTAACCCAACATTGAACCGCGCCTGCCGTTTTTAATAGTGTCACCCACTTTGGCTGTGCTGGAAGGCTCACCAACCAAGGCCCAATCTATTTTTTCATTTCTGGCTTCTAATGTTTCAACCACTTTAACCGTGCCATAGTAAGCATCGCCCTCTTCATCACTGGTAATGAGATAGCCTATTGAGCCTTTATGATTTGGGTAGTCTTGGATAAATTTTTCAGTAGCGACCACCATTGCAGCTAGGCTTCCTTTCATATCTGCAGCTCCGCGGCCATAAAGCATTCCATCACGGATTTCTGGTTTAAATGGGTCTGAACTCCAAGCACTCAAATCCCCAGTGGGCACAACATCTGTGTGACCAGCAAACACCAGTAGAGGGGCATCATTTCCTTTTCGAGACCATAGATTGGTGACATCTTCAAACTGCATCACTTCATTATTAAAACCGATTTTTTCTAATCGATCAGACATTAACTGCTGACAGCCTTTGTCTTCAGGAGTTACGGAATCTCTGGAAATAAGATCCATTGCCAATTTCAGTGTTTCAGTCATGTTACCTATCCAAATTTTCAAGGCCGCTTATAATACTCACCCATATCATAATGTACATTTTTCTATTCATGACCTTTCCAGTAATTTGCCCTGTTTGTCAGTTTGAACTGAACCCTTGCTCTACCACAGATCAAAAAACATGGAAGTGCGCCAATAACCATAGCTTTGATGTGTCTAAACAAGGCTATTTAAACTTGTTGCTGGCTAACCAGAAAAATTCTTCTAACCCTGGTGATGATTTAAAGATGGTAAAAGCTCGGGAAATCTTCTTGGAAAGAGCGAGATACTTGCCACTTTTAGAGCGCATTTCCAGCGTGCTAAACCAAAGAATAAATACTGAAAACCCTAGTTGGGCTGATTTGGGTTGTGGCGAAGGTTGGTACACTCGGAATTTAAAAGACAGGTTAGACTTTACATCGACAACCATAGGGTTAGACATTTCGAAACCTGCGATAACCAGTGCAGCACGTCAAAGTAAATCCATTCATTGGCAAATCGCCAGTGCAGCTAACCCACCGATTTCAAACACGAGTCTGGATTTTGCGATAAGTCTCTTCACTCCTCTGTTTGGAGAATCCACTCAAAGGATTTTAAAAGAGTCAGGTCTATTTTTAGTTGCTGGCACTGGAGCTAATCATTTAATCGAGATGAGAGAATTGATTTACGATGAAGTCAATCGAGTCTCGTTTACGGCCAATAAGTCATTGCGACAGTATTTTGATCCTATTGAAATTCAAGAGCTAGAGTTCAGCTGGGTCATAGAATCAGAGGCAGAAGCCTTGGAATTGCTGACAATGACCCCGCACGCTTGGCGCACTTCACCTGACAAACACTCTCGTGTACATTCGCTCAAAGACAAATCCATTCAAGCACATTTTGTTATTGAGCTATGGCAATCAAAACTAAATTGAGATCATGGATATCAGAACAAGCGAACGATCCAGCAAAAAAAATCGCAAGATTTACTCGAGGTGGTTTTGTTTTTACCTTCGGAACATTGATCGTCATTTATGCTGAATCAAACCTTTATCCATCACTCAAACAAGAGCTCACTGCTCTTTTTGGTATGGCTCTAGTTTGTATTGGCTTGTTACTCGCTTTGTCTGGATACTTAGGTCTGAGTGTTTTCAAAATACTGGATCATATGATTTCAAAACAATCACCAAAGGAACCCTTGGATGACGATACCTTCTGATATTGAGGTTTATATTAAGTCTGCGTCAAAAACAGATATTACAAATTGGTTATCAGATAGATTCAGTCGCTTCAGTGAGACCAAAAGCAACAAAAGAATGGTTGTTGGTGTAGTGCCCTACCAAGATTTAGAACTCAACATTACGGTACTGGAGAATGTTGTACCGGGGTTTTCTAGCCTTTGGGTCAATTCATCTGCTTCACCCTGGAAAAGCGATCAAGAACTTGCAAGAGATGTATTTAAAGACACAAAACTAGAAGTCAGGTGCACTGCTGGTAGTTGGGAAAATGAACAAGATCCAGATTTATGGTGGTGTATTTCTGAAAATGGTGAACAAGAAATTATTTGGAAGACATAAAAAAAGCCGCAATGCGGCTTTTGAAATTTAGCCCTGTCGAACAACGCTGACATCTTCAGCCTGTAATCCTTTCGAGCTTTCAACCACTCCAAAAAGAACTTTTTGACCTTCTTGCAATGATCGATGTCCTCGGCCACGAATTGATCGAAAATGCACGAAAACGTCATCGCCATTGCCTCTGGTGATAAAACCAAAACCCTTACTGACGTTGAACCACTTAACTGTGCCTTCCTCCCGGTTATCTTCTTCATTGGCTAGATTCACAAATTGAGACAAAATCAAACCGACCAACGAAGCTGTGAACACAGACAGAACCGCTACCCCGTATAGGCTATAGCTTTGCTCTTCACCCATGGCGACTAAAGCTTCAGATACAACTGGATAACTGTCTCCAGAGAATATTTTTGCCAACGCCATGAAAATGATAGGGGCTGGCAATGCTACGATCAGCCCGATACCACAACTAACTAAAAATGACTTAATTTTCATAAAAGCAGAATTACCTTTTACACTTGAATACTACGGAAACCAATGCTTGGGTATCCGGGCTCCTTGCTTATCTGGTGTATAACATCCTTAAATTCCCAAAAGCCCGCAAAAGTTTTAACAAGCAGGTAACATAATGCCAAAATTAGCGCAGATTGCAAAAAACGTTAGATGGAGTCACAAAAATGTCGGAAGACTTTGTAAAAAATGCACTTGAAGAACTTGAAACAAAAATTGCGTTTCATGAGGACACCCTTGATGCACTAAATGAAACTCTGATCTCTCAGCAGCTAGAGCTTAAGCAAGTACGGGCTCTTTTAGACACCCTAATTCTGGAGTTCAGAAACCTCCAAAAAACCGATGAGCCAGCGGTCATAGACCAAAAACCCCCTCACTATTAACCCGCTAAGCGCTTTTCTGAAGCACAAAATCATAAAAGAAGTTATTCTGCATTTCCTTGCAGTCGTTAATTTCAATGGAAGAGATTGTTCATGACTCAGCTAACTGACTTAATTTTTGAACTTTCAAGAAAACTTCTATACGCATGGGTAAGAGTTGAAAAGCTTCAATTACCAGATTTACAGCATCAGATTGACCCAAATAAGCCAGTTATTTATGTACTGGAGCATCGTTCTCTTGCGGACGTGCTAGTCGCTGACAGCGAAACACTTCAAAAAAACCTCCCTCGGCTTAAAAAGCCATTATTTATTCCATCTCTTGAAGACAGTCGATCGGTATTCTCATTACAGTTTAAGCCACTGTTTAAACGCTCGGTGCCAGGCATTGCACCTAAATTGGTAGCCTTGATTAAATACCTTGAAGAAAATCAAGAGATGGATGTACAGCTTGTACCAGTTTGTATGCTATGGGGTAGAGGCCCTAAAAAGCAGGGTTCAATTCTTAAAAGTCTATTCACAGACTCCTGGTTTGTTGCGGGTAGAATTCAAAAACTTCTCACTGTGATTTTCAACGGTCGAAACACCTATGTTGAATTTAGTGCACCTATCTCATTAAGAGAGCTAATGGCACAGGAAACATCCGCAGAGTTAGTGGCCAGAAAGGCAAGTCGAATCCTTAGGGTACATTTTCGGAGAACCCGAACCCGTGTTGTGGGACCCGATCTTTCCCACAGAAACACCATGCTGGATAGCATACTGAGATCTCCGCAGGTTAAAAAAGCCATTGAGCTACACACCGCTAGTAACACCATTACAAAGCAAGAAGCGGAAAAGGAAGCAAGAAAGCTCGCTGAAGAAATTGCCGCCAATATTTCATTTGCCAACGTCAGGCTCATGGACGCTCTACTCACTCGATTATGGAATAAAATTTATAACGGTGTTGAAGTTTCGAACATAGAATCTGTTAAAGAGCTGGCGAAGAATCATGAAATTATCTATGCCCCTTGCCACCGAAGCCACATAGATTATTTGTTATTGTCTTACAGTCTTTATTATCACGGCCTGAACATCCCGCACATTGCTGCCGGTATTAATCTAAACATGCCTATTGTGGGTCCTATACTTCGTCGCGGTGGCGCTTTTTTTATGCGCAGAACATTCAAGGGGAACAAGCTTTACGCCACAGTATTCAATGAATACATACATCAGGTATTCACCCAAGGATACCCCGTGGAATATTTCGTAGAAGGTGGTAGATCTAGAACCGGAAGGACGCTTCACCCCAAAGCAGGCATGCTCGCCATGACCATGAAAAGCTTTTTAAGAGATCATTCTCGAGCGATCGCAATCATCCCTGTGTACATAGGTTACGAAAAAGTTTTTGAAGAGCGAGCGTATTTAAAAGAGTTGAATGGAGCGAAAAAGGAAAAAGAGAACCTTGTTGGCCTAATAAAAACTGTACGCAGCCTTAGAAATTTTGGAAAAGTATATCTTAACTTTGGAGAGGCTATTATTCTCCAAGACTTTTTAGACCAACATCAATCCACTTGGAAATCCGAACCTCCTTATGAAGATTTCCGCCCGCCCTGGTTAGTGTCTGTAGTGGATAAGCTTTCTATTGAACTAGTCACCAGAATTAACTCAGCGGTTGCCCTTAACCCAGTTAACTTAGTGGCACTGACATTGTTAGCAGCCCCGAAACAGGCCTTGGATCATGAAACGCTAGAGGGTCAGCTAGAGTTTTATGCCAACCTTGTAAAATTTCATGATCAGAACCAAAAAGTGACATTGCCACAAGGTAACACGCAACAATGGATCAAATATGTTGTCGAACGTAACTTACTAATCATCCACAAGCAAAACCAACTTAGTAATCTTTATAGCCTAAAGCCTGACAAGGCCGTTTTATTAACCTACTACAGAAATAATATTCTTCACCTGTTCGCTGTACCTTCGCTCATTGCCTGCTTATTCAGTAATCACAACAAACTCAGGAAAAGCCAGGTGCAAGAACGATTTCGCAAGGTATACCCATATATTAAAGCTGAATTGTTTTTACCTTGGGACGAGGATTGCGCGAACCGAATAGCAGAAAACTGGCTGGAGAAATTGATTGAACTTGGAGTGGTACACAGAAACAAAGGCGGTATCTGCTCAGCACCTAGCGCCGATAAACTTGAAAATAGCAAACTGAAACTGTTGGCTCAAGCTATTATGCCGACGTTAGAAAGGTACTATCTAACCATTTCTATATTGCTGAAAACAGGTAATGGTAAGTGTTCGTCACAGGACTTAGAAAAACAGGCGCAGGAAATGGCAAAACGCCAGTCAATCTTAAATGGCTTAAATGCACCGGAATTTTTTGATAAAGCGCTGTTTAAAAAATTCATTCAACAGCTCAGAGATCAGGGAGTCATTGAATCCAATGAAAGCGGTAAAATCGTTTTTGATGACCGGCTATCTTCCGTGGCTGAGGACGCTTTGCTGGTTCTAAGAGACTCGGTAGTGCAAAGTATTGCTAGAGTCACAGGCCGACCGGTATTAATTACTGACTCGACAAAGCCTTAATAACATAGACATCAAACCTACCGGACTTACCTTTAAATTCCATCGTAGGCTTTCGCTCATCAATAAACGGGGCTATTTTTGGGCGCTTCACCACGACTCTCGCAAGGGCTAACCCTATAGCCCAACGCAGGATGTCTTGATTATCCATGTCTTCTCCCACCAACCGATGAAACACTTGCATCTCTTTTTTTACTTGCGCAGATTTCTTACGCTCAGGGAACATTGGATCTAAAAAAATTACTTCCGGTGGCATTAACTCTAGGTTCTGCGCATCCCCTTCGAATAAGGTCATGCGTGCCGAGATTTCAGATAGCTCAGTTGATAGTTTTGCTCGATTTAAGCCATCTTCTAACAGCGCAAATACTATTGGGTTTCGTTCACACAGGGTCACTCTGCATCCGAGGGTTGCTAATACAAATGCATCCCTACCTAATCCAGCCGTTGCATCTAGAACCGTTATCCCATCTTTTTTATTGATCCCCACGGCTTTGGAAATATCTTGACTCTTTCCACCACCAAATCTGCGGCGATGGTCCGCGGCACCAGAAGAAAAGTCCACAATCAATGGATTACCTAATGAGGGATCTGTAGAAATTAGCTCCAGCCCTTGAAATGAATAATTCAAAAAGAAATCAAAGTGATTATTGGGTTTCGAACAAACTTCTAGATTGAGTTTTTTAGATAATTGTTCTGCTTGCTTCGAGAATTCAGAAGAATAAAGAATTGCAACCCTGCTATTTTCAACCATACCGGTAAACTTTTAATGTATTACCTGTAGTTTAAATATATAGGTCGACTCCTGCTAGTTGAGACCGCGGATTATTAGGACTGACATTTTCGACTTGCTGGTAAGCCTCTAACTCTCGCTGCCGAGGGTCTTGGGCACGTTCAAATCTGGCTTCACTTTGTTTTTCCAATGGTTCAACCGGAGGTAGAGTTGAAGATTGTTGTGCGTCACTTATTTGGGAGCTTTCAATAGACGCAGTTGGAGTATTGGTCTGTAGTCTATTGCTTTTTTGATCTTGAGAGCCCGACTCTGACTGATTATCTTTACGAGAAGCAGGCTGTTGCTGGGGCAAATAAATGGAAGAGCTAGCACCGGAAATTTGCATGGTGGGTTCCCTGAAGCAAGTGAAACTCACTTCAGGTTAGTAAAAATAAATCAGGTTGCAAACCAAAGCACTAATAAAACCGTTCCTAGTAACAATCTGTATACAACGAAAGGCAAAAACCCTAACTTTTCAATTAACTTTAGGAAGTAGTGAATGCACAGATATGCGCTCACTGCAGATAAAAGAACACCAACAATTATCTCTAACCATGGGGCAGCAATACCAGCGTCTAGTAATTCTTGAGTCTTTTTACCGCCCGCTGCGAGAATCAGAGGAATAGACAGCAAAAAAGAGAATCTAGCCGCCGCTGTTCGAGTCAATCCTAAGAACAATGCTGCGGTCATGGTAATTCCTGATCTAGATGTACCAGGAATTAGCGCGAGCATTTGGGCCAATCCAATAAGCAGAGCTCTTTTCCAGCCGAGATTGTATTCATTAACCGTCATCTTGCTAAAGCGCTCGCTGAGCAAGAGCACCACACCGAACAATATAGTGGTCACTGCTATCACCAGAGAAGACCTTAAGTGCTCTTCAATAAAGTCATTGAACAGTAACCCAGCCAGACCTGCCGGAATAGTGGCAAAAATAACCAACCAAGCTAGAGTCGCTTGTTGTTTATCATGTTGTTGAAATGAAAGCTGCTTTCCCCAATTAGTCGCCAGCAACCAAACATCCTGCCTGAAGTAAATTAATACAGCCAGAAGTGAACCAACATGTACTGCGACATCAAATGCTAACCCTTGATCTGGCCAACCTAATACCTCAGAGGGAAGAATTAAGTGTGCTGAACTTGAAATGGGTAAAAATTCGGTTATTCCTTGAATAATCGCTAACGCAACAACATGAAACCATTCCATTGAATAAAATCCTTGTAAGAATCATTGATATTAACTGCCTATGGCAGGTTTATTGTCCCAAGTAACTTTGTCTCTAATGTATATAGGAACTGCTTCAGCCGGGTTACATTGAGGTGGATTATTTATAGAAATAAACTCAATCATATCTCTAGCTCTTACCTGCTGCATATCCACATTACCAACAGTCATTTTTCTGAATTCAGACGGCATATTAGATTGATATCTCCAGCCATTGCCATAGGTAACGGCATCAGAAAACTCAGGTAACCATTTTAGTTTTTCTGGCTTTAAGACTTGTTCAGAGTTAACACTCTTAATTCGACCATCTTCATGAAACGCAACAGGGCCCCAGTAGACTTCGTCCATTCTTGCATCCATAGCAGGCAAACAATAATTAAATTGACTGCTTTTAAATGCTGAGTAAGCCAAAACTGACAGGGTGGAAACGGGTATAAGGAGTTTATCCCAGCCGAACCCTAAACCCTGTGCGACGCTCGCTGCAATTCTAACCCCAGTGAATGAACCTGGGCCACGGCCAAAGGCAATGGCTGAAAGCTCTTCACCTTTTACCCCGGCGGCTTCCAGCAAATTATGAATTTCACTAAGTAGCAACTTAGAATGTTGCTTTGGTAAATGCTGATGAAATTCGATAATTTCATCAGAAATTGATACCGCTATGGAGCAAAACTCAGCTGAGGTATCTATCGCTAGTAGTTTACTCATACTTATCAGCTAACAATAAATGGGCGCGGGAATATATCATACAGGCGAAAAAAAAGCCCTCAAATGAGAGCTTTCTTAAATAACTAAGAA
This sequence comes from Gynuella sp., assembly GCA_028282465.1. Classification (GTDB taxonomy): domain Bacteria; phylum Pseudomonadota; class Gammaproteobacteria; order Pseudomonadales; family Natronospirillaceae; genus JANQHX01. Next base: position 57,169 of record JANQHX010000015.1, read on the forward strand.
GAAGTCTTATTTTGCAGCAGCAGGTTTACGACCTGGCTTACGACCACGGGTCGACTTCTTAGCTGGACCTTTTTCTAAGGCTTTAATCTTAACTGATGCTTTTTTAGCAGTAGCTTTTTCCTTTGTGGCTTGCTTCTTGGCAAAAGCTTTTGCTTTGGCAGCGTCTGATTTCTTACGCTTAGCAGCCCATTTTGCTGAGAATGCAGCAACTGCCTTCGCCAAATCCGCCTCGGCTTTAGAAGCTAGTGCAGCAGCATATTCAGCAGCTTTTGTTGCATTAGCCATTTCGTCTGCTTTCAATTTGGCATTGATTTCAGCAACTTTATGAGAAACTTTAGCTGCTTTTAACGCTTCTTTAAGTGTTTTGATTTTGACATTAACTTTAGCAACACCTGCTTTCGCTGAAGCTGATGCTTTTTTTGCAGCTGCAGTTTTAGTTTTAGCAGCCTTTGTTGCTGCCACGGCTGCTTTCTTCTTCGCAGCAACTAATGATTTAGTTTCTTTCGCAACTGCTGCTTCAGCTTTAACAACTGCTGCAACTGCTTTTTTAAGTGAAGCATCATCAGTGGATACAGGAGCAGCTGGTTTACGACCACGTTTGGCCGCTGGAGCTGCTTTTTTAACTACACGTTTAGAGCCTGGCTTGGGACCACGTTTAGCACCTGGTTTTGGGCCACGCTTAGCTGGCACTTTACGTTTTGCTGCTGGCATAATTTCTTTCCTCTTAATTAACGACTAGCAATAACTTTCAGCAAAAATAAACATAGCATAAAAAAACTTTTACAAAAAAAATATTTTTAAAAAAAACCGTTTTTTTTTCAAAAATTTCCATTTTTTTTTATTTTTCTTTCAAATTTCGATTAATTCTCTAAGAAATTAATATCTGATGGGGAATTTCAGTGTCTAGATGGCTCTGTTAATTGAATTGAATCCAATTGTTCAGCAACTATTAAATAGAGATTTTTAATTGATTTAGATCTGAGTTTAATTGAAATCTGCCGAGCAAAATTAACAAATAATTTAGAATTCGAATCGTCCTGAATCAAAGACTTTCATCCGAGTTCCGTTCAAATTTAACCAAAAACAAACATCAGTTTGAGAAATAATAGGGAAAATTGGGTTTCCAAATACAATCAGGAGAACTAATTTGACTGTGAACTCAGGATATTCACAAGAATATCTACAATCAAACGTCTAGAGTTATAAACTGCGAGTCTGAAGTAGTTTTATTCATATTCACAAAGTCATATGGTTTTGTTCGGAACATTTAGCAAAAAAAAAGCTGCTCTCGGCAGCCTTTTTACATGTCGTTCAGCGATAGAGTTAAGCCAAGCTAGCTAAGATCTTATCAGTAATATCTGAAACTGAACCAATTCCTTCAATATAATGATAGTTAGGAGCAGAATCAGGCGCCTCTTGAGCCCACTCTTTATAATACGCAACTAAAGGTTCGGTCTGATTGTGATATACCTCTAAACGTTTACGAACTGTCTCTTCTTTATCATCTTCTCTTTGAATAAGAGGCTCGCCTGTCACATCGTCTTTTCCGTCAACCTTAGGCGGGTTGTACTCAATATGGTAAGTTCTACCCGAAGCCTCATGCTGACGCCTTCCACTCATACGCTTAATAATTTCAGCATCAGAGACGTCAATATCAACTACGTGATCCACAGGAATATGTTCGTTCTTCAATGCATCTGCTTGCGGGATAGTTCTAGGAAAACCATCAAACAAAAAACCATTAGCGCAGTCATCTTCCTGAATTCGCTCTTTGATCAAAGCAATTATTGTTTCGTCCGAAACTAATCCGCCTGAGGACATTACTTCCTTAACCTTTAGCCCTAACGGTGTTCCAGCCTTCACAGCCGCTCTAAGCATATCGCCGGTTGAAATCTGTGGAATATCATACTTTTCACAGATCACTTGAGCCTGCGTACCTTTTCCAGCGCCTGGTGCGCCTAACAAAATGATTCTCATGTAGAGAATACTCCTTAGTCTCGAAAAATAATTCGTTGCTCTTGAGGCTTGGATATTTTATGTACCCAACCCAATTGCTAACTTGTAAAGCAGCAATTTGAGTGTGGCAAAGATACCATCAGATTTGGCTGTGACAAGGGGCACATTGTCTGAGAAACGATCTGAAATCAAAAGAAAGGGATTAAAATTGTGGCCTGAATGAGGGTTTTCATCCAGGCCATGATGGTATTTTAGTCGTAGGTTGAGTTAAATACTTCGTTAAAACTAGGGACTTGCTCACCTTTGTCATGGCTAATACGCATTTCCCAAATGTTTTTAAGCTTGTTATCAGAAAGTTCAGTCACACGGTCATTAACTATGGTTGGTCGGATGAAAACTAATAAGTTTACTTTATTTGTCGTGTGACTCTTGGATCTAAACAATACCCCTAAACCCGGAATATCTCCCAGAAGGGGCACTTTATTAACACCAACAGTCTCTTCGTCTCTGATTAAACCGCCCAATACAATAGTTTCACCGTCTGACACTAGCACTTCTGTCTTAATTTCACGCTTGTTGGTAATAGTGGTTTCGCTACCATCCAGGGTTTCGGTACTGGCGTTTTCTGTTTTTTGTTCAACTTCTAGGCGAATGTCGCCATTCTTCTGAATATGAGGAATAACTTTCAAACTAGTACCAATATCTCGAGTTTCAAAAGTAGTAAATGGATTGCCGCCAGAGGTTGACTGAGTGGTGGTTTTAAAAGGCCGGTTTTCACCAACTAAAATGCTCGCCTCATTGTTATTTAGAGTCATTACACTAGGTGTAGAAAGAATATTTGAGTTGGTGTTACTCTCAATTGCTTGTAGAACCGCCCCCCAGCTGTCTCCATCAACCAGTCCCAATGTCAGTCCATTACTAATTGCCGCAGCGGTGCCTGTAACAATTGAAGATAAGGGCAGCTGAGATCCAGCTGTCAACTGTGTACCCACAGCTGGTGTCCCATCTTCAGCAGCAGTCTCAGGGTTGTTAATCATTTGAACCCCGATATCACGACCGAAACTTTCAGACACTTCAACAATCACCGCTTCAATCAATACTTGAGCTCTTGGTATGTCGAGTTGCTGAATAATGGCTTCAATTTCTACCAAGATGGTCGGCTCAGCACGAATAACCAATGCATTTAACGCTTCATCTGACAATATGGAAATGGGTTCGGCTGGAGGTGCAGCAGCACCGCCCTGCTGCTGTTGAGACTTTTGAACCGCACCTGAGAAACCTTTAAGGATTTCGGCCATGGTTTTTGAGTCTGAATGATTTAAGAAGATTACTTTGGAGCTGGTATTTTGTGTCGAAGGTTTATCAAGTTTCTTAATAAGTGCCTTAATACGATCTCGATAAGCTTTTTCACCTTTTAAAATGATTGAATTACTGGTTTCGTCTGCCACTACTCTGATTTGTCCACCAGAATTCCTATTATTCGCATTCGCCGCCGCAACTTCTTCTGGTACCAATTTTTCTAACAGACCGACGATGTTACCTACCCAAGCTTCCTCAAGAGTCACAATTTCAATTTCTTCACTGGTAACGACATCTAGTGACTGAATGAGATCAACAATGCGTTGGATGTTACTGGCATGGTCACTCACAATAATTGCGTTTGCTGATGGAACACCGGCCAAGTGACCATATTTAGCGACCATGGGCCTTAAAATAGGCACCAATTCCATCGCAGATCGGTTTTGAATAAATAATACACGGGTTACAAATTCTGGACCCAGCTCTCGCTGCTGAATTAGTTCCCCACCAGCCGCCTTAACGTCCGACTGTTTAATAATTTGAGTGACCCCATCACGAGTCACAGCCGCATAACCATGAATTCTTAAAACATTGAGAAAGACATCATATACTTCGTTCTTCGACAGCCCTTTGGAAGAAATAACCGTAATTTTGCCTTTGACAGCGGGATCTACTAAAAATGTTCGACCAGTAATAGAAGCGACCTGTTCAACAAAAACTCTAATATCCGCGTCTTTTTGATTTACAGTCCAAGTTTCAGCTTGAACAGCTGCAATGCTTAAACACATTAAAACTACAGCAAACAGTTTTCTCTTCAGCATTTTTATCTCAGTTATTATTGTCATTGACTCTAATCCTAATTAAGGCATTGGCGGATAAATAGTGAAGCGTCTGCTTCCGCGTTGAATTTCCACCTTAATTTCACCGCTTGCCAATACCTGATCAACCAGTAGTTGATCGTTTTCAATGTTGCCTACTGCCATGTCATTGACAGATATAATCATGTCACCCGCTCTGAGCCCCATTGCCATGAGTTGCCTTGCTCTTCGGGTGACTCTGTAACCATCCCCAGTCGCTTCTAATCCCATACGGTTAACTAATCCGGCAGGGTCATTGACTGCTTCAGTTCTCATGGCACTGATAACTGTATCGACCGGGCCATTAAAATTTAAATTACGCGAATTTGCATTGGGGTTAGCTACCGGTTCATTTCTCTTAATAATTGATGAACCACCCACGCTAGGGCCTTCATCAAACTTTAAAGATTCCATCCGGCCATTTCGGTCTAAAATTACTCTATCTGTCTGTACTTGGGCGAGTTTTGCTTGACCAAAAACGTTGTCTCCAACTTTAAAATACTCGCCTCTAGCTCCCTTTGACCTAGCAATAACCGCTGAGCCAGGGCTCTCGCCACCAGTGGATGCAAACACCCCCTGTAACTGAAGACTCAAACGAGTTTCCGGAGCATCTTCAACCACAGGTGTTTCTACCACCTTAACTTCTTCAACCACGAATTTGCCAAATAAATTTCTTGTTGGCAAAGGACTCATGGCAGATTTACTTGAACCTGTATTAACAGAAACCGCTTTGATGGGCGTAACCGTAATTGTGGGCATGGGTTCAACAATACCCCAGGTTATTTTTGCACCCAAATATGCAACCGCAATTACCACTAGCACTGTCAGATAGGGAACTGCTTTCTGCAAATATTTAATTAGTAATTCTTGCATTCCTCTACCTTAGAAAACTTTTTCTTTAATTTCGAAAACAACGTCACGCTGACCCTTAGGTAAAGGTTGACCTGCTAGTTCAACCAGTTGCCTGTGAATATTTAGAGCACCCCAACCATCTTCAGCAATACTGCCCGTTAACAGCAGTTTTTCAGTTTGATCGGACACAGAAACTGAAGGTACGTTTTGTTCGGTTTTAAAACTGGCTGTCATTTGTGGCAGCACAGCTTTTTGAGTTCTATTACCCATAGGGTAGCCTACTGTCCCACCTGTCCAACGAGCCCCCCCTTCAATTTCATTCAGTAATCGACTCCAACTCCCACTGGCAGATAAATCATCCAGCCAAATTCTTCCAGTTAAGGTCGTTCTAAAAGGGATGGTAAAACGATTAACAAATTGATCATCTAAATATCCATTGAGGGTTTCTAAACTAAAGCCTATTGGAGAAACACTAAATAATCCCGACACTTCTGCGCCGTTCGTTGTTATTGTTGTTTCACCTGCTGCTTTCGCCAAAAACACAGCCCATGGAGATAGAGTCCATTCAACATTGAAAGAATTATTTTGATACAACAATGAACCCTGTCCATTCCAAATGGAACCTTGCACCGAATTAATGGTTAGACCTGGGACGGCACCATCTTTAAACGCGGTTTTTGCAATGAGAGAAACCGGTGCCATGGATACTAAAAACACCAGGTAAAAAACGATACCGACAATTATTAAATTTCTTAGCCGAGCCATACGAATTGCTTGTTCCCAGCTCTAATTTTCTAGAGCACTTGTTATTTTTGGGTCGCCTAGTTTAATTGACCAAATCAAATGTAACAAACGAATAGGTCAAATTTGGATTCCAAGTCAGGAATTCAACCCATAAAAAAAGCCCGCATTTGCGGGCTTTTTACATAGGTTTTGGTGCGTCAGGCTTACATCATTCCGCCCATACCACCCATTCCGCCCATGCCACCCATATCTGGCATTCCGCCAGCTGCGCCACCTTCTTCAGGTTTATCGGCAACCATTGCTTCAGTTGTAATCATTAGAGAAGCAACAGATGAAGCAGCTTGCAAGGCAGTACGAGTAACTTTAGCTGGGTCAATAATACCTAACTCAACCATGTTACCGTATTCACCATTTGCAGCGTTGTAACCATAGTTACCTTCACCCGCTTTTACATTGGCTAATACAACAGCTGATTCCTCACCAGCATTATCAACGATCTGGCGAAGCGGTGCTTCCATAGCACGAAGTGCTAAATTGATGCCTACGTTCTGATCTTCGTTTTCACCTTCGATAGAACCAACGGCTGAAAGAGCACGTACCAGGGCGACACCACCACCAGCAACAACACCCTCTTCTACCGCAGCGCGAGCCGCGTGAGGCGCATCGTCAACACGAGCTTTTTTCTCTTTCATTTCAACTTCAGTGGCAGCACCCACTTTGATGACAGCAACACCACCAGCTAACTTGGCGACGCGCTCTTGAAGTTTTTCTTTATCGTAGTCAGAAGTAGATTGTTCGATTTCAGCACGGATCTGTTCAACACGAGCTTTGATGTCACCTTCTTCACCGGCACCATCTACAATTACTGTGTTTTCTTTAGTTAGAGTAATTCGCTTAGCAGAACCTAAGTGCTCAAGAGTAGTGGTTTCAAGAGAAAGGCCTACTTCCTCTGAAATTACAGTACCGCCAGTTAAGATTGCGATGTCTTGAAGCATTGCCTTACGACGATCACCGAAGCCTGGTGCTTTTGCAGCTGCTACTTTGACAGTGCCGCGCATGTTGTTAACAACCAAAGTTGCTAGAGCTTCACCTTCGATGTCTTCAGCAATGATCATTAGCGGACGACCCGCTTTTGAGCAAGCTTCTAATACTGGAATTAGGTCGCGGATTGCAGAAATTTTCTTGTCTACCAACAGAATGTATGGATTTTCCTGTTCAGCTGACATGTTTTCTTGGTTGGTGATGAAGTAAGGAGAAAGATAACCGCGATCAAACTGCATACCTTCAACAACGTCTAGTTCGTCGGTAAAACCTGAACCTTCTTCAACTGTAATAACACCTTCTTTGCCAACTTTCTCCATGGCTTCAGCAATCAAAGCACCAATGGTTGCATCAGAGTTGGCAGAAATGGTACCCACCTGAGCGATGGCTTTGCTGTCTTCACAGGGAACTGAGATTTTCTTAAGTTCTTCAACAACGGCAGCAGTTGCTTTGTCGATGCCACGCTTAAGATCCATCGGATTCATACCGGCAGCTACTGACTTGAGCCCTTCATTTACTAGAGACTGAGCTAGAACAGTTGCAGTGGTAGTGCCGTCACCTGCTTCATCATTGGCTTTAGAAGCAACTTCTTTAACCATTTGAGCGCCCATGTTTTCGAACTTGTCTTCAAGCTCAATTTCTTTGGCAACAGATACGCCATCTTTGGTAACCGTTGGAGCGCCGAAAGACTTGTCTAGAACAACATTTCGACCTTTAGGGCCTAGCGTTACTTTTACTGCATCAGCTAATAGATTTACGCCCGCAGCCATTCTTGTACGAGCGTCATCACCAAAAAATACTTGTTTAGCCATTTTTGTTTTCCTTTAAATTCTTTTTAAGATAAACCGGTAATTAAGCTTCAACTACGCCAAAGATTTCGCTTTCTTGCATAATCATCAGCTCTTCGCCTTCTACTTTTACAGTACTGCCAGCATACTGACCGAATACCACGATATCGCCTACTTTAACGTCTAGTGGTTTTACTTCGCCATTATCTAATATGCGGCCATTTCCTACTGCAATCACTTCACCCTGCTGAGGCTTCTCTTGTGCGCTACCTGGCAACACGATTCCACCTGCAGTAGTGGTTTCTTCTTCCTTACGACGTACCACGACGCGATCATGCAAAGGACGGATGTTCATTTACCGTTTCTCCTGTGAATTTTTCTATTAATTTTGAATAAATGTGAGCTATTTAAGCTCTGATTGTTATCACGGTTTCCCAAAATGGGGCCGCAAAAAACCTTTTCAACACCTCAATAAGGAAATTTATTCATCCATATTGCGGTATTCGCCCTCGATTACTTTATCCCTTCCGGGCGTGTATCTAGACATTGGGCTCTTCACGATCCAGCGGCCAAGCGCTGTCTCTGCCACCTTGGAACGAATAGGTGTTAACAAAATAAATCCGAGCGTATCTGTGAAAAAACCCGGTACCAGTAATAAAACAGCAGCAACGCCTAATAGGATGCCTTCAATTATTTCTTTGGCGGGAGTTTGCCCAGAGTGTGCTTTGGTCTGTGCTTTCACCATGGTTTTCATGCCTTGACGCATGATTATGGAGATACCAACAATTGCGGTAACGAAAACCATCGCAACGGTGGCAAGCGCACCTATCTCTGCGGCAGCTTTTATAAAAAGGGTTAACTCAATATAAATGAGTACAAAAACTAATATTAAAAAGGGCATTAAAACTATCCGTCGATATTCAACTGATAGTTTTAAATAAGGCCTAGGTTCAGCTTCTCAAGTTTGAGAACCTAATCTCTGAAATTCTTGGGAACTAGCGGCATCTCGAAATCAGCTTGTTTGAGCATTTGAATCACTTGCTGGAGATCATCTCTCTTCTTACCTGTGACCCTAACTTGATCCCCTTGAACCGCAGGCTGCACTTTCAATTTACTTTCTTTAATCAACTTAACCAGTTTTTTCGCCTGCTCTTTGTCTAAGCCTTGCCTCACGTTAACGGTTTGGTGGTAGGACTTACCAGAGTGTTCAATGCTGCCAAAATCTAAACATTTAACGTCAACACCTCTTTTGGTAAAGGCTCCTAGCAGCATATCTGTCATCTGCCTTAGGTGCATTTCGGACTCTGCCTTCATGGTGACAGTTGGCTCAGCATAAGAAAAACTGGCCTCTACGCCTTTAAAGTCAAACCTTGTATCCAAAATTCTGTTAGCTTGGTCAACAGAATTGGTTATTTCATGACCATCGACTTCCGAAACTATGTCAAATGATGGCATTATTAACTCCTGATTTATTTTAAAATTTAAAAGCCTCCACTACTTACATGGAAGCAAGGCCAAAGGTTTATGAGCAACCGAGACATCTCGATCATCGTGGTAGACGATGCCAAATTTAGCAGCACTCTAATTGAACGAAAACTTCGGGAGGCCGGCTACTCAGACATTCGAATGGCTAGCAGTGCCAAAGAGGCAATGAACCTACTCCATGCAAGACCCGCTTCAATAATGATGGCGGATTGGATCATGCCCGAAATGGACGGCTTGGAGCTTACTCGTAAAGTAAGAGAAATCAACCTCGCGAAAGCTTATTTTACCTATGTGATGTTGCTGACCGCTAAAGAGGGCGAAGCGGCAATTGTTAAAGCGTTTGCTGAAGGAGTGGACGACTTTATTTCGAAAACGGATCTCAAAACCCAACTGATACCCAGAACGCTAGCAGCAACTCGCGTTTCATTGATGCAAAACGCCAGTCTACAACGCCAAAAACAATTAGAGGAACACATAGTTAAGGCTCAGAAATCGGGAATGATTGACCCGGTTACACATCGAGGTAATTCTAGGTTTCTGCTCGATCGTGTAAATCACACATACAGGCATGTAGTTCAACGTGGCGGCTCTTTCTGCCTGTTAGCCTTTAAAGTCAAAAACGTTGAAGAAATTCATAGTGCTCATGGAATGGCTGTTTATAAGGAAATCCTAGCTTTAATTGGTAACCGAATTTCCCAACTTATACGCCCACTGGATTCAGTTGCTCGAGTGAGTGATAACAGCTTTGGTGTCTTAATGCATCAACCTGAAGTTCAAGGCATGGGAGTCAATAGTTTCAAACGCTTGCTCTCAGGTTTAGAAAACAAGAGTTACAAAACCTCTGTTGGTTATCTAAGCATTCAATGTTCAGCAGCAGTGCTTTCTGTACAGCCAAAAGACGAAGGTTTATCTGGAAAGGTTATCGTTAAAAACGCCATCTCCCTGCTAAATGAAGCAGAGCAAACAGGCTTATTTGTATTCAAGGAATTAACTGAGTTAAACCAATCGGTCGACACGGAAACTATTTAACGCCTAAAACAGGAAATCCCGCCATAACCTGCTAACTTGTTGGTTATGGGTCCCAAAAAAATATTAAATATTCCAGGTCAGTATTATTACACTTGGTTACAAGCTGAGCCAAACAGCCGTTTGTGCAGTAACCATGTTGATTTTTTAAAAGCCCTGGAATCCATCTCATCTATTTCATCCGGCAAACACTCTTTGGCGGCCTACGTACTTTTGCCGGACAGCTGGCATTTGATTATAAGGTCGGGTGGAAACCTTGGCGTAAGCTTGGATGGTTTGTTTTCTAAATACAGAAAATTAGTAGAAGGCCATGCTGACTTAATGCCCCATCATTTTGCTGAGCCGGTGCTTTTAGAGCCATCTCTATTTTTGCCCAATGCTGTGAAACTGTTGCATTGGCTCCCAGTAACTAAAGGGCAAGTCGCCAGTATGGATATTTACCCGTGGTCAAGCCATCATCAATATGCTGGTTCAGACCAGCAAGCTTGGCTGGAGATAGACGAAATCATAGACCAGATGGCTAACCATAGGGCAAAACGGCATCGGCGTTACCTTCAATATATCTCAGCAGGGCCAAGCTTAGATTTGTCTGACCTTCAAAAAGGTAACATTGATGGCTATATGGCATTGGCTAGTCAAAAATATCTTGATTTCATTCAGAAGACAGATTCACAAGATGCTGAGATAAAACCCAGTTCAGCGTTGAAAACCAAAGATGTCATAGACTTTGTTTGCCACGAATACAAATGTGCTGAGCAGGATATCACGGGGAATGTTCATCACAGATTCAACGCGAAACTTCAGGCAACTGTGGTCTGGCTGGCTAATGAGTTTGAGATAGCCAGCTATAATGAAGTGGCCATCTATTTGGGAGTTGATCCAGATATTTTACAATACAATTTGAGAGGCTATAGCAGGCAAAGCCCTCAAATGTTAGACAACCTAAAAAAACGTTTTCAGTTGATTTCAAATACACCAAGCCTTAAAAAGGCATCCTCTTAATCAATCTTCCAGAAAAATATGAAGCCAACTTGGCATATCCTAGGCGCCGGTGCCATAGGATGTTTGTTTGCTTGCCGAATTCAAGATTTGGGATATAACGTCAAATTAATCACTCGGCGATCAGAAAAAACCAAACAACTTGAATTGCTGACTTCTAGCGACGGCACCCATAGAGATTACGAATTTGACTGCATTAAACCTGGCGCCATTGAATCACTAACCAACTTGCTGATATGTACCAAAGCACAGGATGTGTTACCCGCCTTAGACGCATTGAAGTCCGCTTTACATAAACAGTCTGTGGTGGTGAGTTTGAATAATGGACTGGGGCCACAGGAGATTTTGAATAAAGATTTACCCTGTCACTATTTTGCTGGGGCCACGTCCGTAGGCGCTAATTTCGAAACGAAAAATCAACTGGTATTCGCAGGTTCAGGAGACACTTTCATCGGTCAACTAGGATCTGAAAGCAGGCCGGATTCGGTTAGTTTTCCTGAGTTGTTTACCCTGGTGAATAATATTGAGGAAAGGCTGTGGGACAAGCTTGCCATTAATTGCCTGATTAATCCCCTCACTGGTATTTTTAAGTGCAAAAATGGGGACTTATTGAATAACCCTGAAGCCATGAATGTTATGACCGAACTTGCCAAGGAATTTACCTCACTTACGGTTCAGTCTGGAAAACCGCAAAAAGACTATCTAAGCATGGCGACGGCAGTGGCCCACAAAACAGCCGAAAACTATTCGTCTATGTATAGAGACCTGCAGTTTGGTCGACAAACTGAGATCGCCCATCTTAACGGTTATGTTGTGAATCAAAGCGTACATTTGGGTTTAATGGTTCCGGTTCACCAAGAGATATGTTCAAGAATCCATGCGTTAGAGAAATAATTGTGGTATTTCTAAGACAGTTTAAGCCTAGGTAGATTGAGATAAGCATGTTTCAGCGCTGGTATTCAAACCTACACCTAAATCAGAAGATATTCCTGTTAACATCTGGGGTATTAACTGTTCTTAGCCTATTATCCCTAGGAACCCTATTTGTTCTTGCCAATAACCTGTCTAATAGCCAAATCGTTCCCAAAACCTTTGTTTCCGTTGCTTCTGTTTATCGACATCCAATCAAACTCAAAGCCATTCTAAGTTCACCGGAAACTGCCAGTGAAGAACTTATGTGGATCAATGAATACCCATTAGTTGATCACATTTCAATTTACGTTGAAGGAAAACTGTATGCGAGTTATTCAAAGAATGAATACCGAGCACCGGATTCTATCAATGAACTACCGACCGTTAATGAAAGAGAACATAATTTTTATTTAACGGCACTGCGCCCCCACGCTCCTATGGTTCATCTTTTTATTCGAGCCAACATGACTTCGTTGGAAACGACCTTCAACAACGGCGTTATGGCTTTTGCTGTGGTATTTATTGGCGCTCTTTTACTGTCGCTATTTGGCACCAGACTGGCGCAGCGGAGCATAACCAGACCTGTAACCCATCTGATGAATATTGCTCGTATGGTTTCGGCGGATGAAGATTACGAAGTGAGGGCGCAAAAATTTCACAACGATGAAATAGGTGCATTAGTAGATGCCTTCAACGGGATGCTGCAAAAAATTGAGAATCGAGACCGTCAACTTCAAGCTGAAAAAGAAAAAGCAGAGCGCACACAAAGACAAGCACAAGAACTGGCAAATGAAACTCGAGAAGCCAACAAACGACTTGAATTCGAAGTGCATGTGCGAACAAAAATTGAAAAGAAGCTTACCGATTTTCAAAGCTACTTAAACAGCATTATTAATTCCATGCCATCGGCGTTGATAGCCGTTGATGAACACTTCTTTATCACTCTTTGGAATAAGGAAGCCTCTGTTCTATCTGGCACACCGCTAGAGTCTGCTCTGGGCTATAGCTTGGAAGAGGCCTTCTCAATCCTAGGCAATTATATGGACGATATTAGCCACGCCTTGATTGAACATGAAATAAAAAGAGTGCCCTCTGTTACCTTCCAAGACCAAAATGGCGAGAGTCAGATTTTGGATCTAATTATTTATCCCTTAAACAGAACGGGTACCCTAGGTGCCGTTATCCGGATGGACAATGTGACTGAAAAGAACCATATGGAAGAAGTTATGGTTCAAACCGAAAAAATGATGTCGGTCGGCGGTTTGGCAGCCGGCATGGCCCATGAAATTAATAATCCCCTAAGTGCCATC
>JANQHX010000104.1 GCA_028282465.1 Gynuella sp.
AGCCTTAGCTTGCTGGCCCAATAGATTACTACTTGGGTCATAGAATCCTTTTAGTAATCCTAATAAGTCGATGAAACCGGCAGACATCAGAGTGAGGTCATAGTTGTTTCTAACATCTTTGATTACAGATTTTGACGCGATAGAGTCCTTACGCTTGGCCAAAGCCAGTCGTTGCGCAAGCGCATCGTCGCTATCTTTTGAGGTATAGGTCGCTAGGGTAAAAACGCCCTTAGCACTGTAAGCAGCTAAACTCAGGCTCAGCTTTGATTCTTGGTCTTCATTAAGTAACCAGGTTTTTACTTTTTTACCGGCTACCGTTTTTTCTTCAGCTTGAATTTCAGACTGTTCGGCCGCGTCCTCTAACATAGCCATTAACGCATCGGGCTTTTTAACAGAGACTCTAATCACCGGCATCAAACCATCTAAGTAAATGGCACTCGCTGTGTCATCTGCTAGTTGCATGGCTTTAAAAAAATGGTCTATGCCTGGAGCAGCTTCTTCTTCCATGCGCTCTATCACATTTAAGAAGAATTCAAATGCTGGATTTTCAACACCTTCCTGAGCTAGCGCTTCACGCAGAGTCGCCGCTGTGCCTACTGGGTACTGGCTACCATAATATTTACCCAAAGCCTGACGGGTTTTTTTATCCACTATTCCATCGAAATACAGCACTGAATCAGCAGGTGCGTGTCGCTGCATATTGGTTAAGTGTTTTTCAGCTTTTTTTGAGAAAGCATGAGTGTTAAATGCCATCATCAAGGTGACACAAACAAAGGCGATTTTACGTTTCATGAAGGATCCTGTTTCAAGGGAGTCTTGGAGAAATGGGAGCAGACTATGCCTGTCGTAGATTTACCATATCTGGTTTATTTTTAATTTCAAATGTCACAGACCTAAGACTCATGTTTTCTGCGATAAAAAGCACGTAAAGCTCGATGATAAGCGTTATTTGAGAATCGCTTAAGAACATAGCCCCAGAATGGTTTACCCGTTGCTATGTGGATCTCTTCTTCACCTTTTTGAATCTTAGCGATTAGCTTTTGAACAAATCGCTCCGCCGTCATACCGTTTTCAATTTCCAGATCGGGTTTACCAAAAGTATCGCCACTTCCTAAAATGGCGTTATGTGAAATATTGGTTTTGACGAAGCTTGGGCAGGCAACCACAACCCCTATATTTTTACCATAAATCTCGGGCCTAAGGCTGTCCATGAATCCCATAACTGCGTGTTTTGCCGCTGAATAAGCCGACCTCTGCTGTGACCCCATTTTTCCGGCCATACTGGCGATAGTGATCAGCAAGCCTTGGCCTTGAGATTTCATGGCTGGGATCACCACTTTCGAGAGAGCAACTGGGCCAAAATAATCCACCTCCATGAGCAGCCTGTCCACCTCCAGACTGGTCTCTGTAGCCAAACCCTTATGGCTAATGCCTGCGTTGTTGATCAACACGTCTATTCGACCAAAGCGCTGGATGATGGTGTTAAGCGCTGCTTCAAAAGACGGGGCATCAGTTAAGTCCAAGACTAACAACATATGATTTTGAGGATGTTTGCACTGCTGAAGAATGTCTTCCAAGGCTTTTTTATTTCTAGCCGACAGAACGATTTGGCAACCTTTCCCATCTAAGAGTTTCACCAAAGCGGCTCCAATACCACTGGACGCACCGGTTACCCAAATCACAGAGCCAGTTCTGGGAAATTCCCTTTGAATTTGTAAAGCCATTGTGATTTCCAATACAGATAATGAACGAGACGTTAACATCGCCAATGACGTGCCGCCAGAATCAAACAATAATAATCATTGGATTTCTATGCAGTATTTAGAAGACTTTCTGGAAACCAACAGTTCCTATGAAATTCCCTTTAAAGCCTGGACGGTAGAGGCTCCTAAAGCGCAAATTGTGATTTGCCATGGCATGGCTGAACACAGTGGGCGATATGAATATTTGGCACATATGCTCAACGAACAGGGCTACTCTGTTTGGGCCTTGGACCACCGTGGCCATGGCGAACACTGCCACGATGAAGACCTAGGCCAGTTGGCTGATGGCATCACTTGGCAAAACCTATGTTTGGACGTCAATCAACTTAGGGCCTTTGCTCAAAAAGAAGAACCTGTTCCTCAGATTTTATTTGGTCACAGCATGGGCTCTTATGTTGCCAGAGGCGCTCTGTTAGAGAACGACGAGCAACCCGCTGGCTTGGTGCTGTCTGGCAGCGCAGACTTCCCTAATTTACAGCTCCTGGGCGGTCATGCTCTGGCTTGGTTCGAATGCCTTAGGGAGGGCAAACACAGAACCAGCGACTTAATTCATTATTTCGGCCTGGGTTCGTTCAACCGATATTTCAAACACGCCAGAACTCGCTTCGACTGGATTTGCACTGACGCACAAGTGGTGGACGATTTCATTGTTGATCCCTACTGTGGATTTAGATGCAGTAACTTTTTTTGGAAATCCTTTTTATCGAATTTGAAATACCAGCAACGGGAAGAGAACCTGACAAAAATTCCAACAGAACTTCCGGTGTTACTCGTTACTGGCTCACAAGACCCAGCTACCTTTTTTGCAACCGGCACCGAGCGACTGCTCAATAAGCTAAAAACAGTAGGTGTCGAGAACGTTGAGATGAAGGTTTACGGCGGAGCAAGGCATGAATGCTTTCATGAGGTGGGCAAAGAAGTGGTGATTGAAGACTTGTTGAATTGGTTGGATCGGTGCTTAGTTGGGCAATAAATATTGAGCCTGCCATGGAATCAAGGTTATTTACCAATACAAAAACTACCGAAGATTTTTCCAAGTAAATCATCTGATGAAAACTCTCCGGTAATTTCGTTGAGGGAATTCTGAGCATCCCTTAAATCTTCAGCCAGCAACTCTCCTGCGCCCATCCCCAACAGCTGAGCATGACCTGTTACTAACGACGTTTTAGCTCTGTTCAGCGCATCCAGATGACGACGTCGGGCAATAAAGCCACCTTCGCCAGTGTTGTCGTAACCCATCACTTCTTTCAAATGGTCACGAAGAAGATCTACACCCAAACCTTCTTTTGCAGAAATTTTAAGTACGGTATTAGAATCACGATTTAGAATATCAGGGGTCTCACTGACCAAATCACATTTATTGCGAACCACCGTGATACGTTCATTTTCCGGCAAGTTATCAACAAAATCGGGCCAGATTTTATGAGGATCGGTTTCTGAGGTTTCGGTGCTGTCCACCATCAACAGCACCAAATCTGCTGCTTTAATCTCAGCCCAGGCGCGCTCTATACCAATTCGCTCAACTTCATCCGGTGCATCTCGAAGACCCGCAGTATCGATAATATGCAGTGGCATGCCGTCGATATGAATATGCTCCCGCAATACATCACGAGTGGTACCGGCAATATCGGTCACAATCGCCGATTCACGGCCAGCCAAAGCATTCAGTAGTGAAGACTTACCGGCATTCGGCCGACCCGCGATTACAACCTTCATGCCTTCGCGCATCAACGTACCGCGATTGGCTTCCTTCAACACAGCTTCCAACTGAGACTGAATAGCTTCCAGATCTGACTGAACCTTACCATCGGCCAAGAAATCAATTTCTTCCTCCGGAAAATCAATAGAGGCTTCCACATACATTCTTAGATGAATAAGTTGATCGACTAAGCCACGAACCTTGTTGGAAAACTCGCCTTGAAGAGACCGCAGAGCGGACTTGGCTGCCTGCTCCGAAGCAGAATCGATTAAATCGGCAATGGCTTCCGCTTGAGTGAGGTCGAGCTTGTCATTCAGAAACGCCCGTTCAGAAAACTCACCCGGATTCGCCAAACGCGCTCCAGCTGAAACCAGCTCTTTTAAAATCATATCGAGAATCACAGGCCCACCATGGCCTTGCAACTCCAGAACATCTTCACCAGTAAAACTGTTAGGCCCAGGGAAATACAAAGCAATACCTTCATCTAAAGTCAGTGAGTTATCACTCACCGATTTAAATGGGCCGTAATGGGCATAACGGGGTTTAGGCTCAAAACCGAGCACCTTCTTAGCCAATTCCAGGGATTTACCGCCTGATACCCGCACGATACCGACACCAGCTCGTCCAGTGGCGGTGGCAATAGCTACTATGGTGTCGGAGTTTTGCATGGTGTTTGGCTCTGAAGATTGAAATGGGGGCGGAGTTTAACTTAACGCATTTATGAGTTTAAGTTACTTCAGAGTAATACCTGCTAGGAAATGGATTGCTATAAGGTAACCAGTCGATAATTTCGACCGCAAATCAACTTGGGTTTTAGAAATACAATCATCAGTAAACCAATAACTCGTATTGACCTGGGTTTTCCAACTTTATTTTCTCTATTTGATTCAACAATTCGTCAAGTTGTTCGTCAAAATCATCAGGCATTTTATCTTTTCGAAAATAGAAGTTATCCCGGCCTTGCCAGTCCTCTTTGAAAACAGCATCCCTTCCAAATGCCATAAAATTAGCAATAGTTTCTAGTAGCTTTTCATTCAGCTTTTTACCACTGTAAAAAGCGAAACCTGAAGGTTGCAGAGTGTAGGCTTTCTTTTTTAGACCGCCTTTTTTATCCAACATTAGGGTATTAATGTCGATCACCTGGACGGTATAAGCGTAAGTGATATCTTCGAATCGCTGTGCAATGACTTTCCCACGCCACCAGCTATAAACCAGTTGGCGATCACGATCGAAAACTAGTGGGGCACGTTTTTTCATTAGCACAACTATTAGAAAGAACTTTAGAAACAGAAGAGTACCAACACTAAATACTGTGATATCTACTGTTTTATAGCGATTAGAATATGTGAAATTACTATATCTATGCCTAAGATAAACATTCAACGTCATTTCTTTATTTTCATTTATTAACGAATATCTAACTAGGTCAATTTTGTTAGATGTTCTCAGAAAGTAGTCCTCACCTTTTTCTGATTTTTTCCACTCAATATATTCAGTAATATGCGACTCTTCTTTTTTCCAGGATTCATAGATTTCCCCACATCTAATTCCAATAATCACAGGTCCAACAAATAACCAAGCCATAAAAAATGTATTACGAACATTGGCCATATTCCACTTAAGCTCCATGCGCATCTTAGTTACGTTTGTAATAGGATGAATAGGTAATTTCAGCTTACCGAGTGTTGCTTTAGAGGATGTGACCAATGGTTGAATTCGACCACGGGTCAGCTTGGGCTTCAGTCCTGCCAATCGAGAATCTCCGTGTCTAGAAAACCACCGACCGGCTTATATTGGCAGTTATTGAAACAACCGGGTAAATGGGCCTACCGAGAAACCCTGTAAACTCCAAAAAATCTTTGTCTTTACGTAAAATACCTACCGTTTTCGACATCAAGAATCCATATCAATCATCTAAATATGATGAGGCGCAACAGGAATTGCTGTCTTCGGGTCTTCAATCACCTGAGCATCAATCTTTTCCAATAGATCCGCTAGCTGTTCGTCAAAGTCCTCTGGCTTTTTATGCTCTCGAAAATAGAAGTCCAGCTTGCCATTCCAATCTTTATCCCAAATTTCTTCCTGCCCTTTTTCCATAAACTTGGCGATTACTGCCAGGGTTTTGCGAACCTGGTCTTTGCTGACCAGATAAGGTACCGAAGAAGGTTGCAAAGGATAGTTACCCCAACCGAACTGGCCTTTGTACATAGTTCGTGTGCAAATTTGTAAAACCTGATGGTCATAGGCGTAGGTTAAAATATCATATCGGTTAGCCCAGACCTTGCCGTCTTTCCATGAGTAAACTAGACGTTTGTTACGATCAAAATATAAGGGTGGGACTCGCTTTTGAATAATTAAGACAATAAACCAGGGTATGAAGAAGAAGGTGGCAAAGCTTAGGGCGAATACGTCTTTCCAGAAGATCTTTTGTGGATAAAGTGTTTCGTTATATATGTAGTAAATGTAAGTTTCTAGAGGTACTTTTCCTTCACTATTTAGGCGTTCATACTTTTTAAGGTCATATTCGTCTTCTGTTTTGTGAAAGTATTCATCACCCAATCGATTTTTTTTGCTTTCTATATATTGAATGGTATTCCGTTCATGACTTTTCCACTCCTCTTTGAACTCAGAAAAAAAGTTCCAATACAGAAACAATCCCGCAAACATAAAAGGCAGCATAATAACCAACCTTGCTTTGCCCATGTTGTTGTTTAGAGCTAATACGTTTTCATTGATTGATATTACTGGCGGTATTGGTCTATCAGGAAAACCTGTATTTAATGTCAGCAAATCATTCTCTTTGCTTAAAATACCTACCGTTTTTGCCATTAGAAATCCCAATCCACTAGTTCATCATTAATAAATCCACCTACAGGATTTTTTACATTGCCGCCATCATTTATATATCGTAGAGGTACCACTTTGGATTTTTCTGGCATATAGATCCATTTCAACCGAATCTTATGCGGTACCGTTACTTTAAATTCCAAGGTTGGTATTTTGTCTATTAATTTCGGCTCGGCCTGAGATATGGCATTTTGGAAAAGTTCAGTCACATCATCTTTCTCCATCCATCGGAATTGAGCAGTGGCCCGTGTATTGCCACCAGGGGAAGCCCAACATTCCAATTTAAATTTAATATCGGATTCACCTGGAGTGAAATTAGGCACAGAGAATTTAAAGCTGTAGGTATTTGAGTCGTCTGCAAACATTAAGAAGTCATCTTTCATTTCTAGAGCAGGCATATAGAGTTGATTATCAAATTCTTGAATCTCTATTTGTAGAATGTCCTGTCTTTTTTCTAATGCTGACTTTTTTCGTCCATCAAAGCTCTCACGCCTATCGTCCCAAAACCCGTAATGCTCATTCTTCCCCCAAAAACTGTTAGCAATCACAATCTCCAATGAAGTTTTGGAATTCCACATGGCTATGAGCATTCCGGCCCCCATAAATGCAACCGCCACAATCCCAATGATGACGCCTGGCGCAAGACCAACACCGGTAGATGAAGTAGCCCCAGCTATTATTCCTGCCTTTGCAGCAATAGCTAAACAAGCTTGAGCACCAAGAACTGCTGCGCCAATGGCAACCATAGAATGTCCAATGGCTTTACCTGTATTGTTATTATTGAAGGCCCTAAGGGCCTCCATGCCTTCGGCAATGGCAGTCGTGAAATTTGCAACGGCGATCAACCCCTGCGCTAGCCGGGCTTTTATAATCTGCTCAAGCATTGCCGCTATTCGGGTTGATGAGCTGGCAAGGGGTTTTAACAATATTGGAGAGAAGCTTACTGCGGAATATATTTTTGTCGCTGTGTGCCCAACAATGGCAGTAATGGACTGAGCAACTTGTAAAATGTCAACGGTCACTGCACTGATTGCAGCTGCAAACCTGAACCCTTGCCTTGTTCTGGCACCCTTGTCTAAAGGGTCAAGCTTGTCGTATTGGGATTGGTTCACGAAATCCGCCATGGTTTCAAAATTCAGTACTGCAGACCAGCCTGCCAAACCCCCTGAAACACCATCAGGGAAAACGAGGCCTACGTATTGCTTCGTACCTTCACCAATCTCCGTCAGCTTTCCACCAAATTTTCTGAATTTTTCGGCATCAATAATATTTAATTCAGATAACTTCCATCCAACTTTTTTAGTTAGCTCTGCCCCTTTCTTACCCCAATCATATGCAAAATTTAAGGCATCTAATGCTCCAATTCGCCGCCCTAGGTACTTCATGCCGGCAGCATCACCTTTTGCAATGGCGTTATCTAAAAGCTTATCTGCGAGCTCATGGGTAAAATCGATTGCACCAGCAGAATTTAATTCCAAACCAATAAATGCCTTTAATTTAGGGGATAGCTCTTGTGAAAAGAAGTCTAAGGCAGCTTGGGAATATTTTGCACCAATCTTGTATCCAGGTTCAGATACATACTTTGCAGCTGAAGTAACATTACCAATTACAGCGCCGGTTTGGATCAATAGAGCATCGATAGAATTTAACACCGCTTTATCCATTTCAACACTTCCATCTGGATATGGATGTGTTAGTAATGTTCTTAAGATAATAAATGCTGGAGATAATGCTTTATCTTCTTTATCTATATCATTTATTAATTGATTTAGAACATCATAGCCTGGAGCTGTGGCTCCAATTCCGTAACAAATACCAGTGGTTAAATCACATAGATTTACAAGTTCTTTTTGGAGCTGTGCTTCTCCAGGGTCTTTATCAAAAAAGTAATTAAAATATCGGTCAACTGATCCGATTTGGCCAGTGAGGGAACTGTTGGTTAGGAACTCTTTATAAAGGTTCGCTAATTGTTCTTGTCGTTTTTGAAATAATTTTTGGTCTTCAAGAATCTTAACGAGCTCTGTATCAAATTCTTGCTCGTTAATATTGTCACGAACCATTTCCTTAATTTTTTCGTCACCATGATCATGTATTGACTGAATTACGGTTCCAATGGCTAACGGAAATTGATTCTCTGATAGATATAGCTTTTCTAATTCAGCTAGACGGGCATGAATATTAGCGATATCTTTTTGTCTACCTATCGGATCGTGAAGGGCAACAATATTTGAAACTAGTTGGTATTGGTCTTTACGACGTATTTCTTTAATGTAGTTATCGGAATTAAGCAGAAAGCTTTGCTGGATCGTTAAGGCATCTAAACCAAAATCTTCATTCAAGCTTTTATCTGAAGATTGATAATCCTTATCAAACTTCAGTACTCGATTTTGTTTATCTCGGAAATCTTCAACCAGTTTTTCCAATACACCGCATTCTGCTTTGACGTTGTCTTGTCCCGGCTCATTCAAGTCAATTAGCTGCATGCAGAATGACCGATACTCCGAGTCTCCATTTACCTTATCGATAATATTGGGAGACCACTCATGCTCACTGTATGCAATGCTTATCTTGTTTACTTCTTTGTTTACGAATGCGAATGGGTAGCCAGAACCATCTTTTACAAGGCCTCCCTGTGCATTGATCCCGTTTTTAAACAGATATTTAGGAAAGCGTTCTTGCAGCTCATTATCTATTAGGTGTTGCTCATATTTAAATATCTGCATATGACCATCATTTGGCCCATCTTCTTCCCGAATATAAATCCAGCCAGGTCTGAGAATTCTGGCTACATATCCATCACAACTACCTACGTCAGATTGATCTACCAGAGAAGATAGTGCAGGTGGTTTTTTAGCGCTGGTCAAATTCTCATCAAAAAGATTAGCATACGCATATCTCACCGGGTAAATAGGCTTGATCTGTAAATCTATCAGCAGCTTATTTTCCTTATTGGGGGCAACGCATATTTTCTGATTCATCGTAAAACGCTTCCTGCACAAAAGTATTCGGGTTAACGAGGCAAGATTACCGGATCACCCGGTTTTATATAACTGCGATATTTCAATCTCTATTCAGGCAAGCCCCATAACTGTGACCTGGGACTAATTTTCAACTCTTTGAGCTTATCCGGATTGATTCAGCGCCAATTCCTTTTAGAATCTTATATAAATTGAACTATGGATCTAGTCTGAGATGGCAGTTAAGGAAGTACACACGGTTGAACAGGGAGAGACTCTTTCTAGTATCGCACGGGATTACGGCTTTCAGAAGTATGAAACTATCTACTTTCATGAGAGCAATGAGGAGTTTAGAAACCTGAGGTATGATCCTAATTTGATTTACCCTGGCGATAAGATCAATATCCCAGAGAAAAAGCCTAAAACAATCAAGCTGCCCACGAATAAAGCCCATCAACTGGTCGTGTCACTTCCTCCAAAAGATCGATTCATTTTAAAACTAACTGACTCTGAAGATAACCGCTGGAGCGGTGCACCTTACAAATTAATTTTAGGTAGTATCGAAGAGGAAGGAACGGTAAGCGCTATGGGAAAGATTACTGTTGAGATGGAAAACGATACACCTCGAGAAGGCGAATTACATCTGTACTTGGATGAAGAAACTGACGAAGCAACTCACGTGTTCGATGTGTTGATTGGTCATTTAGACCCGTTCGATACAATTAGTGGTATTCAAGCTAGATTGAACTTGCTGGGTTATCCTTGTGGAGAAGTCACAGGCGAGATTAATGAGGAAACAGAATCAGCTGTTCGTGCTTTTCAAATTGAACAAAGTCTTACTGTAGATGGCGATCCGGGACCACTCACTCAGGATAAACTTTATAGAATTTATGGATTTTAACTTTCCTGACTAAAATAGCTTACAAGTGACTTAAATTACCAACAAGCTTTAAAGACTCTACATATCAACAAAGGCAATATGCTGTATATCAGTCTTCTTAATGTTTCTAAAACAAATTTTTTGGTTGAACCCATCAGTTTCAATTGAATAAGGCACGATCACTAATTCGTTTTCGGTTAACACTTTTAAGGCTAAGGAATCCTCTACAGTTTCTTCCTCAAACTCCCCTAGCAGTTCGTCGCCATTGCTGTATCTAAAAATACTTTGCGAACCCGAGGTCGTTTCGAATACACACACAGTGTTAATTATGTTTTTGCTCGAAGCAGAGCCTTTTGCGATGTCAATTGCTCTACTTGAAAAACCTGACAGTGCAAAGTCTTTAGTACCAGCAGGCACCATATAACATCCTTCAGTATTCTTAAGTGCGTAAATAAATGCGCCATTACCCATTGGAATAGCATTCTTCTCTGCGCTTAAAATCTGATTGTCAGATAATTTTTCAGACAGCTCGGGTAAAAAAGTACTGAATGTTGATTGAGTATGGAATACACAAAAATAACCATGACTGAGCATATCTGTAATTGCTTTTAGCTGATGACCTGCCCAATTTTTAGCTTTACCCTTCACGGAAAACCCAGTTTTAGAACCACCTTTGGATTCCTTAACTTTACTTTTTAGCAGAGCTTCAATGGCAGATTTACCTGGGCCATTAACCAACTTCATAACGTCAATACCGTTATTGTCTTTGCTTCTAGGATTAGCGCCCAGTTCTAACAAAAATTCTACACAATTGAGATGACCATACTGACAAGCAAACACTAATGGCCCGTCTTCTTTATAATTAGTTAGATTCGTTTTGTGTTGATGTAGAGCTTTCAATATCGAAAGATTCCCATAAGTCGCAGCTATTTTTGCAGCGGATTCCCAATACTCTGAATAGTTTGTTTTGTCTAAAGTAACTTTTACAAAGTCATCCAAATCATTCAATGTAAAAAACTCAATTGCACTACCTACATGACGTGGACCTCGACTTTCTAGATGGTCATTCCACTTATCAGCCTTGATCTCTTCTAAAAATGAAATACGTTTTTCGATGAGTTCTTCGCCACTCAGTCTCCATGGAGCCTCATTTGTTTTCAAGTTGTTAAATTTTGCATGTAATTCGGCGTTTTGCTGACGTTCTGCTAACTCCTGTTGTCTAAGCCATGTTTCGTCAACATTACCTCCTGATAAAACATTGGCGAATTCAGGATAGCCTCCATCAATTAAGTACTGAACCAAAGGTTTAGATTTTTGGTACTGATAACTGTATTCAACGTTAGCTGGTAAGCCTGCATTCTTAATGGCCTTGGCAGCTGAATATTGTTTTCTAACAGCGCAATTAACATAAGCATAAGCCAAATCACACTCTGGTAAATTATGCGATAAGAGATATTGAAGTATGGATTCAGCCTCATTATAGGATTCATCAATGGACCGATTTAGGCGATCAATGGTAGCTATTAAGGGCGATTCACCAAGACCCGTTATTTTGGCACCTTTTGTATGGAGAAATTCAACTAACTCTAACTTACCTTGTTTCACCGCTTCATGAATAACGTAACTACCAGAAAATTTTTGATTAACATCATGACCATTGCCTATATAGGCTTGTACTTGTTTCAGG
This sequence comes from Gynuella sp., assembly GCA_028282465.1. Taxonomy (GTDB): domain Bacteria; phylum Pseudomonadota; class Gammaproteobacteria; order Pseudomonadales; family Natronospirillaceae; genus JANQHX01. The sequence continues at coordinate 11,834 of JANQHX010000104.1, forward strand.
TTTTCATGTTCTTGTAATACGTCATACAAACTTGTTTTTGGTTTGGCTCTTTTAATTGCTCCAACTTGAAAACAGTTATTCCAAAACTCTTTTTCTGTGTCGGCCATTTACGTTTCCTAATTATTTAACTATTTATATTACAAAGTATTTCTTTGATTGCGGTTGTAAACCACCTCACAATTTTTCTTCGCTAGTGCATTTTTTATTTTGTAGATTTTTATTCGATAAAGCTATACTCTTTCGCCAAGCTCGCCAAAGCTTCTGTGTCCGCAGAAAGGGCTGCGCCCTGGCATCAACACTTTCAGCAGAAAAGGAAACTTTGAGTAAATCCGGAATGATTTTTATTTTTGTAATGTATTCCAGATCTACTTGGGGCTTCCTCATCCTTTTTCTTTTCTGAGGGCGGACGCAGAATAAAAGAAAGAGGTGGTAAAATGGATATTCCTTTCCGACTTAACTTCGAACAACAGAAAAAACGCGCCAAAGAGTTACTAAAAGCTTTCAAGGAAGGTCAACCTGAATCAGCTGATCGCTTTCATAAACACCCTAAAGTTCAGTTTACAGAAATCAGCATAGCTGAGTTTCAACCTAAATTAGCAGATGCACAACTAGTTATCGCCAAAGAACTCAATTGTAAAAGCTGGGCTCAACTGAAGCGACACTGCGAATTAATGCAACAAATGCAAATAGAGATTGGAGAACAGCAATCCATCCCTAATGAAGGACAGGGTTGGCTACATATTCGCTGTGGAAGTGATATACAACAGACTTTACCTAAGGCAGGTTTTGTAGGCCAGTTTTTAGAGTTTTCTGATCCATTAACACTTGGGCCTATTAGTTATAATTATAGCCTGGAACAAAGATCAGGTTTTTTACACCATGCTTTTGGCCGAGAACTCAACCTAACTGTTCATCAAACAAAAATAATGGTGGAAACACAATTTGAAGGCTTAACAGCAGCCATTAACAATAAACACAAGATTGCCCTATGGTTTGAACATGATACCTATGATCAATTTATTTTGATTTTTATTCTCAGCTTGGTGTTCAAGAGCCAAAGAAAACCACATCTAGAACTCATATCCATTAATCAATTTCCAGGCTCAATTAAATTTACGGGCTTAGGGCAGCTACCACCAGAAGCGTTGCGCTGGTTGTGGCAAACCAAAACACCAGTTACCAAAAACCAATTAGCTTCGGCAGATCAATATTGGCGAGCTTTTACTGATGCTGAAGGCAGTGTATTCCAAAATCTTGTTGAAACGCTTGATGAATGTCCTCTACCTTTCTTTAAAACAGCAGCCCAACGCCAAATTCAGGAGATGCCTAAAGATGATGACCAACTCAGCTTAACCCATCAGCTGGTATTAGAAATTCTATCCGATGGTATTAAAACAGCAGGCAAGGTTTTTGGGATTCTTATGCGCGAAAAAGAGCCTCTGCCATGGCTAGGAGACCTAATGTTTTGGTATTTATTACAGCAGCTCCTGTCTAGCCACTCTCCATTAGTAGAAATTATTGAGGATCATGAAGATTGGCCTCAAAAGCAAATTGCATTGACTAATGAAGGAAGGCGATTTATCAACCGTTAATTAAAATGGTGTTATTCCAGAAAAGGGCTCAAAAGGTTCGAGCCGAGCCCTTAGTTCCTCTGCAAATCTACCTTTACTGATTTTGGGAACTCGCGTTAGATCCGTTTCGTAATTATTTTGCACCCAGTTTTCATTAAATTGATGAGCCTGCTTATGAAGCTGACGCGTTTGTATTGATAGCTCAGCAACACCCAAGACTTGTTGGTGCCAACTGAATCGAGTAAAGCCATCAAATTTAAAGTTTTCATCTACATGTCGATCGCTTTCAACAAGTAATTCATGCATCAGCTTGTGCAAAAACTCATTGGCGTCCTGATTATTTAGAATAAGACTTAATGTTTGGTTATTTCTAAGTTCTGGTAATTCGGTTTCATTAGATGGAATAATTTCTAAATCAACTATCCAAGTTCCATTTCGTCTTTTTTCATTGCCAAGCATTACGAATCTAGCATGATCATACTCAATCAATGGTATGACCTGCTCGATTGATATGACTGATTGCGCGGTGAGCTGTTCTTTGCTTTGGCTCAACAATGGAAAATCATGATGGTTATTAAAGGGGGTAGCCCATTTATTCTGAGTCTTGAGTCGAAACAGTTCACGAACTTCATGTTCTCGAGCTTTTTTTAAGGCTAAAAATGCAGTTTGCAATATTTCAGACGTAGGCAGTTGAGGCTCTACTCGCCATTTACGACCATACACAATCTTCGAGTTAGATTGTTCTCCACGGTCCTTGTAGTTGTCCCAACCTACAATACCCACTTGAAGATAAACCCCGCCATCATCCTCAGCAACAAAGATGGGATAACGCTCATGGTACTCCACCATTAAAATCAAGTGCTCAACAGATTCTCGACTGTGCTGGTAATTTAAATAATGCTGAGGGATACAGTGCAAACCATCTTTCAGTTCAGCTACCGGCGCGTTTTGTAATGCGCTTTCACCTGGCAATAGTGGTTGAACCCCTAAACGCTTAACCATGCTTATTCCTAATTTCTTACTAACTGGAGCAAAGATAGGTTTTATCATCAAAGTTGATCGTCCCTACCAAGCCGCTAGTTTTGAGACCAATTGCGGAGCCAAATAATAATAAAGACCTACTGATTGAATCGAGTTCGATTTACGCAAATGCCTGTTGCATTTGCGCACCAGCGGCTAAGTGTACGATCTATACGTCAGCTAAATGAGGATGGAGCATGTAGATATATGACGAACTAAGGTTTTCATCACAATGAATCGGCTAGTAGTGCAATTGAACAATTATGAATCGATTTGATTGTTCTATTTCGATACTAACCGATTTGAAGAATAAAAAGTTTACAGCAATCCCATCTTAGTTTGCGGGATTAATCATCAGGTCAGAATGCTGTCTTTAAACATACCAGCAACAGCTTTCACTATTCGCTTGCGGGAAAACAAACGTGGAAGCAGCGACATTACGTAATTAGATGATCCAGAAACTGTATAAATCCGCTTCTTCTTGAATGCCTTCAACGCGTTGTTAACCACCTCTGTGGAGGTGGCGAACTTCATTTTTGTGGTATCTGCGTTAGCGTTTTTCATAAAGTTAGATTCTGTCATCCCCGGACAAAGCGCCATAACTTGCACATTAGTATCCAGAAGCTCCCCGAATAGCGCCTCTGAAAAACTCAGTACATAAGCTTTGGATGCACCGTAAACGGCTTGGTAGGGAAGAGGTTGAAAAGAACCCGTTGAAGCAACATTAATAATTCCGCCGGAGTTTCTGGCTTTCATCTCAGGAATAAACGCGTAGCTTAGCTCAGTTAGTGAAGTGATATTTAGGGTGATCATATTTTGATAGGTTTCAAAATCCACCTTCTCAAATTGGCAGAACTTACCAAACCCTGCATTATTGATAAGATAATCAACGGAAAGTCCTAAACTCTTAACTTTGAGCACCAAAGCGTCAACGCTGCCGTCCTTAGTTAGATCAGAAGTAATGACAGTTACTTGAATAGCTGAATATTTTGATTTGAGCTGAGACGACAAATTGACCAACTTGTCTTCCGAACGAGCGACTAGAATAAGGTTCGCCCCTAAATCAGCTAGTTGAATGGCGAACTCCTCACCTATACCAGAAGATGCACCAGTGACTAGGACAGTTTTGCCTTTGAACATCGTGACTATCGACCCTTTGTGGTTGAAAGCTCGAATGGTAAACCTTGCCCTAAGGGGCAGAGTCAAGCAGAGTTTTCAACACGTCTGCCTTAAATTCTTTCAAGTCGTTAACTTTCTGCATAAGTAATTCAGCTTGTTGGGTCAATTCTATTGCCTTGTTATCAATCGACGTGGAAATAAGGTCTATTGGTAATTCCTTATCAACAGCTTTACGTGAAACAACTTCTTTTAACTCCATCAGACTAAACCCAAGCTCCTGAGCACGCCGTATCATTAGAATAATCTGAACATCATGCTCATTGTAAACACGATATTTACCCCGGCGGTCAGGTGTGGCGATGAGCCCAATAGCTTCGTAATGGCGAATGGCCTTACGAGTAGCGCCTGTTAGTTCTGATACTTTACCTATTAACATGATTTGAACCGATTAGGATTTAGGTTGCCAACTCAAACAAAGAGGGGCGGTGTTGAACCAGCACTGAAACCGAATACAGAGCTCGGATGAGCTGGTCGTTCGACATTTAAGTTTCTAATTTTAGGATCTATGGAGCCTTTGATTAATGTATAGCAAAATATAGCAACTGATAACGACGAATATTGTTATCTTGTGAGTTTGGGATCCCACTTACCCTCAGCGAATGCTGCTTCATCTTCACCGGGCCAAGGTGGCGTTGTCATCCCTATGGCTGACAATGGGCCATCATCTGAGGCTCTGAACTGAAACTTGGTGCCCAGCGGAATAGTTAGACTCACACCTTCTTCAAGCAATACCACTTCCTCTTGTTCGTCATTAGCTCGCCACATTTCACCTTTGCCAGACAGTACATACCAAACTTCTTCGACTGTTTTATGTATTACGGCTTTTGAAATCTGGCCAGCAGGAAGTTGGAAATGCGCGAGGCCTCCGCCATTGACGCCTAATAGCAAACGGATTTCAGAACCATCTGGCGCTATGGTGTCTGGGTGTTGGGGTAGATTGGTGGTTTTGAATTTGTTCATCAGGATTTCTTTAGTTTTGTTTGTAGCTTTATTCGGTAATTGGAAGCTCAGTAAACAAGTATTGAACGCTATTTATTACCCGGTTGAAACATTCTTTGATTTTGCTCATTAAGTGCACTAGTTATTAAGGTTATAAAGTGGCTGGAAGACATAGCCTAACTAGTAAAGATAGGGCATTATTATCTTTTAAGGAATATTGTTGTCAAATTAAGCGTATTCAAATAATTGTGCATTTATTAGATGCAATAAATTATTTCAAATTAAAGGCCTTAAGGCTTTCACGGATACATTAGAAACATTATTTAGTTTGCTTTTAAAAAAACCAATCATATGGAGATGTCAAGTGGTTCGAATAATTAGGATGTTTGCGTTTTTTACAACCGTACTCTTAGTTGGTTGTAGCACTGAACCCTCCACAGGCCAAGAAGCCACTATTGCTCCCAACAACACCGATACAACAACAGAGACCGACACCTCAATTGACTTACACTCTCTGAATTCTACCGGATATAACTATAGCTTAAGTTTTTTAGAGATGGATGCGTTATTTTTATTTCAATCGGTACCCAATCCTCCTTTACAAATGAATCAACCAGCTGATGATATTTTTATATTCGACTTTGGTAGTTTCAGCAGCAATCTTTTGGCGATAAACACTTCAACTGGAGACACTAGAAGTATAAAAAACATAGAACCGTTACTAATCGACTATACAGTTCTTAGTAGAGATAAGTCGAAAGTGTATTTGGTTTTAAAAGAAACTAACTCTTGGCAATCGAATTCACCAGGAATCCAAATATTAAACGATAAAGGATTAATGCCTCATGATCTGAAAACGCCACTCATTGGTCCATCTCAAATAATCAATTTTCCACTTACTCAAAAACAGCTAGATAGAGCTTTTCCATCTGGCGCTACATTTGGAAGTATAACTAGCCCGATAGAGCCAACTACTAACACCTGCTCCGATACAGCTTTATTCTATGATAATAAGTGCGTTGAATTTATTACCATTGAGTCGAATCGTGCTGACAACCCCGAGGTATTTGCAAAGGTCTCGGCTAAAGAATTGGTTTCTCTGGTAAAGACTAATCTAGAAAATAACTATTTAAGCTGTACGATTATTGAATATGATAGAAAAGAATCAGAACTAGACTGTCTGGGTGGTAGTAAATTGGTCAATGCACGATGGAACATCGCGGGATTCAATTTTAACTTTCAATTAAGAGTTCAAAGCCAAAATATAAAACCTTACCACTCTCTTCAGGATACGAATAAATTTTCCGCAATTTCCAGAGATTTGAAGCCTCTTCAATTCGACGAAAAAGGAAATGCTTACCTAGCTGCTTATAAGTATTCAGAAGATAAACAGTCTTTCAGCAATGAGGTGTCTTTAGTGCAAGTAAGCAAAGGATCACCCTTAACTGAAACTGATTTACTTGATTTGGAAGCCTTTAATGCATTGACATTTAAGGTTCTTGCTAATGGCGACATAGTATATAAATGGAGTAAAAGTTCAGAAGGCTCTGGAATTTCTCTGCTCCGTAAAGGCCAACACAAGCGCCTATATAACACTAAGTACTATCACAATCTAAACACTGACCAGGGCAGTACACTAGTAGTGGGATCAAAGGTTATAAGAATGAATGAAAATGATGTCTTAGAATCGATTAACCTGTCTTGGAATAAGCTGCCTCTTTCCAACGCAATATTATCAAGCGATGGGTCTATCTATGGTAAAACCAATGAAATAAATGCGGGTGACATACTGGACAAGTGGCTACCTGTTTATCCTTATAGTCCCTACTATTTACCACCTTTCTCATTTCAGGATAATTACAACCCTTTCGATTACCCAGTGTATCCTTTTTCTTCAGGAAAGCGATGGACTAATATTAATAACTTGGGGGAAAAGCTATTTGATAACTATATTATTCAGCAGACAGAAATTAATTATGATCAAACCTATTTAGATATCAGAAGATTATCTGATAGAAAAATAATACATATTCCTGATTATACAAATGAAGAAAACACCGATTATGAGATTGCAAAATTCGCATATCTGGACGGCGAATTAATTTTCTCGACACTCAATACTCAATATCCATTCGAAATCAGCGTTGGAAACGTGGATTTAGATAAACTGTATCAACAACAAGACGCATCTGACCTTTTAACCCTGCATAAGCTGAATATGGCAGAAGGATGGTTGGGCAATGTAACTGAAATAACATCGCTTCCATCAATAACACCACCTTCTGATGCGCCTAGACTGTTAAAACTAACACAAAGCAGTAGTGATCTGTCGCGAATTATTCTTGAATTTTCCGATTTTATGGAAAAATCCTCGGTAGAAAACGCACTGACATTAACAAGCATGGGATCTGAAGTTGATTTCTTGCCACTATGGTTCAATAAATCCTTACATTTGATTGCAGATACCAACGGCTTTGGTGACAACAATGACGACACAGTTGTCGACTACAAAGACTATCATCCATATTTCTCACGAACCACATATGAAATATCAATAGATAGCAACATTGCTAAAGATCAATATGGACGAAATTTAAGTAACGACTCTTATCCAGAAGTTGTCAAATCTTTAGACTTACAGTCTTTGCATACTTTCAAATTAGTAGAACAAGCATTGGAAATATCAGCACCAAAAACGGGTCTTAATTCTAGTATTGAGTATCTAGAAAACGATTTGCAAAGTTTCTTTGTTCTGGCGAATGATCTAAACCCTGCAAGAGGCTATAGGCTTGAGTTCGACATTCTCCCTTTTGCGTTGAAGGAAGAAAATAGCTCAAACTATTTAGCTAACCGTCCTTTTAGAATAGAAAATGACTATTTCGATATACTATTACAGGCACCTGGTGGTGGAGCTTACAAAATCTATAGTGACGCCGGAAGCAAATATCAAATTAAACTTAACAGTGAATTTCCAGAGCTTAACAATATCGCCGATCATATGGGCGGCTTGTTTGCTATTTCCAAAACGCAATCATTTGGCCTTAACTATAGAAATGCTATCAATTACCAAACAGAATCTCTTATTAGTCTTTCAGAAAAAGGTGTTCTGTTTTATGAAGGAACCCAACCTTCTTATAGAGCTAGATCCATACCAAGGCGACTCAGGATTGATTTAGTTGATCGACAGGTTGTTATCTCTTTGCAAAATGACTTAAACGAGTTTGAAGAAATCTTTAACGAACCTATCAGCCCAGAATTATTGAGTTCTCAAGATTCATTGACTCTCTATTTAGGTGTAAAGACGAAAATATTAAATTATAGAATAGACAATATGCTATTTGCAGAAATAGTATTAGATGCTGAAACTAATGAGTATCAATTTACGAATATAATGGAATCTGACTTTAACCAAAACGAACACCCATTTCATGGTTTAATCACAAATTCGACTGAAGATTTGATTCGACCAATTCAAATTAATGGATTGTGAATCATCGGAATGGGTTCACTAGCAAAGTTTATGTGATGGATACACTTAACGACATTGTAGGAAGCTTGGTCTTTATTCTAGTTTGATATCATTTTTTTTATTTAGCCCGCCTATTCGTGCAGCTTGGTAAAGAGGATGAAATAAATAGAGGGTTTATTGCTAAGTTTTTCCCATTTTTTATTTTCAGTGAATCGGGCCTTTCCAGAGAAGGGCGTATGTTGAGACTAAAATTTTTTCGAGTTTTAGGTTCATTAACTTTAATTTTTATTTGTTTTCCAATTATATTGTTTCTATCACACCAGATCGGTAGTTAATCTGAAATTAAAAGACCTTGTAACAGCGGAAAACTAAAATGCGCTCACTGGGTTATAGATTCGATCTTGTAACCTGAAGTTGCCAATCTTTTAAATCATTCCGAAAAAATACCCGCTTTGAATTTGTTTGGTAAGCATTAGCAACGTTCGACCCATGCATGGCAATTTACTAAATCATCGAAGAAACATGATGCTTTTGTTTCGCCTCGCGGTGGAATTGACCACGAGGCGATTAGTTGATTAAGACACTGATTCGTCTATCAGATACCTTCTAGTAACTGTCAGATATGCAGCTCACACCAATACAATTGGTAAATTCGAATCTGTGGCTATCCGACCTGGTGTCAGTCCATTCAGCAGTAATGGTTTCAACAACTGAATCTACAGTTCTTAGAATGTATGCATCGCCTGAGCAGTTGGGATTTTCGTTGAATTCACTAACGGTTAAACCATCTAGAGTTTCAGAGCGAAAATACTCAGCACCATTGGGGCTGCGGCTCCATTCGACAGTCGAATTGGCAACACCATTTTCATACAGGGTGATGTCAACAGAATGGTAATTTCGGTCATAGGAAGTTAACGTAAACATAGTTCCGTCAGTGGCATGAGTCGATGTGAAAGTGAGGGTATCACCGGTTAGTGAGGCAGCAATACTGATGTCAGGGTCAAGGGCATTAGCGCAACTGTCCAACTCATATTGCTCATAGGTACAGGAGATAGTGAGTAAGCCTAGAAATATTGGCTCAGCACTGACGAGCAAAAGCTTGCCATACACATTGATAAACTCAAAGTTGTCCAGATTTTCCTGTTCGACTTCTTCATAAAACTGATCGAACTTATTCTCGATCCCCGGCATCACCAAGGAATCAATAAACACAAATAGGTCCTCTTCTTCAGACTCAAAGGTTCTATCCGGAGCAGTACAGGCATTTGAGATATAACTACTCCCAGGCCCACTAGACCCACCGTTACCTGAACCTGCGCCGTTGTCTCCGCCGCCCACTGCATCAGAGCCACCACCATTTCCATCAGAGCCGGAGGAATCGCTGCCCCCATTACAGCCTACTAGCACAAGCGCCAACAGCACCGCAGACAACTTAATTCCAATAGTATTTTTATTCATGTTATTCCCATCCTTGCGTTGCAATTGCTCGCCAGTATATTGCCTGTTGAATATTCAACCTTTAACCCTGTCACAGTCATAAACAGCAGTTTCATGAAGATTCAAGGTAGAAAGCCGTATTACATTTTGAATACAGCAGTTAATCACCGCTGAAGTGGCCTTAGAATCAGGGGTAATTACTGGGTGGCGCCCTTAGCGAAGTTAGCCAAAGCTTTCGTGACTTTGCTAATTACTTCACCACAACCCGCTATTTCATGACGTTTTACTAGATAGCTGGGATCGTTGTAGCTCAACCACGCTTGGCCCTGTGCATCCTCCCATATTAAGGCTTTCTGTGGCAGGTCGATTCCAACACTTTGAGCGCACATCATTAATGGAGCACCCACTTTCGGGTTGCCAAAGATAACTAACTCTGTAGGGCGAAGATTTTTCCCAACAGACTGGGCTCCAGCACCATGGTTAATTCGCGCAAACACTTTCATACCCTTCTCAGTTAACAGGCTTTCAAGTTTACTAGCGGTATCAGCCACTGAATGTTGGCTTTTAACATGAATCATTCCCTGACTGGCCAAGGCCATTGGTGACAGAAATAGTGCAATCAACAGGCTCAACGTTTTCATAATTCTTCCTTCTCGTTTGATGGTGTTTTCGACATAATTCGTGTTTGAAATCTTTTTTGTTAGAAGGTTTCGAATTGGTCTAGGAAAAGTTCTAAATTGAGAATTGATGCAAGATGGGATTACTTGAATGGTTGATTGTTGGTGATTTCTAGATCGGGTCTTAATGTGGCATTTGAGTAATATCTTTATCTCTATATAACAAGCTAAAATAAGGGTAGGCGAAATCGACCAAAATATACTCTAGTTGGTTTTGAGTCTTGCTGCATTAACTAACTATTCAACTGTTTACCTTAGGAAAATATAATGAAGTTACTATACCGGGCTATGTTTTTAGCCTTAACCTTTTTGATTTTTGAAACTTACGCAGAACCTACAACAGAAAGCACAAAGATCAACAGTTTACGTCTATACATGTTCGAAGATGTATCTATGGCAGGCCATGTGCTAATAACAGTTGCTAGCAGCAACTTATGCAACACAAACTCCTTTAAGATAGATTTGTCTCTTGGAGGAGGAACAGAGGCTTATTCTATGGCATTGGCTGCTTTCATTTCAGGAAAGGAAGTGCAATTAGAGATACTGAATAGTAAAGGCTGTACTGGAGATTGGACTAGTTTGCAGTCAGTGATTATAAACAATTAGTGGTGTAATAAGCTTGGGAAGCTGACTTAGGCTTTCTTAGCAACACTATTTCAATGCATGTTCGGAATTCGATGGACATCCACTTTTTAAAAATGCGAAAGCTTATTGAGTTTAATTGGTTTCTCTTGAGTGGATGGTTCTGTAAAAAAGTAAAAGTAACTATATATTACTTGAAGCTGCCTCTTAAATCCGAGGAATAAAAGTTTATGCCACAATAAATTACAGACATTTTGATATATTTAGAACTCAATTTAAGGACTGTTGATACAAATCAAAATTTTCTTTTTACATTATGTCAACCCATTGAAGAATAACTCCTTTGAGCAGGGTAACACCATCTATAGTTAACTCATAACGCTGGTATGACGAGCTACAGAGCAACCCAACTAATCAATCAACCTCCCACCCCCATCAAAAAACGGATAAGGCCCATCAAACTCTCCGATGTAACTCAAATGCGAAACCAAGTACCCGTTTTCATTAAACCTGAAAATTCGAGTTGCCGGTGGCTCCATTGAAAAACTACTAGGGGCATTTTTTCTAAGATCTAAATGCACTGAATGGGCAGGGCTTGGGGCGATGCTGATGGGCACGCCGTTGATCATTGTTTCTATTGCTCGGTGTATATGGCCGCACGCCACGTGCACAATTTGTTTGTGGTGTTTTAATACTTCAAAAAAGCCGTCACTGTCTTTTAACCGAATGGCGTCCATATGGCCAATGCCAGTATCGAAGGGTGGGTGGTGCATAAATATCAGGGTGGGTTTGTTTGGTTGTTTTGCCAAGCATTGGTCTAACCACTGCAGGCGGGTTTCGCACACTACGCCATGGGGCGAACCGATTTCTGTGGTATCAAATCCAATAAGTCTTAGAGGGAATTGTTCGAGGCTATAACAGGTAAATCCTATTTCAGTTTTTAAATAATGATGGTCGCAAAATACTTGGGCCATGCGTTCTCTATGGTCGTGATTGCCAGGTATTAAATAGAAGGGAATTTGTAACTGGCCTAAAAATTCTTTAAGCAATTCATATTCTTCAATGGTGCCAAAGTCGACATTGTCGCCAGTGATTAATACTAAATCTAATTTAGGGCTGAAGTTATTTAAATGAGCAATTTGCGCTTCTAAGCAGCTGGCAGTATCTACTTTTTGATAGGCAAAATTTCTATTGGCTTTAATATGCAGGTCAGTAATTTGAGCAAACATCATTGTTCTGTTTTCTCTACTATTTCTTTTGGCAAGTCTTCTATTAATTCATCAGGTAACAACATCAAGCCTTGGTCTTTTATACGTATGGAAATTTCAGTACCTATGGAAATTTCTTGTTTGAAGGTGGTTTCTACAATAATGGGTGATTCGCTAATACCATCAACCAGTAATCGAGTTCGGTCGCCCATAAAAAATGTCGACGCTACTTGTCCGTTAAAGTGTGCTTGGTCTTGGGAAACAATTTCTGTGTCTTCTGGGCGAAATATGGCTTGGGTCTGAATGGGATTAGCGGATGTGGAATTGCCTCCAACAACATTCAAAATTGACTTGGGTAAAACCACCCCCTCAACCTCAAATCCTTGGTCGGTCATTCGGCCATTAATTTTGTTAGCCGTACCAATAAAATCCGCTACAAAGCTGTTGCTGGGTTGCTGGTAGATTTCTCGCGGCGTGCCTTGCTGAGCAATTCGACCGTTTGACATTACGACAATGCGATCCGCCAATGCCATGGCTTCAGATTGATCATGAGTAACGTAAATTGCAGTAATACCTAGTGACCTGAGCAGGGTGTCGATTTCCACTCTGAGCCTTTCTCTCAGCAGAGCATCTAAGGCAGTTAAGGGTTCATCCAAGAGCAGTACTTTCGGCCGCACGGCGATGGCTCGGGCCAGGGCAACCCGCTGGCGTTGGCCACCTGAGAGTTGCGAGATTTGGCGTTCTGCCAGATTTTCAATGTGCATCATTGCCAGCATTTCTTGAATGCGAGTTTGCCGATCGGCCAGTGACTGGCGACGCACTTTTAGGCCATAACCAATGTTGTCTCGCACAGTCATGTTCGGGAACAAGGCATAAGACTGAAACACCATGCCGATGTTGCGTTTTTCTACCGGCAAGTGGCTGACGTCTTCGCCGTTAAACAATACTTGGCCCCCTGCATCCAGAGTCTCTAAACCTGCAATGATTCGTAGCAGGGTAGTTTTGCCACAGCCTGACGGCCCGAGCAGCACCAGAGTTTCACCGCCTTTGATTTCTAGATTAATGGGTTGCAGAGCCTGGGTGCCATCTTCAAAGGTTTTGCCGCAGTTAATGACCTGCACAGATGTATTTGAATTCATTAGCTGCCTATATTCTTAGTGACTGAATGCTTTGTAGTTTTAGCTTTGTTGCTTGCAGAGAGCATCTGCATAGCAATTAACAGGGGCACAATCATGATGAAAAAAATCAGGGTGTAGGCGGAGGCGACCTCCAGCCTCATGGAGGCGTAGCTGTCGGCCAAACCTACGGGTAAGGTTTTGGTGATGGGGGTGTGGAGCATCCAAGTAAGATTGAATTCACCAATGGAAAGGGTAACCACCATTAGTGAGCCCGCCAGGATGCCTGGGCGAACATTGGGTAGCACTACTGTCTTGAGCCGGTACCAGAACCCGGCCCCCAAACTGGCTGCACCTTCTTCAAGAGTTTTAAAGTCGATGCTGGAGAGCACTGCTAAAACGGAACGAATCATAAAGGGCAGGGTGTAAAGCACATGCCCTACCAAAATAAATAACCAGGACGAACGAAATTCTCGAAAACCGCCATAGCTTAGAATTAATGCTAAAGCGATGGCCAAGCCCGGCACAGCAACGGGCAGCACTATGGTTTCTTCAATAATACGGGCACTGCGACCACCCATTCTGGCTAGAGCATAGGCTGCAGGTACCCCAATAATCAGCGTAATAACTAAACAGGCGAAGGCGATTAACAAAGACAAATAAATGGTGTCGGTATACAGGTCTATCACCTGGGCTAGCCAACTCAGGGTAAGGCCGCTTTCCAAACCTACAAAGAAGTTTGCGGTGACCCCTGCCAGTGCAGATAACACGACCGGCACGATTAAAAAGGCACACACCAATAGGGTAAATAACAGCTGTAAATAGAAGCTGAGTTTTCGACTTAGCATCATGGTTACCCCGAAGCTGCAACGGTAGAACCCGATAAAGAACGGGCAATAAATAACGCCAGCCAAGTCACCACTCCCAAGACGATAGAAAGGGTCGCTGCGCCAGCAATATTGGCGTTAAGAGTGAATTCGGTATAGATGGTCATGGGCAGTACATCTATTTTGGTGGCCAGGGTAAAAGCAGTTCCAAAGGCCCCCATGGAGGTGGCAAAACAAATAGCGCCCGAAGCAATAAGACCAGGCTTTAGAGCTGGCAAAATGATGTCGTATACCACTCGCCAAGTGGGCGCTCCCAATGAACGAGCAGCTTCCTCAAGGGCCGGGTCGAGTTTTTCAGCGGCGGCCATAATGGTGAGAATGACTCTGGGGATGGAAAAGTACAGATACCCCACAAATAGCCCCACCATGGAATAGGCAAATACTAGTTTATCGCCAGTGAGGGCTTTACTGATATCACCCACTAAACCCTGGCGACCGCCAATCAATATCACTAAAAAGCCAATCACCACACCGGGAAAAGCTAGGGGAAAGGTCAGCAGGGCGATCAATGTTTGCCGACCGGGAAACTCATTGCGCACTAGAAACAGCCCAGCAATAGTGGCTACCACCAGAGCTGCTAAGGTCACCACCGCAGAAAGCATGACTGTGGCAATCATGCTTTGCAGATGGCGGGGGGTGTTAATAATACTAGCGTAAGCGGCCAAGCCCTGTTCTCCCGACGCACCCACCACGGCCAGTTGAGCCATGGGCACCAGAAAGAACGCCAGGAAGATGATGGCCATGGGCAGCATCATCAATATCAGCTTTGGAATGACCGCTTGCTGCATTAAATTTGTTCCTATGGTTTAGCGAATGTCAGCCAAGTAGCGTTTGGTGAAAGCTTCTTGCACAGCTGCCATTTTTGAATAGTCCAGTGGCGTGGCGCGGGCATAGTCTTCAGCGGGTAAAAACTTGGAAGCCGCTTCTTCAGACATAGCCGAGGCGCGAATGGGGCGCAGGAAGGCATTGGCCCAAACCGCTTGGCCTTCGTCAGACATGATGAAGTCCAACATCTTTTTACCCTTGTCTGCGTTCGGGCCGTCCTTAACTAGGCTCATTACATAAGGCACAACCACCGTGCCTTCTTCAGGAATTACAAACTCAACATTGGCTTTGTCTTTGTATTTACCGCGGTAAGCATTGAAGTCGTAGTCAAACAGAATGGGAATTTCGCCAGACAGAACCCGAGCATAAGAGGTTTGCTTAGGTACGATTGGGTCGTTCTTGGCTAACTCCTGAAAGAACTCGATACCTGGGGTAAAGTCTTCCAAAGTACCACCCATGGCACGGTTAACTGCAATGAAACCGGCGTAACCCACGAATGCACTGGATGGATCAAGGTAACCCACCATGCCTTTGTATTCAGGCTTGAGTAGGTCTTTCCAGCTGGTCGGAACTGGCGCGCCATCCAGAGCATCGACATTTACGAAAAGGCCTAGTGTGCCAGAGTGAATAGTGAACCAAGCGCCGTCAGGATCTTTCAAGCCTTCTGGAATTTCGTCAAAGTGAGCAGGCTTATAGTTTTCAACCACGCCTTTTTGCTTGGCCTGAATACCAAAAGACACGCCATAGTAGGCTACGTCAGCAACCGGGCTGTTCTTTTCTGCCAACAGTTGAGACAGGGTTTGGCCGGAGTTTTTGTTGTCGTGGGGAATTTCATAGCCCAGCTCTTTTTCAATGGTTTTTAACTGAGTTGCCCAGTCAGCCCATTGTGGCGGGCAGTTGTAACAAATCATGTCTGCGGCGAAGGCGTTAGTCATCAGCAGGTTGAAACATAAAACCGCCCCGGCTATAAGGGGTTTCAGGATCTTGGCTTTCATCTACAGGGTCTCCTTAGGGAAGAACTTAGTTGGGTTAGGCTCCTGGAGGGCAACGGGCTCATGCTTGCCGGCGGGTCCCGTTGATTCTCCTTCTCTTACTTTGTGGGGTAACACCAAAGGTGACTGAGGCGCTTCCCCGCAAATCGTGTTGATCAATTCTTTGGCGGCAACCGCGCCCATTTCGGTCGAAGGCTGAACCACTGTGGTGAGTTTTGGCTGCACCAATGAACCCACCGTAATGCCATCGAAGCCCACAACTGAAACATCTTCTGGAACCTTCAAACCCAGTTCTCTTAATGCGCCAATGGCTGCTATGGCAAATAGATCGTTGGAACAAAACAGAGCTGTAGGTCGTTGCAATGGGTCTGCAAAAAGCTCACGGATAGCTGCTGAAGTGTTGGGTTGTGAAAACTCAATTTCCTGAATTAATGGGGCATCGAATCCCAGTTCTGCAAGTCCCTGCACAAACCCTTGATATCGCGCCGCGGCCCGGTCTGAACTATGCAAATTACCGCTGAGCATGGCGAAGTGCTGATGACCCAGTTCTTCCAGTCGGAAGGCAACTTCCCGACCTGCCACCACATTGTCGATAGTCACCACAGGCCGATTATTGAGAGTGGCCTGGTTATAGATAAGTACATAGGGTACGGATTCGGCTTCCAGCATATCCAAGGCTGGACTGTTATTGGCATTGGTAACCGTGAGTATGAGTCCATCCACCTGACGGTCTAAAAGACTGTTCACCACTTTCAATTCTTGGTCTTGGGAATATTCAGTGGCAGTTACCATTATTGAATAATCACTGTCACTGGCGACTGCAGTAATGCCACTAACCGCCTCTGCAAAAACCGGATTCGATAATGTCGGTATCACCACGCCAATGGATTTTGAGCTGGCGGTTTTTAAACTTCGCCCCAGGGAATTTGGCCGAAAACCTAATTCATCAATGGCCCGCTGCACCCGCAACGCTGTGCCTTCACTGAGTTGGTGGGAGCCATTAATAAACCGGGAAACGGTGGCGGTGGAAACCCCTGCAAGTCGGCTAACATCTTTGAGAGTGGGCGACATTGAATCATCAAATTTGTTTTTGAATTAGCGCCAAGTTAGAGACAATTTGTGTCATGTAAACGATTACATAGTGAAATTTTTATGACTTTTTAGAGGAACAATTATTACTAATAAAATTTTATTAATACCCTTGAAGGGTTTGTCTGTAGACTTTAATAAAAACAATCTCGTCTTAAATAGTATGAAAATTGAAATATTAAAATCTGTTGTCGAACAATACTGGAACTTGAACATTTCTCAATTAGTTGAGCTCAATCTTGGGGCAGATCCAAATGCTCAAACCTTCAGTGCAGTCAATGGTCAGCAGAAACTTTTTATAAAAACTCGAACAGCAAATACTCCAGTTTCTAATCCCATTACTAATTGGTTATGGGAGCAAGGCATTAAGGAAGTCATTTCAGCCCTGAATGATAATCAAGGCCTTCCACAACAACTGATACATAATCATTATGTCAGTGTTTATCCTTTTGTTTCTGGTAAAAATGGATATGAACAACCCACTACTAAAAGTCATTGGAAACAGTTAGGCAAAGCAATCAGTCAATTACACCAGCTGAATCCTGATTCTTGTCCAATTAAGATTAAAGAGCTTGGCTTTTCCGATTTTTATCCAAAGAAACTCGAAAATATTTTAAATACTTTGGATGATTTAGTTCTTAAAAATAACATAGAGAAGAAGCTGATAAATCTTTTTAAGAAACACAAAAATCTGCTTACTGTTATGATCCAAGATTGCTTAACACTTTCTAATTATTACCAAGAAAAAAACCCACAAACCGTACTCTGTCATTCAGATCTCCATGCCGGAAACCTGTTATTCAACGACGACCAACAGCTATTTATTGTTGATTGGGATGAATTGAAGCTGGCACCAAAAGAAAAAGACTTAATGTTTCCTGGCGGGGCGCAAGGATACCAAGGATTAAGTCCAGAAGAGGAAGTAGCTTGCTTTTTCTCTACCTACAATGACGAAGACATTGACCATCAACTAATCAAGTACTACCGTACCGCCAGAATTATTGAAGACTTGGCTATTGATAGTGAGCAGATATTGATTAAAAAATATGAAGAGAATTCAGAACAAACTCTTACTTACATTGAAAATAATTTTAAATCCGAAGGTACTATCGAAAGAGCCGGGTATTCTTTAGTTATAGAAAGTTAGGATATAACCTGATAAATACTGTCAACCATACCATTTGATAACGCCTTGGTTTGAATATGTTTTAAAGGAATATCACGGCCGGTTTCTCCAAACAGTGGAACACCTTCACCCAATAAAATAGGCACTCGGGTAATATGAAGGTCTGTCACTAATCCTGATTTTATAAAAGACTGGATAGTTTGACCGCCATCTATATAGAGTCTTTGATAGTTTTCTTCTTGCAGCATTTTTACCAAACTAGGTAACGAACCTGAATAAAGTTCTGCTTTGTCAGATAACGCCTTAGGAATCTCAGAAAGAGTTTTTGATAGTACAATGACTCTCTTTCCCTCGTAAGCCCAACCATAATCCGGCAAAAAACCTGCAACCACTTCCATGGTTTTTCGACCCATCACCATACAATCAACAGTCGCCATAAAATCGGTAAAGGCATCCTCTTCTGGATTTGGATCATCCATCGCCATCAGCCAATCAACCGAACCATTTTCACGAGCAATAAAGCCATCCAGACTGGTGGCAATCATAACGGAAATCTTCATTGTGGGTTTCCTGCATCAGTTCATTCTAAGTTTAATCAAATTTTTGCTGTTTGAATGGCAATACCTGATGCGGCTAAAACGGATTATTTGATAAAGGCTAAAATAATTAGATTCTCAACAAAATGCCCTTGATGAGACACAAAAAAATCCGGTACTCAATGTAGAGATACCGGATTTTATTTAGTTTTGCACTTCAGCATTGAAAACAAATAACAGCAATACCCAAGTGAAGGATAAAAAAGGAATTTACTGCTGTTCCGTAATATTCAAAACAATGGGCGAGTCTGTACTGCCCCACACCGAAGAGACAATGCTTGAACCGTCGATGTAATGCACTGAGTCACCCAAAAGCAGACTACGATCTTGGTAACAACACCAGTTCTCAGCCTCTAAAACACCACTGGAAACCAAAGTTTTAGTTTGAGTATTTATTGTGAACGTACCCAATCCACCTGTTGTGTCTTCCCAGTCAGTATCATAAGCCATAAATGGAAAAGCCATTCTGAATTCACTTGTTTGTAAAGCTTCTTCGTCCAAATAACTGAAAGCATGATAATCCCAAAAAATCGGTGAGTAGCCCCACTGAGATCCATAAATAATGGGGTCGCCGACTTCTACTGGCCCATTCACACTGTCTTCGTAAAGTGCAACCTTAACACCGGTGATCGTGCCTTCGTCAGTGGCTTCATACCCAACACCTACGAATAGGCTTTCGTTTATATTGTGTAGATAAGCAGAAAAACCAGTCACCTCTAGGCCTTCACCCTTCATAGAAGGATTTTTAGGATCAGAGTAGTCAAACACATAAAGAGGATCGGTTTGTTCGAAGGTCACGAGTTTGACTGTTTCATCGTCAATACGGACACCTCGAATATCTTCATTGGGTTTGCCTATTTGTTCAGGATGCACGTCGTTAGGCAGTACAGAAAGAGGTTCAAAATCTTGTTCACCAATGGCCCAGGTTTCAATCCGATGATCAAACCTATCTTCTGTGTTGTCCCAGTCTGTTTCAGTGAGCACTGCCAACAGATTGCCGTCCCACTCTTTTAACCTAAACTGATTTCTTCCCGAACCAAGTACACCTGAAGCAGAAACAGAATTGAAATAGCTTATATTTTCATCAATCGTAAAACGGTGGAAACTTGTTAACTCTGAGTGCCAGTCTGTGTTCACCAAATAAATAGCGTCTGAATTTGCATAAACTTGGTGAGCAGGCAACAACGCACACTGATTACTCCAGTTTTCAGGATTTTTAAGGTCTATTTGGGTGATATTGGTGAATATGAAGTATCCCCTTTGTTCCCATTCCTCACTCTCAGGGAACAAACAACTATCTATCAGGCTTTGCTCTTGGCCATTGATACTGATAGTAGGTAACAAGGTTTCGTAATCTATTTCTTCTAATTGTTGGATATAGGCTTCTCTATCATCTTCTTCTACATAAAAGGGCAGATGAATTGGACGGGGGCTGTGGCGAGTCACTAAGTAAAGAGTGTCATCGATCCTACGGCTATCAACAATTTGGCCTTTAATATTTACTTTCCAATTGGATTTTATAGCTGTGGCATCAGACACATCTAGGTTTTCGATTGAAGTAAAACCATCCCCCCAATACCAAGGACTGTACCAGTCGCCGTGATGCTCAGATGCAGAAGACAAGGCAACAATCTCCTTACCAACACTGTATAAACCTTCTACAAACCAAGTATTTTCATCTAGATAATAACGACTTAACCAGTTTTGACTGGGCGCTGAAGTGAGCTCTACTGCTTCTATAGTCGCGGGAATCACTTCCCAATTTTCAAGACTTTCTGAATACTTCCAGTCATTTTGTTTGGCAATAAACAAAACACTGGTTTCAGAATTAAATTTGATGATATCCGCCTCATCCACACCTTGTTCAATTAAATTGGTTTCACTGGCAGGTTCGGATCCACCATCTGCTTCAGCATCGGTAGCAAAATCTGCTGAATCATTAACCACGCCGGGTTCAATGTCAGGTTGAATGAAGTTGTAATTTCGCCAGGAATTCAAAATACCGTTTTTCAATGCTTCGGAAAGGTCATGGTTATTAATACTTTTTAGTTCACGAACAACCGGTAAAGGTTCAGGCTCTTGAGTTTCCTTTTCATCTTCAATATCCGTTAAACAACCGGATAAAAGCAATAAAGAACTGAGGCTAAGAACACAAGTAAGAGTTTTCATAACATGAGCTCGTGGGATTTGATGAACGAATTTTATGCCTATGATGTCTGGCATGCATCTACCCTAATCAGGTTTTGTGACATTCATTATTACAGACGTATTAACAATCATTATTTCAGATGAACGGTTTAACCAATTTGTGGGCGATAAAAAAGGCTGCACTAAGCAGCCTTTTTTAAACAGAAATAACGTTATTAATTATGACTTAGCGTTTTCCGCAGCGTCTAACTGCTTGTTGATGTACCACTGCTGAGCAATAGACAACAGGTTATTTACCAACCAGTACAATACTAATCCAGATGGGAACCATAGGAACATGACGGTAAAGATCACAGGCATAAACTTCATAATTTTGGCCTGAGTAGGATCTTGCGGTTGAGTACCTAACTGCATTTGAACGAACATGGACGCGCCCATCAAAAGAGGCAGAATAAAGGTTGGATCTTTAATAGACAGATCCACGATCCAGAACATAAATGGTGACTGACGAAGCTCAACCGCTTCCATAAGTGTCCAGTACAGGGCAATAAACACTGGCATTTGAACCAACATTGGCAAACAGCCGCCCATTGGGTTGATCTTTTCTTTCTGATACAGCTTCATCATTTCTTGAGAAAGCTTTTGGCGATCATCCCCGTATTGCTCCCGTAGCTGAGTCATCTTTGGAGCAAACTTTTTCATTTTACCCATCGAACGATAAGAAGCGGCAGTAAGTGGGTAGAACGCACCTTTGATCACCAGAGTTAACAATATAATTGACCAACCCCAGTTACCGACAAGCCCATGAATAAAAGTGAGTAACCAGAATAGTGGTTGAGCAATAAACCAGAGCCATCCGTAATCCACGGTTAGATCCAGATGCTCAACGATTTCTCTTAAATCATTTTGGAGCTTAGGACCGATGTAAATTTCGGCACTGATTTCACCTGATTCTTGGGGTATTACAGTTAAGCTGTTGTAGAAACCACCACGATAACTTGATGAGTTTTTATCTTTTTGAACAAAATAAGAACTTTTGATTTCTTGGTCTGGAATAACTGAAGATAGAAAGTAGTGCTGAAGAAATGCGACCCAGCCACCCAGCTTATCTTGCTCAAAACTTTTATCGTCGAGCTTACCAAAGCCTAGTTTTTCATATCGGCTTTCATCAGTAGTCCATGCAAAGCCTAGGTATGAAGCCATGCCAATACCAGTACTGCCAGAAGGATCTGAGGTTTTATCTCGTTTGATTTGGTTGAATACTCGGCCATTCCAAACCGAGTCTGAATTATTCACAACTTGATTAGTGACTTTTACTAAATATGAACCTTTAGTGAAGGTATAGATTTTATTGAACTCAATGCCATCAACATTTGCTGTTAATAGAACGTCTAACTCACCATTAGTCATTTCGTAAGACGACACTTCAGACACATATTGAGTTCTGCCACCTTGGTCATAGCCACGGTCACCCCAAAACCCACTTTGAGCCACATAGGTACGTCGGGCGTTTTTCTCTAACATGACAAATGGAACATCAGGCTGGTCAATAGAGAATGGATATTTAGGAATGGCAGCGTAAACGATATCGCCACCATTAGGATCAATGAGAATATCAAACGTATCTGTTTTAACTGTAATGAGTGAAGAATTGAATTCTTGAGTCGGTTGTTCCTGCGCAAGTTCTCCACCGACCGGCTGAACCGATGAATCGACAGCTTCTTTGTTTTCTGATGACACTACAGGTGCAGTATCACTATTTTGTTGGACTTCTTGCTCAAAAACCTGAGGTTGAGGCTCGGCTTGGCCATAATCTTCATTCCACTGTTGCAGAATTAAGTAAGAAACCACGGCGATCGCCGCAAATAATCCGTAACGTCTGATGTTTTCCATCTAAATGCCTGATTTTCCAATATCTGGAGGTCAAAAAAAGAGGCGTAATGCTACCGGTTGAAAAGGTTATTTGCCAGCCAAAACAGAGGCTAAAGCCTTATATTTCAAGTATTTTCAGATTATTTGATGAGCTGAGTCTATGACTGGTTTATAGCAGTATTTTTGAGCTTTTCCCTGTGCTTAGAACCTTGCGTTTTCTTTTGGTTAGAAGCATTCGAGCCCTTTTTCGTTTGATTAGCTTTGGGGCTACCAGAACTTCTCTGATTTCGATTATTTGCTTTAGAAGGCCTTTGATTAGACTGAGGATTTAAAATACGCTCATCAAGCTTCTTAAACATCTTGCGACAGATTGCATGAATAGCTTTGCGGTCCAGTTTATCGGCACCTTTTCGAGATAAAACTACGATGTCTTTATGCTTATACTGATGGTAGTAGGTACGAAACTGTTCTCGAGCAATGCGCTTAATGAGGTTGCGCTTGACCGCGTGTTTGACAGTTTTTTTGGATAGGATGAACCCGATTCGGGTTTGAGAATTCTTAGTAGGAATTGAGAGGAACAACAGTTCAGGAACGGATGCCCGAACCGTTTTTCCATTAAAGACTCGTTGATAATCGCCAGCGTTCAGCAACCGCTGATTCCGGCTAAAACCATTGAGTCTCATAAGTCTTACGCGCTCAGTACCTTACGGCCTTTTGCACGACGACGAGCAAGTACCTGACGGCCTTTCTTGGTAGCCATACGAGCACGGAAACCGTGAGTACGCTTACGCTTCAGCACGCTTGGTTGAAATGTTCTTTTCATTACTGATTCACCGCTGCTTGATAATGGTTACTGACTAAATATCAGTGACCCTGAAAAAAGGAGCGCGGAGTTTAAAGATTTTTTCTCAGCTATTCAATGAGTTGTTAGCAATAGCTGATGTTTTTTTAAGCCTGACAAGAAACTTAAGCCGATACCTACTCCTGATCAGTTGTTCATTTGATCTGATTAGACATTCACTTAAGAAGTTTAAGTATTTATATATTATTTGATTGTTGTTTTTATTAATTATTAGGCCCACCGAAAGTTGTGGAAAAAAAAGAAATACTTTTTAAAAACAATAAGTTAGCTGTTGTACAGCTGTGTTAGTACTGGTTTAGGAATTTGTGGTCTTCCTGAGAAAAACTGTTGGTAAAACAGTGACTTATCCACAAAAAAACCATTAAAGTTTTACCCACAAGGTTTTTAGTCTACATATTCGAATAGTTATTCACAGTTTTAGAGTTTTTACCAAAAAATATGAATAACTATGAGGAAAACTGTTAGATATATTAGTTAAGTAATTGAAAAATATAGAAAAAACTTAATTTTTGAGATGTGGGTATCTTTGTTCCCGTCTGTGGATAAAGGAGATAGAATGGCTGCCCATCTGGGATGTCACCCTACAAAAATCTAAAAAAGGAAGTTTTCCGTGTCGGAAGATGTTTGGCAGCAATGTCTCTATAGAATGCAGGATGAGTTGCCTGTTCAGCAGTTTAATACCTGGATTAAACCTCTAAAGCCCAGCTATGAACCTGGTCTGATCGTTCTAATTGCACCTAACCGTTTTGTTAAAAACTGGGTTACCGAGAAGTACTTAAATCAGATGCAAGAATTAGCCGGCTATTTAGGCGACGGAATGTCAGTGCAGGTGGTAGAGAGTCATCGACCCATGGCAGCACCGGTGATGAGTTCTGTAGAAACTTCAAGGCCAGTTTCCGTACCCGAGGTTCAGACTGAGCCGGTTGAAATGGAGGCTATTTCAGGAGAGTTTATTGAAAGTATTAGAGCTGTTGATGAATTTGAAGAGCCAGAAGAGATAATAGACGCGCCGGAAAAGAGTTCGCCTAAATTATCTGGTTTGGCTGGTAATCCGGTGGCTAACCAATCTAGCATTGAAAAGCCGGTTCTGAATGAGCCACAGCATCAAACCTATTTAAGCGCCAACTATATGTTTGATACCTTTGTAGAGGGTAAGTCGAATCAGCTGGCCTTGGCGGCCGCTCAACAAGTGGCAGAAAATGCCGGTGGCGCATACAACCCTCTATTTATTTATGGTGGTGTTGGATTAGGTAAAACGCACCTTATGCAGGCAGTGGGTCATGAAATTATGAAAAAGAATCCTGCTGCTAAGGTCATGTATTTGCCGTCAGAAACTTTTGTTCAAGACATGGTTAAAGCATTACAAAGAAATGCGATTGCTGAGTTCAAACGTTTTTATCGTAGCCTAGATGCGCTGCTAATTGATGATATTCAATTCTTTGCCGGCAAAGACCGATCTCAAGAAGAATTCTTCCATACTTTTAATGCATTGTTAGAAGGGGATCAGCAAGTCATTTTAACCAGTGATCGATTCCCGAAAGAAATAGATGGTGTTGAAGAGAGATTGAGATCTCGCTTCAGTTGGGGATTAACCGTCGCTGTGGAACCGCCAGAATTGGAAACCCGAGTGGCCATTCTGATGAAAAAGGCTGAAGAATCGGGAATTCATCTTCCACAGGATGCAGCATTTTTTATGGCAAATCTGGTTCGTTCAAATGTACGTGAACTAGAAGGAGCCTTAAAAAGGGTGATTGCAAGTGCTCACTTTACAGGCTCTCGGATTTCCGTTCAGTTTGTAAAAGAGTCTTTAAGGGATTTGTTGGATCTTCAAAAGAAACAAGTCAGCATTGAAAACATTCAGCGCACCGTGGCTGAATATTACAAAATTAAAGTTGCAGATCTTTATTCAAAACGCAGATCTCGAAGTGTTGCCCGACCTCGCCAACTGGCCATGGCCTTGGCTAAGGAATTAACTAATCATTCTTTGCCAGAAATTGGGGACTCATTTGGTGGCCGAGACCACACCACGGTATTACACGCTTGTAAAAAGATAAAAGAGTTAAGAGAAACCAGTTTGGATATTCGAGAAGACTATGACAACCTTCTCAGAACCCTGACTACCTAGGGTTCTTGGCAAAAATATTAAACTAGAGGAGAGGCATAAACCCAACTCCTCATGTAAACTTAAATTAATTACAAAATGTCACCGCGTTACCGCATAAATAGCTAAGTGAGACAGACATGATCAAGTTTTCTGTGGCTAGGGAAGCCCTGGTTCGTCCCCTGCAATTGGTATCTGGCGTAGTTGAGAAACGTCAAACGCTTCCAGTTCTTTCAAATGTATTAATTCAAATTGAGGCTGGAAACCTGTCGTTAACAGGAACAGATTTAGAAGTAGAGCTAGTGGGTCGTCTTCCAATTATGGATAGTCAGGGCGATGGTGAAATTACGATCCCAGCTAAAAAGCTTCTGGATATTGTGAAGTCTTTACCAGATGACGCCAATATCAGTTTGTCGGTAGATGAAACCAAAGCGGTTTTAACCTCCGGTCGTTCTCGTTTTTCATTATCAACCTTGCCTGCTACTGATTTTCCCAGTGTGGAAGACGATGCCGACAATCTGAAATTCACCATGGATCAGCAAGTTCTTAAGAAGTTAATTGATGCCACCTCTTTTGCTATGGCTCATCAAGACGTTCGCTATTATTTGAACGGTTTGTTGCTTGAGTTAAACAATGGTCAGGTTCGTGCCGTGGCTACTGATGGTCACAGATTGGCTCTGTCTACCGCAGCAGCAGAAACTGGTTTACAAGACCGTAAGCAAGTGATTGTGCCTCGTAAAGGTATTTTGGAATTAAGTCGATTATTAGGCGAGGGCGCTGGGGAAATCGAAGTAACTCTGGGTAATAGTCACATCCGTGTTCAGACCCCAGGTTTTACGTTCACCTCTAAGCTGGTTGATGGCAAGTTCCCTGACTATGAACGTGTTCTTCCCCGTGGTGGCGACAAAGTTATTCATGGTGAGCGTCAGGAATTCAAAACTGTATTCAGCCGAGCTGCCATCCTTTCAAACGAGAAATATCGTGGCGTTCGCCTTTGTTTAAGTGAGGGTAACCTTCAGATATTTGCCAACAATCCAGAGCAAGAAGAAGCTGAAGAAAATATTGCTATCGAATACGCCGGTGACGGTTTAGAAGTTGGCTTTAATGTTTCGTATCTATTGGATGTATTTAATGTGTTAAATGGCGATCAGGTAAAACTTATTATGTCTGACCCCAATAGTTCAGCGCTAATTCAAGACGGCGTGGACGAAAGTTCTAGTTATGTTGTCATGCCAATGAGATTATAGTTTCTGTACCAACACAGAATATAGAATAGATAAAATAGAAAGGTCTGCTAACAAGCAGGCCTTTTTTGTATCCAAGTAGATCACCCTATAAATGAGCTTTACACCTGAATGACCATCCATAAGCTTCAGATTAACAATATCCGGAATATTCAATCCGTTAGTCTAAAGCCGTCCGAGGACATTAATATTTTTTACGGTAACAATGGTGCTGGTAAAACAACATTACTGGAAGCCGTTCATTTGCTTACTCATGGTCGTTCATTTCGCGCTTCCCGTCATAAGAGCCTTATTCTACAAGGCGCTCAGCAGGCTACTGTATTTGGTACAGTAGGTGAGACTGAAACTCCAGTTGGCATTCAGAAAGATATTAAGAACAACACTCAGATTCGGATTGCAGGTGAGAAGGTTAGTCAGGTTTCAGAGCTGGCTCGACTGGTGCCGGTTCAAGTTATCAATTCTGATGCTTTTCAGTTGTTAGAAGGCTCTCCACGTAATCGCCGTCAGTTTTTGGACTGGGGTGTGTTTCACGTGGAACATGGTTTTATTCGGGCTTGGTCAGACCTTCAAAAATCCCTTAAAAACCGGAATACTTTGCTGCGATCTGGTAAGATGTCCGACCAACTCAGAGATGTCTGGGATAAGGAATTTGTCACTGCTGCGAATACTATAGATCGCCTCCGACAGAAGTATTTGGGGGAGTTCAAAGAACGCTTCCACCTACTATTACAACAACTTGTTGAATTGGATGAATTAACGCTTTCTTACTACCGAGGTTGGGATAAAACCAAAACCTTTGAAGAAGTATTGACCGATAGCCTGCGCCGGGATCTCAATTCTGGCTTCAGTCATTACGGTCCTCAGCGAGCGGATCTCAGAATTCGCAAAGACAAACTAAACGCCGCGGATTTGTTGTCCCGTGGTCAACAAAAGCTGGTAGTCAGCGCACTTAAGCTGGCTCAAGCAGAAGATTTAATCAGCCGAAAGAATCATAGACGTTGTGTGTTTCTTTTAGATGACTTGCCGGCGGAATTAGACCGCCAACACCTAACACAGATTTGTCAGTTGTTAGAGTCGATGGATGCTCAGGTATTTATTAGTTGCATCGACCCAAGTAGCTTTGACGGAATATGGAAAAACCAGGATCGGGTAAAAATGTTTCACGTGGAACACGGAGCCCTATCAGGAGAAATGAATGAGTAACGAATACGATTCTTCGAGTATTAAAGTTCTGAAAGGACTGGATGCGGTTAGAAAGCGCCCAGGCATGTATATTGGTGATACCGATGATGGTACCGGCTTGCACCATATGGTGTTTGAAGTAGTAGATAACTCCATCGACGAAGCCTTAGCCGGCTATTGTCAGGACGTCACTGTCACCATCCACACAGATAACTCGATTTCCGTATCCGATGATGGCCGTGGTATTCCAGTGGATATTCACGAAGAAGAGGGTAAATCAGCAGCAGAAGTAATAATGACGGTACTGCATGCTGGTGGTAAGTTCGACGATAACTCCTATAAGGTTTCTGGTGGTCTGCACGGGGTAGGGGTTTCGGTGGTGAATGCTCTTTCTGAAGAACTCACTTTAACCATCCGTCGCCATGGCAAAATTCACGAACAGAAATACCATATGGGTGTGCCGCAGGCGCCGTTAACAGTAGTAGGTGATTCTGAAACCACAGGTACTCAGATCCACTTTAAACCCTCTGCTGAGACCTTCACCAAGACTGAATACAGCTACGATATTCTGGCTAAAAGATTAAGAGAGTTGTCGTTCCTGAACTCTGGCGTCTCCATCATCCTAAAAGATGAGCGCTCAGGTAAGGAAGAGAACTTTAAATACGAAGGTGGCCTTAGGGCATTTGTTGAATACCTGAACTCTAATAAACAGACTCTTAACCAGATTTTCCACTTTAGCTATGAGCGTGAAGACGGGATCGCTGTAGAAGTGGCTATGCAGTGGAATGATGGTTTCCAGGAAAATATCCTGTGTTATACCAATAATATTCCTCAGCGCGACGGCGGTACTCACCTGGCTGGCTTCCGTGCCGCTCTTACACGCTCGCTGAATAATTACATCGCAAGTGAAAATGTCCTTAAAAAACAAAAGGTTGCGACATCTGGTGACGATGCCCGTGAAGGCTTAACCGCAATTATTTCAGTAAAAGTGCCTGATCCTAAGTTCTCATCCCAGACCAAAGATAAGTTGGTTTCATCTGAAGTAAAACCTGCTGTTGAGCAGGAAATGGGTAAGAATTTTTCAGACTTCCTTATGGAAAGCCCGAACGATGCCAAAACTATCGTGGGCAAGATGATTGATGCCGCCCGAGCTCGTGAAGCGGCCCGTAAAGCTCGCGACATGACTCGCCGTAAAGGTGCTTTGGACATTGCAGGTCTGCCGGGCAAGCTGGCCGACTGTCAGGAAAAAGATCCGGCACTTTCTGAACTATACCTGGTGGAGGGTGATTCCGCCGGTGGTTCTGCCAAGCAAGGTCGTAACCGTAAAACTCAGGCGATTCTGCCCTTAAAAGGTAAGATCCTGAACGTAGAAAAGGCCCGCTTTGATAAGATGCTGCAATCTGCTGAAGTCGGTACCCTGATTACTGCATTGGGCTGTGGCATCGGCCGCGAAGAATTCAATATCGAAAAACTGAGATATCACCAGATCATCATCATGACTGATGCTGACGTCGACGGTTCTCACATTCGAACCTTGCTGCTGACGTTTTTCTTCCGTCAAATGCCAGAGCTGATTGAGCAGGGCTATGTGTATATTGCGCAGCCACCTCTGTACAAGATGAAAAAAGGTAAACAGGAACAGTACATCAAAGACGATGCCGCCCTGGATGCATACCTGATCAACAATGCCCTCACCGGTGCTGCTTTGTTCGTTAATGCAGATGCGCCAGCTATTCAGGATTCTGGCCTTGAAACCCTAGTTACCCAATTTAACTCAGTAATGGCCATGAACAAGCGACTGGCTCGTGTCTATCCTGAGCCAGTGTTGAATGCTTCTATCTATCTTCCAGTGCTAAACGAAGAAGACCTGAAAAGTCAGGAAAAAGTGGCTGAATGGGTAGACGCCCTACAAGATAAACTGGACGCCGAATTCACCAACGGCACCACTTACAGCTGCGAAATCTGGGAAGATACCGAGCGCCACCTGTTCCTGCCTAAAATAATCATGACTGCACACGGTATGGACCACGAATACAAAATGACCCACGCTTTCTTCGAAGGCCATGAGTACGAAGCCATTAAAGACCTAAACAAAGCCTTGGATGGCCTGTTAGAAGAAGGCGCTTATGTGAAACGGGGAGAAAAAACTCAAGCGGTAGAAACCTTTGCGCAGATGTTGGAATGGCTGATGAAAGAAGCCAAACGAGGCGTCAACATCCAACGCTATAAGGGATTGGGAGAAATGAACCCAGAACAACTCTGGGAAACCACCATGGATCCAGAAGTGCGCCGCATGCTAAAAGTGAACATCGAAGACGCCATTGCTGCGGATCAGATCTTCACTACCCTGATGGGTGACGACGTAGAACCTCGTCGTAACTTTATTCAGGAAAATGCGTTGTATGTGGAGAATTTGGATTATTGATCTGAGTTTTTCATATTTTTAAAAGCCGACTTTGTGTCGGTTTTTTATCATTAAAGTAAGTATAAAAAGAGAATATATCTATGGATAAACTCGACCCCTGTCTTTGGAAGTTCAGGCCCGTAGATATACTTACTCTCAAGACAATAACTAATAAGAAATTATGGTTTTCTCATCCTAGGCTTTTTAACGATCCATTTGATAATAATTTTGATCCAGCTTCATCTTTTCGAAAACTATTAGACGATCTTTCTAGCGAGCAAGATAAGATGCTTGTATTTGAACAATTTGAAAAGCTAGAGGCCGCAATTCCTAATAACAAATCAGCATACTTATCTTTAAGTTCTAACTGCAAACACAATTTAATGTGGTCACACTACGCAGACAGTCATAAGGGAATTGCATTTGGATTTAACTTCGATGGGACTGCATTAGGGAAATTAAATCATTTAAAAGTTTTATACTCTCAGGATTCGTTAAATTATGCTTTTAAAAACCATCTACAAGCGAAAAAAGCCTATTTAGCGAATCCAACAGCTAGGCCAGGATCAATGCATGAGGAAACTTATGAGCTCTTTACTAATTTTTTAGAGTCAGGCTTAAAAATATTTCAAACATATCAAAGTATGAAAGCTGAGTGTTGGAAATATGAAGAAGAAGTACGATTAGAAATAGAGCTTGGAAGTGTCGATGAAAATGGAAAACTGATTAGTTTTGACGCTGAGTGTTTAAAATTCGTTGTTTTCGGACTTTCTACCACTTTCGAGGATGTCCAATTAATAACGAATTTAATGTCTGGTCAAGAATGGTCTCATGTTAAATTTTTATACGCAGAGAAGATTTCAACTGATTTGAGCATCGGATTATCAGATTTTAGAGTCTATTAGGTAATTCATTGAAGTTGAATTGATTTCTAATATTTAACAGGGGATGAAAGTGAAAGTTAATATAATTCTGATTCTATTTTTTACAACTACTTTTGCACATAGTTACGAATTAAAATTCACCAGCCTATCCACTGACCTAATATCCGGGGCCGGTATCAGTTTCGGTTATGTTCATGACCAATATAAATCTAGAGGCGATGGCTGGTTTGATAGCACCCTGTATCCCATTGAATATGCAGAATTTAAATTGGGCTATTTACCCAATAGTGGTGAAGGTGTTTCTGCTAAATTTGATATTGGCCTAGGCACAAAAACTTATTTTTGGATACTTAAGGACATTCGATTTGGGCCTAGCATTGCTGTGACTGACCAAGCTGCTTTTGTAGGTGCTAATACCACGATTAACACCTACAAAGATTGGGCATTGTTATTGGGCTTTGTCAGAGTAGTTCAATCGGGAGAGACGGGCATTAATATTGGGATTGTCCAGTATTTTTAGATTTCAATTACTATAACAATTCAGTTAGCTTCCCATTTTTCAAGTTTTGGATTCCAAGCTTCTCGGAAAGCAATGATCTTTTCCTTGTTCAAGTTTTTTATACAACTTTGCAGGGCGATTGCCTCCTCTTTTAAGTTTACCCGTTTCCTGCAAAATCCCTGAATCTAGTACTCGCCGACGAAATGATTTCTTCTCTATTTCATTATCTAGAATGATTTCGAAGGTTGCTTGCAACTCACTAAGGGTAAATTCCTCAGGCAGTAAATTAACAGGTAAGGAAGAGTATTGAACCTTGTTGAGCAAGCGCTTGTAGCAACTGTTAAAAATCATTTGATGGTCAAAAGATAGCTCAACCCCTTGCACTTGCTTGACCGGTAGCCATCGCAATTGTTCCAGACTCTGGTTTTTATGAAACTGAATGTTGTCTGTAGAGAGCAGGGCCATATAGGCAATAGTAACTGACCAACCCCTGGGATCTCTTGTTGCCGAACCAAAGCTTGCCACCTGCTCTAGATATGTAGTGTCTACCCCGGTTTTTTCCTTCAGCTTGCGTTTGGCGGTGGCTGCCAAATCCATATCCTGATGAACATCGATAAAGCCTCCGGGTAACGCCCACAGGCCTTTACATGGATGTTCGGCGCGTTTGACTACTAGTACCTGTAGCTGGTGATCGATAATGCTGAAGATTGCCATATCCACCATGGTTAATGGAACGTCATAGTCATGAATTCGGTAATTCTGTAAAAACTCCTGCTCGTCTGCAAAATCAGTCATGGGTCCTGCTCCTTTCCCGATGCCATTTCAAATAGCCCAAGCAAGCAATGAGCAACAGAACCATATAGAGCAGGGAGATAAATTTTATGCCCTGCATAAAGTAAATATAAATGCCAATAACATCGACAGTGATCCAGTATAGCCAGCTTTCAATGCGTTTCCGGGCCATTAAAAACATGGCGGTAAAGCTCATAATAGTGGTCAGGGCATCGGTGAATGGATAAGCCGCGGGTTTGGCGAATAGTTCGGGCAATAGTAGATGGATGTTTTTCATTAGCACAAACAGGCCAAAGGAGACCAGTACACAAATGGCCAGCCACAGGCCAGTGGCTTTTAGTGAGCTGTAGCGAAAGGAAGCCTTTTGTTCACTAGCGGTTTGAGTGCGTCGCCAGAACAACCAGCCATAGATGCTGGCTGCCAGATAATAGAATTGTTCAAGTGCATCTGAGTACAACTGAATTTGATAAAATAGCATGGCAAACAGAATTACCGATGCAATGCCGGTGGGCCAGGTCCACATGTTCTTGCGATATATCAGAATCACAGAACTCAGGTAAAGCAGGGTGCCGACAAACTCCAAGTAGCTCATGGGATAGCCCCAGAGGCTGAAGAATACTGTGTTAACGCTAAACCATTCGATCATAGAAATTTTCCTGGTAGTTGGTTGAGTAGTTGTTGAACCTGTTCAATACGTTGCTCCACAGAACCTGTCACCTGGTGATAGGGTATGCGCCTATACTGCAGATCCTGGCGAATCCGCTGCTGGAACCATTGCCGATTACCTTCCCCAGAGCGATCCCAGCTATCCTCAAATTCGATTTCATCGCCGCAGAGAATCCACATTTGGTACCGAGTGATTGCTCTGTTAGCCATTTGTTCTAGCTGGGGCAAGCACTGTTGGTGATAGTAAAGACTGAATAGTCTGGTGGTCAGAGCATTGGTATCAGTAAACAGATACTTTCTGGACTCAAGCAATGCCTGTTGTTCTCTATGCAAATGCCCTACTGCAAGTTCTGCTAATTGTTCTAGGGTTAGGCGCTTATTATGTTGATGCTGATGCCAGTATTCCCGACCATATTCCGGCATCCATCTAGTGTTATGGCGCTCAGCCAAAGCCTGGGCCAACGTAGATTTGCCAGTCCCTGGACCTCCCACTAACACCACATTAGTGATTAAATCCTGATATACCTCGGGTGCCAGAAATGCTCGATTAGCGTAACTGTCTTGTCTTATTTGGGTGGCCGAAATCTTTATTTGATCTCGGTTCAGACGACGATCCAGGCAACCGAGGAAGCGGCTAACATGCTCGCCATAGAACTCTGAGCTGAAAAAAGCGCTGATCTGGCGGCCTTCAAGCAAGGTGCCTAAATATTGTTCCTGAGCAAGCATTATGGCCGGGTCATCGCCGGTTGCCGTGGGTCCATCCGCAGCTTCGATAACCTCGATCTGCGGGTACAATTTTCGAATCCAGTTGGCCCTGGTGGCAAGGGGTATATGGGTGGTTTCTGGTGACTGGTAAATCACCACGATAAGATGATCCATTTCCGCCAGTGCGGTTTCGAACAACCATTGGTGGCCCTTATGCAAGGGGGAATATTTACCCAAAGCCAATCCGGTCTTCATATAATCCCTTTTTTAAATGGCAGCGCAAATTAATGCTTGCTAGCTTAGTGTCACTATGCCACTATTGCAACACCTCAAGGCAAGGCGGGATTCGCCAGCCATATGAGAACAGCTGATTCGGGATAGACCCGACTCATTGTTAACACCCAGTAAGGATTTTACTGATGAATAAAAGCTACGATTTTCTGGTCTTTATCGGCCGTTTCCAACCTTTTCATCTGGGTCATGCCTCTGTAGTTGCCCAGGGCCTAGAACAGGCACAGCAGGTTATCATCCTCTGTGGTTCTGCCTACCAACCCCGCTCTATTCGTAACCCTTGGACCGTCCAGGAGCGCGAGAAAATGATTCGTGGCACTCTTGGCGAGGAGCAAAACAAGCGCGTTCATATCTCCCCATTAATGGATATTGTTTATAACGACGAGTCCTGGGTGCGTAATGTACAGGCCACGGTGAATGGTCTGGTCACGGCTTTCCATTCAACCCTGCACAGGCCGGCAAAAGTAGGCTTAATTGGCCATAGCAAGGATCAATCTTCCTATTATCTTAATCTGTTTCCACAATGGGGCTCAGTAGCAGTTGAGAACTTCAACGGATTGTCAGCTACCCCATTAAGGCAGAAGGTGTTTCAGGGTAATGAAGACTTTCAGAAAGCATTACCAGTACCTGTGGTGGAGTATATCGCCGAGCATCAGACGCTAGACTGGTTTCAAAACCTTAAGCAGGAACAACAGTTTGTGGAAACCTACAAGTCTGCCTGGAATGACAGCCCATACCCGCCAACCTTTGTTACTACCGATGCAGTAGTGGTGCAAAGTGGCCATGTGCTGATGGTGGAGCGTAAGGCGCGTCCAGGCAAAGGTTTGTTGGCTCTGCCAGGAGGTTTTATTCGCCAGGACGAAAAGCTGATCGATGGCTGTTTGCGCGAGCTAAGAGAGGAAACTCGGCTCAAGGTACCGGCACCTGTTTTGAAAGGCTCCATCAAAGCCCAGCAAGTATTTGATGATCCCCATCGCAGCACCAGAGGCCGCACCATTACTCATGCCTTCTATATCGAGCTGGCTGCCAACAAGGAGCTACCCAGGGTAAAGGGAAGTGACGATGCCAAAGCAGCCATGTGGATTCCGCTTGCAGATCTAGACCCAGCACAAATCTATGAAGACCACTATTTCATTATTCAGGAACTAACAGGCTGCTAAGCCACACTTTCAAAAACGCAGTGTTTGGGGATAGACCCTGAGCATTTCTAAATAAATGACTGGAGGATTTCCATCATGAGCAAGAACATTATTTTAAACGCCGACAGTTACAAGGCTTCTCATTTCTTACAGTACCCGCAAGGTACCACCGAGGTATCTAGCTACATTGAGGCCAGGGGTGGTCGTTTTGAAAAAGCAGTATTCTTTGGTTTGCAAATGTTTATTAAGGAATATTTAACTCAGCCTGTAAGCCATAAGGATGTGGATGAAGCCAAAATCATTTTGCAAGCCCATGGGGTGCCATTTAATGAGCAGGGCTGGCGCTATATCGTTGACACCTATGAAGGCTTTTTACCTGTTGAAATTCAGGCAGTGTCAGAAGGGACTGTTATTCCAGTGCAAAATGCCATGGTGCAGGTGATCAATACCGATCCAAACTGTGCTTGGCTAACCAGCTACTTGGAAACCGCTCTGTTGAGAGCTGTGTGGTATCCAACTACAGTAGCAACCACGTCTTACCATTGTAAAAAGGTGATCAAGCGCTATCTGGAAGAAACGGCCAACAACTGCCAAAGCCTGCCGTTCAAACTACATGATTTCGGGGCGCGAGGTGCGACCTCAGAAGAGGCGGCGGCAATCGGTGGTGCGGCCCATTTGGTGAATTTTATGGGCACGGATACCCTGAGCGCTATTGTAGCTGCTCGCCGTTATTATCAGGCAGAAATGGCCGGGTTTTCTATACCAGCTGCCGAGCACAGCACCATCACCAGCTGGGGGCGACACAATGAAGCTAAAGCCTACGCCAATATGCTGGAACAATTTGCTGGCCCAGGCAAACTGGTTGCGGTGGTCAGTGATTCTTATGATCTGTGGCATGCCATCGAAAATATTTGGGGAGAAGAGTTGAAGGCGCAGGTCGAAGACTCTGGTGGTACATTAGTGGTTAGACCAGACAGTGGCGACCCAGTAACCATAGTTGCTGAAACCATTGAGAGGTTGATGAACAAATTTGGTTATCAGCTAAATGACAAGGGATATCGGGTATTGCCTGATTGCATTCGAGTGATTCAAGGTGATGGAGTCGATGAAAAATCTATCGAAGCCATTTTGGAAACCATGAAGGTACGCAAGCAGAGCGCAGAGAATATTGCCTTTGGAATGGGTGGCGCGTTATTACAGAAGCTGGATCGGGACACTATGAAGTTTGCCATGAAAGCGAGTGCTGCAAAGATTCAAGGTTTATGGCAAGACGTCTATAAAGACCCCGTAACGGACAAGGGCAAGCGTTCAAAAAGAGGTAGGCTGGCTGTTGTAAAAGTAAATGACCAATATCGAACTATTAGAGAACAGGATCTTAATGGTCGAAAAAATTTACTTGAAACCGTTTTCTTAAATGGCGTTATTAAACGTAATCACGATTTTAAAACCATTCGAACTAACGCCAAAGTAAAATAGCTTGTTTATAGGTGGTGGTGTACACCACCTCTTTCAGCTCTGACTAATACTTTTGCAAATGAATGATTACTAACCCAGTTGGTTTACAACCAGTTCAAACATTTTCTTATTCTCAATATGCGGCCGCCGAACCTCAGAAGTAATTACCATCACTAGTTCCAGTTCAGGGACTACAAATAAATATTGCCCACCTAATCCTGCTGCAAAAAAATAATCTGTTCCATAAAGGCTATCCACCCACCAGTGATAGCCATAATTATTTTGCTCAGGGAATCCGCCGTTAATTTGAAAGCTTGTAGATGTTTTTAAAAAATCCGCATCAACGATTTGCTTGCCCTCGAACTGGCCATTATTCAAGTACAGCATGCCAATATGAATTAGATCGTCCGGTGACATCTGCAAACCAAAACCACCATGATAAAAACCTTGTTTATCATGATCCCATTTCGGTGAGGCAATGCCTAAAGGTGAAAATAAATAATTGCGAGCATAATCTAGGTTATTAAGACCTGTGATTTTATATAAGCATGCGGCCAGTAGATGAGAGCTAGCAGAGCTGTATTGAAACTTGGTTCCTGGTTGATGTTTTATCGGGCGGCTAACATAGTGTTTTAACCAGTTGTTGCTGGAAAAGAATCCTCTAGGTCTTTGATCGGTGCAGTCTAAGCCGCTGCTCATTGTAAGAAGGTTTTTTAAGGTGATGCTTTTAAACCGTGGATCTTTGTTTAGGGACTCAAATTCAGGAAAAAGCGTAATTACTGGAGTGTCTAAATCAGAGAGTTCGCCTCGTTGGATGGCTATGCCGTAAAGAATGCTGATAATGCTTTTAGTCACTGACTTTATAGCTCTGGCTTTTCCCTTGTAGCCTTTGCGGTTGTAGTGAGCAATTAATTCCCCTTGCCTCAATGCTCTGACAGAAAAAATATGTGGGTAGCTTTCCAGGGCTAGGTTAATTGACATCGAAGTATTCTGGTGAGTTTATATTAAATCAATTTGGGTTCTGACACGTTGCCATTAACAACAGGAAAGTCATTTTCAGAAGCGAAGCTGTGCAAGTCTTTGCGTTCAAGTGCAGCAGCCATTAAGTCGGAGAATTTATCTGGTGTACAGGCAAAAGCGGGCGAACCTAACGCGGTAAAGTTGCCTGCCATTTGTGTGTCATACCAAGGGGCGCCATCGTTTGCCAGTGCTAAAAGGGTAATAACATTGACGCCGCTATCAATCAGTCTTTTGGTTGTGCTGAGCAATTGATTTTTATTGCCCCCTTCACATAGGTCACTGATTAACACTAGGTGAGTGTCACTGGGGTTATCCACCAGGCTTTCGCAATACTGCATGGCTTTGGCGATGTCTGTACCGCCGCCTAGTTGCACGCCAAATAAAACTTCTACCGGGTCTTGTAGTTGTTCAGTTAAATCTACAATGGCGGTATCAAAAACTACTAAATGGGTTTTCAGAGATGGCATGGAGCTCATGACTGCTGCAAATATTGAGCTATAAATAACAGAGTTAGCCATGGAGCCAGATTGGTCCACACAGAGTATTAGGTTGCGACTGCGTCTTTGTTTGCGACCATAGCCCACTAGGTTTTCCGGAATAATGGCGTTGTAGTCCGGCTGATAGGTTTTTAGGTTCTTCTTAATGGTTGCGTTCCAGTTAATTTCACTGGCTCTTGGGCGGTTGTTACGAATACTGCGATTCAGTGCCCCGCGAATGGCTTGCTCCATAGGTGGCTGATATTTTTTCATCAGCTGGTCCACCAACTTCTGCACAATGGCTCGGGCATTGTCTTTGGCTTTATCGGGAATATAGCGCTGCAATTGCATTAACTGGGCAACCAAATGCACATCGGGTTTTACTTCTCTGAGAAAGTCCGGGTCTTGCAGTAGCGAGGCAATGTCTAAACGGTCGATGGCATCTTTTTGGATAACCTCTACCGCTGACGGTGGAAACAGATTTTTAATTTCACTAATCCAGCGGGCAGCTTTGGGCATAGATTTGCCATAGCCTGCTTGCAGATCTCGGTTGTAGCCAGGTTCATAGAGCTGCTCGAGAAGTTGATCCATGCGGGCATCATCTCCTTCCAACTCACCAAGCTGGCTACCCTCTTCTCCAAGCATGAGTCGCCAACGTTTTTGTCTCTCGTTATTTATGGTCAAACGGTTTTTACCTTTTGCTTGTCTATTTTGTTTTCTGCAAACCCATGACATCGGCAATTGATGCCAGGGCTTGCTGTGCCAATTCCGAATCCTGAGTCATTGCCAAGGCTTTTTGGTTGTTGTTGCCGAATCGAATTTGCCCTGCCAGTTGATTCAATTCCATGGCAGAGAAAGTAGCAAAGGCTCTGCGTACTAACGGCAACACTCGGGTAAAGTCCTCGGGTGCAAGTTGGTTGATCCAGGCGTCGATCATTTCAAAAAGTTTGTTGTCGAATAGCAATAGCACTGCGCCGTTGAGCAATAAGCCTTCGAGCCAGGCCGCTGCTTCCGAAACCTCATTACCCTCAGACAGGGTTAGCCGAAATTCATGGCTGAGCTGCTCTGCATCTAGCTGGTCGCTGTCATAAAGGATGCGCGCACAGCGCCCCTGTAACACCGGATGGCAAGCACTGTGTTCTAGCAATTCTATGAGGGCGGTTTGCCAGCGTTGAGTGAAATCCTCTTGCTCCAGCATATTGATAGCGCTATGGGCCAGATCCATCGCTTTAAGCATGTTGTAAGCGGCATCCTGGTCGAGGCTGACACAGGCGGAAGCCAAGCCGTTACAGATTCGAATAATCATGCTTGCAAGAATTTGCTCTATGCCATCTGACGAGACTTTGCGCACTGAGCCATAGCGAGACACCTGAACCAAAGGCAACAGGGCTTGCATTAAATCCTGCAAGTCTGCCGACACAGCGGCCATGGATTTTAAGCGTTCCAGGGCTGTGGGGATGGCGCTCTGGAGATCGGTCAGCTGAATCATATCCAGCAGCTTAGCCAGTTCAGTCACTGAATCGGCCTGTTGAATGCGCTTTTGGATTGCGGCTTTAGCTGCCGCGGCAATGGTATTTCCCAGGGTGCTGGCATCAATTAATGCTAGGGAAAACTCTGGTTGCCATTGCAAAGTCCACTCTTCTTTAAAGGTACCAGTCCCGGAATTGCCCAATGGTTGGCCCCAGCCTATACCCAGTAAATTGAGTTGATGCAGTAATTGAGATCTTTGCAGGCCGCTGTCTTTGCGCAAATCCAAGGTGAGCGGCTGAATCTTGGCGTCTTGTTTCAATCGCAAGCGTTTAATCAGCGCCATTAAGTCCTGTTCTATGGGCAATTGCGGCACAGACTCAGGGATAAAGCCAAGCTTGTTGCCAACAATTAGGTCTCGGTGAATAACCTTTAATGGAGCTGGTTCTCCTTCCGTCATCACTGCTTTGGCGGCGTCCATGGTTTCCCCCAGACTTGGGATACTCAGACCACGCAACTTGGCTAGTTGCTGAGCTAGGCGAACGGCTTCGATAACATGGGCGCTGGAACAGCCATAACCTTGCTCACGCAACAGGTGGGCGATTTTGATCATCCAATTGATAGTGAGAGTGTCTGAGCCCTCGGGTAAGTGTTGGTATAAATGCTGATACCAGCCTGGTGAATCTATGCCCGCTCGGTAGCCACTGCGAAATCCAAAACGCTCAAATGTGTAAGGCACCCAGGCTACTTCTACTTTGCGCTTTTTAAGACCCTTTAGCAGCGCATTGTCGTCTTTTACCTTCACATTTGCGGCTAATGCCGGTACATGCCAAGCACCGCAAACCACTGCAATTCGTTGGTGAGTCTTACGTGCTGCCCGCAACATTTTGCGCATGTGGGCTTCTCGTAATTCTGTTCGGTCATGGTCTGGCTGGCTTACTTCTTCAAGCTTGGCTTGGGCTTGTTTTTCCTGTTCAGCATCGCGGGCACTGGTCATTAGCTCTGCAATGGCCGCAAAGGTTTCCAACCCCCCCTGTTGGTGCTCTACCGTGGCATCCCACCAGGATTCTGAATCACTGTACCCGGCTGCTTTCACTACTCGATCTAATGGGCTTTCAAATATTGCTTGAAGATCTGATGAGCTTTGTGCCGCTTCCGCCTGGTCATCTTCTTTAGTAGCCTGGTCTGAATCCAATTCTAGGTTATGGCTTTCCTGCTCAGCGTCTTCAGTTAGCTGCTCCCGTTGGGCTTGCAATTCAAACTCAATCCCCGCCGGCAAATCCATCATTTGCAGGGGAACTTGTTGGCGATGGCAATAGGCCATAGCCTGCCATTCAGGAGAAAATTCTCCCCAGGGGTAGAAGCTGGCTCGAGATGGATCTTTAGGATCATAAATAAGCTGAGCTACAGGTGGCTGCATGCCATCTTCAGCCATCAATTGCCAACCCTGCTCCAACTCAACCGCGCCTTCTAATAACACCAAATCTGGCTGTATTTCTTCCAGGGCATTATTCAAGGCATGGGCACAACCAGGGCCATGGTGTCGAATGCCTAGCAGATAAACCTGATCATCAAATTTCACACAATTGCCCTCAGGGCCTCTTCCAGATCACGGTCTTTAGCGCGAGTTTTTAACACTCTGTCCACGTAGTTCCTGAATACCTCTCGATCTTCCGCCTCTTTCACCACAACGCCTTCGAGGCCATTGGCGATGTGGCTGGCCTCGATTTCATTGCTGCCATCACCAAAATAGGCCGCCATATTAATTGCTTGGTTCACCACTGAAATGGCTTCGGCTGGGCTCATGGTGGCACTGGGTTTTTCCACTTTTTCGGTGCCAGCTTCGCCAGACCTTAGTTCACGGAATATATTCACCACCCGCTTGATTTCATCAACGCTGTTTTTTGGTAATGGAATGTCAGAAGCTTCAGCACTTTTCAGCACCTTGGATTTCACAATTTCGATTTCGGTGTCCATATCTGTAGGTAGCTCCAGCCGAACTGTGTTAAAACGCCGCGATAGAGCTTTAGATAAATCGTTAACTCCTTTGTCTTTGTCATTGGCGGTGGCGATGATGCTGAAACCCTGGTTAGCCATCACTACCGAGTTGAGTTCTGGAATGGGCATCATCTTTTCCGATAGGATGGTAATTAGGGCGTCTTGAACATCTGATGGGATTCGAGTCAGTTCTTCAACGCGGGCAATTTTGCCGTCTTCCATGGCTCTGAAAATGGGTGTTTTAACCAAAGCCTCGA
Organism: Gynuella sp.; assembly: GCA_028282465.1. Lineage (GTDB taxonomy): Bacteria > Pseudomonadota > Gammaproteobacteria > Pseudomonadales > Natronospirillaceae > JANQHX01. The sequence goes on from JANQHX010000104.1 coordinate 54,008, forward strand.
CATCGGTGCCCTTGCTCAGGCGATGGGCATAATCCCACTCATACAACACTTTCTCTTCGCTAATACCGGCGGTGCCCTGAACGATTAATTGGCTGTTGCCAGAAATGCCCGCTGCTAACAATTCAGACAGAGTAGATTTACCTGTCCCTGGAGGCCCGTATAGCAACAGTGCTCGGTCGGTGGTAAGTGTTGCCACTGCCACCTGTACTTCTCGGTCGGCACCATAATATTTGCGGCTGATGTTTTGGCCATTGACTTCACCGCCAATGATTAAAGTGACCACGGCCTGGGGCGATAACTCCCAGGAGTTTGGAATACGGTGCTTGTTGGCCTGGTCCCAGGCTTTCAGATGTTCAATTTCTTCCTGATACAGAATTTCTGCAGATGGTTTCAGTGCTTCAGTCATAAGCGTTATTTGCCTTGGGAGAAGTTAAAGAGGGTTTGCATCAGTGACACACTGCCACCGTCGATTTTTTCGGCATCTTGTAAGGCCTGCCAATCCTTGGTTTCAAGTTGAGTTATTTTCATCCAGCCCATTAGGGCATAGAGATAATCGTAATCCGGATAAAAACGTCTGCCTTTCGCAATCATTTGGCACCAGAGGGCGAAAAAAGTACTGGCCTGAGTGCCAGTTAAAAACTGTCCCTGCTCTGATTGTTGCAGCCAGATTTTACTGTGATTAATAAGGTTGGCCCGTTTTTCGGCAATGGCCCAATTTATTATTCTGGCACCATGGTTAGGGCTTAACCGTTCTAAAATTAGTTGTACTGAATCGCTGGCATATACATCTACTTTGGCGCACCAGGTTTTAAATGCCTTGTGATGTTCATGAACAATGGCAGCTTCCAGTAAATAAAGTCTAAGCTCTTTGCCAAAACGACTTTTTAACAATCTTTCCATGGCGCTTTCGCTGGCGCAGTCTAAATACTTGCCCCAATTGTCCGGGCCCAAAATCACTAAAAGTTGCCCTAACCTTTGTACCGGTTTTGGCTCATTAGTGTTGAGGTAATCTTGATCAAAAATAGCTAGATTCTTCAATTCAGAAGTTAGCTCCTCAGGAACCTGAACTTCAATTTTTCGGAGCAATTTCTTTTCAACATATAAAGCCAGTTGTGCGACACCGGCCTGATAAATTTCATCAGCCCATTGCGTACGAGTAGTGACCAACGTGCGGATAATTTCGCGCTTGATATGATTGCTTTTGTCCTGGCTTTGTTCGGCTAGCCACTCAACAAGCTGTGGATTATTTTTTAAATCTTCACGGGCGAATCTGAGCAGTAATTGTCTGCCCTCAACTTTGCAATGGCTCCAGACCTTTTGAGTAAAACCCACTCTCTGTTCAACGGTTAATCCAAGCAGAAAATAAGTTTGCAGGAATACATTTGTGTTTGAGAAATCCACCAACAGATCTTCATTTTCCAGATCTGTTTGACTAAGCCATTGCACATCAATCACTCTTTCCATGTAAGCCCGCCATTGCCCGTTCATAGTCAATAACCAATGGCTACGAGCAGACATCACTAGCGCGAGCCGTTGCCTATTGCTCAATTCTAATTTCATTTCACTCATTAATTGGGCAAAGTGAGTGTCTGGAAGGTATTCTCCAGTTTGCAACAGATGTTGTAATCCGAAACGCAAAGCAGAAGATTTTTGCAGCAATTGGGAAAACTCAGTCATTTTTTGATTGGACATGGGTATTCGAGTTTCGTCAGGAATGTCTGGCAATTCTTCAAAGGAATCTATTTGTGGAATGGCTGAGTATTCCTGCTGAAACAACGTCAGTGCAGAGGCGTCTAGAAACCTGCGGGCGTCATTGTCATAGGACTGATTTTGTAAAATAGCTTTGCAATCATCCACTAGCTTATCATCGTAATCACCAGCGTTTTGTAACCCAAGTACTGCGGTTTTAATTAGCTCGTCCATATCAATTACAGCTCCGAATTCATATTTAAAGCCAACCACTGACCGTTATTTAATACCGCCCAAGGGCTAAAGGATATGCAGTCGCTGGTAACCATAAACATGGTGACCGGGTTTTTACCCACTACAGCCAGCAACTGCCACTGGCAAGTAAAGTCTGAAGCTATTTTAAGCAGGCGACCGTCAGTATCCGCAAGGGTGAGTTGTTCGTCTTTATTTACGATGCGAACGTCTTTCACCAATACAGGCCAATATTCTAAAAAGGGCTGTTGAATACGCTGTTTCTGTAGACTTTGAGCAGCGCTCTCGAAATTATGCTGGCTGTGCTGTTCGAGCCAGTCCCAACAATCAACCCATTCCATTTCAAAGGCATTGCTACGTTTTAAAATTATGCGCTGGGGAAATTCCTGAGAATAAAAGTGGGCACTGGCAATAGGTAGCAGAGTGCCGTTCTGAAAACCTTTTTCTAAGGCCTCTGGGTTAAAGTCACTGGCAAAATTAAGGGCCATGGCAAATTGCCCGGTTTGTTGATGCATGAGCCAGATGGTTTGACTGTAGAGGCCACTTTCGTATTTAGTGCCATGGTTAATCACAAACCAGGGGCCAGGTACTGCGGGGTTACTTAAGACATCGTCTTTAGATTGATTCCAGCCAATTCGCTCTCGCAGCTGTTGCACCATGGCTGGGGATAGATTGTGTTTATTGTCCCAGGCATTAAGCATGGCATGGAGTCGAACCAGGGCTCGAAATACCCGTTCTGTCCATTGCGGCCCTTGACCCATTTCTGTTCTTATCCATTCTAGATAACCAGATAGGCCTTTAGCTTGGGCATCCACCAAACGTTTCTGCATGTCTTGCCATAAATCCTGACTGCGCTTGGAAGACTCAGCCAGACCCACTCTGACCATATCCTCAAGAAACTTTCGAAGCTCAATTATGCCTGCCTCTACATTTTGTGTTCTTTGCTCTTGGCGTTTGGCTTGAGCTTTTGGGTCTTTAACTTCACCAGACTTTTTCGTTTCTTTAGCTTTTGCAGCGCTGTCTCGTTTAATCAACCAGTCCGTTAGTTCTTCTGGCTCGGGTGCTGTCGCCAATTCTGGTTGGTTGGCTATTAAAACCATCAAACCCATAGCATGTTTGCAAGGTAGTTTTTTAACCGGGCAGGAACATTTGTAAGCCGGGCCAGAAATATCTATATAGGTGGTGTAATTACTGGAGCCTAACGACTCAGCCCAAATGGCCCGATCGCTGGCGCCGATATTGGCGTAGTTAGAAGGCTTCGCAATTTTCTGTGCTCGCTTTAACGTGCCTGGGTCGGGGGCTAAGGATTCAACCTGTTCTTGTGTGAGTTTCATTTGGGTTGCCAGTCTTTGATGATCAAAGGGTTAAGTTCCATTTATTGTTATGGAGGTTATTATCCGAAGTGGCTCGACACCTTATCGAGCCAAAACCAAACATCTATTGCACTGGTGCCCAACCTCTTTTAATTTCAGAAGCCTTAAATTTTTCAAATACATCATCAATAGCTTCTCGAGTGGGTGCAATTCGCAAGACTCGTTTAAGGGGATCTTTGCGGCCTGGGCTGTAATCGACATAGCAGAAAGCGTAAGCCGGATAACTTGAATCCAAGGTCTCCTTGTTGGTTTTCCAGCTGATAAATTTGCGAACACTGACCAAGCCTTTGGTGGTTTTGGTGAACACTTCTCGGCTCAGTACTTCACTGTTGGCAAGATCCAAACTGCGAGCACTGTTGTTCAAATTATCGAGATCTACAAAGTCTTGTAGTTGGGTCAGGCGCAAATCTGTTGCGTTCACTTCTTTATCATCACGAATGCGTTTGAACACTGGGCCTAGAACACTGACGAAAGCTTCTGGCAACAAAGTTGAGTAACCTTCTATGGCGTCATAATTCAAAACCGGTTTCATTTCCGGTTTGCCGGCGGTGTTCTCATAGATCAAATCATGAAATGCCATTTCAATAACGATTTCAGGGCGGACCATGGTAAACAGAGTATGGTTTCGATCGGTGATGTTAAAAGAGGAGGGTACTGCCGTGTCTTTTAAGGTATTAAAAAATTCGCGACGCTCTTCATCACTAAAACCGCCACCGACTTTGGCAAACACCTGAAAGCTGTTGTCTGGGCGCATCAGTCCTACCAGTAGTACCCGCACAGAGTCCACCATGTCAGGGTGTTCGGTATAACCTAGGATCACAACATCAACATTGTGTTTAGGTTTAATTTTATAAACCGTGTGGTTGTCGGTATCGACGCAGACAAGGCCTTCTTCACCGCCGTCAGTTACCCATTTTTTGAAGAGTTGGCCTAGGTCAGTGGTTTCTACTTCATGATTTTGAACAACATGGCACTGGCCTTCGCCAGGCAACAGTTCATTGAGTTTTTTTTGTTTTTCAGTGAAATCTAAGGCTCGGCAACTACTGTCATTGTGTTCCAGAATATCGAACGCTGCGAAGGCTAAGCCTTGGCTTTTCCCTTCGGAATTAGAGCCCAAGGCTGAGGTCACATCGTAAACTCGAGGCCGTCCTTCTGATTGGGCATAATAGAGTTCACCGGCGATCAATACCTGATCAGTGTCTGCTAATGCCGCTTGTGCTTGCTCAAGCAGTGGTAGGCCTTGAACCACTCGGCCTTTGATATTAAATAAAAAACACTCATCACCTACTTTTGCTAAAAAATGCAGCTGGCCGTCGAGCTTTAAGGAAGCTTGCAGCTGGCTACCTTCCAGGTGTTTGATATCCCCTTCGGTCATCAGTCGATAGCGTGACGCAACCAGCTTTTTATAGTTGCGGGCACTACCTAAAAGTTCGCTGTCCAGTAGCGCGTTTTGGCCCACTAATAGACCTTCTCCCAAGGCTTCCATTTTTGAAGAATCAATTACTGACATCTCTAGTTTCCTTATTGTTCAGCCACGGGGACGGGTTTCATTTCTAAATTGGTAAGGTGCAAAATCAACATAAATTTGCTGTCCTGCACCCGACCTTCCAAGAAAGCTCGAAACTGTTTGCCATTGCGAGAGATGATTAGGGGTTCGTTGTTCTTTTTACCGGCACCAAGAAACATCATGGCGTTTTGTTCATCCAACTCTTTGGCCATGTTGAACAGAAAGTCGAAGGTGAGTCCGTCGACATGCTTTATCTGGTACGCGTTAGAAAATACGAATTTTTTATAGCACTCTGATTTTGGCATCAACTTACCCGACCACTTCAACGGCACTTCGGTGTTGATGTTGCCTTCAACGGTTTTTGCGTCCCGTTGTTCTTTGAGCTCTCCTTCTGGGCTATAAATCAATTCTTTTAAATTCACGCCACCTGCTGGTTCGTTATTGCTGTTGAGGTAAATTCGGCTGGTATCAAAGATGCGCTTACCAAATAGCTCAATATCCAATTCCGGATCACCATCAATTAGTTTTTGTGACAGGTCTTCCAGGCTGGTTTCTTTGGTCAGGGTTTTTAAGTCTGTTGCCAGAGTGTTTTTAACTATTCGGGCACTTTCAACACCCTGATTTTGGCTGTCTGTGTAGCGGGTAAATTTTGGTCGTTTCTTCGACTCCATGGCGACTCTAGAGTTGCGGGCCTTACCATCGGCAATGTTGATTACTTTCATTAGGCTAACTCCTGTTAAAACATGCTGAAGTCGATGTCGTCGTCGTCTTCATCTTCGTCGTCTTCCAGAATTGGGCTTTCCACAGCTTGGGCTTCCACAAATTCGAATCCACAATGTTGGCCCACCACCATAAACAGCTCACCCTCATTTTCGATTAAAAATGCCGGGTCTGGGGTATAGCTGGCGGTGTAATTGAAGTAAAAGCTGAAGATGTCTTCGCTGGCCTGAACCTGTTTAAGTAATTCCGGGCTAGTAAGGTGATAAACCGATTTAGCAACATGATTGAGATATTCTTCAATGGTGACTGTGTCCATCAGTTCAATCACGGTTTTAAAGCTGGCTTCTTGCTTTGGCAGTGGTTCGTCGTCCATGTCCACCACTTGCAGCTGGCTTCGTTCCAGCCAACTGCCGTCCTGAGCCATGTAACCCTGTTCAAAGGATTCCTTGCCAAAAATGTTCATGCCGTCACTGGAAATGGAACCGAAATAACATTCGTTGCCATCTTTATCGAACGCTTTCTTCTCCACTCGGCCATAGAGTTTGTCGCGATCGACTTTTTCTATTTCACATTCTATTTGCTGCCCGCCGATGGCGAATTGGAGGCTTCTTGCCATGAAAGAGTGTCTCCTTGAACTTGTTGGTATGTTGTGAGATCGGTTTAGGATGTCTTATCAGCTCAACCAGGACAAGGCCAGGTGCCCACTGGTTACGCACCAGTTGTTGCCGATAAAAATTTAAGGCTGGCAATCATAACTGTAAATTTATACAGATTTAATAATAGCGATAATCTTTACCAATGGTTACCATCTGGGTAAATCCATAACCCCGAACACCATGGCTTATTCCGATCAATTTGAACCTCAGTTTACGACGCTGTTTCAAAACCTAGAGGTTAACAACACCCTAGTACTGACTCCTAATAAGCGTTTGAGCCGCTTGATTCGTGATCAATTTAATCTTTATCAAACCACTTACAGTCCAAAAAAAGCCTGGCCAAGCCTTCAGTGCCTAGCATTGCAAACATGGTGGCACGAGTTGTGGCAGCAGCAATTGTTAGGGGGTAATGAATCAATACAAAAACTGGTTCTAACGGGTACACAGGAATTGTTGTTGTGGCAGCAAGTAGTGAATAGCCATGAAAAAACTCCGGTTCTGCTGAGTCACAATGCAACCGCCCGTTTAGCCATGCAGGCGTGGCGTCTCACCCAAGAGTGGATGCTGGATATTTCAGAGGAACAAGACAGCGATATTTTAAAAGCCTGGTTTGAGGATTTTAAATTCAGATGTGAGCAGCAACAGTTGGTGTCATCCGTTGAGATTCCGCAAATTCTGGCGAACCATCTGGTTAGTGAAGACTTACCGACCAACCTAGTTTTGTATGGATTTGATGACCAAACACCGCAACTCAAACAATGGCTAGCACAATTAGATCGGCAGGGGGTGAATAGTCAGTTTTTTGATTTATCTAGAACCGACAGCCAAATTCAAAGGTTTGAGTTGGCGAACCAAGAACAGGAAATTTTAAGCGCTGCCCTGTGGGCAAAAGATCAGATTATTCAGGACGAACAAGCTCGTGTGACCATTGTGGTGCCGCAATTGGCGCAAATGCGTGAGCAAGTAGAACGGATTTTTAATCAGGTCTTTGAGCCTCAGGTTTTATTGCCAAACAACCCTCGCCATGCCACGGGTTTTAATATGTCAGCGGGGCAGTTGCTTTCGCAGTTACCCATGATCGACATGGCGCTTGGCATTCTCCGTTGTAACCTGAGTTGGCTCGATATGTCTCTGGTTGCCAAGTTACTAAACTCGCCATTTGTTGGCATGTTGGAAGAGTTAAATGAGCGTTCTCTGTTGGAGGTTCAGCTCCGCAGTTACGACTACCAAATCAGTCTGCAGAAACTCAAAATTACGGTTGGCGAACAACATGAAGAGCAACGGCGATGTCCAGATTTGTATCAACGCTTAGCTGATTTCCAATTGCTCCAAAAGCAAACCAATAAGCCAAAGCTGCCCAGTGAGTGGCTTGCACTGTTTAGTGAGCAATTACTCACCCTGGGTTGGCCCGGCCAACGTCATCTGGATACGCTGGAATATCAGCAGCTTCAAGCTTGGCAAGAAGCGCTAAATAGTTTTGCAGCCTTAGATGCTGTCGTCGATCAGGGTATTACCTTTACCGATGCCTTTGCCTACCTGCAAACTGTGTTAGCTCAGGTCAGTTTTCAGGCTCAAACGCGCACGTCACCCATCCAAATTTTGGGGGTGTTGGAAGCAGCGGGTCTGCCGTTTGATCGTTTATGGTTTATGAATCTGGATGATGAAACCTGGCCTCCATCAGCAAACCCAAACCCCCTGTTGCCCATAGATTTACAGGTTCGTAACTACTTACCCCAGAGTTCTGCAGAACGTGAATTGGCCTACGCTAGCCAACTTACTAAACGGCTAATCAATAGTGCCAAGCAGGTAGTGTTCAGCCATTCACGATTACAAGACGACAAAGTGATGGCTCCGAGCCCGTTGATTGAACAGATTGCGACCAGTGAGTTCACTTTGAGTGCTGAGCCTTCCGCAGCCTATCAGCAATTTAAATCTCAAGACATTGAAGCTTCTTTGGACAGTGTTGGCCCCAGAGTGATTGACGTTGATGAGATTAAAGGTGGTTCGCAGTTATTGAAGGATCAAGCTGCGTGTCCTTTCCGAGCCTTCGCCAGACATCGCCTGCATGCCCAAGACATCACGGACAGTGAAATTGGGCTACAGGCCCATGAGCGAGGCAACCTTGTTCATTTAGTAATGGAAATTATCTGGCGAAACCTTAAGAACCAAGAAAGGTTACTGACGTTATCAGAATCCGAGCTTGAGTCTTTGATCGTTTCTGCAATCGATGATGCCCTGATCAGCATTAAAACCAAGCGCTTTGTGGGCGAACGGTTTTTGCAAATTGAGGCAGAGCGACTCAAGCAACAGGTTCGGGCTTGGCTGGAGCTGGAAAAACAACGTGAGCCCTTTACCGTCATTTTTAATGAAGGTCGACGCACAGTTAGGCTGGGTAAGTTGCCAATTGGTATTCGCTACGACCGCGTCGACAAATTGGAAGACGGCAAACTTCTGGTGCTGGATTATAAAACTGGCAAACAACATATTCGGTCTTGGACTGGCACCAGACCAGATGAGCCTCAAGTACCACTGTATGCAGTGGCTAATGAGAAGCGAGTAACGGGCGCAGCCTACGGCCAGATTACTGCCGAAGAAATAGCCTTTAAAGGCATTGCGGAAGAGGCCGATCAGGTGCCGGGTTTAACGGAACCTGACATGTTATTCAAGCTCGACTTACCGGATTCATGGCCCGAAATACTTCAGCATTGGCGAGAAATCTTAATGAATTTGGCGAAGGAGTTTATGGCCGGTAGTGCCGCTGTAGACCCGAAAGTGCCTGGGGTGACTTGTCGTTATTGCGAGCTAAAAGCACTGTGTCGAATTAAAGAGCAGTTTGATTTAACGGACGATGGTGAAGACCACAGTGCTGAAGCGATAGAGGGGCTTAACAATGACTAGCCCGGCAGATTTGCTACAGAGACAACAAGCACTGGATGCCAGCCGATCATTTATTTGTGAGGCTCCTGCTGGCAGTGGCAAAACCGAATTACTTACGCAGCGGTTTTTAACCTTGTTGGCTTTGGTGGAGCGACCTGAACAAGTATTGGCGATCACGTTCACGCGCAAAGCGGTTGCTGAAATGCGTGAACGGATTGTCAGTGCGCTTCATGCCGCTCAGCACCCTCAACCTGAGGAACCTCACAAACAACATACTTGGCAGTTGGCCAATAACGTCTTGCGAACCGATCAAGATCGGGGTTGGCAACTGTTAAATAATCCAAATCGTTTGCAGATCAAAACCTTCGACAGTCTTTGTTCTGCGCTGACCAACGCATTACCCATGGAATCTGCATTGGGCGCCAAACCCCAAGTAGCTGAAGATGCTGACCCGCTTTATCGCCAGGCGGTGCAGGCTCTATTAACCACGCTTGAACAAGATGTGCCTTGGAGCCGGTCGTTGATGGTGTTGCTGACCCAGCTCGACAATAAATACTCTCGCTTGGAAGACTTGTTAGTCAATTTGTTAAGTCAACGTGAACAATGGCTTCCGTTGTTAGGTTTTGACCATGACCAGCAACAGATCAGAGGTATTTTAGAACAGCATTTAAACCAGGTGATAAAAGACTCTCTGACTCGGGTTCGTGAATTGATTCCTTATGGTTTACACGCAGAACTAGTCGAACTAGCAGGTTTTGCCGCCGCCAATCTCACTCGTATTAATAGCCGCTCACCCATTCGAAATTGTTTGGACATTGATCTCGATAACAGCGACTTACCCGGCACCCAAGCCGCCGATGTACCGATTTGGATCGGCATTGTGAATATGCTGACTACAGTTTCGGGTAATTTCCGAATGAAAGTCGATAAAAGAGCCGGATTTCCCCCCGGCGAAAATGCATCTGAGACTCAGGTCTTCCGGCAGCAAAAACAACGACTATTGGCTGCCATTGAACAGCTGCAAATCGTTCCAGAACTTAAAGAGCTTTTTCAAGATATTCGCCATCTACCCGGGGCCGAGTTTGATGAACAACAATGGGTGTTGCTGAATGCCTTATCTGAATTATTACCGGTACTGTCAGCCCAACTGTTAGTGCAATTTCAGGAAAACAACAGTGTCGATTTTACTGAATTCAGTATTCGAGCCCGCCAAGCCCTGGGTGAATTGGACAGCCCAACAGACTTAACCCTTAAACTGGACTACCGGATTCAGCATATTCTGGTTGATGAATTTCAGGACACCTCAGCCAGTCAGATTGAGTTGTTGAATCAGCTCACGTCAGGGTGGCAAGCGGATGATGGCCGTACCCTGTTTTGTGTCGGCGATGCCATGCAATCCATTTATGGGTTCCGAGGCGCTAATGTTGGCTTATTTTTGCATTGCAAAGAACATGGCTTGAACACTGTGGACATGACTCCCCTAAGACTCACCACTAACTTTCGGTCGCAAGCAGGAGTGGTGGACTGGATAAACAAAGTCTTCGAGCCCGCATTTCCAGCAACCAATAACGTGACTACAGGGGCGGTGGCTTATTCTCCATCTGAGCCGTTTCATGAAAAAAGCAAAGGCCGGGCAGTTTGGGTGCATGGCTTTGTTGATCGTCAGGACAACTATGACGAAGCCCGAACGGTTTTGGGTATTGTTCGCAAAACCCGAACTGATCAACCCAATGCAAAGATCGCCATACTGGTTCGCAACCGCAATCACGCTAGCCATATTCTTCCGTTATTACAGGAAGCCAACGTACGTTATCGCGCCATGGATTTGGAGCCGTTGCAAGATCATGCTGTGATTCAAGATTTATTAGCTTTGACCCAAGCATTATTGCAACCGGCTAATCGAACGGCATGGTTAGCGATTTTGCGAGCGCCTTGGTGCGGTCTGAGTTTGGTGGATTTAGCGGCGATTTCAAACCTGAAAGATAAACAGAAATTGCCCACGGTTTTGACTCAAATTGAATTATTGCTGAGCCGAGAAGAGACTGTTCAACCCGGGCAGAACGATTTCTTTGTTACGGAAGGATTTGTTGATGGAGATGTCTCTGGTCAGAATTTAAGTCCAGACGGTTTACTGAGAATTCAGCGGGTATACCCAATTCTTAAACAGGCCTACGAAAACCGAGATCGCAAAAGCTTTCGTAACTGGATTGAAGGTACCTGGCTTGCAATAGGTGGAGCAGCCTGTCTTGAAGATGCTGCAGCATTAGACAACGCGGCAAAGTTCTTTTCTTTACTAGAAAACTGGACCTACGCCAGTGATCTACCCAATCAAAAAACTCTGAATCAAGCGGTGCAAAAACTCTTTGCTGCACCAGATCCATTGGCGGACGACGCCTTGCAAATTATGACTATTCATAAATCAAAAGGTTTGGAGTTTGACGTGGTTATTGTGCCTGCCTTGCATCGAGCGCCCAGGCGCAGTGATTCAAGCTTGTTGATGTGGCATGAGCGGCTAAACCAAGACGGTCACCCCGAATTAATCATGGCGCCATTAACTGCAGTAGGAAAAGCAAAGCACAAAACTTATCAGCATTTGCAATCTGAACAGACCAAAAAAGATAGATTGGAAGCCTGCCGATTGTTGTACGTGGCCTGTACTCGGGCTAAACAGCAATTGCATTTATTAACTCATGTTAAACAAGACCCAGCCAATACAGTGCAATTGAAAAAGCCGCCCAAGAGCTCATTGCTCAACAGTATTTGGAACCCAGTACAAAATCGTATTCGGCGCTATGACCCTAAGCCTGAAACTGTCTCTGACCATAAAAAAGATACGACTGATACAGCGGCATTTGAACCCAGACCTCTGCATCGTTTGACTCGACAATGGCAAGCACCGGAATTTGTAGAAGGCCACCTATTGGATGACTATATTCCGCCTTATGATTTCGATTCGGAAGACAATGAACTTGAATTGAAATGGCAAAACCCAGCCCCAAGACATACGGGCACTCTGATCCATCAATACTTACAGATCATGGCTGAGTCTGGCATTGATACCTGGAACCCCGAACGAATAGACCAACTCAAATCGAGATTTAAGCTAGCGCTAAAAATGTTGGGAACTCCTGCAACCTCCATTGAAACATCTACCTCAAAAATAATAACTGCGCTTAAGCGAGTATTAATGGACAAAGTTGCGGTTGGTTTTTTATCGAACCACTTTCCTTTTCATGCCTGCGAATACCCAGTCACCGTGGATTCGAAATTGGGGTGTCAGAACCTGCAAATTGATAGAGTGTTTACCACTCAAAAAGGAATTACTTGGGTTGTTGATTACAAATCCTCTGAGCCAGATGCTAATCAAAGTCTTGAAGAGTTTCTAAATCAAGAAAAACTCACCTATCAACCTCAGCTAAGTCGTTACCAATACGCCATGGCAAAAGCGGGATTTAAAAATATAAAAACCGCTTTGTATTTTCCGCTGTTGAGTGAATGGCTGGTTGTTTGATATTGAGTGAGGGTCTCTTTTAAAAACAGACCCACCATTTCAGTTTATAACGTTAATAACTAGCGCCATTTAACTGTGGCTGCCAGGTTCTCCCAAAGGATCTTCCGGTGGTGTTGTATTGAAGATTATCCAGTAAACCGATTCCCTGTAATTCAGAGTCAGCAGTGAGTCGAACGTCATCTATCGGCAATGGTACTTCTTGCCAATAAGCTGCACCTGCTGTTGTGCCCGGTGCTGGGTTAATCTGAACATGTTGCCAATTTGGATCATCTGCTGGGTGAGGGATTTTATTAAGCTGTTCGCAGCTGTAGGTTAGGGTATCTGTCACCAGTTGATAGTGGTTTTCTTCAACCGTATCAATAATCATGCCCTGGGTGTAGGTATTGGGTTCTGTTAATTCAATGGGGTACCACTCTGGAACCGCATCGGTGCAAGGGCGCCAATAACCATAACTACAGTTATAGGCTTCTGTCATTGGAGTGACCAACTGGTACATCTTGCCATGGTGAGTGACGAAATCGCCTAACTCATAACTGATTTCTATTTTCGACGGCTTTAGAAATTGATCATTATAGGTGTGGTCAGGATCAGATTGATGAGCTTTATTGCAGTCACTCCAAATTTCAAAATCTCGATAATCAAAGTTTTGATCAAAGCCAGAGTTTACAAACTTGGGTTTAGGAATCGGACCATAGGTGTTGCCTGAGGCAGCGAGATTCTGATAATTACCATTCACACCGGTGACACCAAAGTAACCATTGCGGGTGTCATCTTCAAAAACATTGCCTTCGAAAATCATTGGGTTTTTAGTATTGTTTTTATTTTGGAAATAGATGGTTTCTGGAGTTTCTGCTGTTAGCAGCTCATTGCGTTCAAAAATTATTTTGCCAAAGTAATTGTTTTCCAGTTTGAAATAAGAATCCAAATTACTGTCTTCATAGTGCATGTAATTAAGCATTCGCCCACGGCCATGGGAGAAATAATTATTGCGTAGAACAATGCCGTCCTCTGCACTCGTGATTTCACTATCTGCTGCCAAGGCTCGGATCGTTAGTAAGTTGGATACAGCACCGACGAAAATATTGTTTTCAACGATTACCGTGCCAGTGCGAATCATGATTTGAGCATTGGAATCATGGCCGGGCATAAATGGGTCTTTCCAATCGGTTGCGGCCATGAAGAAAACATTATTATAAATTCGGCTACCATCGCCAATGTGAGAAATTTGCAAACCCTCTGCACCACAGCGTATACCGCGGTTGTTATACACCTGTAGATTTTCGAATCTGTGCTGAGAGTTTGGCGCTTTACCTGTGTTGCCTATGTACATGCATTCTGCTTCGGCATCATGTATGTATAAATCGTGGATTTTTACGTTGCGCATGTGCGCATCGGCTTGGCCGTCGGTTTTGATGTTGATACCAGCAAAGCCAACATGGGAAATTTCCAGAAATTCCAATTCAAAATCAGTGGCGCCGCCTTGCACTAACATGCCATTGCCACCTGAGTAATTCTGGTCGATCCAAATGCCATAGTTACCGGGTGAATTGGGGTACTGTCCGTAAGCATGGCCCTGATAATCTTCATGGCCTATTTGTAGAGCCTCATCAAATTTGCCAGTAAATACCCAATTGGAACCGCCTCTGAGAACCAACTTGTTGCGGACTATTACTTGGCCGCCATAGTTACTGATCACTAGCGGGCGATCGTGACTACGAGTAGGAAGGTTACCCAGCCAAAGGGTTTGGTATTCGCCAGCAGGGATGTAAAGCCGGTCTAATGTCTGCCAATCAATATCTGGATAACTGGCTTGAATGTCGCCGTGGTAATGGTGGTCGATGACAAAGGTATTTTTGACTTCGGGCCAATCAGGTTGATCTTCGGTGATATCGACGCTGGTGCTGGTTTGGGTGCCCGAGTCTGAGCCCGAACTAACATCCGTACTGGTGCCGGAATCTGTTTCTGATGAAGTATCTGCATCAATTTCTGAACCTGTTACTTCTTCACATTCAATATCTTCGCAGTTTTCTGGTGGCTCAACTTGGCATGCCACCAAGCCAAAAGAAAAAATTAAAATAAAGGCTAAAGCTGGATGAGTCATATCGGTTCACAAATAATGTGTTGGAATGATTTCCAGCTTAATGCATGAACTGCATGCAAGGTTGTCGAATGTTTAGAAACGAGAGCTGTGCCTGTTCGAACATTGCTATGAATCAAAGATTTGAATATTAGAAAAATTCAATTTAAACGTTTAAACAAGCCTTAGTATTTTGAGAGCAGTGAAAGCTAACTTTATTAATTCAACCCACGCCACCATCGTTGGTCAGCAACCGGTTCTTTTAGCCGAATCTCCTGACCCATTTCTGGTGTGAGTAATGCAACTTGATTTTCTTCAGACAGCGCCAGGATTTCCTCGAAAGGTTCGTACCAGGAGTGTATCGACAGATCAAAAGTGCCGTTGTGAATGGGTAGTAAGTGCTTACCCTTTACATCGAGATGCGCTTGCAATGACTCGCTCGGCATCATGTGGACGCTTGGCCACAACTCGTTATAGGCACCGGTTTCCATCAAGGTTATGTCGAAAGGCCCTAGACGGTCACCAATCTCCTTAAAACCTTTGAAGTAACCTGAGTCGCCGCTGAAGAAAATTTTGTGTTCAGACGCTTCGATGGCCCAACTTGCCCAAAGGGTTTTATTACCATCGCTTAAGCTGCGTCCTGAAAAATGTTGAGAAGGTGTGGCCGTGAGTTTTACTCCCGCCACAGTAGTGTTCTGCCACCAGTCTAATTCAATGATCTTTTCTGCTGGTACTCCCCATTTGAGTAAATCAGCACCAATACCCAGTGGTACAAAAAAGTTGTCTACCTTGGTATGCAGAACTTTAATGGTGTTCTTGTCCAAATGGTCGTAATGATTATGGGACAAAATGACTCCTTTTATTTGCGGCAGTTCCTCTACTGTTAGAGGGGGTTCATGAAAGCGTTTCGGGCCAGCAAAAGTGAAAGGAGAGGCCCGTTTTGAGAAGACTGGGTCCGTTAACCAGAAATTGCCATCTAACCACATCAGCATGGTGGAGTGGCCTAATCGGTAAAGTGATGGCTCACTCGCTTCTAATGTCAGCAACCCTTCAGCGGTTAAGCTATTTAATGGGATGGGTTTTGTTGGGGCTTTATCTTTTTGTTCTGCAGTGAAATAACCATATATCGCTTTAAAGAATCCTACTTCTTTCATTTCTGCTTCATTTGCGAATTTGCCGTTTTTAAACTGTGGCGAACTCTCAATGCGTGCCTTGGAATCGTCTTCAGTGTAACTGGCTGCACTTAGTGCTTGGCTGGTCATGATTACTCCCCCGACTAATGCCGTGAAGATTACGGCAATAGTTATCAAAAATTTGTTCAACGTAAGATGCCTTGGTGTTAACTGGTCTTAATAGATCTCAAAAAATTACACTACCCAGTTTACTTTTAAATTTGGAAAAGTAAACTCTTGAGTGTAGAATTTATGTAAATCGATATGAGAAGTACGAAAACGTGAAACTCACTGACCGTAAACGCCAAGACATCATTAATGCCGCCATTGAGGTTTTCCATGAGCAAGGATTCGGTAATGCCAAGATGGATCAAATTGCCGAGGTAGCGCAGGTATCAAAACGAACGGTATACAACCACTTTGCCAGTAAAGACGAGTTATTCACTGAAATAGTTGAAGCCCTGTTTGAGCTATTCAATAAGGGTAAAGCCTTTCAGCCGAATACCGATTGGAATCTGGAGCAGCAGCTAATGGAAATTGCCAAGTTGCAGATGAATTTGTATTGCGACAGCCAACTCACTCGTTTAACGAAAATCGTCATGGCAGCAACCCTGAATAACGATGTGGATGTGTCTCAGATTCAACAGCGCTTGCAAAATAAAGAGGAAGATCAGTTTAAATCTTGGCTAACCTCTCAGATTTCATCAGGTCAGTTAAAAGACCAAAATCCAGATGACATGATGGAAATATTCCACGGGCTGCTGAAATCTAAAGTATTTTGGCCACAAGTCGTTCAGCAGTCAGCTTCCCTGCCCAAAGATGAGAGAGACCAATATGCCAAACGAGTAGTGAGCTTATTCTTAAATGAGTTTGGAGCTTGAGTTAAGGGTTAAAGCTTACAAGCTAGCCATGTCTTAAACGGCTTAATGTCACGGGGGTAATTCCCAAATAACTGGCGATTGCCTGATGGTTTATTCGTTCTTCGAGGTCGCCGAACTGTTCTCTAAATCGCTCTAACCTTTTTGATGCCGATAAAGCCGCCATCGCCCATTCTTTATCTGCTCGTTTGATAAGATCCATTCGCAGTACGGTGTCGCCCCAATGCTGAACCTGTGGGTCGTTGATCATGCATTGAATCAGTAATTCAGCTGAAAAGCTGCCGCAACGGGCATCTGTTAAAGCGGTTAGCGAAATACGCGAACCCTTGTCGGAATATCTGCTAATGGACGGACTCACGATACAGGGCCCAGGGTAGAAATTAAGAATCACTTCATTGCCATTTTCATCCAAAACGGACGAACAAAGAATGCCCCTTAGCACCAGCATTTCCAGTTGGGGCTGATCGCCTTCTGCAACCACTGTTGTTCCCGCTTCGTAGTTACCACAGGTCATGCCATCAAGAACTGGTTTCAAGCTGCTTTGTGTGAGGGGTGAAGCATTGTTCAACACCTGGTATGCGGCATCTTTATCAATCTGGCTTGTGCTTATCATTTGATAATGCGAATCCTCTGAATCAATTGATAATCAGGCTCAAAAGAGGAGAGCCTAATTATGAAACTTAGTACATTACTAATCTTAATACTCATTTTGACTGGCTGTGTTCGATTACCAGAAACGGCAGATCAGGACAGCAGTATTCAAAGCATCAGCGCTAATGGTGTGTTAATTCATTATCGAACCTTTGGTGAGCCTGACAAGCCGACGTTAATTGTGCTCCACGGTGGCCCCGGTGCTGATCATCAATATTTATTACCTTTGGCCGAACTCGCGAACGACTATTTTGTAGTGTTTTACGACCAGGTTGGCACTGGGCTGTCACAAAGAGTGCCTATTGAAGACATCACTATTGCGAGTTTTATTCGCGATTTAGATGCGGTTGTACAACATTTTTCTCCTGAAGAACCAGTAGTTATTGTTGGGCATTCGTGGGGTGCAATGCTGGGTTCTGCTTATTCATCTGAAAATCCTGAACGTGTCAGCCATTTAGTTCTGGCTGAACCTGGTTTTGTGGAATATCCCCAGCTTCAAACCATGATGGACAAAAACGGTGGCCCAACGTTCAAACAAATATTGGGTTTAACAGGTGCGTGGTTGAATCAGTTTCGTGCCCGAGGCGATGACTACGCCCGAATGGATTTATTTTTGCAGAAAGTATTACCAGTATTTCAGTCACCCAAAGAAATGTGCAATGGACAGATGCCAGAAATGAATTTGGGTAGATTTGGGGGTGCAAACTTTAAAGCAACTATTCAGCGCAGTTTGAGCGATGAAGAATTTGCGAGAAGTCTCCATTTCGCTAAAGAAATGAAAACATTTCCCGGCAAGATTCTATTAATAACAGGTAGCTGTAACCAATTGACGGATCAAGACTATGTGAAACAAATAGCGTCTTACTATCATCACCCTGAAACAGCAGAAATAAATAAAGCAGGGCACTTTATGTTCAATGATCAGCCTGACGAATCAATTGGCAGGCTGAAACAGTTTCTTAGCTCTAATTAAGGCTCAACAAACTGGGGTACAAACACCATATTCGTAAAACCAGCCGCCTGCTGTCTTAAAGGTATTGCAGCCTGATAGGCTTCAGAGTAATACCATTTATTAGCTTTTCGCATACTTGGGAATTCCAGTACTACTGTCCAATTGTTCATCCATTCACCCTCTCGGATGCGTTTATCAAAGGTTGCCACCAACACCTTAGCTTTATACTTTTCCAGAGTGGGTGCCGCTGCTGGACCATAGCCATTGAAAAACAAATCCTGATCAATAATGTCAACTTGAATGAGAGCGTACGCTTTGGGTTTGTGTTTGTCGTGTGCCCAACCGGGGCTGCTGAGCACCATTAGAGTCAAGCAAATTGTTGTAATAGTTTTCATATGAGACCTCGTCTAACCGATTTCTGATCTTGAAATGATCAAGATGGCGCAATGTAACGTGCGACTATTTTTTGAGGTAGATAAAAAACTGCAGTATTGAATTGCAAAAATCTCGCAACAATCAATTCAGATACTTCGAATCTGGTTGACCAAAAGCCCAAACAATTGAATGGTTACCACTGATCACTAACAATCTATGTTCCCAAGTCAGGTACACCAAACCAAATGGATGTGACTAAACCCTTTCAGCTGAATGAACTCTGGGTCGACCCGATAAATAACAAGGTAATCTTTCCAGAAAGAGAAGTGTCAGCGCCTCATAAATTAATCAAGCTGTTGATGTACTTTTCTCAAAACCCAAATCGCTTGATCAGTAATGAAGAACTGTCAGACCACGTATGGGATGGTGTCGTTAGCGAAGGCACTCGATATTCGCAAATCGCTAATTTGCGTAAATTGTTAAATGACGATCCAAACGAACCCAGGTTTCTCAAAACTGTGCCCCGTAAAGGCTACATGTTTATTGCATCTATCAAACATGAAAAACCACAAAAGATTTCGGACAGTTTGAGAGATGCGCAGCAAGAAACAGAGCTGTTTGAGCCCAAGAAATCCAAAAGAGCGATGTGGCTTTCGGTAACCGGTTTATTGGTCGTCGTGATTATTGGCGCCAGCCTGTTGGTGTGGCCCAACAATAAAATGAGTGAAGAAACGCTTCCGGTGGAATATCAACACCTTTTAAATCAACAGCTACCTACCGTAGTTATTGATACCTATAAGTCTTCTGATTTATCACCCGAACAATCTGCTTTAACCACAGCTGGGCAGTTCATGGTGGGCTTCCATTTTGATCAACGACCACAGCTACATAGTAATTTTGTAGGGTACAGTTACCCGAATTTAAATAGAGAAAAGTATTTAGAGCATTTTTCTGAACACAGCTCTGATGTGGTAGTGGTGTCTTGGCAACTGATAGACAATGGAGAATTTTCTTTAACTATTAAGCGTGAAGGCGAGTTGGTTAATCATCCATTTTCGTTAGCTAACCTGAGTTTTTCTGCCGAAAACTTAAGGCTTATGGAAGATCACATTAACCAGGTTGTTCAACCTTTGTTCCCAGATCTTGAAAACAAAGGCCGAGCATTTTCAGAGCTGAAAAATTTATCTCAGTTTACTGATTTACAGGTTTCAAAATCTGACAGACGGTGGGATCTGAATTCTCGACAAAATGATTTGAGCATTCTTGCAGAAATGATTGAGTCAAACCCGGGCTCGGTCATGTTGAAAGGCTATTTTCTGTCCACTTACTTAGATATTGAAAGCCGTTGGGGGCAGCATTATTCATTAGCCGAGCAAGATAAACTGGCCGAGCCAATTATTGCCGACGCTGCGCAACATCCTGATCTTAAATTATTGGCTCAACATTCAAAAGCGATTCAAGCCTGTTTAAGTCAGCCTTCTGATTGCCGGGAAAACTTCGCGGCGTTAGTTGAGCAAACCCAAAGCCTGAATGCTCTGCCTTGGTTAATAGAACTTGCATTTCCGGTATCTGAACAAACGCCTTTTGATCTGGCGCAGTATTATTTTCAGCACTGGCCTCTGACTCCCGGTAGCGACAGCTTTTTTAGATTCTTCTATGGCGCAATTGAAAACAAACGTTTTGATAGCCTCAAGTCGGTGCTGGGAGACTATCAATTCTATTCAGACTCTGACGTTTTTGGGTTAGGAATCCATGGAAAAACCCAAATGGAAGCTGTGCAGAAATTTAACCAATACTATCGTGAGAAAATTCTACCCCTTCAAACGGAAGGTAAGTTCAAAGCCGATGATTTAAGGCAATTGGGCACAGATGCTTATTATGTCATACACGGTTTAATTAACGCTGGGCAGTTAACATTTGCGAGGCAATGGACAGACTTAAGTAATGACGGTTATGCCCAACTGTACGGTGATTTTTTGATTAACATTTGGAGCAATCAATGGAACACCTTGGAATGGGTATCCATGAGTGCATTAGTGAAAGCTCAATCAAAAAGCCTTCCTCAACGAGATCTAATCAAAGCAGCTTATGCTGAACACTATTCAGGGTTCCCTGAAAATGCTTTGTTCTATTACGAGAAGATTTCTCCAGAGTTGGTCAATGGAGAAGGGAACGTGAACTACAACAATATTCGGTTCGCATTGCACCTTTCTGAAATATTTAAAAGCCAAGGAAACATTGAACAATCCGACCAACTGGTCAACGCTATTAAAGATTATTTAGAAGAAAACCCGAATTTACAACGTAACGCTTACTTTGGTCTCACCGACATACAGTTTTATGCGTTAAACGGGCAGTCTGAGTTGGCATTGGAAAAACTAGAAGTGGCCATTGAAGACCAACAATGGTTGCCCAGTGCATATTGGTTATGGCCGCCTATTAACAGAGATATGCTTCTTTCAAACTTAAACGGAAATGAAAAGTTTGAGAGGCTTGTGCAATTGCAGCAAGCCCCTTTTCAACAGCTGTGTTGGGAAGAAAGCTGTTAGGCCCTAATTACAGCTTCCATTGACCGCGTAAAACAGTCCGGTTGCGACACTTGGATCTTGAGTATTTGCCCAACCATCGGCCCGAGTAGGACTCACTGAACAATCGACGGGTAAGCCATCATAATAATCGGTCACGCCATCGGCGTTGTGTATTAACCCTACAATAGGAGAAAAGGTTTCTTCAGCGCCCGTGCCTTCACAAACAGTCTGGGAAAATGAAGACAATGGCTTACCACAGGTTTTCTCACCCACAAGCACAACATCAATGAAAGGTTCTAAGCCATTAATTAATAATTCACTGGCAGAGCAGGTGGTTTCTGAGGTTAAAACAATAAGTTGATCAAGATCCATACTGAATTCCAACGCGGAATCGTCGATTAACACAGGTGCTCTAAATGCATCCAAATCAGCAGTGGCTTGCTCCAAGGTGGTGGGAGAATCAAATAAGTCACCAACCTCTACCAGAACTTGGGGTGTAATGGTGGCATTGGTTGTGTGATAGAACAGCTCCATGCCTGTTAAGTTTGAATTAATTGAAGCACCAATATGCTTGCCTAGAAATCCCCAGCCCCCTGAGTTTTCCCTCAGATCTAAAATCATGGCGTCTGGTTCTTGTTCAGCTAAATCATCCAAAGCAGAAATCAATTGCTGTTCTTGTTCTGGTAAAAAGCCGGTGTAAGCCATGTAGGCCACATTTAAGCCCTGATACTCAATGATCTCTGTGTGGGGAATGGTTGTTTCCTGGTTTCTTGTTGTGACCCTAGTTTGACCAGCACGGGTAACACTATAAATATCCTCGGGTGATTTACGAACAGCCTCCATTAAAGCAGAAGTATTTGGATAATCTTGGAGATTGATATTTGCAGGCAGGCTATCGTTCCAAAGATAAACTCGTTGCAGATATTCCCAGAGCAAGGCTTTTTTGTCGTTATTTGAGCATATTGGATAGCCGGTCTTTTCTGAAATCTCTTCAGGTTCACTACTGGATTCAGACCCGCAAGCGGTTAGTAAAGCTAGACTTGCTACAGATATCAACGCGGTGTTTAAGGTTTTGGTAATGGTAAACATGGGTTCTCCCTTTCATCCTAATTGGTGATGCCAAAGACTCTGTCATTTAGCAAACACAAACACATCTTAAATAACCTTAAATCGTCTAAAATCCCGTTTTAAGGGGTTTAAAGACTCAAATAAAGAATAAAACAGCATTTTCTCAATCCTGTGAAAATTCAACTCGATGAAACAGAAGAAGGTTCGATCCCACATAAAATAAATGGTGCTGGTTGTAATTTAATCAGAAAAACCGGTTCAGCCCCTTATTGGCTCTGCGACTGTTCTAGCTTCATTTCAAGCTCATCTAATCGGTATATAAGAACATTGTAATCTTTAAGGAGCCTTTCAAGTTTATCGAGACGTTCACCCTGTTCTGCGGTAGTGGATGCTGTTCTGGATAATTGATTTCTATCCTCAGTGACCATTGCATTAATATCTTCTTGCCACTGATTAATGTCATACCTGAGGCTATTGAAAGACCTAGTTATGTTTCTGCTATTGGTCTCTTCGAGATTTTTTTGAATCGTCTCCGTTGCCTCAATTGAGTTA
The DNA here is from genome assembly GCA_028282465.1 of Gynuella sp. GTDB lineage: Bacteria > Pseudomonadota > Gammaproteobacteria > Pseudomonadales > Natronospirillaceae > JANQHX01. Next base: position 76,846 of record JANQHX010000104.1, read on the forward strand.
TCTCTCATATTAGAAACTTCATTTTCGATGTTACTAATTCGACTCGACCTATCCTCCGATGTAGCCACAAGCTTATCTATCTTTTCTAGATTCTGAATAAGAACTTGCTCCATTTTAGGGTTATAGCTCAATTTAAAGCGTTCCATATCAGACGCCATTTGTTGGTTCGTTTTCTTTAAAGCCTCTACTTCTGCTACGAGGCTATCGACCGCTGTATTTGAAGCACAGCCGCACAGAAATGCTGTTAAAAGAGTGAATGCGAGTAGTTTCAAAGCAAATTCCTTGAATGGGTTAGAGACAAAACTTTCAAGCTTATTGAGGCTATTAGGTTAAACAAAAGCACATTTAAAATGGTATTGAATTGAATCTTAACAGAACCTGAATCAGCAATTTTGCAGTGCCGTTATCTCTAATCGAGCGATCAGACCATTCTTTCTCTACCAAACCTCGGCAAATATTTATATTGATTCTTAGTCATTAGGGTAAGTCCGGTAAAAATCTTACATTTTTTTCAATGGTCTATTCTGATGGGATTTGACGTTTTTTCCTTCCAAAATTAAACATTTTTGGCATGTTGAACTAACCTTAAATTAATACTGTCTAATTTAAAAGCAGGGGCTTGGTTGCTGAACTTTAACCCATTTTGGTTGTTTTTTTCTGAAAAAAAATTCCGGTAATAGTGCAAAATTAGACTCACTTCACTGAAAAATCAATTTTTATCCAATATGCGAGGAATTTCGAGTATCGAATTTATTAAACTTATATTCGCACTATTATCCATCTAAATAGTTGTTTTTTTCGGATTAGACATGACGGCGAAGCAAGGATCTAACGCGATGCAGCTCAATGCCGCAAGCGCAATGGAAAGCTCATACCTGAACGGCGTGATTGCAAGGTCATGTCAGCAGGTAGTTGCCGCTACGACATTACCTGAAATAAGTCAGTTAATCGTAGAGATGTTTTCTGAATTAGGTATTAGTGGGCTGCTGAGACTGCAGATTAAAGAAGAAAAGCTTTCACAGTCATTTGGTGAATCGTTAAGAAAAAGTAATCTGAAAAAACTGCTAGAAAGTAACCAACAGCAACAAAAGGTATATCAGTCCTGTAACATTACTGTCATACAGGATGATAGCGTTATCTTTTTAATCGAAGACGCATCTGTTCGATACAATCATCATTTAATTGACGTGATGACAAGTTATATCGACATTATCCAAAGTTGGTGTAATAACTACTCTCACCTAAGAAATATTGAGCAGGAGTTATTTGGGGAGCGCCAAAAGCTCATTAATCATATTAAGCAGATGCAGTCGAAATTTGACTTGGTGGAATCCCAAATCGATGAAATTCAAGAAGAAGTCGTCGAAGAAATTTTGGGAAATCTCATGCAGGCATTTCCAACATTGGGACTGGAAGCCGATCAAGAAAATTTAATACTGGATATCTTTCACACCTCTTTTAATAAGCAAATTAAGATATTTAAAAACCAAATGGATTTGAGACTTCTGATCAAAAACTTACTTGATAATGCTATTCTCACCTTGAATAAGAGCAATCATCCTTCTTCGCGGTCTGTTACGGCGCTTTCTAAAGGTATCGAGTTGTTTTAAATCCTCAAACTGAGAAGCCAATATTTTGCAACCAAGAGTTCAAGAAATTAAATGCTGCAGCATTGAAGAATACGAGTCTGCCTTTTCAGCATACAAAACTAAGGTTAGGGCACCTACCTCTGTAGGTTTTCGTTCTTATGATTTATTGATGCGTGGAAATTCCAGATTTGGATTTCGTAGCGTGAAACAAGATATTATTGAAAGCGGTTTCATCCCTAAAAAAGAAACAATTGTTAGTTATTTATTAACGCCTTGGCCAGCGTCATATTGTGGCCAAACGGTTGTTTCTGGAATGGCCTATCTTGTTAGTGGTAATGAATACACCGCTCAAGTTCCGGCGAACACAGTATCTATGCCTGTCTCTATTAACGATGCGAGTTTAGAAAAATACTTTCCCGATGAATATGATGCGTTTAAGGCCAATTCAGCAACTGGTAAGGGTGCAGCAGTTATCTCTGTAGGTGCATTAAATCACTTAGTTTACAGTGCCTCACTATTGTTCAGCAGAGTCCTAAAAAATCAGTTTGTTTCTAAGCAGATGCTCTCTGATTTAACAGACACCATTTTAACTACAACGGTCGATACGGTTGTGTCGAAAGACTATTCCCGTAAGCGAGTGAATAATAATAGGCGTTGGGTAATATCTGCCTTAGAAGCCATTCACGAACAACCACATATTAACTTTAACGTTACATCCCTAGCAGAATTTTGTGGTATTTCCGTTCGCAGTTTACAACAGTCATTTAAAGATACCCTTTGCATGAGTCCAAAGGAATATTTGTCTCGCGTGCGCATGAGTCGAATACGTATTCAATTATTGGAAAGTAACAACCAGGGCATTGCCGATGTTGCTGCTAAATATGGTGTTGTACATCTTGGAAATTTCTCTAAAGACTATAATCAAATGTTTGGAGAAAAGCCGTCGGATACCTTAAAAAGAAAAGCAAAAGCCTTTTATTAATAATTAGGGAAATGACAAAATTTATTTTTCTAGTATTAAATATATTTTAGCAGTTGTTACTGAAAGTTGATTTAAAGGGTTTTATTGCCGCGGCTTGAATGGTTCGTCATACCAGTTTTAGTAATGGCGAATTGATACAAATAAAATGCTTTATGGGTTTCAATATAAGTGAGCTCACAGGTGTTCCAAACCGGGCCTGAAAGTGTTCTAACTTCAACCAATAGAATATCACCCACATTAAAATCATTGGATTGGCTGCTAAAAATAAACTCATTATTGGTTTGAAATTCACAGTTGAGTCTTTTGATTTGACCTGACTGAGTTTTAACCCGCAGCAAATAACTGAATCTTCCTCTTAGGGAAATCAGGCGTTCTAATGGCTTAGGCTTTAATGATTTATCTGTTTCAAACAAACAGACCACTCCTGAAAACTACTTATCTGTGCACATCTGAAAGTGTAGTTGAAAAAGACCATTTAAAAGTTGGCAGCACTCATTTCCATTAAGATCATATAAATCAGTATCGCATTTATGTTGATTAATGCCCTCCACTTAATAAAAGTTAAAAATCGCGCAATATGGATGATCAATTAATCTAATTGGGTTGTTCGTTACCCGGCGAGTATTGTTTAATAAACAAACGGGAAGAAGTAAATACAAGGACTGAGGGAAATAATGAAATATTTAAACCGAACATTGTTCACAGCACTAATGCTGAGCTTTGTGACCTCTGCTAATGCGGGAATGATCCAATGGGATTTTACTGCTGAGGTTTCATACATTTATCGTGACGATGCCAATCAATTTGATGGCCTACAACAAGGCTCGCTTCTTACCGGGAGCTTTGCTTACGACGACTCGCTTATGTTTGACACACCATTGGAGTACTCCAACTATGTTGAAACAACCGATGCTTTTTTTACCATTGACCAACTGAACTTCTTCAGTACTGAGCTTGAAGTCAGTGTGGTTAGGCAAAGTAGTCGTGACATCCTGGATGTTGAAGCGGATCAAGAGTATGCTGACGGCTCTGAGGCCAGTGTAGAACTAGGCTTTCTTGACTATACCCAAAGTTACGGAACCGCCAATGTTCCATCGAACTGGGATATTCCGCCTGTGGATTTCTCAGATATTGAGCTGAGTTTCACATTCGATGATCCAACTTTGGATGATACATACAACTCCTGGTTGATAGCTGATTTAACCAACATCACCCGTTCCAATGTGAATGCAGATGTTCCAGAACCAGCAGGTTTAGCCTTGTTGTTTGCAGGTATCAGTGGCCTGTTTATTCGCCGCCGGATGCAAGCAGCCGCTTAAAAATAATAATTAAATTTTAATACCGACCAGATATCGCAAATAAACCATTAAACTGACACTTACTTCCCGTACCCATTTCTGTAATTTCTTTTATCTATTTTGACTGACAGTTTTAAGTTAGCTATTGGCTATCTCAAAAACTGTTGGTATGCCTTATCTAATTTAGGAATGAGATGCCAGTGCTGGCGATGAAGAACTGTATGCAAATTGATGGTTGCGTAGGTTTCGCATGAGACTAATTGTGTTTTGTTTTTTGCGTTTAGATCCTTTGCAATAGTAGAAGGCAGCACAGTGAAATCGCCACGTTTTGTGATGAGCATGAGCAACAGGTCTTGCGGTTTTCTCACTTCCGAATATCCAGACTCTGACTGGCTATAGATTTTTAAAAAATATTTGAATCCATTGATTCCCACAGGGTGATGATTTGACATAGCCTTCAATGAGATGCAATGGCTGTCCTCGGTGACATAAATGAAAAGCTGTCTTGTTGCAGCTGGAGTCGGAATCAATTTCAAATTTGGATATGGTTTGATAGCTTCCGGTGTGCGGAGAATGTCTCCCGCCAATTGTCCTCTGGCTGCTTCTCGAAGAGAACGTTCAGCTGGCAGTTCGATCCACTCCACTTCTATTCCTGCCAAGTTCCATACTTCTTGTATTTCCTGCTTCAGCTGAATGCTAATGTTATAACTGCCCATGTTGATGGCGTCAGCATGGGTCAGCTGAGTAAGGCTGATGACACTGAAAAGAATGATTGCTCCGTTCGTTATTGATCCCATTGTGTGATCTTTTCTTTGAAGAAATCGATGAAAACTCTGGTTTTTGCTGCGAGGTGCCTACGGTTTGAATATAGCGCAAACATGTGTTCTATGCTGGCGTCTCGAATGGTAATTGTTTTACTCGACATCAGGTGCACCAGATCACCTGAGTCCAACATAGGCTTGAGTAATAGGTCTGGTAGTAACACAATGCCAAGACCATCAAGTGCACCCCTTATCAGCACAGTTACCTGATTAGTAACGAGATTTCCTGAAACCTTGAGGTTATGAGGTTGAGTTTGATTGGGTTCTTTAAATTGCCATTGACTGTACCTGTCATACCTTAGGCAGTTGTGATCAGAAAGGTCGGCATAGGTTTTTGGCGTACCATGTTTTTCAAGGTAAGAAGGGGCAGCACACAGCGTCAATGCAACCGGTGCAATGGGCACAGCCACATAGGAGCTGTCTCTTGGCTTGCCGATCCTAATCACCAAATCTAAATTATCGCGCACCAGATCTTGATGATAGTCAGTGGCAATTAGGTCTAATTGAATTTCAGGATATAACTGAAAAAACTCTGGTAAGTAGGGAGCAATTTTTAAATCGACCCAGTGGATGGGTAAACCCACCCGAAGTTTGCCAGTAGGTTGCTGCTTAAATGCATTGACGGCTTGTCCAGCTTCATCAACGTCTGCCTGAATCTGCCGAGCCTTTTCACAATAGATCACGCCGGCTTCCGTGAGGCTGACCTTCCTGGTGGTGCGTTGCAATAATTGAACACCTAAGTGAGTTTCTAGACTATTGATTTGCCGTGAAATACTGGGCTGCGATAACCCAAGCCTTCTGCCTGCCTCTGAAAAGCTCCCACAATCTGCCACAACCACAAAGGTGCTCATGGCCCCAAAAAGCTGATTCTGTTCCATATTTTATCCAATATATTTGTCAAGCGTATAAATCATATGTTGAAAACTGGGATTATCAACATTGAATGTATAGACAATAATGGTCTCACAAACGTTGTTAACAAGTATCAAAAGTGAATATGGAAGGAGATCAATGATGTTTGATGTAAAAGGTAAGATCGCATTAGTAACTGGTGCTAACCGTGGCATCGGCAAAGCGTACGTAGAAACATTAGTGAAGTTAGGTGCGAGCAAGGTTTACGCTGCGGGGCGAGATTTGGCTCTCGTTGAAGAAGTGGTAAAAATTAACCCGGAAGTAATATCCCCAGTTAAGTTGGACGTGACTAACGCAGCGCAGATTGAAGCGCTGAAGAGCAATATCCCAGCGCTTGATCTGCTGATCAACAATGCCGGCATTGCCAATGGCACCTTCAGCATTGGTGAAGATGCTGTTGAGATTGCTCGCCTAGAAATGGACACGAATTACTTCGGGCCTTTGCAAATTATTCATGCACTACTGGATAAGTTGAAGGCATCAGAGAATGGTGCAATCGTGAATGTTTCATCCATTGTGGGCTACAGTAATTTCCCGGCGCTAGGACCTTATTCGGCCACAAAAGCGGCAATAAAGTCTCTTTCAGAAGGTTTACGTATTGAGCTTGATGGTACCAACATTGAAATATTTGGTGTTTACCCAGGCCCAATTGAAACCCGTCTAACGGAAGGCATGGAGATGCCAAAAGGAACCACGACTCAGGTAGCTGAAGAAACCTTTGATGGCATGGCGTCAGGCAAATTAGAAATATTCCCTGATGACTTTTCTAAGCAAATGAGTGGTTTATATTTTGACCACCCAGAAAAGCTGGCTGAAGCCTTTAAACAAATGCACCTGTAACCAACCAGAACTCCCCTATCTGTTTGGTCTACCGGAAGGGTTAAAGACGCTTGGAACTTCTGTGACATTGCAGCTTCTAAGTTTGTCTTTAACCCGAACTTTAATTCCATGCCCAAAGTTGCTGAAATTGAAAATAGAATCGCCCATGCCTTTGCAATTGAAGTAGAAGTAACCGAACTCGATCTGACTTGGGCATTTCAGCGCGACCATCTAATTTACGCAACCCAGGGTTTGGTGGAGATTGAAACCGATTCTGCCAGTTGGCGGTTACCTGGGAACAGAGCAGTGTGGATGAAAGGCCAACAAACCGGTCGTTGTTTAAGTAAAGGGCCGTTTAAAGGCGTGTCAATTTTCTTCGATCAAGAAACCGTGCACCCTTCGATTACGCAGTGTCGAGTATTTGAAATCAGTAATTTAGCTAGAGAAATGATTTTACATGCTCACGACTGGGGGCCAGATCGAGACCCAGAAGACAAATCTGGTGACCGCTACTTTCATACCTTGGCTGATCTGTGTTTTAAGCTCATGCATAAACCAGAAACCCTTTGTCTACCCAAAGCAAAATCTAAAGTCGTACAAAGCGTTTTGGACAAAACCGTTTCGGAAATAGCCTCTCCCATTACATTCTCTGACTTGGTTCCCGCAGCTAACATGTCAGAACGTAACCTAGCCCGTCGCATTCAATCTGAAATCCATATGTCTTGGCGGCAATATCAAACCCGGGCGCGAATGATTCATGCGATGGACTTATTAGCAAGAGGCAAAACCATTTCGACCACTGCATTGGAAGTCGGGTTCCAAAACTTGGGTGCGTTTAGCACTGCCTTTGGGAAAACCACAGGGCAAACACCTAGTCAGTATCAGAAACAATTTGCCTGAAGATAATTTGTCATATTGGACAAAACATTTGTCTTTTTAGCCGAAGCATCCCTCGATCATCTTCTTAAACTGAACGTGCAATTTAAATATTGTTTAAGGAGAACAAGATGAAGCTTATCCCAACTGACCAGGCACCGGCTTTTCAAGGTAATGCCGCTTTTGAAAAGTCTTTTCAATTTTCTGATTACCAACATCGTACCCTGCTGCTTAGCTTTTTGAGATTTGCAGGTTGCCCTGTGTGTAATCTTCACACAAGAGAAATGATTAAGCGATATTCCGAATTACAAAATCACTCGATTGATTTGGTGCTGGTATACCACTCTTCCCTAGAAAATATTCACCGCTTAGTGACACCAAAGATGAAAATCCCATTCACCATTCTTGCCGACCCCAACAAAACAATATACCAACTCTATGGTGTAGAAAAATCTCCCTCAGCGATGAGATCAATCAAAGCCATTGGCGAAGCACTACGCGCGGTTAGCCTGGGATTTATACCGGATATGAAATCTATTGAAGGTGGCCAACATGGCTTACCTGCGGACTTTCTGATTCAAAACGGCATTATTAAAGCCGCGCACTATGGCAGGCATGGAGCTGACCATCTATCCATCGATCAGGTACTCAACGCGAATAAAACATCTGTTATGCAGAAGGAGTTTGCTCAGTGATTACTCTATACATTCAAGTAGCTACAAACCCAGATTCACAGCAAGCATTTATCCAAGAGGTAAATCAGTTAGCTGACAAATTACTGTCTCAGAAAAAATGTGAGGTGTTTCAGCTTAGCCTAGCCCCACAAGATCCTAACCAGATAAAAATTTTTGAATCTTGGTCTAGTGCTGAGAGTTTTAAGGAATACGAAGAAAGTGAAGAATACAAAGAATTTATCAATACCATTCGACCTATGTTGGCTGGGGCCCCAAACAAGATGCAATTCCTGTCTGAAATTGTCTCTTGAAAAAGTTGAACTCAAGTCATTAATTTAGTCTAAGGTTACTCTGAATCCTCATGGAGTCGCCTTATGCGTAAAAAAGTAGAGTTTACTAGCCAAGGTAATGTCTTGGCTGGATTATTGGAATACCCAGAAACAGATGTTCGTTGTTATGCATTATTTGCTCACTGCTTTACGTGCGGTAAAGATATCGCAGCTGCTTCAAGAATTTCATCTGCACTGATTAAAAAAGGCATTGCTGTTTTACGGTTTGATTTTACCGGGTTAGGTAATAGTGACGGTGATTTCAGCAACACTCACTTTTCGTCTAATGTTCAGGACTTAATAGCGGCTGCAGAATTTTTGGGGCAAGAATATCAGGCACCAGCGTTGCTTATTGGCCATAGTTTAGGCGGTGCAGCTGTACTATCCGCTGCATCGGAGTTATCCAGTGTGAAAGCCATAGTTACCCTGGGTGCGCCTCACAGTGCCAAACATGTAGTGCATAATTTTCATACTTCCTTAGACGAAATAAACCAAAAAGGTGAAGCCGAAGTTTCCTTAGGACTAAGAAAGTTTGTCATTAAAAAACAGTTCATAACCGATTTGGAAAATCAAACTGAAGACCACATAAAGAATTTACGAAAAGCGCTCTTAGTGATGCATTCTCCTGTTGATGAAACCGTTAATATTGCAGAAGCAGAAAAAATATATAAAAGTGCAATGCATCCAAAAAGCTTTATTAGTTTAGATAAAGCAGATCACCTTATCTCGAAAAAAGCAGACTCTGAGTATGCAGCTGAAGCGATTGCAGGTTGGGCTAGCCGATACCTTCCTGAACTAGAAACAAAGAATGAAAAGGTGTCATCTGGGCATGTGTTGGTTGAAGAAAAAGACCATGTGTTCCTTCAGCATGTAAGTACGGACAATCATTATTGGTTGGCGGATGAGCCCAAGTCTGTCGGAGGAGCCGATGCTGGTCCAGATCCTTATGAGCACTTGCTCGCGGCATTAGGTACTTGTACCTCGATGACATTAAGGATGTATGCGAATCGGAAAAAACTGCCCTTAGATAATATTCGCGTTGAGCTGAAACATGATCGTGAATACATCACTGATTGCGAAGGCTGTGAAGAAAAGCCATTAAAAATGGATAACCTTCATAGAGAGATAACATTAGTCGGTGACCTTACCGAAAGCGAAAGAAAAAGGCTGATGGAGATTGCGGATCGCTGCCCAGTGCATCAAACCCTTGAAGGTCCAATGAGAGTGTTAACAACAGCGAAAGAATCTTAGGAATTAACTTTCTCATGTTTGGCCTGTACATATTAATTGCCACAGTGTCAGGTAATTAAAACTTGTCGCTATATTAGTAATTTAAAGAAGCGGTTTTAAGAAACAAAAAATTTGTTAAGTTAATGAAAATATCAATATTGCGCAAAATGAAAAGCTGTTGGTTTCACTAAAGCAATAGGAGCGACCTAGGCCTGAAAGCAAGTAATTCATCTGGCTGAGCATTTGACACTAAACAGGGTGATAACTAAATTAAAAGCCTGCTTCGTTATGTATTCTAGAAACTAAATATCATTAGCGAATCTACATGAAAGGAAAAACTAAATCGTAAAACATCGCAGAGTTGGTGCGAACGCACCAATTTAAAACTGACACAGGATTGTTGGAGACATCATGATTTTAAATAAAGCCATTAAAGCATCTGCTGCATTAGTAGCTGCATTACTTTCCACTTACTCTTTTTCAGCTGAAGTCATTTATGACCGAGCGCTTTCCTTCGGAGTTGTTTCATCTACTGAAGATAGTCGTTATGGTTTTCCAGGGCTATCGGATGGTGGCGTAAGAACCCCTAATGGACAGATCGCTGTTAATACGGATTTTGAAGCGGTTGCTGCCACTCCAGATCAAGCTTCAGAATTTACTGAAGCTGGGTTCTATTTCTTAACTTATTGTGAAACAGAAAATGGATCCTTTGGTTTGGATTTACCACTTGAAAGTTATTCATTTTTTCAAACAACTCGAAGAGAGATTCGTGCGAGTATCTTTGTGGACGGCGTTGAAGGTATTTGTGATGGCACCGTTCGAGGTGCAATGGCTTGGAACTTTGAGTTTGAGGGTCTAGGTGACGAAATCATTTTGTCTGAATTTGTCGACGTTGATACTCGCACATTAGAAGTCATTACTGCTCAGCCTATGGCTAAAGTATTTGCATCCGTAAATTTCAGTGGCGATATATACAATTTCGAAATGTCTTCATTAGACGGAATTAATTGGTCTTCAGTGCTGCCACCTGAAATAGGTACCGCTTCCCAACCAACCTTTTTAGCAAACAAATATTTCAGTATTGATGCCAACGACTTTTTATATGAATCCATTGAGCTTTCCTATTTTTCAGGTAACTCTTTTGTGATGAATATACTAAAAGCTTATTTTTTAACGTCACGATTGTTCGATAGAGAATTTTTCTTTCAGGCTCGGGTAGAAGGTGAAACCGACACTGTTTATATTCATTACACAATTAATGGTGAAGAATTTAATGTTGGCACCTCAGCTTACAACTATATTATGGAAGCGGGTGACAACCGTAGCTTCACTCATACTATTCCAGCATTTGTTGAACTGGAGTCTGGTGACGTTGTGGAGTTTTATGCTACCTATAATATTGGTGGTGTGTTTTACGATACCGTTCGTCAAACGGCGACGGTTTTCTAACTCTACATAATTGTATTTACATAAAAAATGAAGGCCTCGTCTGAGGCCTTTGCGAACTACCTATTTCGATTTCTCTTTTCTTTCATCACAGACTTAACCATTTTGCCAAACTCTTTGTCCCTTAACCTTCGTTCAGCCAGAGTTGATGAATTTCGAAGATCTTCTCTTAACAGCTTTTTATAACTTTGAAGGCGCCGAAGTTCTAGTTCACCACTGGCTATTGCGGCTTGAACTGCACACCCAGGCTCCGACTCGTGTTGGCAGTCTTTAAACCGACAATGTTTGGCTAGTTCAGTGATGTCTTCAAACGTTTGTTCAATACCATCATGAACATCCGTAAGTTGCAGTTCTCGCATGCCTGGCGTATCAATAATGAGTCCACCAATAGGCAATTGATGCATAGATCTAGAAGTAGTGGTGTGCTTGCCTTTGCTATCATCTTCTCGAATGGTGCCTGTGGATTGAAGGTCGGTACCAGCAAGTGAATTGATGAGTGTTGACTTGCCAGCTCCGGAAGAGCCCATGACAGCCAAGGTTTTTCCTGGCTGGCACCAAGGATGAAGCTGCTGAACGCTTTCCGAATCCAAGCCATTGATTGCCACCGTAGCAACCTGACTCGAAAGCTTAGAAGCCTGCAGGCAAAGCTCTTCTACTTGATCACTTTCATCGGCTCGTGTCAGCACAAGTACGGGTTCGACTTGAGCCTCAAATGCCAGACTTAAATAGCGCTCCATTCTATTGAGATTGAAATCGTGATTCATGCTTGTCACGATGAAGAGCGTATCAATGTTACTGGCGATAAGCTGTTCTTGAACTTTGCTGCCCGCCGCTTTTCGTTTAAAAACAGATTGTCGATCTAATAAACGTATAAATTGAAAGCTTTCGTCCAGCAAAATCCAATCACCTACTGCAAATGCAGGCCAGTTAGGATTTATCGTTAAAATTCTATTTTGTTTATTAGATAAAATTGATATTTGGTTTCGTTGAACTTCAATAATGCGTGCTGGCTTAACCTGATCCCATTCGTCTAAGGTAATTTGTTGTTGAAAAAAAGGCTGCCAGCCAAAGCTCTGTAAGGTTTGGAAATCGAACATGATTTGCCCCAAGAATTCTTTGTTTATTCTGGGGTACAAGACCCCGGCCATGTTGCTGCTGAGATTTAGCAGCATTAAGAACCGGGCGAAGACTGAAAGCTATTGGTTGTCTTCTACCCGGTGAGTGTTTGCTACAATCATTTTTTCACCTCGGATAGTTTTGAATTGAAATGGAATTATCGACCAGAATATTTATTCTGACAATAACCTCATTAGATTAATTCTGTTGATCTAAGCTAAGTCCATTGCAAGTTCTTTAAATGCTTCTGCTCTTTGACTGATTGCCCAGCCAATTTTCGGCCGATCTTCTATGTTCTCAATGCGAAAGTCAGGATAATCTTCGCCTTCCATAAGAATGTTGGCTGCACGTTGCCACTTATTAGAAAAATGAACCAGCGCATCTTTTGCACCCTCTACTCCGCCCATGCCCACAATGTCAGTGGGGTGATCGCCTGTCACCACAAACCAACCATGAAAACCTGGCGTACCGACACTTTGCACCACCCAAATTGAGGTCAAGGGTACTTTCATCCAAATGGGTTCTTTGGATATGTTTCCGCGAACAATTTGCCTTGAATCAAAATAGCGCTTTATGTCCTTTTTGCATTCGGTTAACCAGATGTGTCGATTAAAACGATTGCGGTAGTTTATATGAGATGTGTCTGGCAAGTGCGACCTTGTCGTTCGATTAGTTGGACGAATTATTAGTTTATGCGAAGCCTTTGTTCAGAAGAAGCCGTCTAGAAAAACTTATTAAGTCTTTTGGTACCAGTGAGTTCATTTGACGAACTCAGTCAAAGGGTTCATTAAGCTATTTTAGCTGAATAATGGTTAAACCGATTGAGCTGATTTAGCTCATAAGCAGATGATTGATTATCAACTACAGTAAGTCTATTCAGTTCCTAAATCTATCTGACTTTCAGGTATCCATCCATGACTAAATCTAGAAAGCAACGCCTTTTTGCTTCGGTATTTCTCGTTCTCATGATTCTGATCGGTGAAACCATTGGCCTGCCATTTGGTGACCTTACTCGGTCGCAAGAAATTACGGCAATCATTTTGATTATCGCTGCAGTCTTGTGGATCACAGAATGGGTTTCATTATTCGTGGTCAGCTTTTTAATTCTGGCTTTAGAAATTATTTGGCTTTTACCTGTCTTGCAGGTTGAGGAACTCGCTAGCAAGAAAGACATTTTCTTTTCGCCGTTCTTCTCAAATATTATTTTGCTATTCTTGGGTGGTTTCGTTTTATCGTCTTTGATGCAGAAGTATGGGTTAGACATCAAATTTGCCCAACTCATTCTAGACCGAACCAAAGGCAAGCCAGCAATGACCCTGTTGGGAATCATTTTGGTGTGTTCGTTTCTATCTATGTGGATCAGTAATACCGCAACCACAGCAATGATGTTGACCATGGTGTTCCCATTATTAAAACGAATTCCTGACGATCAACCTTTTCGAAAAGCATTGGTTCTTGCGATCCCCTTTGCTTGTAATTTAGGTGGCATTGGAACACCTATTGGTACGCCGCCCAATGCAATCGCTCTCTCATATTTAACTAAACAAGGTTTTAACCTGAGCTTTTTAGATTGGATATTATTCACATCACCGTTTCTTGTTTTCTTTTTGGTTCTGCTCTGGCAGCTACTATTAAGGGTTTTCCCAGCAGGTGACCTCACCCTGGAAATTGATGTAAGAGACTCTGGTAAAACCACGTACAAACATGTTTTAGCCATTTCTATTTTTGGTTTAACGGCTATCGGCTGGTTCACTGGCAGCTACACCGGATTAAGCACAGGAACCGTAGCGTTATTGCCTATTATTGCGTGCTTCTGGTTAGGTTTATTGGACAGCTCTGATTTTCGTTCGTTGCCTTGGGATGTTCTATATATGGTAGCCGGCGGCTTGGCTCTTGGCGTCGCTTTAAACACCAGTGGTTTAGGGGCGGTATTGGTAGGGCAATTACCACTAGACGCTTCACCATTGATCCTCTTATCCATAGCTGCGGGTGTTGCACTGGTGATGTCCACAGTCATGAGTAATACCGCGACAGCTGGTTTAATTATTCCGTTAGTGATGTCTTTGAATTTCGCATCTGAATATATGCTTTCATTGGTTCTGGCGTTAGCCATGATGTGCTCTATGGCAATGGCCCTGCCCGTAAGTACTCCGCCTAATGCCATTGCGTTTAGTTCAAATGCTATTAAGACTAAAGATATGATTATGATTGGTGGCTTAATTGGTGTAGTTGGTTTTATAGTAGTTGCGTTAGTAGGCTCCGCTTACTGGAAATTCATGATTGCCTTGCTAGGCATCGCATAGAGGGTTTGCATTATGGAAGTCCATATTCAGAAATGCCAGAAATGTGGTTCCCGCAATACCAGAAACATTCTGGTACGAGACGAACAACAAAAAGTGTTTGTTCAGTGCCGAGATTGCCAATCTTTGGTCGCTAGATATGTTCTGTCTACTGGTGGCGGTGGCTATTACCATGCAGGGAAAGGCTTCGAGAGCTTTTTAAGATCCGTAGAAAGAGAAGTTGGCTTTAGCAGTGGTAAAGAACTGCAAGATCAGTTTGAAAATCTTGGTGAAGAAGTCGATCAAGAATATGAGGATTTGAAAGATATTCTAGGTGACCGTTATGGGGATGAGCTGCCTTAGTTAACTTAACCAAGAATAATATGAGGCAGGTACCTAGATAGATCTTGTGTGATTCGGTTTGAATCTTCTCGAATTGAAATGCCTGCCGCCTGGTCATTAACCAGCCAAGATCCAACTAAAGTAAAGTTCTCACCAAATTTAGGAAGGGGTGAGTACTGTTGGTAGATGTAACCTTCGTTGCCATAGGGGCCATCAGACTTTTCAATAAGAAGGCCATTGTCGTGGATTTCGATATTAGCCCCTTCTCGAGCAAATATGGGTTTTTTAACCCAACTTCCTAACTTGCCAATATTTGGATCATCCTCAAAAAAAGCAGGCAATAGGTTTGGGTGATTAGGGTGCTGATGCCAGAGTATTGGAAGGATGGCTTTGTTTGAAAGAATTGATTTCCAAGGTGGTTCTATCCATTGGCTAAATGAATTTTTAATGAGAAACGAATACTCTTCCCGAAGCATAAACTCCCATGGGTATAACTTAAAAATCCACGTAATTACTTGATCGTCTAGGTCAGTAAAGCAACCATCTTCACCTTCGCCTATATCTTCAATAAACACAAACTTGGTATCTATCCCTGCTTCGTTTGCGCAATCTTCCAGATATTGCACGGTACCCCTGTCTTCGTCAGTGTCTTTGCAACATGAAAGGTGAAGAGTGTGTCCGGGTTTATTTAGCCTGAGCTCATAAAATCGGTGCACCAGTTTTTCTTGAAGAGAGTTAAATTGATCAGACTCTCGTAAGAGTTCGCCACCATTAACCTTATCTTCTAGCCACAACCACTGCCAGAAACCTGTTTCGTAAAGGCTCGTTGGTGTATCTGCATTATTCTCCAGCAACTTTGCTGGGTTTTTCCCATCGTAAGCTAGATCTAGCCTGGAATAGAGACTTTGTTGATTCTCATTCCATGACTCACTCACCAGATCCCAATGATCTTTGGGGATTTGAAAGCGCTTGAGTAACTCTTCATCCCTGACCACTTGGTCAACAATGTCCAGACACATTTGATGGAGTTCTTCAGTCGGTGCCTCTATATGGTCTTCGATTTGACTTAGGGAAAACTGATAGTAGGCGGTTTCATCCCAGTAAACAGAACCATGCATTGTGTGAAACTTAAAACCAAATTCATCCGCTAAAGTTTTCCAGTTTGGTCTTGGATTAGTAGAGCATCGAAACAAAAAACTTAGCCTCCCCAGCCTCCCTTGGATGAGCCCCAGCTGGATTTAGATGACCCACCCCAACTGGATTTAGCCGATACCACGGAACCAAATCCTCCTCGTGAAATCGTTCTGTTGACGGTTGGTTTAGGCTTAAAGGTATCGTTATTAATGACTACCTTGCCTGTCCGATAGTTTTTTGGATATTGGTATCCATTGCTAGATATCCAATCTCCATACATGGGTGAGCTTCGATTATAGGATGTAAAAACTGGCGAACTATAGAATCCATCTCTTGAATCCAGCGCTTTAGCAAATATGAAACCTGCCATAAGAGGGACCACCCAATTTTGGCCTCTATGGTTATAGGGCCCGCAATTGAATGAACCGAATTCTGATTCGCAATCGCTTAAAGAGGAATACTTGGGGCCTGTTCGATAAGCTTCTTGTAATGCTTTTTGGTAAGCAGCTTCACAGGTTGAGTGGGCATCTGGGTTATCGTTTTTACAGGTTTCAACCGATTGATATACCTTAGCTTCTTTTTGATTGCTGCATGCAACCAAAGCGCTGGTAGCCACAGCTAAAGCGAGTGGTTTAACAAGATTGCCAGGGATGCTCTTACGCATCCTATTTAAATTAATTGACTTACTACGCTTCATAGTTAACCCCCGCTGCTTTTAATAGGTCATACATGCAGAATTTAACAGGCCCACTGCAATTGAAACTCCGCCTAATACGATCCCAGCTGAGAGTTCGTTATCATTGATGCGCTGGACTAACTTGGGCATAAAAATAAACCTTACTATGAGGAACGCCAATGTTTGGGCGACTAAAGCTACTGCTCCCCAAATAACAAAGTCTAAAAGATATTGTGAGTTTATGATTGCCCCTGAAAGTGCAATAGCAAAGCCGATCACCGCACCTATGAAACCTGTTGCTGCTGCGGTGTTTTGTTCTTCTTTAACCAGTTTCCATTCATCATGCGGTGTAATGAGCGCATAAATGAATTTAAAAAGGAGCAATAGGCCAATACTGATTGCAAAGTAAAGAGCAAAATTCCCTAAACCTAATAAGGTTGTTTGTATAATTCCCATGTATAAGTCCTTTAATTAACCAATAATATTTAGGTCCGATGGTTGGAGATCGAATCCGGTACTCACAACTTTTACGCGATCAAGGTTGCCATTCATTAGTTTCTCTTCGCCGGCAATAGTTAAAAACTCATGTTTCCCAGAGTTGAGTTCGCGCTCATATAGCATGACAAATTGATCGGTTTGGCTTTTACTGCTTGTATTCGTATAGGTTGTTTCGGTTATCGCAATAGGTGGTGAGTCAGTGGAGGTGGTTCCCCAGACACGGTGAAACTCATGACCTTCAAGCCTAGTGGTGGGCTGGCTGATTCCTGAGTTTAGAAACTGGTTCCATTCGGTTTCGTTAGCGATAGCTGAGGTTGAATAGAAATACCAAAGTTTAACGTCTGAAATATTTGATTCACTAATTCCACCATCCAACAGAATTTGAATAAATCCATCGTCATCCGTGTAGTATCTTAAAACAGAGCTGTTTTCATCAAGCTGAACGAATCCCACAGCTTGAATAAACTGTGTAGACGCGGCTCCCTCAATTATTAATTCAGGTTGCACCAGCTTCAACATGAGAGCATCTAGCTCAAATGCTCCGCCTAGTCTAAGACCGATGAGTTCAGGCACATCTACTTCTGATGATGGCTGTTTGTTATTGAACCATTTTTTAAACACTAAAACTTTTCCAGTTGATGTTGTTTATGCGTTCATCAGCAATATAAAACAGGGATGTTCCATTTGTGATGGTGTGTTCCAGTGCCGGATTAATCATGATGTCTTTCAGGTTTCCATTCGATACTGCAATCAAAGTGGCACCATACTTTTCTTTCATAACTTGAAATACTGATCCGACTTTCAGTTCTTCGCCACCGCTGTAGGTTATCGAGTATTGAGTCATACCATCGCTAACATTTAACAACTGATGGTGTAACGCGCTAGAACCAGGATCAACCGCAGATTTCGCTATCATTTCAACCGCAACTGACGGCATACACTCAACATTCGGACAGTGCGCTTTTAGTAGATTTCCCAGTTTGGGATCTTTGAAGTAAGCAATGATATGAGCGTCAGGATTAATGTCAGCACAGTAAAGCGATGAGGTCATGGTTAGGTCATCATCAGGGTTGTCAATTATGATGATGCTCGACTCAGTTAACGATGCTCTTATAGAAAGATCATCATCCGTATAACTATTAACCCTAATGAAACTAATTTGATCCGGTAGTGGATTCTCAATAGATTCCCGAACACAAAGTACAATTTTTCTTTGTACTGTTTCGTATTCCATTTCTCTTAGGAGCAGTTTTATCAGTTGAATGGTTCGAGTGCTATTCCAACCAAGCATGATAATATGGTCACTGTAATTGAATGAAGACAAACCTATAACCTTTTTACGCCAGTGGTAAGAAAAGAAAGCGGCAACCCTACCTATAACCAGTCCAAACAACCCCAACCCAAATGGGATTATGAAAAAGGACGTAAACATTTTACCTAAGAAGGTTTCTGGTGAGAGGTCACCATATCCAACGGTAGAAGTGGTGACTACTAACCAATATAAAAAATCTTTGTGGTTAATAAGCGCGGTTTCACCAGATAGATAAAGTAACAGCCAACAGATTACCGCATATGCAAAAATGGCAAACAATATCGTCTGCCATTTTAATTCTAGGAAGTGCTTGATTAAAGCACTTCTCAGTTTAACGATTAGAAGCATATGAAACTATGACTTTCCTAAAATTCTTTCCAACTCTTCGCTAGCGGAACTATTGGTGCCACTGATGCCAGCTTCTTGTAGTCTCTTCTCAAGAGAATCACCTGATTCATCTTCTGCTAGCTCTGCGGCCGCCTCGAATTGCGCTTGGCGCTCCTGCTGTTTTTGTTGTATCCGAGCCAATGATTCTGATGCGGTTTTCATTTTGCTATTGGCACCTGATGCTTTCGCGGATATAGAAGCCTGAGCCTTCTGTACGGATTCGGTCGCCTTTACTATATCCACCTGTTGTTGAAGCTTTTTTAAATTGGTTTTAGCTTTGGCAATATTAGCCTTTAAGGTTTGCTCTGACTGAACAAACTGATCCTTAAAGCTTTGTTCCGATTGTTCCTCAGCTCTTAAATCCGCCACTTTTTGTGCACAATCCAGAGCTAATTGTGTATCCCCTTTGCTATTCGCGTCTAGGGCATATTTTTCATAATCTGCGATTGATGATTTCAATGAAGAAAGCTTACTTTCAGATAGTTTTCTCTTAGCCATTATTTTTGTAAGCGCTTCATCAGACTTTCTTAATTCTTCTTTCGCTTCTCTAATTTCCTGATCAAGAATTCGAAGGGCCTGGGTATCCACAATTGCTTCTGCGGCTTCATTGGCACCACCTTTTACAGCAGTAAATAGTTTTTTCCATACACTCATGTTATTACTCCTGTATTAGTTTATGAATTCGTCATATGCGTCTAAGAATTCAGCAACATTATCAAACAGCGTTGAGATTTCTGTCAGTATGCTCTCTTCTTTTGATTGAGCTGACAGAGCACCGAAAGCAACATAGAAATCTTGATTGTTGAAGCTAGAAATTGCGATCGTGCTCAACGGGAACAATTGATGTGTTCTTAAAATCTTTTCATTTAATAAATTCGTGTCGGTTACTTGTGCTTTGTCGAATAGCACAGTTTCAACCACAATTTGTTCGCCACTCACGGCAAGGATGGCATCGAGACCATCTTCATTCGTGATGCATAAACAGTCATCTTCTGCTTGCACTGCCCAATTAACCTGCTGTTGAAACAGCGCTTCCAGTTGTTTCAAATCCCAATTCATTTTTAGCTCCTTTGGTGATGCCTTATTGAACATAAGCATGGCCTCAGTTCACCATAATCCATGAAGGCTTGTAAAGAAAAAATTGTGATTTAGGTAATATATAATGTATAAATGAATACTATATTTTACGAAAAAGGTGCTTTCTGTATGAAAAGCAACCAGTGGCGGGATCTGGTAGGTCGGCTAATAAAATCAGAAATGCATAGGAAAAAACTGCGTTATGAAGATATTAGTCAACTACTGGCTGAAAAGGGTATATACCAGACAGCAGCTAACCTAAGAAATAAGATTAATAGAGGGATATTAGGCGCCGATCTGTTAATACAGCTAATTTATGTGATGGATATTCAAGAGCTTTCCAAAAGCACTCTTCAGAGCTTAGTGGATGAAATAGATGGGGATTAAGCATTGCTTTTGGTGGTGTTCTGATTCACCTGTTGAGTAATGTTTGATGAAACAAACCCGGCATTAAAACTAGTGAGCTCTAAATGTTTGTAGATTTCTAAAAATTGTCTTAAAAATTTCTCGTCTTCTTCGGTCAATGAGTTTTTAGAAATCTGAAGTTCTTTGGTTAATTCCATTGCACCGATAAATAAATCTTCATTCAGTGGTCGACCTTGACCACTTGCTAACCAATTTAGCGAACAGCCTGTTCTGTTGGCAATTTGCTGCGCTCTGCTTAAGCTTGGGTCGCTGCCTTTTAAATACTTTCTGATTAAACTTTCGCTTAAACCGACGTGCCTAGCAAATGCGCTGACGGTTTTATCGCCAATAATCATACGCAGACGAGTTTGGAAATTTGATTCAGACAAAGGTTCAGACTCGGAAAATATTTATGTTCTAGGTTAGCCTTTAGGTAGGGTTTTTTGTAGTTCAGTTTGAATTGTTTTTTTCACCTGATCCATGGCTTCTTCAGGGCTCATATCTCCAACGTAAACAGGCGGGTGTATGGTGACGGTGACTGTGCCTGGATGTCTTAGAAATTTCTTATTTAACCAAAGCAAGCCGGAGTCTTGTGAAACTGGAATCATAGGCATTTCAGATTCACGAGCTAACAAAGCGCCACCCTTGTTAAATTTACCCAATTCTGTCGGGGGCTTTCGAGTGCCTTCTGGGAAGATTAAAACATAGACACCTTTATTCAGCATTCTTTTGCCTTGCTCTAATACTTGGTTCATTGCTCCACGACGATCGTCTCGATCAATGGCTATGGGTTCAATTAATCTCAAGCCCCAACCGAAAAAAGGAATGCTCAGCAGTTGTTTTTTAATCACCTGGGTTTGTGGCGAAAAAAGTGTTTGTAGAAAATACGTTTCCCAAGAACTTTGATGGTTACTAACCACTATGCCGACCTCAGGTATGTTTTCTCGTCCGATGACGTTATAGCGGATACCGAGAATCCAGCGACAGAAAAAAATGGTGACTTTGGCCCAGAATTGAACCACAAATGCGAAACGCCATTTGGAAGGAAGTAGCCATGCTATGGCTAAACTAAAAAGTGCCCAAAAGATGGTGAATGGAGCGTGAAAACAAAACAAAAAAACTGCCGATCTTATAGCTGTGATGGCAATATAAAACGGATTACCCATAGGATTATTGTGTCGAAACTTTATTGAGTGCTGTGACATCCCTGAATCTCTTATTTAAATATCCAGCAGTATCCTTTCACTGGCATGTTTCAAATTTTTGCTAAGGGTAACGTTTTTTAGATCTGAAGCGTGATTCTTCAAAGTCATTTCACCTTTTCCGGTTTTAACCAGAATCGGTTGACACCCGGCATTGAGTCCACATTGTATGTCTGCCCATTTGTCCCCCACAAACCAACCACCTCGGGCAGAAAGTCCTGTAACTTTTTCGATTTCCTCCACCATACCGATTTTTGGTTTGCGGCAATTGCAATTATCTTTAGGTCCATGGGGGCAAAAAGCGATGTGAGCAATGGTGCCTCCAGCTTGTTTTACAAGGTTTAAAAACTTTTGATGCATAGCTTCCAAGGTAGCTACATCGTAATAGCCGCGAGCAATGCCTGACTGATTGGTAGCGACGGCTACAAT
Source organism: Gynuella sp. (assembly GCA_028282465.1). Taxonomy (GTDB): domain Bacteria; phylum Pseudomonadota; class Gammaproteobacteria; order Pseudomonadales; family Natronospirillaceae; genus JANQHX01. The sequence goes on from JANQHX010000104.1 coordinate 98,679, forward strand.
GAATCCGGCTTGATTCAGAGTAGCAATGGCTTCAATAGAGCCGGGAATGGGAATCCATTCTTCTGGGGATTTGATGTAGTTGTCGGAGTCTTCGTTGATTACGCCGTCGCGGTCGAGGATGACTAATTTGTTCAAGGTGATTGAGTGCCCAATGCCGTAAAAAGAAAGTTAAAGCGTAAACCCGGCGCAAGGGTAAATCAGAGCTTTAAGAAATGCATCCCTAGGGCCTGTTAACAATTAGTGTTAGCCGGCCCTAATGCAAACCTGTAGCGAGGTAGCTGGGTTGTTCAATTAACTCATTGACTTGTTTCAGCCTTTCTAGCCATTGATCACGACTGATTGGGCCTCCGAAGCACAGGCGCAGTCCATTGGGTGGATTGTTGTTGGTACAAAAAGCGGCACTCGATACCGCACTGATTCCTTGTTGTCGCAACTGAACCGCCAGCTCAGAAGGGTTCCAATCTGAGCTTTTGGGTATTTTTAACCAAAGATGAAACGCGCCTTCAGCACTTAGAATGTTTTTATTGCCCAGTTGTTCTTCGGCAGTGTGCAGGCGTGCAATGGCCTCTTGACGGGTTGCCTTAAGCATGGCGTCAGCTGTTCCATCCGTTATCCACTGGCTAACCAACGCATCGGTCATGGGGCTGGACATAACATGCAGGGATCTCATGGCTGCAGACAACCGTTGGCTGTGACGTTTACCTGGGGTATATAAAAAAGCGGAACGTACACCGGGGCCAAAGCATTTGGAAGTTCCGGTAATGTACCAGGTTAAGTCTGGTGCTAATTCGCTGAAGCTCGGCGGTGGAGCATCGGTCAGCATGGTATAAGCGTCGTCTTCAATAATAGGAATACTGTATCTAAGAGCCACATCGGCTAAGGCTTCACGTCGGCCTTTGCTCATGATGCTGGTGGTGGGGTTGTGAATGGTAGGGTTTAGGTAGACGGCTCCAACATTCCCTTGTTTACAAACCTCTTCGAAGGGCCTGGCTAGAGGCCCGTCTGCGTCTCGTTCAAGGGAATGTAATTGAATTCCAAGATGGGCAGCAATGGCTTTTATGCCCGGGTATATCAGGCTTTCAACGCACAGAACTTGATCCCGACTGATCAGAGTGCTCATTAACCCTACGAGTGCGGAATGAATACCTGGGCAAATCAATAGGTGTTCTATGTCTGGGTTAGGTAGGCGGCGCCCCAACCATTGCAAAGCGGCTTCTTTGTTGTCGTGAGTACCCCCAAAAGCTTGATACCTAAGCATGCTGTACAGATCATGCTGAGCCAAAACTCGAATGGAGCTTTCCCTTATTTGCTCTACCAATGCCGGAACAGCTGGCTCAATCATTAGGTTCATGGTCATTTCGTAAGCCCCAGAGCTGGGCCGCAGAGTAGAGGTTCGGCCTTTCACAAAGGTGCCTGATCCTGGGTGAGAATCAATAAGCCCACGACTTTTCGCTTCGGTATAAGCGCGAGCGGCGGTGGTGTAATTGATGCCTGTGGCGGTTGCTAAGTCTCGCAGAGTTGGCAAACGGTCTCTTACCTGCAATCGGCCGCTGTCTATATCTTCGGATATAAGATCGGCAATTAGCCGATACGCAGGTTGTCCTTGGCGGTTTTGTAAGCGTCTGGCCCACCGTCTTAAGTCGTTATATTTCATGTCCTGAATCCGATCAATTTATGGATCAACCAAGCAAGTTGATTGCCATACACAGTCATAGAATTCTGGGGTTAAATTGTGTGCAAGCACTGCACTCTTGTAGGTATCTGGGTGCGAAATGAGTGCAAATTGCCGTTAAAAATTGATTGCATTTTGATTGCAATTCTTGAGTTTAGAAAAATTTTTTAATATCCGATAAACGCACTTGGTCTTTTTGATTGCTAATTGATTGCAATCAATTGTAACTCGTTTGGCCCTTCCATTGCTCTTGTCCCTTTGAACCCGGGTGATCACCAGGAATCGATTGCCCCCGAATGACTCAGAGGAGACAACCCCATGCCAGAAGTAACCACACCCATGCATAAGACCGGTGATTTCTTTGTAGATTACGAAGAAAAGGTATTCGAAGACGTTAAAGCCAAGGAGGGAGAAAAAGCACTTGTCACTTTCCACACTGTGGCTTTTGAAGGCTCTATTGGTTTAGTGAATATGCTGCAAGCCACACGTTTATTGCGCAAAGGCTATGAAACTTCCATTTTGCTGTACGGCCCAGGGGTGACTTTAGGTGTGCAGCGTGGTTTTCCAACCTTGGGTGATGAAGCCTTTCCGGGCCATCAAAACTATGCCAATCAACTGCAAAAATTTATGTCGGAAGGCGGCAAGGTTTACTGCTGTCGTTTTGCATTGCAGGCCTTATATGGTGCCGGTGAGCCTAGTCTGATTGAAGGTATTCGCCCTATTAATCCTCTGGATGTGATGGATTTGAAACTGCTTCACATACGTGACAATGCAGTGATCGTGGATACCTGGACACTTTAAGAGGAGCGCGGCCCATGTCGTTGAACGATGAGCAACAAGTGGTTCGGGCCGCGGCTGTGCAACTGGCTCCGGATCTAGAAAGTGCTCAAGGCACTCTAGTGAAGGTGCTGGATGCCATGGATGAAGCGGCGAGCCAGGGTGTGCAGTTGATGGTGTTTCCCGAAACCTTTGTGCCCTACTACCCCTATTTTTCCTTTGTGCTGCCAGCGGTTGCCTGTGGTGCAGAGCATTTACGGCTTTATCAAGAAGCGGTTGTAGTGCCAGGCCCAATTACTGACGCTGTTGCCGAGCGCGCCAAGGCGTTGGGGCTAGTGGTGGTGTTGGGGGTGAATGAGCGTGATCATGGAAGCCTGTTTAACACTCAACTTATTTTCGATGCTGATGGACGCATTGCCTTAAAGCGCCGGAAAATTACTCCCACTTACCATGAGCGCATGATTTGGGGCCAAGGAGACGGCTCTGGGTTAAAGGTGGCTGAAACCGCTGTGGGCCGAGTCGGAGCCCTAGCTTGTTGGGAGCATTACAACCCATTGGCTCGATACGCTTTGATGACTCAGCATGAACAGATTCATTGCAGTCAGTTTCCTGGTTCTCTGGTGGGGCCCATTTTCGGAGACCAGATCGAAGTGACTATTCGGCATCATGCATTGGAGTCTGGGTGCTTTGTGGTTAATGCCACTGGGTGGCTCACTGATGCTCAGATTGAATCCATCACACCTGATGAAAAGCTCCAAAAAGCGCTCAGAGATGGCTGTAACAGCGCCATTATTTCCCCTGAAGGCAAGCATCTCTCTCCAGCGTTAACTCAAGGCGAGGGTTTGGTTATCGCTGACTTGGACTTCAAGCTCATTACCAAACGGAAGCGGATGATGGATTCTGTGGGCCATTATGCTCGGCCGGAATTACTCAGCCTAGCCATTAATGATCAACCCACTAATTATCGCCAAGCCATGGCAACAGGGCCGCTGTACCAATCTACATCCGAGCCCGAAACTGTGACAGGAGGACTTATTGATGAGAGCATCAACGGATAGCCAACGCTTACTAACCGAACTGCAAACCAAAGGTTTGCGGTTGACGTCGCCTGAGCAGAGGCATGTGAGTCGACGAGGGGGTGCTGGGCCTTCAGATCATCAGGCTGTCACGGTAGATGGCACAACCTTGATGGTACCCATCTATACGGAGTCTGCTTGGCAATCACCGTTTTCTGTGCAAACCCTTAGTGGGGATGAGGTATTGCAACACCAAGAGTCGTTGGACGGAGACTCTTTGATTCCTCTAAAAAACGTCAGTTTTGCGGATTCTCCGAAATTTTATGATTTAGAAACGTCAGACGGCGTGCCCTATTCCCACATTGCTACGTTGCACAGCAAAGATGTATTGGCGACAACCATTCTCCAAACATGCGTTCGATATGAAAGTCGTAAAAAAGCCTGCAAGTTTTGCTCAATAGGCCAGTCCCTGCGAGCGGGTCGAACCATTGCTGAAAAAACACCGGAACAGTTAGCCCAGGTTGCCAAAGCGGCGGTTGAGCTCGACGGTGTTTCCCAAATGGTAATGACCACTGGCACGCCAGCGACATCTGATCGTGGCGCTAAGGTTTTGGCAGACAGCGCCAAAGCCATAAAAGCTGTCGTTGATATTCCCATTCAAGGCCAGTGTGAACCTCCAGCTGATCTGGTGTGGTATCAGCGAATGAAAGAGTCGGGCATTGATAGTTTGGGCATGCACTTGGAAGTGCTTGGGCAGGAGCTTCGAGAAGAAATATTGCCGGGTAAGTCTGAAGACACGTTAGCTCATTATCTCGAAGCCTTTGAGCATGCGGTAGCCGTCTTCGGTCGAGGCCAAGTGAGCACTTACATACTCGCAGGCTTAGGTGATTCGGCAGAAACTATTTTGGCGGTTAGCGAACAACTGATCGAAATAGGTGTTTATCCCTTCGTAGTGCCTTTTGTGCCAATCAGAGGTACTCCTCTAGAAGACCATACCTCACCTTCCCCCGAATTTATGGAAGGTATTTTACGGCCGCTGGGGCGTCAGCTTTATGATGCCGGTATGACGGCCGACACCGCGAAAGCTGGATGCAGTAAGTGCGGTGCTTGCTCAACCCTAGCCAGTTATGAAGTGCCCGAGGCCAGTTTGGCTGGCGAGATTTAGGTTTCACGGATTGAGGAGGTTTTAAATGAAGTACCCAGATTTTTCCGACTACACCATTAAATGGGCAACCCTACCTTGGGAAATCGAACAAGCTTATGACCTTAGACGGCGAGTGTTTTGTCAGGAGCAGCAGATTTTTGAACAGGATGACCTGGATGATATTGACCAACGAGCCCGCATACTCGTGGCGCTGGGTAATAACGGAGGTTGGCATCAGCAGGTGGTGGGCACGGTTCGAATCCATGAGGAAGGGCCAAACCTATGGTATGGCTCCCGGTTAGCGGTGGATCCCGAATTTCGCACTCAGGGCCAACTTGGCCCTACGCTTATACGGTTGGCAGTTAGCAGCGCTCATGCTTTGGGGTGCCAGTGTTTCATGGCGACGGTTCAGCAAAAAAATGAACCCCTGTTTAAACGCATGAAGTGGGAGACCCAAGAATACCAGCAGATATTTGGTCATCCTCACGCAGTGATGCAAGCAGACCTTTCGGCCTACCCCCCCTGTCATACACCTAATAGTGGTTTTGTACTTAGGGCTAGGAAACAGCACCAACACAACCAGTTCTGGGATGGCTGGTTAGCCACCGAAACTGCGGCTGCTTAACCATTGGAGTCAGGTGACCTATGAATATGGCCAGCTCAGTACAGGAGGAATTTGATGTGATTGATCCACCATTAGATTCGTTATTACGAGAAGTTAAGCGCCGTTCCGGCTTGAATTTGAAGCGTGACATTTCAGCAGTCAGTTCGTGTTTACCGAGTTTGCCTGAAGGGTGGCATTTCAATGGTGATGATACAGCTGCGATACCCATGGCAGGTAATCAGGGTTATCAATTACTAGCAATAGAAGGCATGCAAACTGAGTTAGTTAAGCGTGAGCCTTGGTTTGCCGGCTGGTGCGGAGTAATGGTGAATTGCAGTGATATTGCCGCGATGGGTGGCACACCAACATCAGTTGTGAACGCACTATGGTCCTCAGAAGACTCCTCGCAACTTGAAGCAGTATTGAAGGGAATGGTTGATGCTTCAGAGCATCTGGGAGTACCCATAGTCGGCGGGCACACTAATTTGAAGTCAGATCAGCCCAATTTGGCGGTATCGATACTGGGTTATGCTCGTCATCTATTGAGCAGCTTTGCAGCCAAGCCCCGGCATCAGTTGATTGCAGCTATTGACCTCAGGGGCGCATTTCAGGGCTCCAGTTTGAATTGGAATGCGGCGACGTCAGCACCCGCTATTCGTATAAGGCAAGACTTAGCATTACTGCCCCAGATAGCGGAACAACAATTGGCGGTGGCCTGTAAGGACATCAGCCAAGCAGGACTATTAGGCACCACGGTTATGTTGCTTGAGAGTTCCAATTGTGGCGCTCAGATTGATTTAAATGCCATCCCCAAGCCCGTTGGTGTTGCAATGACTGATTGGCTTTGTGCCTTTCCCAGTTTTGGCTATTTGCTAACCGCCCCCGCAGGCAAAAGCGAGCAACTGGTTCAGCAGTTTCATCAGCGAGACATACATGCGGCGGTGATCGGAGAGCTTACGGACGATAGACAGTTGCGTGTGTTTCAAGGAAACCAACAACATCTTTTTTACGATTTAAATCAAGAGCCCCTTACAGGGTTTTCTTGATTCACCCATTACTTTGCACAGTGATTAATTATGGAGTTGCTATGCCTGCGGTTACTTTTAATGTGCGTTGGCCCAACGGCCAAGAAGAGCAGTGTTACTCACCGTCGACGGTCATTTTGGACTATTTCACGGCCGGAGAGTCTGTTTCGGCGGAAGAGTTTTTAAAACGGTCTGAGGTTGCTCTTACAAAAGCAAGCGAGCGAGTTGCTCAGAAATTTGGTTTTGCGTGCTCTAGTGCTGCAGACCAACTTCAAGAAATTAGGGATCAAGTGGCGAAAATTGAAGATCCCAAGGCAAAGGTGACCGTGTTGTCGCTCAAGCCTATTGCTCGTAGTTAAATTCATTTTCTTAGAGACTAAATTATGACGAGTTCGATAGAACACTATTCAGTCATCATCGTCGGCGGTGGTCAATCGGGCCTGACGATGAGCTATTTTTTACAACAGGTCAACCTGAGTCATTTGGTATTGGAAAAGCACAGCATTTTCCATGGGTGGAAGCATGAACGCTGGGATGCATTTACCTTGGTTACCCCTAATTGGCAGTGCGACCTTCCTGGGCTGCCTTATGACGGTGATGACCCTAGGGGATTTATGACGGGTAAGCAGACCATTGCTTGGCTAGAGCGCTTTGCCGCTAAAGTACAGGCCCCAGTGAAAGAAGGCGTTACAGTAAATCTCGTGACTCAGGATGATCAGGGCAAGTATCACATCACAACCACTGATGGCGATTACACCGCTGATCAAGTGGTGGTGTGTTCTGGTGGTTACCATGTGCCGGTCATTCCTCGAATGGCAGAACGCATTCCTGCTTCGGTGCAACAGCTGCATTCGGCTGAATACAAGAATGCCAAACAGCTGCCTGACGGTGGAGTGTTAGTTGTTGGCTCTGGCCAGTCTGGGGCTCAGATTGCAGAGGATCTGCATTTGCAAGGCAAGAAGGTTTTTCTTGCTACTGGCAATGCACCACGAGTGGCTAGGTTTTATCGAGGGAAGGACGTAGTGGAGTGGCTTGATGACATGGGGTATTACAAGATGTCTGTGAAGGAGCATTCTCTGGGGGAAAACGTCCGCAACAATACGAACCATTATGTAACCGGGAGAGATGGTGGGCGGGATATAGATTTGCGTCAATTTGCTCTGGAAGGTATGGAGCTTTTCGGCCAAATGACCGATTTTGATGGCCAAAACCTGCTGTTTAAAGCCAACTTAGCGGACAACCTGCAGAAAGCCGATAATACTTTTAACAACATTAATTCTCGAATTGATGCCTGGATTGAGTCTCAAGGCATTACCACCGACGAAGGACCATCTCAGTATGAGCCTGTGTGGCAGGTTCCCCTGGAGCGCACACAGTTGGATCTCGCAGAGTCAGGGATAACCAGCATCGTATGGTGTATTGGGTTTCGCCCAGATTTTGGTTGGCTGGATGCCCCGGTGTTTAATGGCCAAGGCCACCCCAAGCATGACAGAGGAGTAACCTCTCAACCTGGGCTGTACTTTCTAGGCTTGCCTTGGTTGCATACCTGGGGTTCAGGGCGTTTTTCAGGTGTTAAACAAGATGCCGAATACTTGTGTGGGATAATTGACCAATACGGTCAGCAGGCTATTGAGAAAGATGAGCTGGCAGCAAGTGCATAAGTAAAGCCGACTTTAAGTCGCCTTCTTAAATCGGAAACCCCTGTTTTTTCTAAAGGGGTTTTCCTAGCTTAACTTGCTTGTAGCAAAGAAATATCCGCCACTTCCAAAAACAGATTTCTCAGTTTCTGTACCAGTGCCAGACGATTCACACGAACCTTGCCATCTTCCGCCATCACCATTACTGAGTCGAAGAATGGATCTACTTCTTCTTTCAGTTCTGCCAGAACTTCCAGGGCGCCATTGAAGTCTGCTTTTTCAAATAGAGGCTTAACAGCTTCAATTTTAGCGTTTAACGCAGAAGCTAATGCCTTCTCGGCATCTTCCTGCAGTAGAGATTCGTCCACATCAGATTCGGTCAGCTGATCCGCATTCTTTGCCAGAATATTAGACACACGCTTGTTCGCTGCGGCCAGAGATTCTGCTGCTTCATGCTGATAGAAACTGTGCACAGCTTTTACTCGACGGTCGAAATCCAGAGCCTGAGTTACTTCTTTCTTAGCGCGAACGGCATGCACTACCTGAGCGGGAATGCCTTGTTCAGCATACATTGCACCGAAGCGGTCCAGAATGTATTCGAATACTTCCTTGGATGCTTTGGCCGACTGCTCGGCGCTGAAATTGTGCTGGGTAATGGCAAGCGCGATCAGGTCGTTCAGGTCTAGATCCAGCTCGTGTTCCAGAATAATTCTCAGCACACCTAAGGCAGCACGACGCAGTGCGAATGGGTCTTTAGTGCCTGATGGCGGCTGGCCAATGCCAAACAAACCAGTCAGATTGTCCAGACGATCAGCCAGCGCCAGGGCGATACCGGTTTTGGTTTCTGGCAGGCTGTCGCCTGCGCCCGCTGGCTTGTATTGCTCTTCCATGGCCGCAGCCACTTCAGCATTCTCGCCATCGTTCTGAGCGTAGTATTTACCTGCGATACCCTGCAGGTCGGTAAATTCAAACACCATGTCGGTCAGGAGGTCAGTCTTGGCTAACACGGCGGCACGTTGGGCCAGCTCTTTATCACCACCAATTTGCTCGGCAATGCCGACCGCGATGGCTTGCAGACGAGTCGATTTGTCTGCCAGGGTACCCAGTTCTTTTTGGAACAGGATGGTAGCCAGCTTGCCAGCACGAGACGCCAGAGTGTGTTTCTTATCGGTTTCCCAGAAGAAAGCCGCATCCGCCAGACGAGGGCGGATCACTTTTTCATTACCTTCGATCACCTGAATTGGATCTGTAGATTCGAGGTTGGCGATAAATACGAAGGACGGCTGGATTTCACCTTTGTCGTTCACGGTGTGGAAGTACTTCTGGTGTTCTTCCATGGAGCTCACTAGAGCTTCCGCAGGAACATCCAGAAAACGTTCTTCGAACTGACCTACTAAAGCTACTGGCCATTCGTTCAAAGACGCTACTTCTTCCAACAGATCTTCATTGATAACCGTGGTCAGGCCTTTGTCTTCACCGGCCTTCTTAGCGCCTTCAGCGATCTTGTTCATACGCTTGGCGTAGGCAGGAATCACAAAGCCTTTGCTTTCAAGAATTTCTTCATAAGCAGATGGAGAGGTGATTTCGATTTCACCCTCAGTGTGGAAACGGTGTCCCAGAGTGGTATTGCCAGATTCAACGCCGTAAATATTGGCGGGAACCACTTTGTCTTCAAACAACAGCACAAGCCACTGCAATGGACGCACGAATTCAGAACGGCTGGCACCCCAACGCATACGCTTAGGAATTGGCAGGCTATCCAGGGTTTTCTGAACCGCATCGGCGATCAATTCACGAGTAGCGACTCCCTTTTTGATACCTTTATATACCAGCCAGGTACCTTTTGGCGTTTCCTGCTGTTCCAGGTCATCAACTGTCACTCCACAGCTGCGGGCAAAACCCTGTGCGGCTTTACTTGGATTGCCGTCCTTATCGAAGGCTGCCTGAACCGCAGGGCCTTTACGTTCAAAGCTTTCATCCGGCTGAGCGGTTTCCAGATCTTTAATGCTCAAGGCAATACGACGAGGGGCAGCAAACAGAGTGGTTTCACCGTGTTTGATCCCAGCGTTGTCGAATTCTGAAACCAATAGATTCTGAAAGGCTTCAGACAGTTTCTTCAGAGCTTTCGGTGGCAGCTCTTCGGTACCCACCTCAACTAAAAAATCAGACACAGACATTAGGCTTCGCCCTCCTGCTTTTTAAGTTCGGCCAGTACTTCGTTGCGTAGAGCTTCCGGAGCCATTGGGAAACCAAGATCCTTACGGGCGTTGAAGTAACCCACCGCTACTTCACGGGATAATTTACGAATGCGCAGAATATAGCGCTGACGCTCAGTCACCGAGATGGCCTTACGGGCATCTAACAGGTTAAAGGTGTGAGCGGCTTTTAGAATCTGCTCATAAGCTGGCAGTGGCAGATTCGCTTCTACCAGTTTTTCAGCTTCTTTTTCATGGTTATCAAAGTTGCTGAACAGGACATCGACGTTGGCATGTTCGAAGTTGTAGGTCGACTGTTCCACTTCATTCTGATGGAACACATCGCCGTAAGTCACTGCGCTGCCGTCACGGTTATAAGTCCAGACCAGGTCATACACCGAATCCACCCCTTGCAGGTACATGGCCAGACGCTCCAGACCATAGGTGATTTCACCGGTTACCGGGTAGCATTCCAGGCCACCCACTTGCTGGAAGTATGTAAACTGAGTCACTTCCATACCGTTGAGCCAAACTTCCCAGCCCAGACCCCAGGCACCCAGAGTCGGGTTTTCCCAGTTGTCTTCAACAAAGCGAATGTCATGAACCCTTGGATCAATGCCGATCTCTTTCAGTGAGCCTAAGTACAGATCCTGAATGTCTTTTGGTGATGGCTTCAGGATGACCTGGAACTGATAGTAATGCTGCAGACGGTTAGGGTTTTCACCATAACGGCCATCAGTGGGACGACGGCTGGGCTGAACATAAGCCGTATTCCAGGTTTCAGGGCCCAGGGCGCGCAGGAAAGTTGCCGGGTGGGAAGTACCCGCACCCACTTCCATATCCAATGGCTGCAGGATAGCGCAGCCATGGGAGGCCCAATAACTTTGCAGGACTAATATCAGTTCCTGAAAGGTTGCGATTTTTTGGTTTTCTGTACTCACTTTGAGACCTTTTATTAACGTCAAAAACCGGCCTAGGCCGGTTCCTTTAAATCTTTTCTAGTTATTGTGTAGCCCTACACTTTCTCTTCTTGTCTGATAGCGATTTTAACTAATGCAATTATCAAAGCTAGAAATAGAGAACCGACGAAACCGCCAGCGACAATCAGTTTTTTGTTTGGTTTAACAGGAGTTGTAGAAGCAAAAGCCGGCAACTCAACTTTTAATAATTTGGCGCCAGTAAAATCCAATGAAAATTGATTAAGCTCGGTCAGTTGAAGCCGGTAGTTAGACAAAGCTGCGACATAGGGTAAATCGTTTTTCCTGGCTTCTAGCTGAGTTAACTCTGCTTCTAATAGCTTAGTTCCACTTAAAAAAGTTGCCTCGTCAGCTGGCAGAGTACTTTCAACTTGACTGGTGCCTCTGGCAGAAGATAGAAGCATCATCTGATCAGTAACAGATAAGTTGCCAGTGGCTTTTTCAAAGGCTTGGCTAGAGACTAGTGCCTGTTGCAGGGTAAAAGGATCTTCAATACCGACGGCTTCCGCAATAGCGATAGAATCTTGAAGTAAGATAATTCGGTTTTGTCTGTCTGTTTCTGCCTGAGATAGTAAGGCATCCATTTTTCGTTCAATTTTTGATACCTGAACGTTTTTTCTGGCGAGTTGTTCCTCGTAAATCAAATTAAGAGTTTCTTGTTCTGCGAAGCTGATATAGCCATTAATGAATTCTGCTGCCGCAGCGGAATCATCAGTAAACAAAGAAACGCCGTAACTAATTCTTGGCTGGTTTTCCTCATCTTCTTGAGTAACCGACTCGGGGAGTTCTATTGAGAAGTTTTCAAGAAAATTGAAATATGCGTTATCAATTTCAAAGTCATCTAAGTCTTGCCACTCTTCATTGAGATTAGAAACGTAATTTTGATCATCAAAGTATTGGCGAAGTAGTGCTTGAGAGTTCAAATTGCCAATAAACAAACCAAAAGCACGATTGGTACTGATTGGGTCCAGGCCGTTTTCGTTGAGCGGCTGAAGGTCATTGACATGGGGTCTTGAAATAAAAGATTTTACTTCAAATACCGGCGTAGCCTGCAATGCATAAAGAACGGCCAGCCCTGTAATCATTAATGTAATTGCGGAAATAACCTTCCACTCTCTCCCAATGTTTCTAAGCAACTCACCTAAGTTAATTTCATCATCCCTGTACATGGGTTGGTGATACATTTGAGGAGTGTCGTTGACTTGATTTGACATTAATACTTTTTCCAGTTTTAGGATCAAAAATTGTGGCGCATTATACCCATGTGATAATCAGCGGCGCCAGAACATAGGTGTCAGCAGTACCAATAAAGTGAAAATTTCTAGGCGCCCCAGGAGCATGGCAAAGCAAAGAATCCATTTTGCGGGGTCATTTATATTTCCATAATGAAGTGCTACCTCTCCTAAACCCGGCCCCAGGTTATTGAGGCAAGAACCTACTGCTGACCATGTGGTGGTGAAGTCTAGTCCTGTGGCGAGCAAAGCCATAAAAATAAGTCCATACATCATTATGTAAACCGAGAAAAACCCCCAGACCGCTTGTACTACCCTGTCATTGACGGGCTTTTTTCCTAACTTAATCGGGAAAACCCCTTGAGGATGAATTAGGCGTTTAATTTCCCGCACCCCTTGTTTAAGAATCAGCAAAACTCGAATGGCCTTCATGCCTCCGGCCGTTGAGCCTGCGCACCCGCCAATGAAAGATGATAGGAAAAGCAGAAAGGGCAACATTAATGGCCAACTGGAAAAGTCCGCAGTACCGAAACCAGAGGTGGTCAAAATTGAAACGGATTCGAAAACACCGTAACGAATGGACTGTGATAAATTATAGGTGTTCGTAATCAGGAGGATCAGCACAGAGGAGATCGCAAGTAAGATAAAAAATATAAAAAAGAAGCGATATTCTGGGTCGATAAAATAATGCTTCAGTGAGCGGTTTCTCCATGCAACAAAATGCAGACTGAAGTTAGCGGCAGCCAGTAGCATAAACACCACTGCCACGGCTTCAATCCAAGGGTTATCAAAATAACCAATGCTAGCGTCATAAGTGGAAAACCCACCAATGGCTACAGTGGAAAAAGAATGGCTGATCGCGTCGAAAAAACCCATACCGGCAATCCAGTAGGCTGAAGCACAAATAATGGTCAGTGATAGATAAATATACCAAAGTGCTTTTGCAGTCTCAGTGATTCGAGGAGTCAGCTTACTGTCTTTCACTGGGCCTGGGGTTTCCGCTCGATACAACTGCATGCCGCCGATTCCTAACATAGGCAATATAGCCACCGCTAACACAATGATGCCCATGCCTCCTAACCATTGCAGTTGCTGGCGGTAAAACAAAATAGACTTGGGTAGAAGTTCGATCCCGGTAATCACAGTTGCACCTGTGGTGGTGAGCCCGCTAAAGGATTCAAAAAACGCATCGGTGTAACTGAGCTCGATATTGGGCGCAAGATAGAGAGGGAATGAACCAGCCACTCCCAGAACCAACCAAAAAACCACTGTTATTAAAAACCCATCCCGGGTTCGAAGTTCAGCAGTGTGGTTGATAAAGGGTAACCAGATGATAAAACCAATGAGTAGAATCAATCCGAATGCCCATACAAACGCAAGGTGGGCGCCATCTCTGAAAAATAGAGAAACCAAAGCAGAAGGCAGCATAGTCAGGCTGAAGAGCATGAGAAGCATGCCGACTATTTTTAGAATTGAATTAATGTGCATTAATTTTATGGATTCTGGTTGGATTAGAAGAAGGTTAGGCCTACCTGGAACAGTTTTTCTACATCAACCGTTCTGCGTTTATCTACAAGGAACATAATGACATGATCGTCTGACTGAATAACCACGTCATCATGGGCAATTAATACTTCATTATTTCTAACTACTGCACCAATGGTGCAGCCCTCTGGCAGGTCAATGTCTTCAATGGCTCTTCCAACTACTTTTGAGGAATTGGCATCGCCGTGGGCAATGGCTTCAATTGACTCAGCTGCACCCCGTCGCAGACTGTGTACATTTACGATATCGCCCCGTCGAACATGGGTGAGAAGGCTGCCGATGGTTGCGTAACTTGGGGAGATTGCGACATCTATATCGCCACCTTGAACCAAATCGACATAAGCCGAGTTGTTAATCAGCGTCATGACTTTTCGGGCACCCAAACGTTTAGCCAGCATGGACGCCATGATGTTTACTTCATCATCATTGGTGAGCGCCAAGAATATATCTGTGTCTTCAATATTTTCTTCCAGCAATAATTCTTGATCAGCGGCATCCCCTTGCAGAACCACAGTGTGCCCTAGTTGTTCGGATAACCACTGACTACGTGACTCGAACTTTTCCACGATCTTAACCGAGTAGCGGGTTTCAATAGACTTGGCCAGTCGATAGCCGATGTTGCCACCACCGGCAATAATGATGCGTCGATAGGATGACTCCTTGCGGCGCAGCTCTGTCATGACAGTTCTAATGTCTTCTCTTGCTGCAATAAAAAATACCTCGTCGCCATCTTCTATCTGAGTCGAGCCCTTGGGCAGAATGGGTCGATCCTTTCTAAAAATGGCTGCAACTCGCGTGTCAACACTGGGCATATGCTGCCTGAGGTATCTCAATTCCTGGCCCACCAGTGGACCACCTTGCACCGCTTTAACAGCCACCAGCTGCACATTACCGTCTGCAAAATCCAACACCTGAAGCGCCCCTGGCGTTTCAATTAACCGTCGAATGTAATCACAGACCACTTGTTCTGGCCTAATTAATACATCCACTGGAACAGATTCGGCATGAAACAACCTACGGGCGTTTTGCAGGTAAGCATTAGTGCGAATACGTGCGATTTTTGTTGGGGTTCTGAATAATGAATAGCCCATTTGGCAGGCGATCATGTTGATCTCATCAGAGTTGGTGACCGCAATAAGCATGTCTGCGTCGTCTGCCCCTGCCTGATTAAGAATGTTGGGATGCGACGCCTGTCCAGCGACGGTTTGAATGTCGAGCCGGTCTTGAAGTTCTCTAAGTTTTGAAGCGTCAGTATCGATAATGGTGATATCGTTATCTTCGCTGGCGAGGTTTTCTGCCAAGGTGCTGCCCACTTGACCAGCGCCTAAAATTATTATTTTCATTACCTATGCTAACCTTGCAATCACAATCACTTCCTTGATTGCGGTTTAGGAAAGACGCAAGAACCTCAAGATCGTTTTTCAAGCAGGGCGTAATAAAACCCGTCCGGTCCATCAATTTCTGGGAATCTCTGACCCCCATTGGAAATCTGAGTCCAAATAGCATCCTTGGTTTCTGCTACAAATTGTTCAATATTTTGTTCGTTCTCTTCTGGAAGGATAGAACAAGTTGCATAAAGCATTTTGCCCCCTTCTTTTAGTAGAGGCCAGAGTTTATGAAGCATCTGCCGTTGAAGTTCTGCCAATTGTTTAACGTCTTGGGGCTTCCGTAGCAGTTTGATATCTGGGTGACGACGAATAACGCCTGTCGCAGAGCAGGGAGCATCCAACAAAATTCGGTCGAATTGAATGCCATCCCACCAATCTTCAGTGTTATTAATATCTGAGCATATCAATTTTGCGGAGAAACCCAGTCTTTCTAGATTTTCTTCCACCTTCGATAATCGTAAAGGCTCTAGCTCCACAGCGGTTAAATCTTCGACACCCTGTTCCAATATATGGCAGGTTTTTCCGCCCGGGGCACAACAGGCATCTAGTACTCTGTGCTTGGGTGCTACATCGAGAAGTTGAGTGCAAAGTTGGGCCGCCTCGTCCTGCACTGAAGCTCTGCCTTCCCAGAACCCAGGCAGGGCATCGACGGGCACCGCGTGGTGTAACTGGACGCCATTTTCACTAATTTTGCAGGCAACTGAGCCGATTCCGGCTTTATCTAAAAGGGCCATATAATCTTCACGACTGCCTTTTTGGGCATTAACTCGAACCGTCATTGGGCCTTTTTGGTTGCCGGCATGCAATATATCTGGGCTTTGTGTGGGCCAAGATTTGGTGATTTTTTCTGTTAGCCACTGGGGGTAACCAGTTTGGTAGACAAGGTTGCTATCTAATTTATGGCTAATCGACTCTTGCTGACGCTGAAAATTTCTTAGTACTCCATTTACTAATTTGCTTGCCCATTCCTTATTGAGGTCTCGAGTGGCATTTACAGATTCGTTAATGGCTGCGTGCTCAGGTTTGTCAGGTTGTTCAAGTTCCCATAAACCCTGTACCAATAAGCATTCAATAATCCTGTCTTTTGGCTTAATCGGCTTGTCCATCAATTCTTTAAGAACGAGTTTGTAGCGATGGTAATATCGACAAGTTTCATAAAGAACAAAGCTGATTTGAGAGTGATCTTGAGGGTCGAATTCTGCTTTTAGGCTACCTAACACATCAGTGAGAGAGCGCCCGTTTTGTACTACTTCAAACAGCGCTTCTGCAGCTTGACCTCTCAGATTCACGACAGATCACCTAGTCGGTCAACTGATTCAAAAAGAGCTCGTTTGCTGTTGAGTAGCTCTTTTACTGTCATAGCTTTAGCGCCGGGTAGCTGAGCAGTGAGGATTCTAATCTGGCCTTCACCACATTGAACTAATAATGCATCTTTTTGAACGTCGACAATGCTTCCTGCAGGCCTGCCTGATGAGCCTTCTGCTTTTTCAGCTCGCCAAACTCTCATCACTTCGCCGTTAATTTGAGTGTAAGCAACAGGCCATGGATTGAATCCGCGAATCTTGCGGTGGATGAGTTCTGAAGTCTCAGCCCAATCAATATTGCCCTCTTCCTTGGTGAGTTTGTGGGCATAGTTTGCCAAGTTGTCGTCTTGTTTTTCCCCTGTAAGCTGGCCGCTAAAAAGTTTATCCACCGCTTCGCTCAATGCGGATTGACCAGTCTTCAATAGTCGATCATGTAACTCTTGGCTGCTATCTGTGTCTAAAATCGGGCAAGTTGCTTTTAACAGCATATCTCCAGTATCCAAGCCTTCATCCATTTGCATTATGGTGACACCGGACTCTGTATCCCCTTCGATAATGGCTCTTTGAATGGGCGCCGCACCGCGCCAGCGAGGCAGTATTGATCCGTGGACATTAATACAACCTAGGCGGGGTGTTTCAAGAACGGCCCTTGGTAGCAGTAATCCATAGGCCACTACGACCATTAAATCTGCTTGGTAGGATTTTAGCGTTTCCAAGGCCCCTTCCTCTTTGAAATTCAGGGGTTGTTCCGCTGGAATGTTGTTCTCTTGGGCAACTTGTTTAACGGGGCCTGATACTAGTTTTCTACCACGCCCAGATTTTCTGTCCGGCTGGCAATAGACCGCAACCACCTCATGGCCCCCGTTAATTAATGCCGTTAGATGTCCAGCAGCAAAATCCGGGGTACCGGCAAAAATTATTCGTTTTGAATTCATTTAATTGATAGAGCCTGAATCAGGCTTTGCCCTGTTCTTTGTGAATTTTATCGAGCTTCTTCTTGATTCGAGTTCGCTTTAGGTTGGATAGATAGTCTACAAACAATTTTCCAGCAAGATGATCACATTCGTGCTGGATGCAAATAGCTAACAGATCCCGAGCTTCCATTTCGAAGGGTTCACCACTTTTGTCCAGAGCTTTTACTCGAATATGTTCAGATCTCGATACCTTTTCATAAAACCCTGGTACAGATAAACAACCTTCCTGATAGTCAATGGCTTCGCCAATCAGTTCAAGTTCAGGGTTAATAAAGGCATAGGGTTGATCCTGTTCTTCAGATACATCAACAACAATGATACGTTGATGAACATCTACTTGAGTGGCCGCCAAACCTATTCCTGGTGCGGCGTACATGGTTTCGAACATGTCATCTATAAGGGTTCGGATTTCGTCTGTGACCTCTTTCACAGGTTGAGCTACCGTTCGTAGCTTGGGATCGGGAAATTCAAGAATTTCGAGCTTTGCCATAAGAATTCAGTTTAAAATGTTTTGCTAGGTGGTTGACAGCTAAGGTAAATTGGCACTCTATAAGAGTTTGAGCCAGACTACTTGAATGCCATTAGCTATGCTTAAGCTAATATAAGCATTCTTAATGAGCCTTAGGCTCTATAGTAGCATTCTATGGTGATCAACGGGGAATCCCGTCTAAATCAGCCATGGTTCATGCTTAATAACGGTTAATTACTGTAAGCTACATGAAATCTTTAATCATACAAGGGAATCCGGCCATGAGGAAACTGGTGATCGGCGCAATCGGGTTACTGATTGCAACGTCTTTATTTGCCGATGTAGTCAAGCTGAGAGAAGGTGTTCCCGAACGCTATGTGGTTCAAAAAGGAGATACCCTCTGGGATATCTCAAAAATGTTTTTGGATGATCCATGGTTGTGGCCTGAAATCTGGCACATCAATACTCAGATCGAAAACCCACACTTAATCTATCCCGGCGACGTCTTAGGCTTAGTGGTGATTGATGGAAAGACTGTGCTCACCAACCTTTCAAGGGGTGATGTGCAAGTTAAAGTCAACGAAAGCGGGTACGTCGAAGAAGAAATCGAGCCTGGTTTAGTTAAACTGAGGCCTACCGCCAGAGTCACACCAATCTTCGGTGCCATTCCTGCTATTCCAAGAGAGTTTATTGACGGATTCCTCAGCGACAATCAAATTATTGATCCGAACGATATCAACACAGCTCCCTATATTCTGGGGGGTGCAGAAGGTCGATTGGTTTTAGGTCAGGGAGATAGGCTCTATGCTAGAGGAAAGTTTGAGCCAGCATTCCCTGCCTATGATATCTATCGTGCGGGCGAATCTTACTACGATCCTGTCACTGAAGAATTTCTTGGTTTTGAAGGTTTGAACCTGGGGATGGTGAGCTTTGAAAACTTAGAGAAAGATATTGCCACATTAACTGTTGTGCGCTCTAACCAAAATTTAAGCGTTGGAGATAGACTGCTAAGCACCGATGACGACACACTGATAGGCACTTATTTCCCTAGTGCCCCTGAAACTGACATCAGAGGCCATGTCCTAGCTGTGATGAGAGGTGTAAAAGCGATCGGGCAATTTGATGTTGTGCTTCTCAGTAAAGGAGCACGAGAAGGTCTAACTCCTGGCAATATTATGAATATTTGGCGCATTGGGGACGTCGTTGTGGATCCAGTGGAAAAAGAGAGGGTTCGATTACCCTCAGAACAAGCCGGACTATTGATGGTGTTTAAAACCTTTGAGAAAATGTCTTATGGTTTGGTGTTAGAAGCCAACCGCCCTATGGGTGTTGGAGACGAGGTAAGAGCCCCGGGTTTCTAAACTCAAAAAACCAAACAAATGGATTTTAAAAGGGCGCCAAGAAGGCGCCTTTTTTATGCAACACAGCTACAACTTGCAAGGCAAAGGACAGCCATGATTAAACAACCCGATTCCCTAAGGCCCTGGTTACTTGTGAACCGTTTACCCGGGCTCACACCTAGGCGCCTATCAGATCTGATTAATATGTTTGGGTCACCAGACAGATTCTTAAACGCTAACACCAATATTTTGGAAAAAGCAGGTCTGTCAAAAGGGACTCTCAAACTGGTTAGTGATTATCAATCTAACCGTTATTCGAGCGAGTTATACTTAGGCACAGAACAGGATTTGGCTTGGGTCAGTCACCAAGATTATCGTCGAATTATCTCGATTAACTGCCCGGAATATCCAGAACAACTCAAGACCATTGCTGACCCACCAGCCATACTGTTTATGGAAGGAAGGCAGCTAGAAATTCTATCAACCCCTCAAGTAGCTGTTGTGGGTAGTCGATCTGCAACTCACTCGGGTTTGATGCAAGCAAAAAAACTCTCGAAAGAACTCGCATCTGCCGGCTGTACTGTGACCAGTGGGCTGGCCTTAGGGGTCGATGCAGCAGCTCACAAAGGTGCTTTAGAAACTGGATTGACTATCGCCGTTCAGGGATGTGGACTCAATCAAACCTATCCTGCCCGTCATGGTGATTTAGCCCAAAAAATCCGAGCAAATGGCCTGATTATTTCTGAATTCCCAGTGGGAACCTCTCCTAGGCCACATCACTTTCCTCGACGTAATCGAATTATCTCAGGCTTAAGCACAGGTGTTTTGGTGGTGGAAGCAGCAGAAAAGAGTGGTTCATTGATCACCGCTGAGATGGCGTTGGATCAGGGAAGAGAAGTATTTGCAGTGCCCGGCTCAATTAGCAACCCAATGGCTTCAGGCTGTCATAGACTGATTCAGCAAGGTGCAAAGCTAGTATCCGGTGTTGAAGATATCCTCAGCGAATTGCCAGAATCTACAAACAGATTCGAACCTGAGCAAAATCACCTACCTATCTGTAACGCGAAGAATACCTTGTTATTGCAAGCCGTAGACTATGACCCGACTTCACTGGATTTGATAGCAAATAGATTAGGTCAGCCGAGTCATGAGCTCTCAGAAGGCCTGTTGGAGCTTGAGCTTGATGGTCACATCAGCAGATGCCCAGGAGGATTTGTCAGGATTTAAACAGCTCTATTGTGTCCTGATTAAGCTTGTTGTAGTTTGCCGCGCCTATGAGAGCAAACCTACTAAAAGCCACACAGAAACTTAAGCGTGGTGGGGTTATTGCCTATCCAACTGAAGCAGTTTGGGGAATAGGTTGTGATCCCTGGAATCAACAAGCCGTTCAAAAAGTGCTGGATTTAAAACGTCGCGAAGCCGCCAAAGGCGTCATTTTGGTGGCCGCCCACATAGATCAGGTGCGGTTTTTAACTGATCATCTTTCGCCTTCACAACAAGCACGACTCGAGCAAACTTGGCCAGGCCCCAATACTTGGGTTATTCCGCACTTAGGAAAAATTCCTCATTGGATTAGTGGTGGCAGGCCTTCAGTTGCCGTTAGGGTGACCGACCATCCAAAAGTCGTGGCCTTGTGTGCTGCCTTTGGTGGTCCGATTGTGAGTACCTCCGCGAATCTAGCGGGTCATCCTTCCATTAAAAACCCTTTCGTACTGCTGAAACAATTCCGCAAACAACTAGATGGCTGGTTAATGGGGGAACTGGGTGGTCGAGAGAAACCGAGTACCATTCGTGATATCAAAACCGGTGCTCGCCTGAGATAATTCAACATACAAAAAACTAAAACTATATCCAGCGGGGACACAGCATGAGCGGTATTCAAATAGACGCGGTTAAACAATATCTGATGCAGTTGCAGGACAACATTTGTAATGCCCTGGAGTTGGAAGATGGTGTCGCCGAATTTTTGACCGATACCTGGGATAGGCCCGAAGGGG
>JANQHX010000032.1 GCA_028282465.1 Gynuella sp.
TCTTCGTTCATTTAGCTAGCTAAACGTCTCTCATCGCGCCTCGACTGAGCTCTTTGTAAGCTCAACAGCAAAGAAATAATTAGTGTGAACAGGCCCTAAATAACACAAAACACAAGGTAATGAGTTTAGTTACCTTGTTTTCTAGACTGTCTTTTGGACCAGTTTCGGCGCACTCTCCAGTGCCAAAATCCACTCAGGGCAAAGAAGCCTAATATCCCCAATACCAGACCAGAAACAACTGAGCCAAATACCAACGGCCACCATATTTCCTGAAGCTGTGATTGTATCCAATCAATGGACAATTCGAATTTCTCAAATTCTGGATCTTCACCCATAAGCCGAGTGCCTAACCAATAATTGAAATAAAAAATAGGGGGCATAGTTAGAGGGTTGGTCACCCAAACCAGTGAAACTGAGATGGGTAAATTCGCGTTTAACCAAATGGCCAACAAGGCTGCGGCTAACATTTGTGAGGGAATGGGTAACATCGCGATAAATAGGCCAATAAAGAATGCCTTTGCGACAGATTTACGGTTAAGATGCCAGAGTCCCGGCTCATGCAACAGATGGCCTAAAAACTGTAGAGACTTATTCTGCTTAAGTTTAGCGGTATCGGGAAGAAGCCGCTTCAGCGCACGTCTGGGCATACCAACCTAGCTTGAATTTCGGAGGCGGGATTATGCATGGAACGCTCTTTTATGCCAATGCTCATCATCTTAACTCTGGCGATTTTTTCCGTAACTTTGACTTCACTCTGGCTAGAGTGGCAATTGGGGTTAATTGCCTTAATTTCTGTCAGTATTTTTTGGCTGTATCTCAAACCAAACTTAAAAACCTTGGTAGTGCTTTTAAGTGCTGCTGTTGCGGGAGCAAACGCCTATTGGCATATTCATTCTGGAATGGAACATCGCCTTAATTCTGATCAAGTCGGGGTAGAGCTAAACCTACAAGTTAGAGTATTTGAACCACCACAGGTGTTCTCTGATTTTCAAAAAGTTGTGGTTAAGGTTATCTCACAAGATAAGAATTCAGTTGCTAACGAAACCATTCCTAAACTCCGAAATCTTTGGCTGTATTTTGATAATAGCGACAACGTCAAAGAGGGCGATATTTGGGAGGTTTCCACAAAGCTAAAACCGCCCTATGGCTACCAAAGCGACGGTGCCTTTAGTCGAAAGCTGTTGATGTTTCGAAACCGAATAGATGCTTCTGGAACCGTCCGCAGCTCAATTCGCGTTGCTGAAGCAGAGGGGCTTTCACACTTGCGAAATCGTTTAAAACATCAGGTGGACGAGTCTACCCAGTCTCCCATTGCAAAAGCTTGGATCAAATCTTTAGTCTTTGGCGATCTATCTGATTTTAATGAGAATCAAGCCAGGTCTGTTCGAGGTGCCCACATTCAGCACTTATTGGTGGTTTCGGGGCTGCATTTGGGAACCGCGTTTCTGTATGGCTACCTTATTGCGGGTTTGTTGGTTCGCTTTCTTCCCGTGGTTAGCCCAAGTATTCCAAGTAATATATTGCAAATTCCTGCGGGCCTTTTATTGGCAGCCAGTTACGCTTTGCTGTGTGGCTTCACCATTCCGACATTACGGGCTTTGATTATGATTGGTATGCCTTCAGTAATAGCCATTGCCAAAAAAGATCAGCCGCTTTTGTTTGGCTTTTGCCTTGCGGTAATCATGATATTGCTTGTTGATCCGTTGGCGATTTTATCCCCTGGTTTTTGGATGTCATTTTCAGCGGTCGCGATTCTAATTTTAGGTTTCAGCTGGCGGGCCCAGATAACTTCAACGAGCCCGCTGATAAACAAACTATCAACTCTGAAGAATGTTATTTGGCGCCCTCAGTTGTTGATCTTTTTTGGTCTGACTCCCGTGATTTTAAGTGCTGGTCTCGGGTTCAATCCATTTGCGTTCCTGATCAATCTAGCGCTGGTTCCTGTTTTCTCGATTGTGGTTATACCGTTCACTTTTATTGGGATGATCCTAAATAGTTTTGGACTTATCGAGTTATCAAGCATTTTTTGGTGGCCCATTGAAATGGCGGCACCGTTACTCACTCAATGGTTACCCAAAGTAGCGAGTTATAATTTGCCCATCGCTATCGGTTTTGTTCAATCATTGCTGCTGGTGTGTATAGGACTGTGTTTGGTTTTACCCAGATCATTGCCACTGAAGCCCTTGTTGTTGCTTGTTGTTTGCTCCGTTATTTGGCCAACGAAACATCGTTTTTCGGGCTTTGAAGTGGTGTTCTTTGATGTTGGCCAAGGCCAATCTGTTCTGGTGGCTAGTGAGGATCAAAGCCTTCTATATGACACGGGCATTTGGGTGGCGGAGGGGTTCTCAGCCTACAGCCAGGTTTTGCGGCCGTGGTTTCATCGACGGGGTATAAAATCCATCGATCATTTAGTGATAAGCCATGGAGACTTAGACCACTCAGGTGGTGCTGATCAGGTAGTCACGGAGTTGCGGCCCGATCACATTTGGGCGGGTGAACCAAATAAATCCTCTAACCTAGCCGCAACTCAATGTCAGTCGGCTACGAAATTTAAACTAGGGAAGGTCACAGCTGAATTTCTGCATCCAGATCAAGAATTGTCATTAGAAGGAAACGACGCCAGTTGTGTACTTTGGCTATATTCTAATGAATATCCTGAAAACGGTGTGTTGCTCACAGGGGATATAACCAAGGCGGTGGAGTATCGGTTAATTGATAAGGGTGTTTCTCCAGTGGATCTGGTTTCCGTCGCTCATCACGGCAGTAAAACCTCGAGTTCACAAGATTTTCTTGAACAGGTAAATCCAAAATTAGCTGTAGTTAGTTCTGGGCCATTCAACTCATTTGGTCACCCTAACCCAGAAATAGTGGAAAGATTTCAGGAATTTGGTCAAGTGTTGAACACCGCAGATTTAGGCACCTTAACCTTTACATTCGATACTGGCCAATGGCTACTTAAGTCACACTCTAAACATCAAAGTTACTGGCTTAATGATTGATTCCATTGGATTTTTTACTTGGCACTGTTAAATTAGCGGACTAACAACGGAGGTGTTTTGTGTTTGATATTCTAAAGTCTGGTGGCTGGTTAATGGTTCCAATTCTGCTGTGCTCAGTATTGGTATTGGGTATTGTTGTGGAACGTTACTGGGCTTTGAGAAAAAGTAAGGTGGCACCTAAAGAGTTGCTGGGTAAAGTTTGGCATCTCATCAAGCAAAATCAGCTGGATGCTTCCAAAATTAAAGCGCTAAAAACCGAAAACCTTTTAGGTCAAATTCTTGCGGCTGGACTGAGCAATTCAAAACATGGCCGTGAAGTGATGAAAGACAGTATTGAAGAAGCTGCTAGCCATGTGGTTCATGAGATGGAAAGATTTCTATCGACATTAGGAACCATCGCCGCAATCACTCCTTTACTAGGCTTATTGGGCACAGTATTGGGTATGATCGAAGTTTTCACTGCGATTATGATTCAAGGCACAGGTAACGCTGGGGTTCTAGCGGGAGGCATTTCCCAAGCATTAATTACAACCGCCGCTGGTCTTACAGTAGCCATACCTGCGTTAGTGTTCCATCGGGCGCTGACTAGGCGTGTCGATGAGTTATTGGTTGGAATGGAGCAAGATTGCATCAAACTTGTCGACGCGATGCATAACGATAGACATGTCGTTGAATCCAACAAGAAGTAGGTTGCAGAGTGAATTTTAGAAAAACTCGCAAAGAAGAAGTCAGTCTCAACCTAACTCCCTTGATTGACGTGGTGTTCTTATTACTGATCTTTTTTATGGTGACGACAACGTTCACCAAAGAAACCCATCTTGAAATAGATTTGCCCACCTCCAGTAGTACTAAAACTGAACAAGAGTCTGTGCAGTTAGAAGTCGTAGTAGATAGCGGTGGTAATTATGCGGTTCAGGGTAATTCTTTAACGAAATCGGATTTAACTACATTAAAAAGAGCATTGGAGTTGGAATCAGAAAACATGGATAACCCGCCGCTAATTGTGGTGGCTGATGCCAATGCGCCTCATCAGTCTGTCATTAATGTGATGGATGCGGCGGGTCAACTGGGCTTGGTTAAAATACGAATAGCAACCAAGGAAGAATCTGAGCAGTGACATGAAATCCTGAGATATAATTAAACTATCAATTAGACTTTCTCAGGTTTGGGCATAGCTACCTTACATGAATATATCCAAGCATTGGTACTCAGCCAAACCCACAGCCTTAACCACTATCCTTTATCCCTTTTCGGCACTTTTTGGGGTGCTCTCTTTTCTTAATCGATTAATGACTAAACCTAAGGCGACTAAGTTTAAGGTGCCGGTTATTGTGGTGGGCAATATCACTGTAGGTGGAACCGGTAAAACGCCTTTCATTCAATGGTTATGCAACGAATTAAAACAGCAGGGCATTAGACCTGGCATTGTCAGTCGTGGTTATGGTGCTAATTTAGATGCCTATCCATCACAACTGCCTATCAACCCTGACCCATTTATTTATGGTGATGAGCCATCATTACTGGCCCAAAATACCGGCGTGCCAGTGGTGATTGATCCAGACAGGGCAAAAGCGGTTAATTATTTAATTGATCAGAATAATGTGAATCTGATTATCAGTGATGACGGAATGCAGCATTATAAAATGTGGCGCGACATGGAAATCGCCATGGTGGATGGCACTCGATTATTCGGAAATGGCTGGTTGTTACCAGCAGGGCCACTGCGAGAGAGGCCAAACAGGCTCAATAAAGTGGACCTCATTATTTCCAAGGGGCATGCCATCCATCACTTCCAGTCTCATAGCGTTATGGAATTAAACCCACAACGACCGGTTAATCCTGATAATCCTAATGAGATACTAGATAATAAAGAATCCATCACTGTGATCGCCGGAATAGGGAATCCTGAGTCATTTTTTAATCTGGTTAAAGACATGGGCTACCAGATTGAAGGACGAGAATTCCCCGACCATCATA
Source organism: Gynuella sp. (assembly GCA_028282465.1). Classification (GTDB taxonomy): domain Bacteria; phylum Pseudomonadota; class Gammaproteobacteria; order Pseudomonadales; family Natronospirillaceae; genus JANQHX01. The sequence goes on from JANQHX010000032.1 coordinate 4,977, forward strand.
GTTATTCCATTGATGACTTCCTTGAGTTACAGGATTCGCCGATCATCATGACAGAAAAAGATTATATTAAGTGTCAGCACCTAAATCTGAATAACCTTTGGGTCGTTAAGATAGAACCTGACTTTGATGCAGAGTTCAAAAATCGTCTTCATAATAAAATTCGCAATTTAATGAGTAGTCAATGAACTTTAATGTCATTATTCCCGCTAGATTCTCCTCCAGTCGATTTCCTGGTAAACCTCTAAAAGATATTTGTGGGAAACCCATGGTGTGTCATGTGATCGACCGCGCGCGCGAGTCAAAGAGTCATCGTGTCGCGGTAGCCACTGATCATGAAGAAATATTTGAGGTCGTGTCTAGCTATAATTGTGAAGTGTTCATTACCAAAGAAGAACATCCAAGTGGCACAGACAGATTGCAAGAAGCGGCTAGCTTAATGGGCCTTTCAGATCAGGAAATCGTTGTAAATGTTCAAGGTGACGAACCTCTTATATCGCCAGATGTGATCAATCAAGTAGCCCTCAATCTATCAAATAACCCTCAGTGTTCAGTCGCTACTTTATTTGAAAAAATAGAATCCAGTGCTGACTTTTTTAATCCGAACATTGTGAAATTAACTCAAGCAGTGAATGGAGAAGCGCTTTATTTCAGTAGAGCACCCATGCCATGGGCAAGAAATGAGTTTGCGGAGTCAACGGAATCTTTGCCCGGCGATCACCCGGCTAAGCGGCATTTAGGTATTTATTCATATTTGGTTAGAGCCCTAAATAGTTTTGTTCATTGGCCAGAAACTGAGTTAGAACAAATTGAAAAACTGGAACAGCTTAGATTTATTGAAAACAATCATAAAATTCATGTGGCTGAAGCCTGCGTATCTGGAGCTCCTGGAGTGGATACTCCAGAAGATTTAGAAAAAGTAATACAGATTCTTAAGGGATAACCATGCAACCTGTAAAAGTTTTGTTCGTGTGTTTAGGGAATATCTGTCGGTCACCTACAGCTGAAGGTGTCTTCAGACAAGTTGTGGAAGATAATGGCTTGTCACATGTGATAAAAACGGATTCAGCTGGTACTGCTGCCTACCATGTTGGTGAAGGCCCTGATGAACGGTCTCAGCTTGCCGCCAAAAAACGAGGTTACTTGATATCGGATCTCAAAGCTCGTCAGGTCAGTGACGATGATTTTTTCGAGTTTGACTATATATTGGCAGCAGATTTTCAAAACCTAAAAGACCTACAAGATAGACAGAAGTTAAATCTCGACGGCAAAGCGCGGCTTGGATTATTTCTGGATTATTTGGATGAAGATAGTGAACAGGAAATTCCCGATCCCTATTATGGTGGTGCCAAAGGCTTTGAACATGTCTTAGACCTATGTGAAAAAGCCAGTGAATCACTATTATCAGAGTTAAAAAAGGATCATCATCTTGATCGTTCAGAATGATTTCCTTTTAAGTGAATTCAATTCCTTAGCCATACCCGGAGTGGCTGAGTTTTTTTGTCGTATTGAAACTGAAAATGACTTATTAACAGCAATTCAATTAGCCAGAAAAAATGACCTTCCTTTCCACGTATTGGGGGAGGGTACTAACGTGATTTTAGCCTCAAAAATAAATGGTTATATTTTCCAGATGGCTATTAAAGGTATTGAGTTTGAAAAAAGAAATGATGGTTATTTAGTTCACATCGGCGCTGGTGAAAACTGGCATCACTTAATAGACACATGCATTAATAAAGGTGCCTTTGGCCTTGAAAACCTATCGTTAATTCCTGGAACGGTCGGCGCTGCTCCCGTACAGAATATCGGTGCCTATGGCGTTGAAATTAAAGATGTTTTGGTTAATTGTAGGGTCTACGACCTGCAGGCAGATTCATTTACCACCCTAAACAATAAACAATGCGAGTTTGGCTACAGATCCAGTGTTTTTAAAACATCTAGTCGATACATTATTTCCAGAATCACCTTAAAACTGAGTCACACCTTCACCCCTGTGTTGAGGTATGGAGTATTAAGGGATTTAGAGCCTAACACTCTTACCGCAAAACAGTTTTCTGAATATATTTGCAAAACAAGGCAAGATAAATTGCCTGACTACAAGTTACTTCCAAACGCTGGCAGCTTTTTTAAGAATCCAATTGTTACTGAACAAAAGAGAAATCAGTTGCTAGAAAACTACCCCAATTTAGTGAGCTTTGAATATGGTAGTGATTATAAGCTGGCTGCCGGGTGGTTACTGGACCATGCAGGGTTTAAAGGTTACTCAGATCCTGAAACCGGTGTTGGGTTTTATAAGCATCAGGCGTTGGTTTTGATAAACCCGAATGCGAAGAGTTATGAGCTGTTAAAAAGGACTATTGATATGTCCAGACAAAAAATTGCTGATATGTTCGGAGTAGAGCTAGAGATTGAACCCAGATACATAGGTATTAGCTGCTAGCCTATGCCGGGGAAACCCTCAGCCTTTTTTAGGCACCATTGTTTAGGTACCATTGTTGTACGCATTATGGGTCACCCCTTTGCGAGCGATTCATTATAGAGCGATAAATCATTTGATTGTTTTCTTGGTATCTTTATTTAATATTTAGGTATTAAGTTAAACGCCTTTATCAGTAATCGCTGTTCTTTTTGTAATCTTTAACTCTGAGTAAGATAGTTTGTAAAAATTATCGACCCTATAAATTTCTGTGCAAATTGCATAGTCTAACCATTGAATTTAAACCCAGTGACAAGATTCAACAAATCTTGATTAACTTCCGGTAAGCGAATTATTCGTTTGATATAGTTTGCTGAATTAGCTTTCTCCATTTTCGCCAATGAAAAAGTATGAGTCAATGAATCAGGGACACCCTCCATATACCATAGGAATTTTGGTAAACAATATTGGTTATTTTGTTTATACAGTTTGTACGGGAATGTCTGAGGCTACCGAGTCTCGCGGCTGGAATTCAGTCATTATGACACTGCCGCCAGTCGCCGGCGACAATACTCAAATATATGATGCCAGTAATTTCCATATTGAAGATAACAAACTGATTTCCTCTCTTAATCAAATCGATTTAATGGGGCTTGATGGCTTAATAATTCATTATGATGTAGCAGATTTTGCAAATGCCAAGCTCTTGGAACAGTTTTTTAAAGATCGCCCGAACCTAAAAGGTGCATCCATTGGCTCAAAGGTGGCTGGCATTCCACTGGTAATAACCGATAACTTTCAGTCTCAGTACAATGCGATCGAACATCTAATAAAGAAGCACAATAACTCCAAAATACTCTACTTACGTGGTCCTTTTGGTAATGAAGAGGCTGAACAAAGATTTCAAGGGTATGTGCAGTGTCTTGAAGACAACGGAATTGAATACGACCCTTCTCTGGTCATCCAGGGGTCGTTTTTCATGAAGTCTGGCTCTGAAGCCATTAAAATGTTTTTAGAACAATATCCTGTGGAGTTTGATGCCATTGCTTCAGCAAATGACAACATGCTTGCTGGCGCTATAACGGTTCTCTTGGATCGTGGTTATGACATCCCCGGTGACATTGATGTGGTTGGCTTTGATAATAACATTTATGCCCAGAATTTTGGCTTCACCACTATTGAGCAATCCTATGAAGAACTTGCTGAGTTGGCGATCCAGGAAATTGAACATCAGTTTTTAAATAATGTTGGCCCAGAAGACAAAATGATTTCAGTAGCAGGGCCGCTAGTCATAGGTAAATACTGTGGATGTCCCAATGAAAAGAGTTTAGCTGACCCGTTAATTTCTGAGTATTTAGATGAGGATAAAAAGGCTCTTGAGAGGTTAATCCAATCAAGGTCAGCTATAAGGTTCAATTCAAAACAACAGAAAGTTTTATTTTTCAAATCTTTAGAAGAGCTCTGGTTTTTAGTCACCAGATTTTTAAAAACCAATCAGTTTGATTCAAAAAGCATTCAACGAATTAGGCGGCAATACGCAGCTATCCTTCAAAAACTCATCATTATTAATTCAAACCTTACTCCATGGCAGTCAATCATTAAAGACTTAAAGCGAGATGCTTTAAAGCTTACTTACGATTCAGACTGCCTGCTTGAATTGTTTGATCAACTGCAAATGGCGACTGAGGATTCAGTAGACCGCGCATTCACTCAAATCCGAAGAACCAGTGAAGCTTTAGGCTACGAGATAATGTCTCTGGGTCATCGTTTGGTAGGGTCTCCGAATATAGATGAAATATTTTCGTCGTTTTCCATGTTTATGGGAGTGCTCAGTTTTCAAAAAGCAAGCATTGTGCTGTACCAGACCTCGTTGGATCACATTGAAAACATTACTGATGTTCGTTTTATATCAATCACAGATTTAGGTTCAGATGAACACAAAGTCGATATACAGCCTGAAGTATCAGTTGCAAATCTGCGCAGTGAACTTAGAGCATCACTTAACCTGAATGCCAGAAACGCAGTATCTAACCTAATAATGTTGCCTATTGGGATTAAGAATCAGTATTTCGGCTTTTGTTTAGCTGAGGTTTCCTCTGATTCAGAACATTGGCCATTATATCGGTCCATGCAGATCTACTTGTCCCAAGCACTGTTTAATATTGAAAAGGTTCAATTGCTTATTGAATCTGAGGAAAAATATAAAGCGGCTAGCCGCGCCAAAACCAGTTTTCTTTCCCGAATGACCCATGAATTGAGAACCCCTATGAATGGGGTTATTGGCATGACCAGTTTATTGATGGATACAGATGTAAGTAATGATCAGCTTGATTACATCACAACCATTAGAAAGAGTGGTGACGCCATGTTGGGTCTCATATCTGAAATTCTAGATTTTTCAAAAATTGAATCAGAAAGCCTGAGTTTGGAGTGCACTGATTTCGATTTGGCGACCACAATTGAAGAAGCGTTAGATTTAGTTTCAGGTACCGCCAAAGAGAAAAATATACAATTAGACAGCTTTGTAGATATTTCGATTCCATCATTGATTAGTCAAGATGGCAGTCGAGTTAGGCAAGTAATTTTAAATCTTTTAAGTAATGCGGTGAAATTTACTCGGCAAGGCTTTGTCAATGTCACAGCCGGTCTGGTGACTGAAATTGATCGAGAGTTATTAATTGAATTGAGAATAACCGATACCGGAATAGGTATTCGTAAGGATCAAATCGCCACTTTATTTAAACCGTTCAGTCAGGCAGATAAGAACACACATATTGAATATGGCGGCACTGGTCTTGGGTTGGCGATTAGCAAAAATATTGCCCAGCAGCTGCAGGGTGATCTTGTGATCGTTCCCGACTCTGAAAGCGGTACGACATTTAAATTCACATTTATGGCCAAAAGGGCTTCTCAACTCAATTATCTTGAGGCGTCTACAAGACCTATAGTCAACAATGATGCGGCCGAGTATTTAATGAATGTGGTTTCTGACAATACATTATTTAGGAAAACGCTCAGACAGGCTGCTTCTGTTTGGAATATTAAAATAAAAACCTGGAGATCCTTGAGTCAATTTTTATCAAGTAAGAAGCCAAATAGTAATCAATGCTTGGTAGTAGAAAATCTTCAAGAAACGGCTGAGTATTTAAAGCAGACAGAAGATTTAATGAGTCAAAAAGGAGTGCCTTGTTTTCTGGTTGATTATTCAGATTCAAATTGCCATTCCATAAAAACCCTTAAAAAGCCATTTAAGGTTATATCTCTTTATCGAGAATTAATGGACGCATGGGGCTTTGATAGTCTTAAGCAGAAAGGTAGGGTCGCAAGTGAATTTATTCCTGATCATGCCAAGGATTATCCACTGTCGATATTATTAGCAGAAGACAATCCAGTGAATCAAAAAGTAGCGGTATCTATTTTAAAAAAATGCGGTTATAGGGTAGATGTGGTTGCCAATGGTATTGAAGCCATTGAAGCGGTCAAGCAGGGGCAGTACCAAGTTATTTTGATGGATATATTAATGCCAGAAATGGACGGGACGGAGGCGACTCGTAAAATCAGGGAATTACCAGAGCAAATAAAACAGCCATACATTATTGCGCTAACGGCCAATGCTCAAGCTGGTGATCGAGAAAAAATGCTCGCTCTAGGTATGAATGACTATGTGAGCAAACCCATTGTTATTCGAGATTTACTTTCGTCTTTAAAACGCGCTTATAACTATAGCAGTTGGGAATTAGAAACCAGCGGCTATTAGTCATCTATTTAAGAATAAAAAATATATGTGGATGTAAAAAGGGACGCTTAAGCGTCCCTTCATGTACTAGAGCTACATTCGATTACTTACTTAGGTAGATAAGATTTACCCATTAAGAATTCATCTACTTTTTGTGCAGCGCCTCGACCTTCATTGATAGCCCAAACAATTAAAGACTGTCCACGTCTAGCATCACCACATGCGAAAACACCTTTCACGCTGGTGGCATAGTCATCGTATTCTGCTTTAGCGTTTGAGCGGTTATCTTTTTCCACACCCAGGTCTTCTAGGATTTTGCCTTCAGGTCCTAAGAATCCCATGGCTAGTAAGACCAGGTCAGCTGGATAGACCTTTTCAGAACCTGGAACGTCATGGGGAATCATTTGACCCTCAGGGTTTTTCTTCCACTCAATCTGAACGGTATGAACAGCTTTCACTTTGCCACTATCATCTTTTTCAATCTTCTTGGTCATCACAAGGTAATCCCGAGGATCTTGACCCTGTACTGCATAAGATTCTTCTTGACCATAATCGACCAGCAAACGTTTTGGCCACTGTGGCCAAGGGTTGCTATTCTGACGAGACTCTGGAGGTTGAGGCATGATTTCCAGTTGGTACACGGATTTACAGCCATGTCTCAATGCGGTACCTACACAGTCAGTTCCGGTATCACCACCACCAATGACGATGACATCTTTGTCTTTGGCAGAAATATATTTGCCGTCATCATGATTGCTGTCTAACAATGATTTAGTGTTCTTGTGTAAGAATTCCATTGCGAAGTGAACACCATCGGCGTCACGACCTTCAACAGGTAAATCTCTTGGTACTGTTGCACCGGTAGCCAGTACTACAGCATCAAAATCCTCTTTAAGGCGATTCATGCTGATGTCTTTACCGATTTCAGTATCAGTAACAAAGACCACGCCTTCCTCAGCCATAATATCGACACGACGCTGCACAATTTCTTTTTGCAGCTTCATGTTCGGAATACCGTACATGAGTAGACCACCGATACGGTCAGCACGCTCATAAACCGTGACATTGTGACCAGCTGAGTTGAGCTGTGCAGCGGCAGCAAGTCCGGCAGGGCCTGAGCCCACAATAGCAATGGTTTTACCTGTACGTTTGGCAGGTGGGTTTGCAACAACCCAACCCTCAGCAAAACCCCGTTCAATAATTGAAACTTCATGGTGCTTAATGGTTACTGGGTCGGCATTGATTCCTAATACACAGGAACCTTCGCATGGAGCAGGGCACACACGACCGGTAAATTCCGGGAAGTTATTGGTTTTATGCAGACGTTGTAATGCTTCTTTCCAACGTCCTCGGTAAATCAAGTCATTCCACTCGGGAATTAGGTTATTCACTGGGCAACCCGCCACTGCAGGGGCATATTGAGAATTGCCAGACATACAGAAAGGTACGCCGCAATCCATACAACGGCTTGCTTGTTCTTTAATGCCATCTTCTGGCATGTGCTCATGCACTTCTTGCCAGTCGATCAGACGACTTTTGGCGTCACGATCTTCTGGAAGTTTACGTTCTACTTCGATAAAAGCGGTTGGGTGTCCCATTATTATTTCGCCTCCGCTGCTTGTGCTACTTCTTTTGATGGTTTCTTAGGCGCTTTCATATTTGCTAGGTGCATTTCGAAAGCAGCATCCATAATTGCTTCTTCGGTGTCGTGTTTACCTGTGGCGCGGGCTTCAGCCACATAGTTCATAATGCGTTTGTAATCCACAGGCATTACTTTCACGAACTGAGATAGGGCGGAAGTCCAATTCTTCAACAAATCCTGAGCAACATCAGAACCCGTGCGCTCGGCATGTTCAGCAATCAGTTCTTTTAGAGTGGTTTCGTCTTCGGCAGAGAGTTCTTCCAGGGCGATCATTTCCATGTTGCACTTACTGGCGAAATCTTTGTTCTTGTCGAGAACATAAGCCACACCGCCAGACATACCTGCACCGAAGTTACGACCAGTTTCCCCTAGAACCACAGCCATACCGCCGGTCATGTATTCAAGACCATGGTCACCAATGCCTTCAACCACGGCAGTCACACCTGAGTTACGAACGCAGAAACGTTCACCAGCTCGGCCGCGGATAAAGGCTTTACCAGAGGTGCCACCGAAAAAGGCCACGTTGCCAATAAGGATGTTTTCACTAGGCTCAAATGGCGCATCTTTAGCCGGATAAATGGTTAGGTTGGCACCGGACAGGCCTTTACCAAAGTAGTCATTGGCGTCGCCTTCAATTTCAAAGTTAATACCCTTGGCCGAGAATGCAGCAAAACTCTGCCCGGCAGATCCTGTGAATTTCACATTGATAGTGCCTTCCGGTAAGCCGTCAGCACCATGGGCCTTAGATATTTCGTTCGACAGCATGGTTCCGGTTGAACGGTTTACGTTAACGATCTCGTAAGAGAGATTAACTGGAGTTTTGTTCGCTATCGCCTCGGCTGCGTCAGCCATCATCTTCCGATCAATAATGTCGTCGATTAAATGCTTCTGACCAATAGATTGATACAGGGTATCTTCAGCAAACATTGGCTCGGCTTTATACAGCACAGGAGATAGATCCACGTGCTTGTACTTCCAATGCTCAACGTCAGTACGAGGTGCTAAACACTGAGCTTGGCCGACCATTTCATCTACCGTGCGGAACCCAAGCTCTGCCATGATTTCGCGCAGACCTTCAGCCATCATGGTGAAGAAGTTAACGACGTTCTCAACTTTGCCTTGGTAGCGGTCGCGCAGACGCTTGTCTTGAGTCGCGATACCCGCAGGGCATGTGTTCATGTGACACTTACGCATCATGATGCAGCCTTCAACCACTAAAGCCGCAGTGGCCACGCCCCATTCTTCAGCACCTAATAAAGTGGCGATTGCCAGGTCACGAGGTGTCTTCATTTGTCCGTCTGCTTGCACAACGATACGACTACGGAGTCCGTTCTGAACCAGAGTCTGGTGAGTCTCAGCAACACCTAATTCCCAGGGTAAACCTGCGTGTTTAATAGATGACAGAGGTGATGCACCGGTACCACCATCAAAACCTGCAATCAGCACTACATCGGCATAGGCTTTACATACACCAGAGGCAATGGTGCCAACACCGGCTTCGGATACCAGCTTGACGTTGACTCGAGCATCACGGTTAGCATTTTTCAAATCATAGATCAGCTGGGCTAGATCTTCGATTGAATAAATATCATGGTGTGGTGGTGGTGAGATAAGACCAACACCAGGTGTTGAGCCTCGGGTACGACCAATCCAGCCATCGACTTTGTGACCCGGTAGCTGACCACCTTCACCAGGCTTAGCACCCTGAGCCATTTTAATTTGAAGCTCTTCTGCATTAGTCAGATAGTGTGAGGTGACACCGAAACGACCAGAAGCCACCTGCTTGATCTTGGAGATCATACTGTCGCCATTCTCCAATGGCTCAAAGCGGATAGGGTCTTCACCCCCTTCACCAGAGTTAGACTTACCGCCAATACGGTTCATGGCTAAGGCTAGGGTAGTGTGAGCTTCCCAGGAAATAGAACCAAAGGACATTGCTCCTGTGGCGAAGCGCTTGAAAATGTTTTCAGCGGACTCAACTTCGTATAATGGAATTGAAGGTCGATCTGCATTGAACTTTAACAAACCGCGCAGGGTGTAAAGATCTTTGGCTTGATCATCGACATTACGGCAGTATTCTTCGAACTGCTTTTTGTCGTTTTGTTCAGTGGCGTGTTGTAACAGACGAATCGTTGTAGGGTTAAACAAGTGGCGTTCGCCATCATGACGCCATGCGTACTCACCACCGGATTGCAAAACATCTTCTACAAAGATCCGCTCTTCGGCTGGATAACCCTGACGGTGCTTAGTTAGCGATTCTTCTGCAATTTCATCTAACCCGATGCCTTCAATACGAGATACGGTGCCAGTGAAGTATTTGTCTACGACTTCCTGTTTGATACCTAGAGCTTCGAAAATCTGAGCGCCTTGGTAAGACTGCAGTGTTGAAATGCCCATCTTAGAAAAGATTTTCAATAAGCCTGAGCCCACAGCTTTGGTGTATGCCGCTAATACATCGGCGTCAGACAGCTTGGAGTCGATGGTTCCCTCGTTACGGAGCTCTAGTAGAGTTTCCAAAGCAATATAAGGATTTACCGCAGAAGCACCAAAGCCCAGGACTGTCGCCATGTGGTGTGTTTCGCGAACATCACCGAATTCACCAACAATATCGCAGTCAGCTCTTAAGCCTTTTTTGATGAGGTGATGGTGTACCGCAGCAGTCGCCAAAACAGAAGGGATAGCAACATGGTCGCTGTCGATGTCCCTGTCGCTCAAAATAAGAATCTGGAAACCATCTTTAACGGCGTCCACTGCATAACGGCAGATGCGATCTAGGGCCGCTTCTAATGCACCAGGTTCGCCTGTTGCATAAAAAGTGGTTGGAATGGTACGCGCTTGGAAGTGTTCAACATCAATGTAGCGAAGCTTCATCAATTGTTCGTTTGTCAAAAGAGGTTGCTTGATTTCCAGCTTATGACAGTGTTTTGGTGTTTCATCCAGCAGGTTTAGGTCGCCCCCGATATAGGTGCGCAGAGACATCACCATCTCTTCGCGAATAGGGTCAATCGGTGGGTTGGTTACCTGAGCAAACAACTGCTTGAAGTAGTGGGACAGATGCTGAGGCTTATCAGAGAGTACCGCCACTGGAGTGTCAGTACCCATTGATCCGAGAGGTTCTTTCTTGCCAGAAACCATGTCGGCAAGAATAAGTTTTAAGTCTTCGTCTGTATAGCCGAAAGCTTTTTGACGTTTAGTCAGGTTAGATAGCAGTGGGTGCTCAACTTTAACTTCAGGGGTTGGAAGGTCATCCAAGATAATCTTGTTTTCATCCACCCACTTCACATAGTCCTTAGAAGAACAGATGTTTTGCTTCACTTCATCATCAGAGATAATACGGCCTTCGTTTAAGTCAGCAATGAAGATCTTACCCGGCTGTAAGCGGCCTTTTTGAACCACTTTGGATTGGTCAACCACTAGCGCGCCAGTTTCAGAGCCCATGACCACTGTGCCATCTTCGGTCACCAGGTAACGAGAAGGGCGAAGGCCATTACGGTCTAGAGTCGCGCCAATGACCTGGCCGTCTGTGAAGGATACCGATGCTGGACCATCCCAAGGTTCCATGATGCAAGCGTAGTACTCATAAAATGCGCGCTTGATTGGATCCATGTTTTCCTGGGTTTGCCAAGCTTCAGGAATCACCATCATCATCACTTGAGCGAGAGGGCGGCCTGATAGAACCAGGAGCTCTACCATCATGTCGAGGTTGGCAGAGTCAGACATGTCACGATCATAGATCGGCATCAACATGTCCATTTCTTCATTAGTGAATTTAATGGAATCAAATAACGCCTGACGAGCTTCTAACCAGTTAACGTTACCTTTGACGGTATTGATTTCACCATTGTGAGACAGGTAACGGAAAGGTTGGGCGCGGCGCCAATGAGGGAAAGTATTGGTTGCAAACCGGCTGTGGAACATGGCCAAAGCAGAAACCGAGCGTTCGTCTTGCAGATCTAAATAGTACTGACGAACCTGAGCTGTCGTCAGCTGACCCTTATATACGATGGTGCGTGAAGAGAACGAAGCAATGTAAAAGTCTTCACCAATATTCACCACGGTTTCTGCAACGATATGAGAAGTATAGTTGCGCAAAACGTATAACTTTCGTTCAAACTGCTGTTGAGTTTTACAGTTTGAGTTCTGAACAATAACCTGCTCAATTTGAGGTTCTTGATCAAGCGCGGCTTTACCGATCATGCTGTTGTCACGGGGAACCACTCGGTAGCCCAATAACTTCAGGCCTAATTTACTGATGTTGCGCTCTAAAATGGCTCTACATTCTTCACGCTGGGATTCGTCACCTGGGAAGAACACCATGCCAACGCCGTAATCACCAAACGCAGGAAGCTGAATGTCCAACTTCGGTGTTTCGTCGGCTAATAATTCATGAGGGATTTGAATCAACACACCTGCGCCGTCACCGCTGGCTACGTCTACCCCTGTGCCACCACGGTGTTCCATGGTGCAGAGCATGGTTAGTGCATTTTCTATGATGTCATGGGACTTTCGGCCCTTCAGATTGGCAACAAAACCAATCCCGCATGAGTCATGTTCAAAGTCAGGCCGGTATAGACCAGCATGTTGAGTCTTCATAATTATCTTCCAATTTGAAAATCTGTCTTTGTTCAGCGCAGAAGCTGACAGCCCGGCTTGTAGTTCTTAGTTGTCTTGGGCTGGTGCCAAATTTGTTGGACTTAAAATTTGTTGCTTTTTAGCAAGCTATGAGAGGGCGTGACGCACGTATTAATTCAGGGCGCACAATCTCGAACGTGGCATAGTAATGATTCAGTTCTCAGATACAATACCAAATATGGTCAAAAACGACGCAGATCAGTAAAAAAACCTGAAAAATCATTGAGATAGAACGATTTAGAGGAATAAAAATATCATAATTTTTTCAGAAATAAATCGGTGAATTGAAGTTTTTAATCAACGATTTTTACATGGGTAATCTCTTATCCAGATAAATAAGCACATCAAAAGGGGGCATGAACCCCCTAATTATTCTGAGTGGATAAAACGGATTAGTAACGACGGAATCGAGCGTATCGCCATATTTTCATACAACTTGCGTAATAGCTGACCGTTGCTGGCCAGTCAGAGAAGATGCCAATAATGCCTACATCTTTGGCAAGTACATCAAGAGCTAGGTACATATCACTGTCTGTCTTAACCGCTTGAGCCATCGGATTATCATCAAATTGGTAGTACCAAGTGGTAGAGGAAGGATCATCTGATGAGCGGGAGCCATTTCTTAGGTCAGATCGCTCAAAGGTCCAAGCAATAATGTCTAGCCCCGCCGCCTTAGCACTTTTGGCGTATTCAGAGGGCACGATCTTTCCGTCGTCTGTAACGGCAAGAAGCATCCACATAGGTGGTGCGATAATTTCAACGCCTTTAGCGGCAATATCGGCCATAGAAGGTTCAAATGTCGAGGGATCATCAGGGTTTAAGCTGTATCTGCCATCTAAATAGACCGCTTGGTCGCCAAACTGTGGTTCATTGGTGATCCAGTGCAGAACATCGTCGGGGTTAAAAGACTGTGCCCAAACCTTGCGTGGATGGACGCCAGCAGCCTTGTACTCATCAATTAACTTTTGAGCATAGTTTGCTTGAGATCCAAAAACATCTTCAACCTGAACACGGGCATTTCTGTTGGGGCCCTTTAGCTCTGGAGTGAATTTAACATTCAGAGACTTGAACAGCTCAATACTCTCGGCATGGCTCAGTAGCGTACCGCGGCTGTTATACAAGTCAGTTCGCCAATCGGCGGTGCCACCTAGAAAGCCCTCAGTAGTGGTTGCTGAACGGTCAGCTGCGTCCATTTTGCCTTCCAGTGACTTAAATTCTTCCAAGGTGATGTCGCTAGTACAGCACAGAACTTCGCTGCCGTTTGGCGATTCTGGAGTCCATGGTACGGTGCATTTTTCATTTAACTCAGTTGCCACAATGTTGGTGGTGGTGTGCAAGTCACACTGAGCGTGACGACAAACCAGTTCGCCATCCGCAGTAAATGACACATCACATTCCATGATGCCTGCGCCCATTTTTGCGGCTGCTTCATAGGACTCTTTAGTATGTTCAGGAAACTGTAGCGGGGCGCCGCGGTGACCAATGGAGAAGTCAGTCTTGAATACAGGGAAGTTTCTGCAAGCTTCCAGCTTATGCTTTAGCAGGCTAGGTTCCATGCCCTCTACAAGAAAATGTGGCCTTGGGCCCACATCAATTCGGGAGTAGTAATATTTGCCCGTGGCGAATGCGAATGAGCTGTTTAACAGCAACAATAAACCAGCTAGTTTGAGGATATTCAAAGGTCTCATCTTGTTCTCACAACGATTACAGTGGAGGATGAAACCTTAGAAACAGAAAGTACTGAATTGATTAATAAGCCATTAAAGTTTTTTAACGATAACCTTAAAAATTAATGAAACACTGATTTAGTTATTTTCAAAGTAGTTTACTAGGTGTGACCTACTTAATGTTTCCAGCATGAAGACCACATTCTTTAATAGTTGCTTCTTCCCACCACCAGCGACCTTCCCGTTCATGTTGCCCAGGTAATACGGCTTTAGTGCAGGGTTCGCAACCAATGCTGATAAAGCCTTTCTCGTGAAGCTTGTTAAAGGGAACGTCAAACATTCTGATGTATTCCCAAACTTGCTGTGAACTCCAGTTGGCTAGGGGGTTAAATTTGACTAATGGTTGAGCATCGGTTCCAAACACCTTGTCTTGCTCAACCACTGCAACCTCACTTCGAGTAGACGGACTCTGATCTCGGCGTTGTCCAGTCACCCAGCAGTCAAGGCCATTCAGTGCCTTCCTTAGCGGGTTAGTCTTGCGCACTGTGCAGCATTCCTTATGGCCGTCTTCATAAAAACTGAACAAGCCTTTCTCCGCAACAAAACTTTGTAGTTCGTCGCTTTCTGGGGTCATTATCTTGAGTTGTAAACCATAGTGTTTTCTTACTTGGTCAATGAATTGGTAGGTTTCCGGATGCAAACGACCAGTATCCAGAGTAAATACATTAACCGGGCCTTTGTTGACTTTAGTCGCGAGATCAATGAGCACAACATCCTCTGCGCCACTGAAAGATATATAGAGATCAGGAAACTCTGTTAAGGCGTAGCGCAGAATTTCTTTGGGTGTTTTTTCTTTTAACTCTTCAGCGACAGAAGAAATGTTGTCGATTGCAAGGGCCATAAGTGTACAATTCCGTCCAATAAATTTTCGCGGTAGGTTAATGGAATAAGAATCCAACATAAAATAACCTGAAGCAATATAATTATAACTCTACAGCGACGGCTTGTTGTGAAACATTGAATGTTTCACGGGAAACATGTCGTGGAACATATTCTGAACAAAACTAACAACTAACCTTTAAAACACGGAGTTTAATGTGGAAATCGCATGCCTTGACCTCGAGGGAGTTCTGATTCCAGAAATCTGGATAGAATTTGCCAATAAAATCGGTATTGAAGAACTGAAGGCCACAACACGAGATATTCCCGATTACGACGTACTTATGAAGCAGCGTCTATCAATATTGGAAAAACATGGTTTAGGCTTAAATGAAATTCAGGAAGTGATAGCCACATTGTCTCCACTTGAAGGTGCTAGAGAGTTCATTGACTGGTTGAGAGAGCGCTTTCAAGTGGTCATCTTATCTGACACTTTCTACGAGTTTTCACAACCTTTGATGCGTCAATTAGGGTTTCCGACCTTGTTCTGTCACCGTTTAATCGCCGATGAAAATGGAAAAATTGTGGATTACAAATTACGTCAGGCAGACCCTAAAAAGCAGTCAATTCATGCCTTCCATACCTTATATTATCGCTGCATTGCCGCGGGTGATTCATACAATGACACCACCATGCTGGCCCAAGCCGATGCAGGTATTTTGTTTAAATCTCCCCAAAATGTGATCGATGAATTCCCGCAATTTCCAGCGGTTCACACATACGAAGACCTGAAGAAAGAGTTTATTAAAGCCTCTAATCGAGAGCTCACTCTTTAATAAAAATGCCGGAAAAACTCCGGCATTATTTCAGACCCGACAATTGCTCTAAGCAGTCGGTCATGGCTGAAATTTTATCTATGCTTTCTTGGTACTCTGAATCGCAATTAGAATCCGCCACAATTCCACCGCCGCCCCAAACCGAAATAGTATTATTTTTGCAATGCATGGTTCTAATCAAAATATTGCTATCAAAACAATCATTGCTTGACCAATAAAATACGCTGCCGCAATAGGGGCCTCTATTAGATGCTTCCAATTCGGCAATGATTTCCATAGCCCGAACTTTTGGAGCGCCGGTTATCGAACCACCAGGAAAAGACTGAAAAAGGCAATCCATTTCTGTTTCAGTATCATTCAGTTCAGCACTAACAGAACTGACAAGGTGATGAACATTTGAAAAGGTTTCCAATTCACAGAGCTTTGGAACACTGACAGTGCCGGTTTTAGCTGTTCGCCCAAGATCGTTTCTGATTAAATCCACAATCATTATATTTTCTGCTCGATCTTTAGAACTGCTAAGTAAGTCTTTCTTAGCCAGTTCGTCTTGCTTTGAATTCTTGAATCGTTTTCTTGTGCCCTTAATGGGTTTGCTTTCAATAATTTTATTATTGATTTCAATAAACTGTTCAGGGGAGCAACTTAAAATGGTTGATCCATCAATATCGAAATAACAGGAAAAAGGCGCAGGTACCTTTTGTCTTAATGCCAGATAAGCATTAACTGGGTTACCTTCAAAAGTGCTGGAAAGCTGCTGAGTATAATTGACCTGATAGGTGTCTCCCGCTTCGATGTAATTGATAATTTGACTGAAACTGGATTGATACTGATGCTTGGTGATCAGTGGTTCAAACTTGTTCAATAATCTGAAATCGTTTTGGAATGTTTCTGTTTTGCGATTCATCAATGACAAAATCGTTTGTATAAAACTTTCTGAGCAGGAGTCCAAAAAATATAAAATGCCTCGATCATTTGTGGAGTCTATTTCAAGCCACCAATCATAAACTCCGATGAAGAAATCATCTTTATTGAGCGGTTGATTTTTAATACCAAGGTTTTTTTCACCAAAATCATAAGAAAGGAAACCGATCAATCCACCCATGAATTTCTGATCCCTTAGTTCTGTCTTTTCTAAGCCATTATGCATTTCCTTAACTAAAGACAAGACGTCAGTGCCTTCTATCTGAGTATCTTCAAAATCTGAAAAACCCATACGCTCTGAGCGAATGATTTGATGATTACAATCAACCTGTAAAAACTTCTTCGGGTTGGCAGTCAAAATATGCGTGTTATTTTTCGATTGAGCTGAGCTGGAATGATCCAAAAAAACGCAATAGGGAAGCGACTGAATGGTGTGAAGCCAAGAAGTGATATCAACTTTGTGTGTTAAGGGGTAACTACGAAGAGGCATTAAGAGGTTAGGGTGGTATTTTCAACAATATGATAGGCTATTTTAGTATCCATTCAGTGCAATTAATAGAGATATAAGTGAAAGTTAGAGACTGTGCTTTGAAACGACAAGGCCATGTTTTGGCCTATGTTGTGATAAACCCTGATCTTAAAACCAGGGGAAACCCCATGGTTTTGCTTCATGGCGCAGGCGTTGATGGGCGCTTAACCTGGCAACCTTTGGTTGAACTTTGTTCTTGGGAAAGAACTATTATTATTCCCGATTTTCGGCATACCGGACTATCCATCAATGAGAATGGAGAGATTAATTTCAGCATAGCAGCAATCGCCGAAGATATAGTAGCCATCCTTAACCACGAAGGCATTCAGGAGCTTGATGTGATTGGGTATTCCCTCGGAGCTTTAGTCAGTATTGAGCTCTTAACATTGATTGATCGTTACATTAATTCCTTAACCTTGATTGAGCCTCCTGGGGTTGACCCAATATTAGAAAATCAGATTCTAAATGCAGAGAAGTTCAAACTGGCGAGTGATGAAATTATCCAACACAATACTTTCGAATTGTTTCTGGGTCTTACCCAACCGGAATCCGGTGGTCTGCATCCCAGAGCGAAAGCGCTAATGATTGAAAGGCTTGAACAAAACAGTGATGGCCTTGGTTTATCTCTACTGGCTGTATCTGAATATTTGAGAACGCCCATTCTCTGCGCAAACACCAGTTTTAAGCCAAGAACAACCGCTTTATTAGGATCAAAAAGTCAAACTCGTTATTTGAATCAAACAAAAGCCTGGTTAGATTTGCAACACATACCTTGGTTTACGATCCCAGGCGCTGACCATACAATGCCGTTCCAAAAACCTAGACGAATCATTCAACACATCGAGGAAAAACTAAATGGCTGATTCAAAAAACGTGATCTTATTAGGAGCGACAGGAGCCGTTGGAAGCTGCCTATTAAAAAGCCTGGAAGCTTCTGATTTAGTTAATACCTTATATGTGGTTAGCCGAAGGGAATTAGCGGTGAATCCAGATAAAACTCATTTGATCGTTGTTGAGGATCTTCTAGATGCTGACTACGAAAGCCTAGACGTTGATGCCGTTTTTTGTGCCTTGGGAACCACCATAAAAGTTGCTGGCAGTCAGGAAAGGTTTCGGGAAATAGACTATAAATTACCCTCTGATATCGCTCGGAAACTCAAGTCAGCGGGTGCATCGGAATTTTATCTTGTGTCTTCAGTGGGAGCGGATTCAGATTCGCCATTTTTCTACAACAAGGTAAAAGGCGATCTTGAAAAAACCATCCGAAAACAAAGGTGGCAAAAACTGAGGATATTCAGGCCCAGTTTGCTTTTGGGAGAGCGATCAGAATTTAGGCCAGCTGAGAAAATCGGTCAAATACTGATGAAACCTTTTGCTTTTTTAATTCCCCAGTCAGTAAGGCCAATTAAATTTGAGCAATTGGCTCGTGCTATCATGAATGAGTTTGAAAGCCCCGAACAATCAGAAAAAACAATTCAGGGTCGTCGGTTATTTAGTGCATCTAAATAAAATATCGACTTACTTTGTGTAGTAAACCCCGGGTATCCAACTTTTATGCACCTTGGTGGTTTCTTCGAAGCTTTGTTTATTTTCATCGACGAATTTAAAGGTGACAAAGCCAAACCTAATTAGGTCGTTGTGCGTCAATTCTGATTCTTTAACCGATTTTTCATTTAGAAAAGAACCATTGGTACTGTCGAGATCCACCAGCTTATATTGTCCTTCGGCGGCATTGATGGGTTCTATTTTAGCGTGCTGACTGCTCACAGCCATGTCATCTATTTCAATGTCGCTGTCTGGTGACCGCCCAATAAATAACTCAGACTCACCTAAAGGATACTTATGGGTCACAACATTGTCAGATATTTGAACCAGGATAGGCATTGATTTCCTCATATTTGGTGTTGCCTTAAAGGTAGTAAGCAGTATAGGTTATTACTAAGGTTCTAAAAAGCTGTTGTGCATTAGGCATTTGATGAATAGAAAAGGTGTCACTGGCCTATTAATGGCCTTAGTGTTTTTGAGTTTTGTGATATTCGGCGCTTCATGGAAGCCGATCACATTACTAGACAGCCTGCTTTTTAATCAGCTGAGTCAGGTGCTTAATTCCGGCGAAACCACTCCGATTTATGGGTTTGTGAACCCAGAACTGAGCCATTCAGAAAACGTATTGAATTCAGATGTGGAATTTGGCTGGTATGAACGCCTAATCGACACCCTCTACTTTGGAGGTTCTGCGTCTCCAAACCAAATCTATCTGTTCGAGCATAAGAATGATTATTTAACAAAAACTTCTTTTCTAAACTCGATTGAGTATTTAACTGGTCAGAACGCCAAGCTTATTTCACAGAATCAAATTCTCTCTGGATATATCTCTGTTAATACAGGTTTTTCAGGGGATGTCTGGATTCCTAAGTTTGATCTGCCACCAGTTACATTGATTCCGGTGGATACCAACAATTTCTCAGACAAACTAGTGGTTTTTGGCTCAGATCGAGCATTTGTTGAAAATCATAAAAATCTAATATGGGCTATCAATCAGGATCTCACTTTTTACAGTCCTAGTTGGCAACCAGTTTTTGAAATCGTTTTGGGTTGCTTAGTCCTAGCAATGATGGGGTTAGCCGTTAACCGGTCTTCATCGGTATTGATTTGGACCATTATGGTATTGGTGCCAGGAGGGGTGGTTGTTACAAACCTGCTGCTGATGGTGCTTTCGAGAATTTGGTTGCCTGAGGCGGATGTCATAGTAGCTACTTGGGTCGCCAGTCTGATCTGCCTAAAGCTGGCGTCTGTGAACAGAAATATTCATAGAATTACCCAAGACTTTCTTGCCGACAGGGAAACCTTGTACCGAATTCAAATCGACAAACAGCTTTATGATGAAACTTATGCCCATCTACAGAAGCGAGGTTTTCATAAAAACCTAAGTCGAGTGACCTACGAACTAGGTCTTGGCTTTGAACGAAAAAGAGCATTTGAAAAAGCCGCTAAGGTATACACCATGCTCTCGAAAACGGGCCACTTTGAAGACAGTAAAGAAAGATTGGCTCGTATCGGCAAAATGTCACAACAATCCACCATCAGTGATATCAAAAGCACATTGATAATGGATAAAGATTCTCTGCAGCTACCAGAGTTGGGTCGATACCAGATAATCGAAGAGCTAGGTCGAGGCAGTATGGGGGTTGTTTATCGGGCCAAAGACCCAAAAATAGATCGAGAACTCGCTATTAAAACCGTCACTTTTTCAGATCTTTCTTCAGACGAGGTGGACTCAGTAAAACGAAGATTCTTCAGAGAGGCGCAAGCCGCAGGCAAACTGAATCACCCCAATATTGTTACGGTTTTTGATGTGGGTGAAGAAAGAGACATCGCCTACATTGCCATGGATTATGTTAAAGGCCAGCCCCTGAGTGAGCTCACTGATGAGAACAATCTACTAGACTATCAACAGGTCTTTGAAGCCTTTTCAAAGGTTGCCAGAGCACTGTCTTTCGCCCATTCCCATGACATCATTCATCGAGATATTAAGCCCAGCAATCTTTTGTACGATAAGGACACAAAAGAAATAAAAGTGAGTGATTTTGGCATTGCAAGAATCAGTGATAACCGGCAGACTCAAACAGGTATCGTTTTAGGAAGCCCTAGTTATATGTCGCCTGAGCAAATTAGAGGCGAACTATTAACAGGCCAGAGCGACATATTCAGTCTGGGTGTTAGCTTATATCAGGTGTTAACAGGGCATCTGCCTTTTGCTGGCGAAACCCTACCAGCTCTGGCCTATGCCATTACTCATCACAAACATCGCAATGTGAGAGATTATCGGCCTGAACTGCCAGTGGCAGCGACTAGAATAGTGAACAAGGCTTTGCAAAAAGAGCCTGAAAAAAGGTTTACCGATGCTGGCCAAATGGCCAAAGCTCTAACCAATGCTTTTTTGAAAGAGGAGACATAACACTTAATTCAAAATTTGCTGAGAAGTAATGCTGAGCATAAATACCCAAGGATGACCTACTAGCGGACTTGAGGAGGTTTGATATGGCGGTTTCTAGCCCCGATCAACTGATGTGGCGACTGGTTGATGAGACTGGTCAAGGTGCTGATCTGGTAACCTTTGTTTTACCCGGTGAGTTTGGCGATAACAATAGTGAGCTATGTTTGGAAACAGACATAATTGCTGCTCTCGACCCCGTTCAATTAAAACAGCAGAACACAGATTTAAAATGGTCTGAAGACGATGTTGAATTGCTGTTAGTTCTCTTAGAAAAAATGCTTCCTGACCCAGACGTAGATGAGTCCATCTCTCTGGATTTTAACGACCCTTCCACCATTGAAATTATTCACATAATTGCTTCTGCACGTTTTTCACAAGCTTTAGATTTAACTCAAGAAGAATTGGGATCTCCTTTGTTAACTGAGCTTGAGGATGCAGAAGTGGGCAATCTTGTTGCTGTCAATTTTAAAACTGGCTTCAAATTGGCCGTGATAGTCGAGCTTGACTCCATTGATGCCACATGTGTTTTATTAGAAGACATTGACGATTCGTCTTTGCCTAAGAGTCTCAGTGTTCATGATGTTGTCGTACTGTCTCGTCATGATTTACTGCCAGCCACATTTGGAAATGTGCACCCGGGTGAAACGGATTCGGTGCATTAGTTTTAATCTAATAAGAGGAGGTCGTTTTAAAGGTTCTTTGGATGTCGACATTGATCAGGGTAGTGATGATGACTCGTACTTCAAAGAAATTCATAACATCGGGTATAGAGGGAATACATGAACGAAGAACCCAAATGCTATGTTTTAGACACCAATGTGCTAATTCATGACCCCAATTCAGTTTTTAATTTTGAAGAGCACGAAGTATTAATTCCCATGGTGGTACTAGAGGAATTAGACAAACTGAAGATAGGCAATTCATCTGTTTCAGCCGATTGTCGGCAAGCAGTTAGAACCATAGATGCCATACTGGGCAACGCTGACCCCAAAGAAATAACCCGAGGTGTTCCAATACGGAGAATGGAATCCTCGGAACCTCAAGGTAGACTGAGTATTCTAATGCAAAGTCATGAAGTGGTTAAGCATCTCAACGATACCACCAATGACAACCTAATCATCAACGAACTCATTTCTCTACAAAAGCGAATGATTAACCGCGATGTTGTGTTAATCACTAAAGACATCAACATGCGTCTAAAAGCCCGAGGCTGTGGGCTACAGGCTGAGGATTATCATAACGACCAGCTGATTTCCGACATAGACAGACTCACCACCGGATACCATCTAATACCAGGGTCATTTTGGGAAAAAATAGAAGCCATAGAGCCTCAAAATGTTACTGGAGAGAAACACCACATTATTAAAAAAGAAGTGATGCGAGAGCTATTGGGTGGCAACTTTTACGTCAATCAATTTGTTGTGGATGACAAAGAGTTTATCGGTCGAATCATTCGCGATGATGGCCAGCACATCGCATTGGAGCTTCTTAACACTGGCATTTTAATGAGGCAAAAGGCCTGGGGGTTAAGTCCAAGAGACATCTACCAAGGCATGTCAATGTATCTCATGTTGGACCCGGATGTTGATTTGGTCAGTCTTAATGGGCCAGCAGGCAGTGGCAAAACCATATTGGCTTTGGCTTGCGCACTTGAGTTAACCCTGGAGCAAAAAGACTTTAAACGCATTATCGCCACTCGCAGTACCCGTGGTTTAGATGAAGATATAGGTTTTTTACCTGGTTCAGAAACTGAAAAAATGAGTCCATGGTTAGGAGCGTTCACAGACAATTTAGAAGCCTTACATGCAGAAGACTATGATCCATCTGGCAGTGAGCATTATGTGGGCTCTAACATGCCAATCCATTTTAAATCTTTGAATTTTGTAAGAGGACGAAGTTTTCAACACGCCTTATTAATTGTGGACGAAGCCCAGAACCTTACACCTCATCAAATGAAAACCATCATTACCAGAGCAGGTGAGGGAACCAAGGTTGTTTGCTTAGGTAACCTCGCACAAATTGATACCCCATACTTGGGCGCAACCAGTTCTGGTTTAACTTATATGAGTGAACGATTTAAAGGTTTTGATCATGGCAGCTCATTAACCTTAAAAGGTGTTGCTCGAAGTCGGTTAGCGGCCTATGCGGAACGCCATTTGTGATGTGGCGCACATCCTGGGCTATAACTGGGTCATACTAAATCGTAATACTGTTCCATTCGTTCTTAATATTAGACTTTTCACACTCATTGGGCTTCAATAGAAGCCCTATCCCCCTTAGACCAAAAACATAAAAAGCAATGATTAAAGTAGTAGTCGTAGATGACCATGATTTGGTTCGTTCAGGTATTGCTCGGTTGCTTGGTGATGTTGAAGGAATAGACGTAATAGGCGAAGGGAACAGCGGTGAAAAAGCCGTTGAACTCGCCCGCAAGTTAGAACCCGATGTAATGTTAATGGATGTGAAAATGCCCGGTATTGGTGGCATGGAAGCAACCAGAAAAATTGCAAGAGTTTGCCCAGATGTAAGAGTGGTGGCCGTCACCGCCTGTGGAGATGATCCATTCCCTGGTCGATTGCTTCAAGCAGGCGCCTCAGGATTTCTTACCAAAGGAGCAGATGCCTCCGAAATGGCGTTAGCCATCAAAACCGTACAAGCCGGACAAAAATACATCAGCCCAGAAGTTGCACAAAGAATGGCATTGCAGTCTTTCAATCCGGACTCTAATAACGAATCGCCATTTGATTCCTTATCTGAAAGAGAGCTGCAGATCGCAATTATGATTGTGAATTGCTCAAAGGTTCAGGAGATTTCTGACAAGCTTTGTTTAAGCCCCAAGACAGTAAACACCTATCGATACCGAATTTTTGAAAAGCTCAATATCACCAGCGATGTGGAGCTCACTCACAAAGCAATTAAGCATGGTATGATTGACGCGGAAGAAACCATGTAACATCATTTCTCGGCTTTTATTTGAATAAAGGTCGAGAACCTCTCTCTAAAATAATTAATCGTGTCTGAATTCGATCCTAAACACTTTTTATCAACTCTCCCAAACAAACCTGGCGTTTATCGAATGCTCGGTAACAATGACGAATTGCTATACGTTGGCAAAGCGAAAAACCTAAAAAACCGTGTCGGTAGTTACTTTCGCTCGAAAGGTTTAAACAACAAAACATTAGCGCTTGTCAGTCGTATTAAAAATGTTGAAATCACTTTTACTCATAGTGAAACAGAAGCGTTATTGCTCGAACAAACCTTAATAAAAGAGCATAAACCTCCTTTCAATATCATGTTGGTCGACGATAAAGGCTACCCGTTTATCTTCATTTCGAAGGGTAAATACCCAGGTCTGTATTTTCATCGTGGCGCGAAAAAGAAAAAGGGCACTTACTTTGGCCCATTTCCCAGTGCGGGGGCTGTCAGAGAATCTTTAGCTCTGTTACAAAAAACTTTTAAAGTTCGCCAGTGCGAAGATTCTGTTTTTGAAAACAGAAGCCGACCCTGTTTACAGTATCAAATCAAAAGATGTAAAGCCCCGTGTATGGAATACATCTCAGAAGAAAATTACCGAAGCGATGTGATGAGCACAGAGCTGTTTTTAAAGGGTAAAAGCAGTGACCTCATTGATACTTTGGAAGTTAGAATGGATGCTGCTGCGGAAAATCTAGAATTCGAAATGGCTGCAGAAATACGAGATCAGATAACCAGCGTGCGAAAGGTTCAAGAACAGCAGTTTGTGGCTGGAGGGCAGGGCAATATAGACGTATTTGCTGCTTGTTTGGAAAACAAAGGTGCTTGTATATCCATGCTCGTGGTTAGAGATGGCAGAGTATTAGGTAACAAATCTTTTTTCCCAAAAGTGGGTTTGGAAGAATCCACTGGAGAAATGCTCGAAAATTTTCTTGGTCAGTTTTATTTCAGTCATCGAAACCATGAAATTCCAAGTGAAGTCTTATTGAACCTGGAGTTACCCAGTATTGAACTCTTTGAATCAGTTTTTGAAAAAGAATTTTCAAGAAAAGTCAGAGTCTCTGCAAATGTTCGAACGGATCGAAAACGCTGGGTAGAATTAGCAAATACCAATGCCCGTGAACAACTGGCGTTGCACGCAGCCAAAAAGCAAAGTGTGACGAAACGATTTGATGAACTGCAAAACGTTTTAAGTTGGGACGGCACCATTAATCGCATGGAGTGCTTTGATATTTCCCATACACAAGGGGAAGCCACAGTCGCAAGCTGTGTTGTATTTGATCAGCAAGGCCCGAAGAAAAGCGATTATCGAAAATTTAATATCGAAGGCATTACACCCGGTGACGATTACGCAGCCATGGAACAAGCGTTAACCAGACGGTATTCCAGAATTTTAAAAGAAAATAAAAATTTACCAGACCTGATCATCGTTGATGGTGGTAAAGGCCAGATGAATACCGCCTTAAAAGTGATGGAAGAACTTCAGTTAACTGGAACGACTTTGATGGGGATTTCAAAAGGTGAGGGTCGTAAACCCGGTTTAGAAACACTTTATGTGGGAAACACTGACACCACACTTGATCTAGAAATAAATTCTCCTGCCTTCCATCTACTTCAACATATTCGGGATGAAGCCCATAGGTTTGCGATTACGGGTCACCGAGGTGCAAGGGCTAAAGCCCGAATTGGGTCCAAGCTTGATGGCATTCAAGGTGTAGGCCCAGAGCGCAGAAAAGCACTTATTCGACATTTTGGAAGTGCGAAAGGGGTAGAAGCAGCGAGCATAGAAGAAATAGCCAAGGTGAATGGAATCAGTCATGCCTTGGCTGAGAATATTTATGAGCACCTGCACAACTAAAGCGTCTACCTTTATACTACGGAAAATTTTTTAAGGCCCTGTCTAATTAATGAACATCCCCAATTGGCTCACGCTTTTTCGAATCATTCTCATACCCGTTGTCGTTTTAATTTATTACTTACCTTTTTGGTGGCAACCCGTTTGGTGGGCTTTGCCTTTATCCGCGGCGCTTTTTACCGTTGCTGCATTAACTGATCTGCTCGATGGATATCTTGCTAGAAAGCTTGGACAAACCACTCCCTTTGGAGCATTTCTGGACCCAGTAGCAGATAAACTTATTGTAGCTGCAGCACTGGTCATGCTGGTTGAAGTGCATGCAAACCCTTGGTTGACCATACCCGCTATCATAATTATCGGGCGTGAGATTGTGATCTCAGCCTTGCGAGAATGGATGGCAGAACTGGGCAAAAGAGCCAGTGTAGCCGTCAGTATGATTGGTAAATTTAAAACCACCATGCAAATGATTGCGATTGTAGTTTTACTAAGTCAGCCACCGGGTGAATGGCTATCCTATATAGGACTGGTTTTATTGCAGATTGCTGCCGTGCTCACATTATGGTCAATGATTGTTTATCTAAGAGCGGCTTGGCCACAATTAAGCCCTTTCAAAGACGCTAAGTGATTAAAAATTAAGGATTTTTTGGATTTTCTGTTGACAGAGCAAGAGGTTGCTTTACAATGCCGCCTCGCTTTGAGGAACAAAGTTCTTAAAGGTTACGCGGGAATAGCTCAGTTGGTAGAGCACAACCTTGCCAAGGTTGGGGTCGCGAGTTCGAATCTCGTTTCCCGCTCCAAATTCGATACTCAATTGCGAATATCAAAATCCTAGAAACCACCTAGGTTCGGACAAGTCCGAAGTCACTCATTACCAATACAGTGACGACAAGGCGCGATGGCAGAGTGGTTATGCAGCGGACTGCAACTCCGTGGACGCCGGTTCGATTCCGACTCGCGCCTCCATTCTTCTAAGAATGGGAACCCCACCGGTAGCTTCTCATAGCTACAACCCAATGCCCGGGTGGTGGAATTGGTAGACACGAGAGACTTAAAATCTCTTGACCTTCGGGTCGTGCCGGTTCAAGTCCGGCCCCGGGCACCATTCTGTTTTCTTCCATAAAAAAACCTCCTAAGTGCCTGAAAGGTAATGACAAATTGGGGGTTCGATACAGGCCTTTTCGATCCCATGTTATGCGGTCTGTGAAGACCAGTTTTAGCACGGCCCGTTTCTCTTCGAAGCTTCCTAAACGCCAGATTTTCTGGGGGTTTGCGATGAAATCAAGGGCGGTTCGATACATAGGCGTAAAGGGTCGGGCTGGTTTGGCGGTAGATT
>JANQHX010000077.1 GCA_028282465.1 Gynuella sp.
CTAACAGGTGCTTGCTCTGGTTGCCAGATGGCTGCTATGACATTAGGCGGCATTCAACAAAAAATGATTGAAGCACTGGGTGAGTTCGTCAAAGTCTTACCAGATACTGAAATGCCAGTAGCATTAGCAGGAGCGTAATCATGAGCGACATCTATATGGACAATAATGCTACCACCATGGTAGATCCAGAAATCGTTCAGGAAATGCTTCCTTATTTCACTGAACAATTTGGTAATCCTTCATCTTTACACAGCTTTGGTAACAAGGTTGGTCATGCCATTAAAAAATCTCGTAAGCAAATTCAAGAATTGCTGGGTGCAGAGCATGATTCTGAAATCATTTTTACCTCTTGTGGTACGGAAGCAGACTCCACCGCAATACTTTCAGCGATTCAAGCTCAACCAGAACGCAAAGAAATTATTACCACCGTGGTTGAGCACCCAGCAATTTTAAGCTTGTGTGATCATCTTGAAACTGACGGCTACACAGTGCATCGGTTAAAAGTAGACGACCGTGGTCGTATAAGTTTGGAAGAATATCAAAGCCTGTTATCTGATAACGTGGCTATTGTTAGCATCATGTGGGCAAACAATGAAACAGGAACCATTTTTCCAGTTCAAAAAATGGCTGAAATGGCGCATGCCGCTGGCGTGATGTTCCATACAGATGCAGTACAAGCGGCGGGCAAAATTTCAATTAAATTGAAAGAAACCAATATTCACATGTTGTCTATTTCTGGTCACAAACTTCATGCGCCAAAAGGTGTGGGTGTTCTGTATGTGAAAAGAGGTTTACGTTTTCGTCCTATGCTGAGAGGTGGGCATCAAGAGCGTGGCCGCAGAGCGGGAACCGAAAATGTCACAAGTATTGTTGGATTAGGTAAGGCAGCAGAAATTGCTCAATCCAATATTGAGTTTGAGAACACCAAAGTTAAAGCCTTGCGAGACAGACTGGAGCAGGGTATTACTGAAGCCGTGCCCAATTGTTTTGTAAATGGCGACCTGAATAATCGTCTACCCAATACTGCGAGCATTTCGTTTGAATATATTGAAGGTGAAGCCATTCTTTTGTTAATGAACAAAGTTGGCATTGCAGCCTCTAGTGGCTCGGCATGCACATCGGGTTCTTTAGAGCCCTCACATGTAATGCTGGCAATGGGGATACCTTATACCGCTGCTCACGGCACAATTCGATTCTCTCTTTCAAGATATAACACTATGGAAGAAGTTGAGCGAGTCATTACAGAAATACCGCCCATTGTTGAAAAACTCAGGAAGTTATCTCCTTATTGGGGTGACGGTAAGCCAGTGGAAAATCCTGAAGAGGCATTTGCGCCCGTTTACGCGTAATTTATTTAAACTAATTTGAGTTGGCTCGTTTTTCGAGCCATTCAAATGTTTGAACTACCCTTCAAACACTTGTTGTAGCCCAACTGGAAATCAACCAGGCACTATTGCGACTGGCAGGTTGATTTCTGGTTGGGCTACTTTTTGGTTTATTCGTTTCAAACCATTCATTGATTAAACCCCTACTCAACCTTCCTCACTATTCACATATCTTTTAGGCTTTAAAACCTCAAAGAAAATCTTGAGTTATCTTCACAATGGCAGACTGGTTAATCAGAACTAAGTGTAATAACCAGTAGTTATTTAAGTGTAACAATCCCTACAAACAACCGTATTTGTCTTACTACAAAACCTAATTGATACCTTGCTATATTATATAAGTTGTTGATATTTAAGGAAAATGTCTTTGGGAATGCAAGTTGCACCATTGGATTCATACCGTTCAATTGGAGCATTTGTTATGACCGCTCAAGTAGTTATTGACGATACAACTTTACGCGATGGTGAACAAAGCGCAGGGGTTGCTTTTACTCCAGAAGAAAAACTGTCAATTGCTCAAACACTCTCAGATATTGGTGTTCCCGAATTAGAAATTGGTATTCCTGCTATGGGTTTGGAAGAGCAGGAAGTGATGAAATCTATTTCTAACCTCAATTTAAAATCTCAGCTCGTTGCCTGGTGCAGAATGAAGCAATCAGATTTGGACGCAGCTAGATTTACCGGCGTACAAATCGTTGATCTCTCTGTTCCAGTATCTGATCAGCAAATAAAACACAAACTCAATTCCAATCGTCGAGCCATTAAACACCTAGTTATTGATATGGTGAAGCGGGGTAGAGACGCTGGGTTTGAAGTCTGTGTGGGTTGCGAGGATGCATCACGGGCGGATCAAAATTTTATTGCCGAGATTGCTGAGTTAGCTCAGTGGTCTGGGGCGAGAAGAATTCGATATGCCGACACTTTGGGAATTCTTCAGCCGTTTTCGACCCAAAAAAATATCGAGTTTTTAAGATCTCAAACTGACTTAGAAATCGAAATGCATGCACATGATGATTTTGGCCTTGCTACCGCCAATACCTTATCAGCAGTGATGGCCGGAGCCACCCATATTAATACAACGGTAAATGGCTTGGGTGAGCGAGCAGGCAATGCTGCCCTGGAAGAGTTGGTGCTTGGACTTAAATATTTGTACGACCTAGATACTGGCGTTGACATCAAAAGAATATCTGACGTGTCTAGATTAGTGGAAAAAGCATCAGGCCGATCAGTGCCATGGCAAAAAAGTATTGTCGGGGAAGGGGTTTTTAGTCATGAGTCTGGAATTCATGTTGACGGCCTTATTAAACAAAAAAATAACTATCAGTCCATAGACCCTGAATGGTTAGGAAGAGAACACAGTTTCATTCTAGGCAAACATTCTGGTTCGAGTTTACTGAAAATAAAATATGAAGAATTGGGTATCAATGTTAATCAAGACGAATTGGTAAAGCTGTTACCTATGGTTAGAAGATTTTCAACAGTATTTAAGAGAAGCCCAGAGAATAGTGACTTACTGAGTTTTTGGAACGAAATTAATAGCTACGCGGTAGCACGATAAAGGTAGGAAACCTTTGAGGAGAATGATAATGGCCGCAGATACAAAAGTAGCAATAGAAAAAAGTACCAAACACAAAAATATATTTTCCCACTGGAAAGACGATATTAAATGTGTTTTTGAGCGTGACCCGGCTGCCAGAAATAGCTTCGAAGTGATTGTTACCTATCCTGGTGTGCAAGCCGTCATGTTGCATCGTATTTCACATAGGCTCTGGAATCGTGGTTGGAAGTTTTTACCAAGGGTTTTGTCTTTTCTAGGCCGCCTAATTAGCAATGTGGATATTCACCCTGGTGCCCAAATTGGTAATAGATTTTTTATTGATCATGGCGCTTGTGTGGTCATCGGTGAGACCGCAATAGTCGGTAACGACGTGACCCTGTACCACGGCGTGACCTTAGGCGGCACCAGTTGGAACAAAGGTCGACGCCATCCTCAACTTGGTAATAACGTGATGGTGGGGGCTGGTGCAAAAATATTAGGTGCAATTGAAGTAGGAGACAATGTACGAGTGGGTGCTAACTCCGTGGTTGTTCAAGCTGTGCCTGCCGACTCAACCGTAGTAGGAATTCCAGGTCGAGTAGTCAAACTGAGAGAAGCAGGCGTACCCAATAAATTTGGGATCGATCTCGATCATCATTTAATTCCAGATCCATTAGGCAAAGCCATCTCCTGTTTAATGGACAGAATAGATAAATTAGAAACTCTGGTTTCATCCTCTGGCATTGCACAGCCGAACTATCAGGAAGCTTTGTTCAGTGAATGTCAGCCCGATAATGAAATCTGTGAAAAGGATTGTGCAGGTGGACAGCATACAGTTAACCAACCATTAAGTCAGCAAACAGTGGCTTAGGGATATTGATATGGACCTACATGAATTTTCAAATCACAAAATGTATTTTGATGAAGAGCTCAGTAGCGAAACAGTTGAACTCTTAGATCAAGCCTCCGAGAACTATGGTACTCAGGAATCAGAGCTCGCATTGTTGAAAGCCCATATGTTAAATCCGAAAAGTTTTACGGTATTGGTTGGCTTATATCGGTTTTATTACTATGAACACAGGTTAGATGATGCTCTGTTTATTTCTGAGAGGGTGCTGGCTACCTGTTGTGAAACTCTTTCATTCCCCACTGACTGGAATAAGGTCACCTTAGATCATCTTGCCAGTGGTGTCATTATTCATTCAATGGGATTAGTCCGGTTCTATTTGTCTACATTAAAGTGCACCGGCTATTTGAATATACGACTGGAAAATACAGATTTAGGGTTAGCCATGATGAAAAAAGTGCTAACTCTGGATGAGCATGACCGACTGGGAACTGCTGATTTAATTAAAACTATTAGTAGAAGGGTTAACCGTCCGCGGTTAGTAGAAAGTAATTCAATGTCTTGTGCAGTGGGGAGTTAAAAATGAGTGTAGAAGAATTTTATGATGACTTGGAAGAACTTAGCTCAGCTGAAGATTTTCTTAATTATTTTGAAGTTCAATATGACCAGAAAGTTGTGCATGTCAATCGGCTGCACATTCTACAGCGTTTTCATGATTATTTAGAACAGGGGAAAGAGCAACTGCCAGAAGACAATGTTGAAGCCTTGACTAAGGTTTACCACAGCTTATTAACCCGAGCTTATCAAGACTTCGTGGAATCTAATGCAGTGACAGAAAAAGTATTTAAAGTGTTTAAAGATCAGGAACAAGACAATAGCTTTGTGCCTGTTGAAGAGTTATTAGGACCCTAGTATGAAACCTGCGTTTGATTATGGTTCTGAAGTCAGACTAATCAGAAATGTTCGTAATGACGGAACATACCCTGGCGAAGATGTTGGTACTTTGTTAATTCGTCGGGGGGAGATTGGCGTAGTCAATGACGTCGGTACTTATCTACAAGATCAACTGATCTATCGAGTGAATTTTCTAAACATTGGTCGAACCGTTGGTTGTCGAGAAGAAGAGCTCATTGCAGCAGACGCGCCCTGGATCCCAAACAAGTTTGAATTCAGAGAAAAGGTAAGATCGACAAGAGCTCTAGCAGTGAATGGCGAAGTAATTGTCGATCTTTCTACCGAAGGCGAAATAGAGAAGATAGTGAAAGAAGACATGGAAAGGGTTTTCTATCATGTCCGTTTTAATGGACGAACCTTTCAAGTTCCAGAAAGTAGCTTGGAAAAAGTGGATCACTAATTATGCCAGAAATAAAGAATATGGATTTTGAACTACAATACTCGATACTTCAGGTTGCACTGGACAGCTTCGACAAATTACCGGAAGAGCTAGATGAAACCCAATCTAAAAAAGCTCAAACGATTGCGACCAAGAAATGCCAAATTCAACAAAAAGTTCTTGAAACCTCCGAAGCACGCCACGTCATTATCCCTGAAGACCAAGTAGGTCATGCCATTTCTCAGATTATAGAGAGATTTGATGACGAAGAATCCTTTGAAAATCAATTGCAAAAATCTGGCTTAGATTTTTCTGGTTTTAAAGAAGCGATTTCAAGGGAGCTCAGGGTAGACGCAGTGCTTGAAAAAATTGCTGCGGAAGTCCCTGGGTATTCAGAAGTGGATGCAAAAATTTATTACTACATGAATCAGGATAAATTTAGTCAGCCTGAAATTCGAGATGTTCGTCATATTCTTATCACGATTAACGAAGACTTTGATGAGAATAAGCGTGAGCCCGCTTATCAAAGAGCAGAATCTATTAGTGAACGATTGCAGAAGAAGCCACAACGATTTGCGGAGCAGGCTCAGAAGCATTCAGAGTGCCCCACCGCAATGGAAGGTGGTGTGATAGGAAGGGTTAAGCACGGAGTTCTGTTTCCAGAACTTGAAGAAGTTGTATTCAACATGTCTGAAGGAGAGGTCAGTGGCGTAGTAGAGTCTTCTTTAGGTTTTCATGTGATGTATTGTGAAAAAATACAAAAAGCAGGGGTTGTACCCGTTGGACAAGCAATACCAAAAATCGTAGAGGCCATGGACAGTCGCAATAAAAAAAGGCGACAAAAAGAATGGATAAATCAATTGTTTTCTAAGGAAGCTTGAACAATGTCAGAAGAAAATAACAACCCACGCTGTTCCTTTTGCGGCGTTGAGAAGTCCCAGACCACACCATTAATAGCGGGAAATGATGGTTATATTTGTGAAGCTTGCGTTAAATTAGCAAGCCAGGTAGTGGATAGTTGGGGCCGAAGAGCACAAAGCGCTGAGTTATTTGAAAAATTACAGACACCTAAAGAGCTTTATCAGCACATTGACAATTATGTTATTGGCCAGGCGGATGCAAAAGAAACCTTGTCCGTTGCAGTTTATAACCATTATCTCAGATTAATGCATCAAGCTGACAATCCTGAATCTGAACTGTTGGATGCAGGTATAGAGTTGGAAAAGTCCAATGTGTTAATGTCTGGCCCCTCGGGCACTGGTAAAACCTTGCTAATAAAAACTTTGGCCAAAGCAATTGGGGTACCATTTGTTATCGCTGACGCGACAACCTTAACCCAAGCAGGTTATGTGGGTGACGATGTCGATACCATTCTGCAAAGGTTATTGGAAGCGGCTGGAGGTGATCCTCTAAAAGCCGAGTGGGGGATCGTCTATATTGATGAGATTGATAAACTTGCAAAAACCGGCGCGGGAATGACAGCCATTAGAGATGTCTCAGGTGAAGGCGTACAGCAAGCGCTGCTGAAGATGGTGGAAGGGTCGCAAGTCAAATTGTCAAAGTCTGAAAAACGAAGGAACAATAGTGCTGAGGAAGTTATAGTTGATACCTCCAATATTTTATTTATCGTTGGTGGTGCTTTCCCTGCATTAGATGGATTAATCACTGAGAAAGTGACTCCAGAAAAACAAGGTATTGGTTTTCATTCTGAGCAACAGTTTTTAGATGAAGATGAGTTGAGACGACTCAAAAAGGAAAAATTCAAAAACCTGTTGCCAGAAGATTTTCAGCAGTTTGGTTTAATCCCCGAGTTCATTGGACGATTTCCAATTATTACTTTCCTAGAAGAACTGGATATAGAAGCGCTTCTTAAGATATTGCAAGAACCTAAAAATGCATTAATAAAACAGTATAAGCAGTTGTTTGAATATCAGGGTGTAAAACTTGAATTTACCGAGGCAGCATTAAACAAGATTGCTCAGAAAGCCTTGGATCGAGGGACTGGTGCACGTGGTTTGCGAGGTATTATCGAAAGCATTCTTAGAAAAACCATGTTTGAGTTGCCTTCCAAAGATGGAATTGGGAGCTGTGTGGTAGATGAACAGGCTGTTCTAGATGCTGGTGAATTTATTGTTTCTGAAATTCTTGGTACTGACTTAGATGCCATTAATTCGGCAGAGGCTGGTACAGTTTCAAGTGACGACCATGTATCGGAAGCTAATGGTTGATCAATCAAGGTCTTGAATTACGGTCTGATCTAAATGCCGTAATTCAAGATCCAAAAAAGTTAACTAGGGCCTGTTCACACCAATTATTTCTTTGCTGTTGAGCTTACAAAGCCCTCAGTCGAGGCGCGATGAGAGACGTTTAGCTAGCTAAATGAACGAAGAACAACGAAGAGTGAGGGCTTTGTAAGCTCAACCCTTCGGGCCGGGACTAT
>JANQHX010000018.1 GCA_028282465.1 Gynuella sp.
GTAACAATTGATATAGGGGATTGTAGTAGTCCAGACGTACCATTATTGTGCCAATAATGAGTAATGCAATTGTCATCAACGCACTTAATGAATGTATAATTTTACTTGCAAGTGAATACATACTTACCTCCAGACTACTAAATCCAAAAAACTACTTTGCTGCGATTGCTTCGATGTTAACTTCCATGGCGACTTCCCAGCTAGCCGGGCCAAGGTTACTGTCTGAACCAAACTCACGACGATCAAAAACTATGTTGCCGGTAAAGCCAACACGGTAACCACCCCACGGATCATTACCTTCACCAACGCGGACAACATCAACTTCTACTTCTTTTTCAACACCATTAATGGTTAGAGTTCCGGTTACCACGCCTTTATCGGCGTCGCCTTTATAACCGGTGCTCACAAAGGTTGCTTCTGGGTACTTGCTGGAGTTAATGCGATCTTTTTCAGCTAAGTGGCCATCACGCACTTTATGGTTTGTATCTAGACTGGTAGTTTTAACCGTCATGTCGATTGCACTGGATGCCGGGGAAGATTTATCCCACTCCATGGTGCCACTCATTTCGTTGAAGTTGCCAACTAACCATGAAACGCCTAAGTGATTTACTTTAAACTGAACAAAGCTGTGGGCGGGATCAATATCATATTTTTGAGCTTGCGCCTGACCCGTTATTAAAGCGGCAGCTAACATTGTACTTGCAAAGATTTTCGTTTTCATGAAATGTTCTCCTATAAACATTTTCCTTTGTTTACGCTGGATACCACTGCAATAAATTATTCGTAATAATCTGATGCCGAAATATCCTGCAAAATTCTAACAAACTTTTTTGGCTATCTTACTCTTAAATGCTCTTATCAAACTCGTTCTATTAACTAAGCTTTAACAAGAGGCACGTTCGTTTTATTGCGAAACAGTGTTTAAACTAACGTATAAGACTTTTCGCACTTACTAAATTAACTTGTTAGGCACCAATTCCTTCTACCGCAAAAGCATCAAAACTTGCGGCGTCTTTTCTCAGAGCTATTGCTTCAACATATTCAGGTGATGTATAAAATTCTTTTGCCGTTGCCATCGACTCGAATTCAATCATCACAGTTCTGCGATCATCTTTAGCACCTTCCAGGGAGACAACTTCACCGCCTCTCGCCAACATTTTCCCTTTGAACTTATCTATAATTGAAGGGGCAACTTGCTGGTATGATTTAAGCTTTTCTGGATCGTGAACAGTTATTCGAAGAATTACGTATGCTTTCATGACATTTCCTTTAAATAGATCTCAGAGTGTTTTTATCGTTAAAAGTTTAAAAATATTTTATGGAAGCTATTACTAATTAAGCCTGAATTTTTTCAGGTGATGTTAGCGTTCCGTCTTGGAAGTCTTTTACTGCCTTATCAATTTCTTCCATTGTATTCATCACAAATGGCCCATACTGTGCGATTGGTTCGTTTAAAGGGTTTGCAGACAGCATCATGATTCGGCTACTTCCATTTAATGAGAATTGCAGTTCACCCTCCCGAGACAATCTAATAAGTTGTTTGGGTTTAAATGGATAATTGCTGCCTATAAATTGCACGCCACCTTCAAGAATATACAGAAGCACTGTGCGGCCATTTTCTATTTCAATATTTACCGCTTGTGAGTCTTGGCTGGTATTTTGAACATCCCAATATTGAGGTTCAGTGACTTCAACCGACTTATTAGATTTAATAGCAATTCCATTAATGACTCCTTCGCCAGCGATAGACACCACCTCTAATTCACCCACTTTAGTTTTCAGAATTTGTTCGGCTTCTACATTGTCGTATATGGGGGCCATCATTTTCTTTGAAGCAGGCAGATTCAACCAAAGTTGCAACCCTCGTATTTTACCTTCAGTTTGCTTAGGCATCTCTGAGTGAATAACGCCGCTACCTGCAGTCATCCATTGAACGCCACCATCTTTGATTCCACCGACATTTCCCATGTGATCACGATGCTCGAACTGACCTTGTAGAACATAGGTTACCGTGGAGAATCCCCGATGGGGATGAGGCGGGAATCCTCCGATGTAATCATCCGACTTATCCGAACCAAACTCATCAAGCAGAAGGAAAGGATCAAAACGCTCAGGTTGATGTCCGCCAAACACACGGTATAGGTTTACGCCGTCACCATCCGTTGTGGCTCTGGCATTTATGACTTCTTCTATCTTTCTGATCGCCATGACCTTCCCTCCTATCGAGGCTGAATTAAATTAAGCCATCTATTGTCTTTTTAGCTTCTTCTATTGAACTACCTTTTAGTTCGTCACCCATGTTTAATGCTTCAGCAAATATAAACTCAATATCCTTAAGCCCTAAGAAACCCAACATGGTTGTGAGATAACTGACCAAAGTATCTGTTGGTTGGCCTTTGTGTTGACCTCCCCGAGTGGTAAGCACATACACTGGCTTATCTTCCAACAACCCAACCGGGCCATTTTCTGTGTACTTAAAGGTTTCACCAGCTCTTGCAACATGGTCAAACCAAGCTTTCATTGCTGAGGGCAAATGAAAGTTGTACATAGGCGCGGTTAGCACCAATGCGTCAGCTTCTTTCAGTTCTGCGATCAGTTGGTCACTTAGGGCTACCATTTCTTTTTGACCGTCAGAACGATCTGATTCTGGCGTCATTAGGGCCTGCAACCATTGACCATCAAAATGAGGAATTGGCTCCTCTGCCAGTTTCCTGTGAACCACTTTCATGTCAGCGCGCTTTTCCAATAACCTCTCTTGAAAGTAACCGGCTAATTGGCTGCTGACTCCATTTTCACCGAAAATACTTGAATCAATTCTTAGTAAAGTAGACATAAAAAAACCTCCTTAAATTCGACAAGAGAAAGTGTATGTTGATAATTAATGCAATAGAATTCCCAATTAATGCATTTAATTTTTGCAAATTTGCAAAATTTTGCCTTCCTCGGAGACCCCATGGACTGGAATGACTTGAAATATGTACTGGCCGTAGCAGATCACGGATCACTCAATGCCGCTGCAAAATATTTGGGGGTTAACCACTCAACGGTATATCGAAGAATTCAAAATCTGGAGGATCACCTCGGGGTAAAGCTGGTGCTGCCATCTAAACAGGGTTATGAGCTGTCTGAAGAGGGCGAGTTGGTGCTCACTCATACCAAGGTAATGGCCGCAGAAGCAGACGCTATTGAACTCAAGGTTGGTGGCCAAAGTTTGGAGTTATCTGGCCGAATTCGGATCACAGCTCCCGGATCAATCGCCACAGACACGCTCCCACCTTTATTAAAGGAGTTCCAACTCCAGTACCCACAAATCATTTTCGAGATTCTCGAAACCTCTAATCAGCTGGATTTAACACGTCGTGAAGCAGATATTGCGATTCGTGGCACAGCCAAACCACCCGAACATCTCATCGGTAAAATGATTGGGTCAGCTGGCTGGGGTATTTACGCCCGAACTGACCTAGCTAACACATTAAAAGGCTTATCTTTAGAAGAGTTAAAAAAACAGGATTGGATTGGTGCGAGCTCATCCATTACTAGCTTTCCCGCTCGTTGGATGAGAAAAAACATTCCTCAAGATAAGTGGAAAATAATTACCAACAGTACAGCCGGTGCACTAAAGGCCTGCCAAGCAGGGCTAGGGATTACGGTATTACCAGGAAATTCCAATGATATGGCCCAGATTACTCAACTAATTTCATTGGACGAGGTTGAAAAGCATGGTCTTTGGATATTAATGCCGAAAGAACTCAAAAACTCAGCCAAAGTGAGCACCCTTTATCGCTTTCTAAGTAAACGGCTGGCTAGTGAGCTTTCCAATTAGCTTAAAAATCACAGGTTTTGCTGTATGTAGCTAGGCTCCAGCCTAAATTTGAGGTGAACAATGGGGTTTTAGAGAAATAGTGCTAAAAATCTACATTTGTTCCTGTATACTACCGCGCGATTTTGATCCGACTAATTTTTGAGAAAAGCAATGGCAGATTTATCTCTCTACAGAAATATCGGTATTTTCGCCCACGTGGACGCGGGTAAAACTACCTCAACTGAACGTATTCTTAAGCTTACTGGTAAGATTCACAAGACCGGTGAGGTACACGACGGTGAATCAACTACTGACTTCATGGAACAGGAAGCTGAGCGTGGTATTACGATTCAGTCTGCTGCGACTACCTGTTTCTGGAAAGATCACCGCCTGAACATCATTGATACTCCGGGGCACGTTGACTTCACAGTTGAAGTTTACCGTTCTTTGAAAGTATTGGACGGTGGTGTTGGTGTTTTCTGTGGTTCTGGCGGTGTTGAACCTCAGTCAGAAACCAACTGGCGCTACGCTAACGAATCTGAAGTTGCTCGTCTTATCTTTGTAAACAAGCTGGACCGCATGGGTGCAGACTTCTACCGCGTGGTAGATCAGGTTAAGAATGTACTGGGCGCTAACCCTCTGGTTATGACTCTGCCAATCGGTATCGAAGATGACTTTGTAGGTGTTGTAGATGTACTGAGCAAAAAAGCTTACATCTGGGACGACTCTGGCCTGCCTGAAAACTTTGAAATTCAAGACGTTCCCGCAGATATGGTTGACGACGTGGACATGTACCACGAGCAACTGATCGAAACTGCTGTTGAGCAAGATGATGACTTGATGATGGCTTATATGGAAGGCGAAGTACCAACCGTTGAGCAAATCAAGAAGTGTATCCGTGAAGGTACTCGTAAGCTGGACTTCTTCCCAACTTACTGTGGTTCTGCATTCAAGAACAAAGGTATTCAGTTAGTTCTGGACGCGGTTGTTGACTACCTGCCTTCTCCAACAGAAGTTGATCCTCAGCCTCTCACTGATGAAGAAACTGGTGAGCCTACTGGTGAAGTAGCAACTGTTGCTGTTGAAGAGCCATTCCGCGCACTGGCGTTCAAAATCATGGACGACCGTTTCGGTGCTCTGACCTTCATCCGTATTTACTCTGGTGTTCTGAACAAGGGTGACACCATCCTGAACTCAGCCACTGGCAAAACTGAGCGTATCGGCCGTATGGTTGAGATGCACGCTGATGACCGTACTGAACTGTCTACTGCACAAGCCGGTGACATCATCGCGGTTGTGGGTATGAAGAATGTTCAGACTGGTCACACTCTGTGTGATCCTAAGAACCCTTGTACTCTGGAACCCATGATCTTCCCAGAGCCAGTAATCTCTATTGCTGTCACTCCAAAAGACAAAGGTGGTTCTGAGAAGATGGGTATCGCCATCGGTAAATTGGTTGCTGAAGATCCATCATTCCAGGTTGAAACTGATGAAGAAACCGGTGAAACCATCCTGAAAGGTATGGGCGAACTGCACCTGGATATTAAAGTAGATATTCTGAAGCGTACTTACGGTGTTGAACTAAACGTAGGTCAGCCACAGGTTGCTTACCGTGAAACCATTACTGCTGCAGTTGAAGATTCTTACACGCACAAGAAGCAGTCTGGTGGTTCTGGTCAGTTCGGTAAGATCGATTACCGCATCAAGCCAGGTGAACCAGGTTCAGGCTTCCAGTTCGAGTCCACAGTTGTGGGTGGTAACGTACCTAAGGAATTCTTCCCAGCCATCGAAAAAGGCTTCGCGTCTATGATGGAAGAAG
Organism: Gynuella sp.; assembly: GCA_028282465.1. Lineage (GTDB taxonomy): Bacteria > Pseudomonadota > Gammaproteobacteria > Pseudomonadales > Natronospirillaceae > JANQHX01. The sequence goes on from JANQHX010000018.1 coordinate 5,622, forward strand.
GTGTTCTAGCGGGCTACCCAATGCTGGATATGGAAGTTGAGCTGTACGATGGTGGCTACCACGCGGTTGACTCCTCTGCTATTGCTTTCGAAATCGCTGCTAAAGGCGCTTTCCGTCAATCAATTCCAAAGGCCAACCCACAGCTGTTAGAGCCAATCATGAAAGTTGATGTGTTCACTCCAGAAGACAATGTAGGTGACGTTATTGGTGACCTTAACCGTCGTCGCGGCATGATCAAGGATCAAGAAGCAGGCCCAACGGGTGTTCGTATTAAAGCTGACGTTCCGCTTTCAGAAATGTTTGGCTATATCGGTCACCTACGTACCATTACGTCTGGTCGTGGTCAGTTCTCAATGGAATTCAGCCACTACATGCCTTGCCCTGCCACTGTTTCTGAAGCAGTCATTGCAGCCGCTAAAGAGAAGAAAGAAGCTAAGTAATTCTTTCTAATTTAGTGTTATAAAAAACCCGAGCCTGTCTCGGGTTTTTTATTGCCAACCGATTCACATAATTCATTTTGAGACCCCCATCACACGCAAGATTTAGCCCAAATCAGTTTACATATAATTTCATTCCGGCAAAGTTCGCGCAAAGAAATTAAAGGCGTGAAGGGACATGAAACCATTACAGAGCAAAGAAATTGCCGGTCTTTTAGGGATTTACGAACCTTGGTTTATAAAAGACATCGATATATCCAGTCAGTATGAACAAGTTGTCGTTACTATTGAAAAACAAACCACCAAAAAAGAGTTTGGCTGGTTTAAGTCTTCAGACAAGGGTGTTAATAAATCTACCCTAAGGTGGCGCCACAACAAGCTTGGTCAATTCGCTACCATTATTCAAACTCACGCAACTGTTAACGAAATTACCGAGATAGACGACAGTCATATGCCGTTTTTTGGTAAGTCAAATAGTAAACTGACCAACGAACTGTGTGACAGTATTCAAATGGCATCGACTAAAGGTCTCAATGCCACAACCATTCAAGAACTATTCGATATTCCTTTGGAATTAATTGAAACAGAACTTCAAGGTGCCAATGAAAGATCAGCTCAGCAAAAACTGATTGCGTCCCTACCCCTTATTGGCAATCCCGTTTGGCATGAACTGGTAACAGACAGACGGCGTGTCTCAACCAAAAACTTACCACTTAAATTACTATTAAGTCGTCTAAAAATGGATGTGCACAACGCCAATGACGCTCTAGAAGTTGTGAAAAAATCCTCTGCCGAATTAAGGGCGTTTTTTGTTAAAAACATAAACGCACTGCAAACTGAATGCGTGCAGCTGGGTGTGCAGATTCCGACCAAGGAAGAACCGAAGAAGGCTAAAAGCAAATATGTTTTACCCGGCATTAATAGCTTAATTTGGAACGGAATTTTTGAAGAACAAATACAGCTGAATACCGATCATATGGGATTTAAATTTCAGCTTGCTCGACAGAAAAAAGCCTATTGGCAGGCAGATAATGACAAAGAAAGAGCAGACGCTATTCGTAACCTTGCGATGGCTATTAAACACAATGCCCGTTCACTCATTCCCTTGCTGAAACAAATTACTGAATTAGTAGAACAAGAAGCTCAGACCAAGAAATCTGTTTTACCGCCAGCTGATCACAGCATATGGAAAGAATTATTAGAAAACGAAAACCTACTACCCTCCACTAAAATCAACTATCGGTTGTTGTTGACTCGCTTAAAAACCGTTTATTCTCGTACGCAAGGACAAGAACCACCAAAACAACTTCACAATTTCTTCATTCAGAATTCAGAAGCCATGCAAGAAGAAGTTAAGATAATTCAACAGTTGGCATTAGCCCAATAAAACGAAAGGAAAAATCATGACAGAGAACTCCAAGGTTACTGTGACTGGTCAAATGTTGGACGTTGATAGCCTGTGCACGAAAATTCGTAATGGTGAATATTTAAGTATCGCCGGTGATCAATCCGTTCTGTCGCAGCTACCTTCTGGCAACTGGATCGCGGGAACCATCCCTTATTTCATGAGCGAACAAGGAGGTAAAGTATCTAAAGAAGAATTATTTGTGCACACCATTGAAGGTGTTAGCTCAGCTAATCCTCCACGCCTCACTCTCTATGATAAAGATTCAATTAATAGAATCGCTAAAGATGCACCACCGAACGGTTTCACACTGGTTATTATGCCAGCTAATTCTAAAGTGCATATGGCATACGCTGAGCATGCTCCAGACTTCCCGAATATGTTTTTTACCCCTATTGCTGGATGGGTATCAGGGTTCCATTTAGATGATGCAGGTGCTTCTGCAAAAGTGGTATTCGGGCCTGGTGGTGCCATGTTATTGGATCAACAAGCGGTGGCCATTCATGTCCCGTTACCAGACAATCAATCTGCAAACATCAGCATTATTAATCTGTTTGAAGAAGTTGATGGGCCAGTCATTCAATTCTCTGAAACAGGTTTTTCTGCAGACCAATGTACAATTGATGGCCAACCCGCTTCATTTTCAGAATTTCTCACTGCCAATAATATAGATACAAGATTACCACTGGTGGCAGATTATTCAGGCATTAACGTTAACGTTAGTGTTAAGGCAACAGGCAATAATAATGTTTCATTTTATGCTCCGGTATTTGAAGGGGTTAAATATCAATTCGCTAAACCCGTAGGGGAATATGTTGCTGAATTTGATAAACAGATGCAGACCAATCGCAGCAATAGCATCGCATTCTCCTGTAACTGCATCTTAAATTTTTTGTACTCAGAGTTAGAAGGTAAACAGACCAGTACGATGCTCGGGCCGGTTACCTTTGGTGAAATTGCGTACCAATTATTAAATCAAACCTTGGTTTACATTGATCTAGTGGAAAACTAGACTCCCGAATATGAAAATCAGTTTCTAGCTCTAAGGCTCCTTTATGGAGCCTTTTTGTTGAAGGTATCAAAATAGGTGTTATGTAAATAAAGTTTAAGCATGCCTAGTAATTGACGTGAATTTAGCGAATACGAGACAGTAGGCAGTGGCAATTACCCTGATTTGTATATTTTTTTGACTGGCAAAATTATCGCCACTCTCTCTACTAAACTACGGATTCGAGTCTTAAAAAGTACCTTAAAATCTGGCGGGCAGAATTATGCGCACTTTACAACCTCAAGACTTTGCCAGCATCCTTGGCATATTTGATCCCTGGGCCATAAAAGATATTGAAATATCTCAAGAGAAAGAACAGATCTTGTTTATTCTTGAAAAGAAGAAAGATAAGAAAGAGTTTTTTCTTTTTAGTAAATCCGCTGAAAATGATCATCTTAAAACCATGAAATGGCATCATATTAAATTAGGCCAATTTAAGAGTGCTATTCAACTAAGTCTGCCCATTAATGATTTTCTAGAACTGGATGCAAATGGCCCTTCTTTTGTGGGCAAATCCAGCAATGCCATAACAAATGAATTATCGGATTCCATTCAGCTATTTCATCAAAAAGGCTTGGATACAGATATGATTCAAAGCCTTTTAGGTACACCTATGGCTTTGATAGAGCAGGCAATTAATGCACTCGCTTCTGAACAGCATCAAAAGACCATGGCTTCGAATTTGCCACTCATTGGCAACCCGGTTTGGCGAGAAGTGTTAACAGATAAAAAACGGATCACCACAAAACTCTTGCCTCTTAAACTTCTTTTATCCAGTTTGAAACTTGAGATCTCTAAAAAGCCTGACGACCCAGATATTGTTCTTCAGTCTGTTTCAGAGTTGAGAACCTTTTTTGTTAAGAATGCCAATCAACTTAAGTCTGAATATATACAAATTGGGGCTCAAATTTCACCAGTACAGAAGAAGGTACAGTCAAAGCAAAAATTTGTATTGCCAGCCCTCAAGAGCTTAGCTTGGCAACACATTCTGACCGGTAAAGTTCAGCTGGACTCGGCTCATATGGGCTTAAAATTCAATCTAGCCCAACAAAGAAAACTATATAAATTAGCCAGCAATCATGAACAACGCAGCGAAGTTATAAAAAACTTAGCACTCTTCATCAAGGCAAATGCACGGGCACTCATTCCTGTACTGAAACAACTAACTGAGCTTTCAAATCAATATAAAACCATTCAAGGTTCAATATTACCTCCGCCAGAGCATGATGTTTGGAAACAACTGCTAATTGATGACAAACTACTACCTTCTGAGAAAATCAATTACAGGCTATTGTTATCTAGATTAAAAATGACTTACCAAAAAAACCAAGATACCTCTACCATAGAAGAGCTCTACCAGTTCTTTGACAAAAATTCAGGCGTTATGACCGAAGAAATTGAAGCAATTAAACAACTGGCATCTGGCCAATAGTCACCCTTAAGGAGTAGATATGACCGACCAACTTGTTAGTATTTCCGGCCAGATGCTTGAGCTGGATATGCTCAAAGACTTAATTGCCACTGGAGAGTTTTTGTCTATCGCTGCAGATGAGGGTTTATTGTCTCAGCTACCTTCCGGTAATTGGATTGCAGGTACTATTCCCTACTTTATGTCCGAGCAAGGGGGATTAATTTCTAAAGAAAAGGCATTCGTACACCGTATTCAAGGAGTTAGCCCAGCCACACCACCTCGGCTAACTATCTACGACAAAAACTCCATCAGTAGAATTGCTAAAGATGCGCCACCTCATGGCTTTACCATTGTGATTCTTCCAGCTAATTCAGATGTACATCTAACCTACGCTCAAAAAGCCCCAGAGTTTCCTAACATGTTTTTTACGCCGATCATTGGCTGGATTTCTGGGTATAACTTATCGGAAGACCATCATCTCGCAAAAGTAGGTTTTGGCCCTGGCGGCTCGATGTTATTAGACCAGCAAGCCGTAGCTATTCATGTTAGCTTGCCAGAAACACAGCATGCCAATATCAATATCATTAATTTATTTAATGAAGCTGATGGCCCTGAAATAGAGTTTTTGACAACAGGCTTTGAAGCTAAGGATTGCAAGATAAATGGTGAAGTGGCGAGTTTCTCCGACTATATCGAATCAGAAGGCATAGATACAAGACTGCCCTTAGTAGCCGATTATTCTGGTATTAAAGTCAATGTCAGTATTCAGAAAGTTCAAGATTCACGAGTGTCCTTTTATGCCCCAGTTTTTAACGGGATAAAATATCGATTCGCTAAACCAACACAAGACTATGTCAGTGAATTTAATTCAGAAATGCAAAAAATACACGATGCCAAAATTGCATTTTCATGCAACTGTATTTTGAACTTTCTATATTCAGAATTAGAAGGAAAGAGTACGGGCACCATGGTTGGCCCCATTACTTTTGGGGAAATTGCTTACCAATTGCTAAACCAAACTCTGGTGTACCTTGACTTGAATGAAAACTGAATACTCCAGATCAATCAAAAAAGTGTTGGGCGAGCCCACAATCATTGAACACCTTTCTCTTTTTCAACAAAGATAATGGCCTTAGGTTTAAGGCCATTTGAAACCACTTTTTTTAAGCCATAAGTTGAGTTTTAAAGAAGGCCGTCGTTCTACTCCAGGCCAGCTCAGCAGCTTCTTCGTTATATCGACTTGTGGAATCGTTATGGAAGCCATGATTCGTGCCTGGATAAATAAACGCTTGGTAGTCCACTTTATTGGCTTTTAACGCTTTCTCGTACTCTGGCCAAGTAGCATTTACCCTGTTATCTAGCTCTGCATAATGAATCATAAGCGGTGAAGAAATATCAGCTATCTTATCGGCAGGCCCAGGCGTTCCATAAAATGGCACCGCCGCGTCGATCACATCAGGAATAGTTTTAGCCAGCATGTTACTGATGTAACCCCCAAAACAAAACCCAACTACGCCTAGCTTGTTTGAAGTTGCTTCATGGTTTTTAAGGAAGCTGGAGGCAGCCACAAAATCCTGTTCTATTTTTGCTCGCTCAAGAGACTTCTGCATTGCCCGGCCATCATCGTCATTACCTGGGTAACCCCCTAGTGGGTAAAGCGCGTCCGGTGCAAAAGCAATGAAACCTTGCTTTGCCAACCGTCGGGCAACATCCTTAATGTATGGATTCAGACCTCTATTTTCATGAACAACCAAGACTGCAGCTGGTTTCTTGCTCATATTACTAGGCACAACTAAGTAACCTTGACCTTCACCATGGCCATTTGGGGAGTCAAAGGTTGCATAACTCGCTTTAATATCCGGATCATTGAAAGATACTTGCTCAGCCAAAGCATAGTTTGGCAGCAGAGACGCGCTGATAGCGCTCACTGTGACACCTGATACAGCTAGGGTGCTAAGCCTTGACAAAAAAGTTCTGCGGTCTATGTCTCCATGACAGTATTCGTCATACCAGTCATACGCCTGCTGTGGAATGTTATTATGCACGGCCAATCTCCTTTGTTGTGGTAGGGTTTTCAATAGCACGTTACGAGTGAAGTAACTAAGCAGACCAAACCTGATGAATTTAGTTTCTAATGGGTATCAAATAACTCGGTATTGTGACTCTCACCTCTTTCATACAAACTAGTTATATTCAAAGCCATGCATCTAAAAGAATTCAAATGTTAGTCATCTCAAGGGCAGTCTCAATTCCACATGAAGAAATCACATTGAATGGCATTCGCGCCCAAGGGTCAGGAGGTCAAAACGTAAACAAGGTATCCTCCGCTATTCATCTACGATTCGATTTTCTAAAATCATCATTACCTGATCACTATAAGCAACGATTGGCAAACTTCAGCGATAGCAGAATTACCAAAGACGGTGTCATTGTCATAAAAGCTCAGACTTACAGAACTCAAGAACAAAATAAAGAAGATGCGCTGAATCGGTTAAGGGAACTAATACAATCTGCTGTGGCTATTCAAAAAACTAGAAAACCTACCAAACCAACATATGGCTCAAAGCTGAAGCGCTTAGACAACAAAACTAAAAGAGGTAGGACCAAATCTCTGAGAAAAAAGATCTCCCCGTAGACTCAGCAACATTCCAGTGGATAAACAATTAAAGGCAATTGTATAAACTGAATAGCGCTACCAATAATATTCGATAATCAAAAAGCTCAGACATCTACACCACAGATAAAGCACAACTTATAAATAATAAACAGCTAATAATTAAAAAAAGATAGTTAACAATTACATTAAGTTACCAAAGACTCTCGTTTTCCATTCTTTTCCCCCTGTAACTGATTCATGTTTGTCTACTCTGGATAAAAAGTGGAGGATAAATTCATGAATAAGTTAATAGTCATCTTGATCTGTTGTTCAGCGGTTATTCAGTCGAATGCCAATGAATTTTCTGATGCATTAGAAGCACACATTTCTGAAGCAAAAAAATGGATCTCTAATCCGATTGTTATCAGCGCTATTAAATCTCAAAACATAGCCCACACCAATGTCACTAACCCTCAGATAATTGATAAAGACAAAGCATGGAGAGCCGAAGTTGGTGCAGCAGATCAACCCATGATTTCAGAAATACTAGCCAATGATCTATCTAAGTATCTAATGCAAGTTCAAGAAGATAGCGCTGGCCTCTACACAGAAGTATTTGTTATGGACAACAAAGGTATGAATGTAGGCCAAAGTGCCATCACATCAGATTACTGGCAGGGTGATGAGGCAAAGTGGAAAGAAAGTTATGGTAAGGGGGCAGGAAGTTTTCACATTGGAGAAGTGGAAGAAGACGAATCTACTCAAACATTTCAAAGCCAACTAAGCATTTCAATTGAAGACCCAGAAAATGGCAATGTCATAGGTGCTGTCACCATTGGCGTTAATGTTGGGGAGTTATAAAATCAAATGAATCTGAAACTCAGCTCGAAATTAGGAATCTTTGTCGCAGTATTAGTGATTACGGTCAGTAGCATACTGATTTTTGTACAAAGCTCTCTTGTTTCGAGCAACACTAAAGCAGTTTCAGCGCAAAACTTCAAAACCATCAGCCAATTGTTCACCAGTCAGTCATCTGGCTCGGTACGTTTCAAGAAGACTGAAATTCTAGATGTCGATATACAAAAGCTAGTTGAACAAACAGGAAGCTCTTTGTCCGCTATATATTTAGTTGGAAAAGGCGATGAGATTGTTATCCAATATCAATCCAATGACAAAACAACTAAACCTTTAGACCTTTTGGTTACCGACTCAGAAACCAATCAATACATCAGTGACAACGAATTATTAATTAGCAGTCCAATTTTTTTTGGTAAGAAAAATGACCTAGTAGGTACAGCCTATTTCATTTGGAATTTTCATCAAGTTAATACTTTAATCGCCAAAGCCAATCGATCAGCAAGTCTACTTGCGGTCATTCTAGTGATTGGTACTCTTGCCCTCGCTATTTTAGTTCTGAATCATCTTGTTAATAAGCCACTAAAAATGATTTCTAATTTAGCTGAACAGCTGGTAGATGGGGAAAGAGACTTAACTAAGCGAATTAATTTCCATCATTCCGATGAGCTAGGAACTCTTTCCAATCTATTTGATCGTTTCGTTAATAATGTACAACAAGCTATCGCAAACATTGCCAGCACCTTTGTTGACTTGAATAGTCTAGCCAGCGGAACTCAAATAAATTCTGAAAAAATTCTTAGCGAAATATCCGTATCAAAGCGTAGCGTAGATGACGCGGTAAAATCAGTCCACGATATTTCGCAATCAGTTGACCACGTGGGAGATACTGCAAAACTAGCGTTTGTAGAGGCGAATCAAGTCGCTGAAGAATCAGCTAAAGGCATGAAGGTGGTTGAGAGCAGCGTAAGTTCTATTGAAAAATTAGCAAGTGAAGTAAATTCAGCTGCAGAAGTTATTGAACGAGTCAGTAAAAGTAGCTCAGAGATTGGATCTGTGCTGGATGTTATTAAAGGAATTGCCGAACAAACTAATCTTCTTGCTCTGAATGCAGCAATAGAAGCTGCACGTGCTGGGGAACAAGGCCGAGGTTTCGCGGTAGTGGCTGATGAAGTTAGGTCACTAGCTGCGAAAACAGCCCAATCTACTCAAGAAATAAATGACATGATTGAAACCCTTCGTCAGGGCACCATGGCTGCAGTTGATGTAATGAACAAGAGTGTGGAGTTATCAAGCAGCACAGTAGAACAGTCGAAGCAATCTGGCGAAGTGCTTCAAGAAATAATCAGCAAGGTACACACCATTAGAGAAATGTGCGAAGACATATCAACCTCTTCTGAAACTGAAACAGAGATTGCTAAAACCACAGTACAACGAATTAGTGAGATGCACGAGTTAATGACAAATATTTCCAACGCAGCAGAAGATACTGCTAACTCAGGAAGGGATTTAAACTCACAAGCCCAGAAGGTAAATGCAATGATTCAGGAGTTTAAGATCTAAGTAAATCTAATTTCTAATAAAAGCCTTACCTGACTTGTAATTTAAATCATACTCCAAATAGCTATTCTTAATCGCATATTCAAGAAACAAATTGTCTAAGTCACGCTCATAGCCAGTTACTATGACTTCGGGCTGCTTGTCCTCTAGAAAACTGATCATTTCGGACTGCCCCACTGCTCGATATTTTTGGTGATTACCATGTCTAATTAGATCTGTCACTCGGTAAAGAAATGGACCGGTTGAGAATTCAGGATAGATATCCATACCAGACTTCAAGGCCAAGAGTGGAGACAATGTTGCTACTTTAATATCTTCATCAGGAAATCTATTTTTGGCTATTTGTTTAATTCTCATTGAGTCTTCATGGATCAGAATAGAAGCTATGCTATCTTCGGAGAATAGAGAGTTAACGTTTTTGTCGACACGCTTAAAATTATGAATACATGAAGCTAACAGGAGAACCATCATAACCTTAGAGATTGTTCCCATGTGTTTTCTAGGAACTAATACGGCTAGAAATATTACAAATAGGAAGAGAAAAGCTATTGGCATAGAGTAATATTGTAAAAATGAAGGAGTTGGTGCTACTGAAGTTGCCATTGCTACAATAAAGAGTAATAAAGAATTAAAACCCATTAAAAACCAATACCTAAATTCCCTACGTTTATTATTACTTTTTGAGAAAATTAAGTAAGAAAAATATGAAAGTAGAGTCAACAAAATTAGATTATCAAAGCGATTAAGTGTTTTTGCTGCATAATCTAGTTTTTCCGTTAAAGTCATGGGCCCACCGTAATCATTTAAGTATCGCCAGTCAGTATTTAATTGATGGTATCCAAAGTTATTAAAGTAAAATAAATCAAAATCTGATAAAAAATTAACGATTGGCGCTAAAGCGACCGAAAAGCCCATAAGAAAAAGAATATTGAACTTAAAAAAGTTTTTAAAAGCTCCGGCCTTGGAGCTAGTTCGATAGATCATTAGTGATGCTGACAAATAAAATGGAACCATTATTGTTATGAACGTTAATTTAAAACCAGCAGCTAAGCCTATAAATATACCAGAGAGAAAAAAACCTAATCCTTCGTATCTTCTATTCATAACTGACTTTACATAAACATAAAATCCTAATAAAGAAATTGTTACTGGTAAAATATAGTTTGATACTTCTGAAGCTGACCGTAACAAGGTGTAATTATTTAAAAATAATAAAGCGAAAATAAAACATACAAGTCTGTTAATATTGGAGTTTAAAGCGATCAAATAAACTAGTAAGGCAGACACCATAAAAGAAATGATGCAAACTATTTTCGCTGCCAAGAGATAGTTTTCAACAAAAAAAACTTTGAATATAAAAGCATAAAAATAACTAATGTACGGCATTTGCAAGAATGCAAAATCTTCATATAGCGAATGACCTTTTAGCAAGAGAATGGCGGATGTTACATACATATGCTCATTATGATCAAACCTCACTAATACTGCACTTATGGCATTTATGAGTACATAAAGCCCAAGAATTGCAGTTATCGTCGAAGGTATCACATGTTTAAAAGAGAGTCTTGAAGGTTCTGAATCCGTGACTGACAGTCCCATTATCTATAAACATCCATTAGTTTGAAAACAGCTGGTAAAGTTACATTTTAAATAAGTGCGCAATTATCCAACAAAAATAGACAATAACAAGAACAACATTAAATTATTCCTATTTCATTATTTTTATAAGGATCAAAAAAGAAAAACCCCGGCAAGCCGGGGTTGGAGTTCCAGAAGATTGAAAGAGAGGGGTCTCTGACGACAGAGCCGTCAGAATCTTAATGTTTACGCAACTTCTGGTTTAGAACCTTTAGCTGGTGCTTTCTTAGCAGGAGCAGGCTTTGCAGCCTTAGGTGCCTCGCCATAGAAAGCAGTCAGGTACATTTCTTTGATCTCTTTTACCAATGGGTAACGTGGGTTAGCTGGCGTACACTGATCGTCGAACGCTTCAACTGATAGGTAGTCAACGCGATCCAAGAATTCTTTTTCGTTTACGCCGGCTTCCTTAATAGTCTTAGGAATGTCGAGTTCAGCTTTTAAGTCATCAACCGCTTTGATTAACAACTCAACTTTTTCATCTACATCCTTACCACCTAGTTCGAGGTAATCAGCAATCTTAGCGTAACGGATCTTAGCCTGAGGATACTTGTATTGAGGGAAAGTACCTTGCTTCACTGGGCAGTCAGTTGCGTTGTACTTGATCACCTCAGAAATCATCAGTGCGTTTGCCAAACCATGCGGTACGTGGAACTCAGAGCCCAGTTTGTGAGCCATAGAGTGACATACACCCAGGAACGCATTAGCGAAGGCAACACCCGCCATAGTTGCTGCATAGTGCACTTTTTCACGAGCTTTAGGATCTTCTTTACCATTCTTGTAGCTGCTTGGCAGATACTTGAAGATCAAGCGGATCGCTTCTAAGGCCTGGCCATTAGTGAACTCATTTGCAAACAAAGATACATAGGCTTCTAAGGCATGAGTCAGCGCATCAATACCACCAAATGCTGCTAGCTTAGGAGGCATATCCATCACCATATCAGGGTCGATAATGGCCATGTTAGGAGTCAATTCGTAGTCAGCAATTGGGTACTTAACACCAGTCTCTTCGTCGGTTACCACTGCAAATGGAGTAACTTCAGAGCCGGTACCAGAAGTTGTTGGAATTGCCACCATCTGAGCTTTTTCGCCCATGGTTGGGAACTTATAAATACGCTTACGGATGTCCATAAAGCGCATTGCCAAGTCCTCGAAGCGAACCTCTGGGTGCTCATACATTACCCACATAATTTTGGCTGCGTCCATCGGAGAACCACCACCGAAAGAGACAATTACGTCAGGCTGGAACGCATTGAGTTGAGCAACACCTTTCTTAACTGTCTTCAATGTTGGGTCTGGCTCAACTTCAAAGAACACATCAGTTTCAACGCCGTAACCAGTCAGAGTATCAATAACAATGTCTACGTAGCCATTGTTATATAGGAATGGGTCAGTAACGATCAGAGCACGCTTCTTGTCTTTAAGCTCTTCTAGAGCAACAGGCAAAGAACCTTTTCTGAAGTAAACAGATTTAGGTACCTTGTGCCACAACATGTTTTCTCTCCGCATTGCTACTGTTTTAGTGTTGATCAGGTGTTTAACACCTACGTTTTCAGAAACAGAGTTACCACCCCAAGAACCACAGCCCAGAGTTAAAGAAGGTGCTAACTTGAAGTTATATAAGTCACCAATAGCGCCCTGAGAAGCAGGCATATTAATAAGGATACGACCAGTCTTCATTTGCTTACCGAAGAACTCAATACGGTCATGGTTGCGATCTTGGTCAGTGTATAAAACAGAGGTATGACCCATACCGCCCATTTCGATCAACTTAACACCGATAGCAACAGCTTCGTCGTAGTCTTTGGCTTTGTACATAGCCAAAGTTGGAGACAGTTTTTCGTGAGCGAATGGTTCAGCTTCATCAACAGCTTCACACTCAGCAATAAGAACCTTAACTTCTTTAGGCACTTCAACACCGCCAATTTCAGCAACGCGCCAAGCAGGCTGACCTACGATCTCTGGATTCATACCACAACCAGGACCTACTAAAACTTTAGCACCAACTTTCTTCTTCTCTTCAGGGGTTAGAACCCAAGCACCACGAGCCTGGAATTCAGCACGCACGGCTTCATATACATCTTCAACCACTACAACAGACTGCTCAGACGCACAGATTACGCCGTTGTCGAAAGTTTTAGACATCAGTACAGAACTTACAGCCTGTTTGATGTGTGCCGTTTCATCTATCACAGCTGGGGTATTACCAGCACCAACACCAATGGCAGGCTTACCAGAAGAGTAAGCTGCTTTAACCATGCCTGGGCCACCAGTTGCCAGAATCATGTTAATGTCTTCGTGAGCCATGATGTGCTGAGAACCAGCAACTGAGGGCTCTTCAATGCACGCCACGATACCGTCTGGAGCGCCAGCTTCACGAGCAGCATCCATAATGATTTTACAAGCTAATGCAGTACATTTCTTTGCACGAGGGTGAGGAGAAAAGATGATGCCGTTACGGGTTTTTAAGGCTAATAATGATTTGAATATTGCTGTTGAAGTTGGGTTAGTGGTTGGAACAACACCAGCAAGAATACCAACAGGTTCTGCAACTTTCATAGTACCGAAAGCTTTATCTTCTTCTAAGATGCCGCAAGTTTTTTCATCTTTGTACTTGTTATAAATGTACTCAGATGCGAAGTGGTTTTTAATCGCCTTATCTTCTGCGATACCCATACCTGTTTCTTCAGCCGCCATTTGAGCTAACATAATGCGGTTGTTGTTTGCTGCTAGAGCTGCACGACGAAAAATCTCATCGACTTGATCTTGAGTGAAACTTGCGTAGGCACGCTGCGCTTTTTTCACCTTGGCAATCATGGCATCAATGCCTGCCATATCGTTGGAGTTATCTACTACTTTTTTGTCAGCCACTTTCCGGCCTCCCTAACTATGTATAAACCATTAAGATGACTAAATTGTAGGAAAACTACATTTTGTCAGTATTGATACAAGTCATGACTCGGTTGCTAGGGTTATTTTTAGTAGTAAAATTACAGAACGGATGTTGATTGAGATCAATTCATTTGCGCGCAACTTAGTTTGCACCGCAACCTAAACTGCCACTCAGCTTATAGAGTTCTTTGGACAACTCATTAACGCCTTCACTGTTTCGTCTAATGGTTTCCACCTGATCGACCATGTCAGATGCAATCTCTAACACTCGATCAGCCGCTTGGTTTTGATCCTGAATGACTTGCCTCTGGGAATCAATGGCATAAGTTGCGTCTTCAGTTTGTTGGTTGATAGAGCTCATAGAATTATGAACCTGCTGAATGTTCTCCAACGTTTGTACAGCAGATTCAACCGTCTCTGTCACTGTGGTTTCACACTCGTTCATATGGGTTATTGATTGTTCAGATACTTCTTGTAACTGAGTGATGATTTCATTAATTGTAGTCGTCGATTCTTGGGTTCTTGAAGCCAATGCCCTGACTTCATCAGCAACTACTGCGAAACCACGCCCCTGCTCCCCTGCTCTGGCAGCTTCAATCGCTGCATTCAAAGCCAATAAATTAGTTTGCTCTGCTATGCCTCTAATAACATCTAAAACAGAAGCAATCTCATCGGTATGAGCTTTTAAACCACTTAGTGATCCAGATGCCGAATTAATTTTCTGGGCCAGTGAACCAATGACTTTCTCAGTTTGCTTTATGTTTTCATAGCCCTTATCAAGATTTGTTGTAGAAAGCCCTAGCTCTTCTTTAACTCTCATGGAGCTGTCTGCAACATCCTGAGAAGATTGTGACAGTTGCGTTAAAGCGTCGGCAATCCGTCGGATTTCATCTTCTTGTTTCTTAGCGCCACCCTGAGTGGATTCTGCTGAGAAAGAAAGCTCATCTGAAATCACTTTCATCTGATCAGAATCTTTCATTAATGCACTGACTAAATTCGAAATATTGTCTAAAACCGCGTTGAAGTTTAATGAAATATTTCCAATCTCATCCTGCCGCACAACGGAAAGGCGTTGCCCTAAATCAACATCCCCACTTGATAGCTTTCGCACTGACTCCTGAAATCTCAATAATGGTTTTAGAAGCTGGTACATAACCACCCAGAAAATCAAACCAATCACTCCGATAGTTACGAAAATACCTATCTTCAGAATTCCTTTTAAGAAATCACCATCGCTCACAAGATTGTTATTCAGCTCTGTTTTTACATCCTCGATGATGGCTATCAACTCATCCATATGAAACAGCATCCGCTGAATTCGATCATCAAATTCGAGCATCAAGGGGTTCCCTACATCACTGCCACCACTTACATAACCCTTCGCCATCATCAACCCATGGTTGTAGTAGGCATCTAGATCGTCTCTAACGGTATTGAAATCAATAAGAGGCCACTGACTTACCTCTTCTATTTTATTCAAATTTGTCATTGCATCTTTGTAGTGCTGCTCCGCAAGAAAAAAGCCATCATCCAAACCATCCAGGCCCCGTGTCGCACTGACATCGGTAAACCATTGTTGAACCTGAGCGACATTGAATCTGAAGTGCATTGCCTCCAGAACCATGGGTTCAACCCGATTCCTAAGCACTTCATTGTCTCCACTGATTTTCATACTGAGGTAAAGCACAGAAGCAGTTTGAGCGATGAGTATGATGGCGACTGTGGCCAACAGAACCACTATTTTCTGTCTTATTGTCATGACTAATCCTTAATGACTGAAACCTCTTTTACTAAAGACTAGACTATAGCCACCCTTAGTAAGTCATGATTCACTAGGTATTTTGCACTTATTATGAGTTCTTCCGACTCTTTGGCTTGACACTCCAGATATATTCAACAACCATATGGTTATTAATTTACTGAACTCACTGCAGCAAATGAACAGATTACTTTCAGCACAGATTATTATGATTATGCACACTAAGAGGCTCTTGGTGGATTAGCCTGTGTTTGAGAAAACATCAAAAACCCGCCAAATGGCGGGTTTTTTTTTGCTGGCACAAAATGGAAGGAATGATGGATAGCGCACAGCTTAAAATAGAAGACAGCACGTTGACTTTGCCTACCCTAGAAGACGTGAAACAAGCTGCAAAGCGAATAACGGGGCATGTTGTTGACACAGACTTGCAGTACTCGCCTTATTTGAGTGATAAATTCAAAGCAAATATCTACTTAAAGCGAGAGGATCAACAACTTGTCAGATCTTTCAAGATCCGAGGCGCTATCAATAAGATATTGCAGCTTAGTCCTGAACAATTAACTCAAGGAGTTGTGTGCGCGAGTGCAGGAAACCACTCACAAGGTGTCGCATTATCTTGTTCTAGACTGAAAATTCCCGGCAAGATCTTTATGCCGGCGAATACTCCTGGTCAAAAAGTAAGCCAGGCAAAAAAACATGGCGGAGACTGGGTAGATATTGAACTGTATGGTGAAACTTTCGACGACGCTTATCATGCAGCGATGTCTTATCGCAAAGACACTAACGCAGTGTTTGTTCACCCCTTTGATGATTTTGATGTGATCTGTGGTCAAGGAACAGTGGGCTTAGAAATCCTAAAGGAATCTGACTTCGAAATTCACCATCTCTTGCTGCCTGTTGGTGGCGGTGGACTTGCGGCGGGAGTCAGCACTGTTTTTAAAGACTTATCACCCGTTACAAAAATAACAGGCCTAGAGCCTTACCATGCGGCCGCCATGAAGCGTTCGCTCGACGTGGGTTTTAATGCTGAGTTAGTTTCAATTGATCCATTTGTGGACGGTGCTGCTACAAAAAAGGTCGGTGATTTAGGCTTTGAAATATGTTCGAAAAACTTGGACTCTGTAGTACCGGTTCCAGAATCAATGATCTGCAAAACACTCATTGAACTGTATCAAGAACAAGCTATGGTCACTGAACTGGCAGGTGCTCTGAGCATTGCTGGTTTAAATCTGATGAAAAATGACATTAAGGATAAAAACGTTGTCTGTGTGTTGAGTGGAAGTAATAACGACTTTCTACGAGCTGGTGAGATTTTAGCAAGGTCTGAGCGAGATATATGAACCCATCTGGTACACTTTGAAACAGAGCCACTAACTCACAATTGCAGTGAACAATAGTTATGCATGAAGACATCATCATCAAGACAGCAGAGTTTTTCACAGAAATGTCTCTGCTGTCCTATTTTGTGGTCGTTCTTAATCTATTTTTAGTTCTAGTATCTAAACCTTTATTAAGGTTTCTAAATCACGGAAAACCTGATGCTCCGTTATTTAAAACCAAGCTCCGAGTGTTTAGTGCCATCAATGTATTTTTTATCGGGCTGGTCTTTTATTTGGAATGGTCTCCGGAGTATACATCCAGTACATGGGTCACCAAATGTATTTCCGTTGTTGTCATTGTCTATTTGTCTCATTTAGTCACGGTTGTCTATCAATTCTGGATAAGAAATAAGTTCGCAATTATCAAAGAAACGGATGACCAGATAACAGTAAGGGATACCTATAGATCTAGAGTTTGGTCGATAATCGGTACCATTTTTATTTATCTAATTTCTCTTGTCGCCATTATCCAAGCATTAGAATTTGAAAACCTATTACAGGCTGGTGGTGTACTTGGCCTGATTGGCGTTATGCTGGCTTTAACCCAGGCATCCTGGGCTCCTGATATTATCAGTGGATTAATTATTTTGAATTCAGGCTTCACCAACGAGGACGACGTCATCCAAATAAAAGGCCCCGGCTTCGACATGCTGGTGTTAGTTTATAAAGTGAAAATGTTTCACACTGAACTACTGAATCTAACAAATAACCATAGAGTGATGATAAAAAATTCTAAAATCAGAGATCTCGAATGTCATAACTTATCAAGGTTTGCTTCAGCTAAAGGCCTGAGGGAATGTCTAACTTTTAATATCGGGTATGACACCACACCCACCACTGCAATCAGTTTTTTTGAATCTGTTTTTGCGGAGCTTCAAAATAATTCAGATATCAAAATCGAACACCAACATCCGGTAGAAGTCAGAGTTTTGGACACAGGAAATGATGCAGTGCGTTGGGGCGTATTTTATTATACAAAAGATGTTAAACAGATTTTAAAAACACGGCATACACTGAATGAGATTTTGCTAAGACGGTCTTTGGAAGAACGGATAGATTTATCCACGCCTAAACTCATGAAAGTCGATGCCGAAATAAGCCAGACTACAGGGTAAAAAAGAAAAAGAGCAAGCCGCTCTTTTTCTATATTTTGCTTTCTCAATTAATAACTATTCACTAGCTAATTTTAAGATTACTTCCTATAGATGCTGAAAGAGTTTTTCCTCTTGTTTCATCAATTGAGTAATCTTTACTGGTAATGGTATCCACGTATACCCATTCACTGTTTACCTTATCAGCTGTGAATGTCACAACCATAAAACCACGTTGACTGATATTACAATACTGCAATCCATCAATTAGGGTAGTGTAAGCGAATTCCGTACCTTGGATCACTTCGGGAACATTTGGAAGCCCAAGGAATTCTGATAATCCTGGCGAAGTCACTGAACTGGTCGCAAATTCCACTGCAACCACTTCTCCACTCTGATCAACAACATTGTTCGCCCAGGCGTTGTGAGTATCACCTGCAAGAACAACCAGATTTTTATTTAAACTTTTTGCAGTGCCTAGTATGACTTCTCTTTCATAGGCATAGCCGTCCCAAGCATCTAGGTTATAAGGTATTTTATTCAGCACACGGGCTTGCTCTTGAGGAGTCACCGTGGGGTCACCGCCGTTGAGCCTTAACTGAATCGACACCAATTCTTCAACAACCGTTGGGTCTTGTAATAGCTCAGCAGGAATATTCATCTTACCCATCAATACCTGCTGCCCTAATACTTGCCATGTAGAGTTTGATACGGCCATAGACTGTTGCAGCCATGCTAACTGATCTTGACCCATTAAAGTTCGATTCTGGTCTGAAACATCTGCAATAAACTGAGGAGCGTTAAACGCACCAGTTGTTGGATCCGTGTAGTTGGCGTAATCCAATTGTTGATCTCGACCAACAATACGCGTGTCCAACATGTACAATGAAACTAAACTACCAAAATCGAATTGGCGGTAAATAGTTTCTTCATCATTTTCTGAGGCTGGCCTAATTGGCATCCATTCAAAATATGCTTGCAATGCCTGAAGTTTTCTTTCGGTAAAATCGCCTTCACCATCGTTATGATTTTCTGCACCGTCTTTCCAGGTGTCGTTAGTAATTTCATGGTCATCCCAGACCACAATAAATGGCACTAACTGATGCAAGAACTGCAAATCTGTATCAGTTCGGTACAGTGCATAGCGCTTCCTATAGTCATCAAGTGAAAGGGTTTCAACATCATTGTCAGCAGGTATTTCTCTGCCAAGCTCAGCCGCATTATCGGAAGCGAAACCACCGTTAGCATATTCGTAGATGTAGTCACCTAAATGCAGCACAGCATCAAGATCGGTTCTTTTTGCGGCTTCTGCGTAAACATTGAAAAATCCAGTTGGATAGTTTGAACAGGACATTACTGCAAGCTTCACTTGATCAAGGGTGCCCTCACCAAGGGTTTTCATTTCACCAATAGGCGATTCAGATCTTTTAGATTTAAAACGATAATAATACTTTTGACCTGGGTTTAGATTTCTAACATCGACTTTTAGCGTGTAGTCGGATTTTGCTGACACTATTGTTGAACCTAGGTGAATCAAGGAGTCAAAATTCGAATCCTCTGCCACTTCCCAGGTAACAGCTATGTCTGCGTCTTCTTCTGGTGTTACTCTTGTCCAAATAATTATACGGTCTTGCAAAGGGTCGCCACTGGCTACACCATGCAAAAATTTTACATTCACTGAAGAACCAACTAAACCGCAGCCAGTTATGCCATTAGAAACTACCGCTGCGCCAACACCCATTGCTGAGAGTTTGACGAAATCACGTCTTGATAAACCTTTCATTGATCTTTCCTCTAATACCCATCCTTTTAGAGAAAACGAAATTAGTTTCTAGATGTGAAGGTTTTTTTAAAAAGGAAATTAATCTTTCAATTATGTGAATTTGATAAGTTGAAAGATTTTTAAATAGTCAAATGAGTCGCTTAAGGAAATACTGAGCTCATGGACGGAACAATTATGAGGAAATAGCTTGTTGATTGAGTTTCTCACGTGCTGATAGTAAACACACCTTAAGCATATCGCTGTTAGAGGAATGGACAATCTTCTAGGAAGTTGTCATTTAAATAAAAAACTCAAGATGCTCACTTTATAGACAACAAGACAACTTACCACCTGAAGCGCATTGACTTCTATAGTTTCACTGGCAAAACACTACTGATGAAAAACAATTAATAGTTATCCGAACAGAAGCAGGCTTATCTCAAGCTGAGCTGGGTAAAATTTTAGAGGTGTCTAGGCAAACGGTAAACTCGATTGAGAATGGCAAATATGATCCTAGTTTACCTTTGGCCTTTAAAATATCTCAGTTCTTTAATCTGACTATTGAGGAAATTTTTTTCCCTAAGTAATAAAGAAATATGGATAAAAGTATCCGACCGAACTAGAAATGAAATGAAGCGCCTAAATACAATGAAGATAGTCGCTCGCTATCTGATGTTAGGGCTCGGTAACCTACTTTGTAGGAATGCAATTCTTGTGGAAGTAGTAGCGACCATTCGTTATCAACTATTTGATCAGAACTCACAAAGCGCCATTCTAAAGTGAAAGCTCGGCTAAACACTGATCTACTATGATATTTGGCTCCCAAATAGAGTGCCAAAGACTCATAGGGTGTATCGAGTAAACTGTAATTACCCAAACCAAAACCATACTCAAAACCAGATCCGTAACTCATTCGGTAATTCAACAAGATTTCACTGGTTTTAAGGTTTTCTCTAGGTTGTGATTCATTAAATTGATAATAATCCCACTGCACAGCGTAGGCGCCATATCCTAATTCAGTTCTTAAACCTTGGTTATTGGCACCCTCTTGAGTTGCTCCCAGAGTAACATCCACTCTCACAAAAGGTACTTGAATATCCCCTGTTGTTCTTGGCCTTTCTAAGAAAATATCCTGAGGATCATTACCTAATGAAGAACTAGCTAAAGCCATTGAGTAATCTCCACCAAAGAGAATTATCTGACCAGCTATGTGACTAATCAGTCTCGACTCCCAAGAAGATGAACCCTTAGGCTCGCTTTCATCATGTTCTGATTGCTGGGAGCTCTTACGCCCCTTTTCCACATCGGCTTTAAAATCTTCAAGCTCACCGGCATTGAGGTGAAATGGAAT
Organism: Gynuella sp.; assembly: GCA_028282465.1. Classification (GTDB taxonomy): domain Bacteria; phylum Pseudomonadota; class Gammaproteobacteria; order Pseudomonadales; family Natronospirillaceae; genus JANQHX01. The sequence goes on from JANQHX010000018.1 coordinate 26,803, forward strand.
GAAAAGAATCAAGGTTAAAACTAATACAGGTGTTATTTTAAATGAAGTTGACAATTTGAATCTCAAGTTAGGTGGTGAATTCTAAATATAATTTAGCATTATCTATGCTTTGAACAATTAAAACAAAAATCTCAATTACGATATTTAATTAGACATACGGTTTCACATAATTTCAAACAGGTCTTAAAGTCATCTGCCAACATGACACTCGTCAACTGATCCCAGTCGCTAGCTTTTACAATTTCCCCGTTAATGCCTCTCATAACAGGCATTAAAACAAAAACAATAAAGGAACCTCTGACTAACTCCAGTATTCCTCTGCGGATGTCTAAACGTGATTTTATCGCGGCGAAACTCGTAGGGAATGTCTAGACCTTTGCAAGAGTTTCAACAAAGAAAAAAACGCGTTTAGACCCGCCCTGCGGGTGGTTCGGCATTCCGACTTTCAGGCGAGCCCTGACTCAGTGTTGCCTTCTTTTGAAATGTCCAGACATTCCTGCAAGAAGGCGCCTTGATTCAGAACACGCCTGAAAGCCAGAGCAATGCTGGAGTTAATCAGGGGTTCCTCAACTATCACATACCCAACCACAGGGGGCTGTTATGAAACGAACTTCCCGCGAAGGGAATGAGCTGTTCTATTCATCCGAAAGAACTAAACATTCACCAACCAATCCGATACTACAATCAATCGTTGTTTTGTGCGCAATTATATTGACGATTTCAGCACACTTTGCATCCGCCGATGTAGTGCCCAGATCAGAAACAGGCGCATTGTTAGAATTAAAAGGGAAAATATACACCAGTGCTGGGCAAGCAGGGGTTACTGGTTTTGACGGTTTTGAAAATTACTGGAGCATCGCAGCAGAGGATCAAAAACCGGTGCTTTTTATGGATTATTATGACACCTATAATCTTGCACCCGATTGGACTCGTGAATTAAAGCAAGAGTTATTGAAATATCATCGACAGGGTTATTATGTAATGCCTCAGATTGGCCTAAATCTGGATTATTTCTGGGAAGATGTCATCAGTGGAGCACACGACGAACAATTAGATAACTTTATTGAAGGATTTAAATATCTGGGCATACCTGCTTTTTTACGAGTGGGTTATGAATTTAATCACTCTGAACGTCACTGGGATAATCAGCAGTATCAAGAAGTATTTAAAGTTATTGCAAACAAGTTTAAAGCAGCAGACTTAGAAGTCGCCATGGTATTCAACGCGGGCCTCTCTGCAAATCAAGGTATGGAAGGTTACTATCCGGGCAGTGAGTATGTAGATTGGGTGGGTTATAACACCTTTGGGGATATTGGTGATGGGAATGTTATGCATTCCATTGCAACTGAAATGCATCAATTGGCACAACAACATGGCAAGCCCATTATGATTGGCGAAGCTGGGCCGAACGATGTCAATGATTCTCAAAACTATGCTCAATGGGGTTGGTTTCAAGTTTACTTCGATCAGGTTGCTGAAAATCCAGAAATTAAAGCTTCAACTTATATTAACTGGGACTGGAATAACCAAGATGCCGTTGGAGGCAATGGGCTGTTTCCTTGGGGTGATGGACGTTTGCAAAACCCTGGTTCTGTAGCACCTCAATTTTTTAATGAGCTTAGCGATCCAAAGTATTTTCATGCGTCTTCTGAACAAGAAACCCGTTCATTGTTTTTCTACAACGATAACGAAGCGCCTACAGCCGTATACAACCTCCGCCGTGTGGGCAACAAGTTAGTATGGGATGATGCTTCAGATTCTGGAGAATCAGGTTTAGCACACTACACCATTTATAAAGATGGTAATTTGTGGGACTACATCATTGGCACTGAATACCCGGTGAAAGATTTAGGAGCGGGTTATTCTTCTGAAATACAAATTACTGCAATGGATCGTGCCGGTAATGAAGGCACAGGCTCAAACCAACTGACTGTGGATCTAAATAACAGAGTCGAGAAAATTTGGGACGGTGAATTCGATCTCCCTCAAACAAGTGTTGCATTAGGCTGGCGCTTTATGGGAACCATGGACGGCGGCGCTAAAAAACCGGATGACGGCATCTCTGGCAATATTGACAACACAGGGTTATTGTCTGGAGATAATTCAGTTCATCTAGAATGGGAATCAGTCAGGCAAAATCCTTTAGATTGGAAAATTTCATTATTCCAAGCTTTCCAAGTCACTGCAGGTACAGAATACAAAATTTCTTTTCAAGCAGTTGCACCTTCACCCATTACCGTTCGCCTTAAATTTAAAGATCATCACAACGACCCAAATCACACTTGGGTACCCAGTGGTGGCGCAGATCCTTTGTTTTCGGAAGAATGGCAAGTGTACGAAGAGTGGGAAGTTGAAGTTGGCACTTCACCTAAAACCTATGAGTTCACAGCTATCGCACCTGAAACAGAAACCGCGCGTTGGTCTCTAGAAATGGGGCATGTTCCAGGTGGTGAAATGTATGTCGACGGGATTTCAGTATCGGAAGGTATTAGTTCAGCTGACCCAATAGCGGTTGTTCCTAGCGACTACTCGTTGATTGATGAAAACGATGACTGTGTAGAAACCACTCAACCAACTGGAGCAAACAGCTATGATCCAGATGGTGAAGTTGTGGCATATGAATGGCTAGTCAATGGAGCATCAGTAAGCGATGAGATTTCGCCTGTTCTAACCTTGGAATGCGGTGTTAACGAAATCACCTTAGTAGTGACAGACAATGATGGCAATACCGGGTCTGCTTCCTACAAAATAACGGTTTCAGATGGCAAACCTATTGTTAATGCAGGGGAAGATCAACGGATTCTAGATCTCGACAGTGATGGTTATGCGCCGATTAGCCTGTTAGGTAAATCTAATATCAACCCTGACCTGCCAGGAACTCAGTACCTTTGGGCAGATGGCAATATTGAACTTGCAACAACTCAACGACTAGAAACTGAATTAGCTGCCGGAACCTATGAGCTAACATTTACCGTCACCACTGAGTCCGGGGTTTCAGGATCGGATACTGTTTCTGTCGTCATTGTTCCAGATATTGCACCCACAGCGAGTATTTCTGCGTCATCAACAGATGGAGGCAGTGTTTACGATCTGACGGACGGGTCTTTAGATACTATTTGGACCAGCGGAACTGCATACGAATCTCAGAGCATTATCTTGGATTTGGGCACGCCTCTGACATTAGACCAGTTGAATATTTTTTGGGATGAAAAAGCGCTAGCTAAGGGTTTTGAAATTCAAGGTTCTGCTTCATGTGCTTCAGGCTCATTTATCACCCTTGAGCAATTCTCGGAAAATCTATCTACAGAAAACAGTTACTCATTCAGCAGCGGCAATACCTATGGTTGCATACGAATATTGATGACTGAAACCTCTTTTGAACAACCAGGAGGGTTCGGAAATAAAGTCGATAGTTCTGGCAATTTCGAAGTGGCCTACCAAACCGAAGGGAACTCTCGCACCGTTACCTTCATACCACTCAAAGAAAACATTGGTAGTGGATTTGCCTATATGAATATTAGAATTGATGGTAATTCTATTGGCGATTATCCAACTCCACCTGAACAACCTTACAGCTTTAGCGCACCAGAAAACACAGAAGTAACTCTGAGTTGGAAATACACTCTGGCTAGCGGTGCACAAGCATTCAGTGATGATTTTGTATATGCCCCGGGCCCTATGCAGTCATCAGAGCTCTCTGAAATTGCCCCTCCTGAAATCGGTTATTTTGCAGTTAGAGAACTCAAGTTATTCAGTACTGGCACTGTTGATCAACCTTCCGAACCACCAGCAGCTCCATCTGGATTGACGTTCACGGATATCTCCTCTGGATCCATTGCAATGCTTTGGAGTGACAATTCAAATGATGAGACCGGATTTGAAATCTACATGGATGGCCAATTGCTAGATAGACAAAATGCCAATGCCACTGAGTACCTCGCTTCAAATCTTAACCCCAGCACAACCTATTGCTTCGTAATAACGGCATACAATGTTGTCGGTTCCTCTCCGAGTTCAGAACAATGTGCTACAACTGAACCGCCAGCTGTTCCTAGTTCACCCAGCCAAGTAACAGCTAATGCAAATTCAAGTTCTGAAATTACCTTATCGTGGTTAGATAACTCAATAGACGAAAATGAGTTTGTTATTTACCGAGATGGCAGCCTACTCACCACTGTTGCCGCTGATACAGAGTCATTTACCGATACTGGTTTGACACCTGAAACGACCTATACCTACTGGGTTACAGCCAGAAATCAGAGTGGTGAGTCTGAAACAAGTAACCAGGCATCAGCGACTACTGAACAGGAGACTGTTGTGGGAGACTGCGGTGAATTTGGCGTTGCTTATGTGGATAACAATACACTAGCGGTTTATCACAAAGACAATGGCTGGACTGGGCTTTGGTATTACATTTGTTTGAACGGTAGCTGTTATAACGGCAGCTTAAGTAATGGTTTTTACGTTCGCGAATTTCCAGGGAGCTTAGGAACCACCTACAACATCACATTTAAGATTCAAGATAATCAAACAGGTCAATACATCGTAGACAGCCAAGAACAATTCAGTTCAAATAGCTGTACCCTCCCCTAAAAGGGTGACCGTTTTTAAAGTAATACCCTTCAACATCCAAGGCCGGTTTTACCGGCCTTTTCTTTATAAATTCAATTAAATTGGCCTCAATAACCCAGTGATTCAATGACCGAGGTTAACTATCAAGTTTCCGCAAGGAATCATCCGTATATATTTTAAATAAATCCCTTAATTACAATGACTTACAAAGTTGAACCGTTTTGTAAATAAATATGATATTCAAAAATATAATTCAGGATTACATTTAACTCATCAGTTAATCACGGACATAAATTATGACTACTACTAATGATCAAACTCATCAATCACAAGTTCATAACACTCAAATGCCCAAAGCTATCTATACTATGATTATGATGTTTTCTGTATTCACTCGCTCAGGGAGAATTTAGTCATGCTTGAAGAACGAAATGATCGCCTACTCAAAGACATTTACAGCCATATCTGTAGAAACCAACTTTTAAATGGGCAGAATAAAGCTAAGAGACAAGCCCAAAGGTATGCAACTAACGCTGGCAAGATTAAAGACTTCCTTTCAATGGCCAAATAAAACGGTGAAAGGAAAGAGCCGCTATTCTTCGATTAAACTCTGACAAAACACATGGAGTTTTGCTACCTAGCTATTAACAACCCAGTCTCATTTCTCAAAAGCAGGCTAAATGGAGCCTAATCTCAGTTCATGAAATTCTAAAGAGTGACCTGATGACATTATCCACATACACAGCAAGATCTACATTTTGACCTAAAAATTTTACATTTTAGAATTACAATAGACAGACATCGAAAGCATCAGGTTTATTATGAAAGTTTATTGTGACACTCACTGCCACACCATTGCCAGCACCCACGCCTATAGCACCCTGCATGACTATATCCCTGTAGCCAAAACAAAGGATATCAAGATGTTTGGTATTACTGACCATGGCATTCAAATGCCAGACTCTCCTCACGAGTGGCACTTCGGTAATATGAAAACTATTCCCAGAATCATTGAAGGTGTTGTCGTTCTAAGAGGAATTGAGGCGAATATTTGTAGCTATCACGGGCAGCTTGATATTACCCCCTATTACGATGGTTTCTTAGACTATGCCATTGCAAGCTTCCATGAACAGGTTTTAAAGCCAGGGTCAAAACAGGAAAACACACAAGCAATCATAGGGGCCATGGAATCTGGATTAATTCAAATTATTGGTCACTCAGGTAACCCTGCTTACCCCATTGATTTTGAAACCATAGTAAAAGCTGGACGGGATAACAACGTATTAATAGAGATTAATAACAGCTCTTTTAGACACTCAAGGATTGGCAGTGGTCCCAGGTGTCAAGAGATTCTAGATATGGTGGTAAAACACGATGGAAAAGTTAGTTTTGGAAGTGATGCGCACATTGCCTATGATCTGGGTAACTTTGGTCACTGTATAAATGCAGCGGAGATTGCTGGGTTACCAGAAGAAAATTTAATCACTCAAACACCTGAGCGCTTCTTAGGTTTTTTGACACAACATGGAAAATCCGTAGAGCTAGAAATAGCCGAAGCTCAATCAAGTTAATAATAGTGCCCTAAAGCCATTTCCTGTATTTGGGGCAGTATCATCTTTGCATAGATAGTGATTTCTTTATAACCATGGGCAGAATGGCTGCAATCAAGTAAAATTGATACTTTGTTTAGTATTTATTGGAAAAGTAATGGCATACAAGGTATTTGTAGACGGACAGGCTGGAACCACTGGGCTTGAAATAAGAGAGAGATTGGCCAATCGCAGTGAGTTACAGATTCTTGATATTGAGCCAGAGCTCAGGAAGGATATAGACGCTCGTAAAGCATTGATAGATGAATCAGATATTACTTTTTTGTGTTTACCTGACAGTGCTTCTAAAGAATCAGTATCCTTATGCAGTAGCAACACCACTCGTTTTATAGATGCCAGTACGGCCTTCAGAACCGCAGATGATTGGACCTATGGCATTGCTGAGTTGTCAAATCAACATAGGCAAGAAATCAGTACTACTAAAAGACTCTCTAACCCTGGTTGCCATGCCACCGGATTTATCACCTTGGTCTACCCGCTCATATCCTCTAAATCCATTAGCAAAGACTATCCATTTACCTGCTACTCAATTACTGGTTACAGCGGTGGTGGTAAGCAGCTGATCGCAGAGTATTCTGAAAAGGGTTATAACGATGAAAGTTGGAATGCCCCAAGGCACTATGCGGTAGCCCTTCAGCATAAGCATATACCAGAAATGACAAAAAGAACCGGTATTGAATACCCGCCATTTTTTTCACCTATTCTTGGTAATTTTTACCGAGGCATGCTTGTCACAGTGCCAATACACACTCGGTTATTAAATAAGAAACTGTCGGCTCAAGATATACATGGAATACTGCTTGAACATTATAAAGACCAACATTTTATCAAGGTGGCCCCATTCGCTGATTCCGCAATAATTAGTGATGGGGCAATCAGTGCTACAGCCTGCAATAATTCTAATGATTTAGAAATTATCGTTTACGGTCATGAAGACCAAGTATTTTTAGCTTGTCGCTTTGATAACCTGGGCAAAGGGGCGTCAGGCGCCGCTATTCAGAACATGAATATAATGCTAGGGCTTGATGAAAGCACAGGCCTTTAATTTCCTAAATTTCAGTTAGCCTGCACCACTTACCAATGGTGTAGGGATCAGGCTAGCTGGGTTTTTGGGATGATAATTTTAAAATACACTCCCATATCTGAATGAAATGCTTTAATGGTGCCGCCTAGTCTCTGAATAACCAAACTCGAAACAATATTTAAACCCAACCCTGAACCTCCTTCACTGCGTTTTGTCGTAAAAAAAGGATCAAATATTTGATCGATAATAGAATCGTCTATTCCCTTACCATCGTCTTTATAGTTAATTTCAAGAAAGTCACCATTTAACTGAACATCAATTGAAATGATATAGCTTTTATCTTTATCGAATCCATGAATAAGAGAATTCATAATGAAATTAGTAATTATTTGGGAGTAGGCACCTGGGTAACTATTGAGATTCAGCGACTCATCAATGTTCAATTTAAACTGTATTCGATAGTTTTTTGTTTTGGGAGATAATGTGGAGATGACATCCCGAATATACTTATCTAAATTGAAGTTTCTTTTCTGCTCAGAACTCTGATCAACAGATACCTCTTTAAAGGTTTTAATCAAGCTTGTTGCTTTATATAAGTTATTCACCAGTATGTCTGAAGCTTCTTCTACATAACTTAAATATTTCTCAAGACCACTCTTTGTCAGCTCTTCATTTTCTAGATTTGACTTGAGATTAAGGGTAACGTCAGTAATTGATGAAGCAGCTGTCAATGCCACACCTACAGGGGTATTTATTTCGTGAGCAACACCAGCAACCATCTGACCAAGCAATGTCATCTTTTCAGATTGCAATAAATGCTCATGCATCTGCTCCATTCTATCTATTGCTTGAGTCAGCTCTATATTCGATTTTTCCAACTCCTGTGTTCGTTTTCTTACTTTACTCTCCAGTGTTGAATTTAGCTCAGATAGTTGATGGGAAATTTCACGGGTTTGATTTAAGTTTTCAGTGTTCACTGTTACCAATGCTTCTCGTTCTACTTGAACACATATAGCGTCCAAAAAGCTGTGAAACATTGCCTGAGAGTTAAAATTGATGGGCTTACTCAAATCCTGGTATAACGCCTCAATCTCCCAATGATCTCCCTCTACGGTTATTGGAAAGATAGTTACTGCTCGATGTTCAATCTCTGATAATCGACGGGTACTATTAGGCGGAAACCTTGATTCAGCCATTGATACAAACTCGTCATCTGGGAGCAGAACACTGGTAAACTCGCTAAATATTTTAAGCTCATCTTTTTCGGTATCCTTAGGCCAACGGGCACGAATCCCATAGTCAAAGAATGGACCATACAAGTAAGATACACCCATGATGAACTTAAAGTCGCCCTTCGCGAAAGCCATTAAAGACTCGTTTTGATTAACGCTATAGTCTTCAAATACTAACTCATTCACTTCGTTGGATTTATTTCTTATATAGTCTTCGTCTGACATTCGTCGGCTTGGGTCAGCACCGCATGACTCACCAATATATAGCTTCTGATCAATCAGTATTGGTTCGCTTTCAAATGGCTCTCCATTAAGACGCTTAATGATTCTTTCGAAGGTAACTCGAACCACATCAAACATTTTTTGGTCAACTGCGGTTATTTTAGGTGAATGATTCCAAGCAGCTGCCGTTGCTTCAAACCCAACCATTGCAATATCTTCTGGACAGCGAATGCCATGGCTTTTAATGACTTGTAAAATACCAACCACCAGTAAATCGGCCGCCACAACATAAGCAGTGGGCCCATCTTTCTTTCTAGCGATGGCAGCACCAGCCTCTTGGCCTCCATCCAGAGAAGGATCACTCACTTTAATTACGTTGCTTTCATCAAATGGCAAATCATAATATTCAAGGCGTTGCCGATAAGTGTTAAACCGATCCACCATATCATTGATTTTGAAGTCAGCGACAAAACCAATATTTCGATGACCTAATTGATATAAATGATCGAAAGCTTCTGTACAACCCTTTTGATTATTACTGAGTATGCTTTCGGCACCAAACTGATTATACGCTTGGCAGGCTATCTGAAAGGACGGTATTCCTCGTCGCTCTATTTCAGACATGAGTGTCTGATCAATCGACTCTAGAACAGTAATAACTGCATCACAATTATCTAAGCCTAACTTAGCATTAAATGTTCCCCAGCCATTGGTTCGAATAACTGTTAAATTTACATCCATTTTTTGGGCCCAGTACTTCAGTAATGAAGTAACCTCACCCATGAAAAACCCACCTACAAATGTGATATATGCGTGAACATTCTTTTTCATTGATTTTATATCAGTAAACAGAACTCATTAGTTCCCTAGGTTGCCATATTGGTATTCTGAATAAAATCAAAAATAGTCTTGTTCTCCGAATAAATAATGCCCAGGTGATTCATATAGGTCGTGTCTGGATTGTTAAATTTAAGCAATTCTCCTGAATAAGTTTTTGCGTATTTAGAAGATTCATCAAATAAACAAGCGGTAGCGGCAAAATCCCACACTGATCCCCCGCCAGTCTCTGGTTTGGGAGGTTTTAGATAAACGCTATTTTGATTTACCAACACTGAACAGGCGTTAGCGACTGCTCCTGCACCAGAAATAACTTCCACATCACTTAAGCTCATTTTATCGGCACAATCATTAAGGTTCTCTACAATATTAGGAAAGTAGCTAGCCGTTAATAACGAAGAGTCGACAAGGAATAAAAGCTTATCGGGTTCATTGATGATTAAGGGCCGAGCATTGTAAAGCTGGCACCCAAGGCCGGTAGCAGCTGTCATAAGAGTTTGATAAAAAGGTAAGTAAACGACACCGATGATGGCATTTCCCTGCTGGCCCACCAAGGCTATTGAGACCGCATACCCCTCAAGCCCTCTTACGAAGGGCAAGGTCCCATCTAAGGGGTCTACGCACCAAAATGCTTTCTTTTGGAGATAATCATGGGAGTTGTTAATTAAAGACTCCTCTCCCAGCCAACCTAAATCATAATCATGAATACTCTTACTCAGTGTTTCTTTTATGATTGATTCACTTTGCAAATCTATTTGAGTCACAATTTGGGAGGCGAGTGAATGACCTGTTTCTTTAAGCGAACTTTTTATTGCGCCTCTATCCACTGACCGTTGATATTGACCAGCCGACTTGGCAGCTTTTACTGCTAGGCTCGTTAAAATGCTTAGCTCTTGATCAGAAAACGGGCTATTGCAGTTCATTCAAAGCCATTTGGGTCATAAGTTCTGAGTATTCATTTAGCTTCCAATGATCTGGGCTCCATCCCCTCAAAAACCTTTCAAAGTCCGCCCAAGCAAATTTATAAAGACGTCGCCATTCAACCTCGATACTCGCGAGCTGATCTTTAAAGTCAGAATCTAATAATTCCTGACTTAGGGCCTGTTCACACTAATTATTTCTTTGCTGTTGAGCTTACAAAGTTCTCAATCGAGGCGCGATGAGAGACGTTTAGCTAGCTAAATGAACGAAGAACAACGAAGAGTGAGGGCTTTGTAAGCTCAACCCTTCGGGC
>JANQHX010000002.1 GCA_028282465.1 Gynuella sp.
CCGATTGATGATTAACTTTTCTTGAGCGCCTTGAATCCATACAGACCTCAATGAAGAAAGGTTGTCTTGCTCATCCATACTTTCGTAGAGAACTTCGACTCCAAATTCTTTTTGCAGTAAACGCTCTAGCCCGTCACAGGGAAGTTTATCTGAAACCAATTCAGCATGTTGCTCACGAAATTTTGTTGCAGCTTGTTCGAGCTCTTCAAAATAATTTAAATGCATTTTCTGATAGGAGCGCAGAGCTGCGAGCAAAAAGTGCTCAACATGCATGTCGTAAGTGCGGCCAATTTCTAAGAGTGTACGAACAAAGGCCCCTGCTTTAGAGGGTGTATTGGTGACCAAGTCAAATACATCGGTAAGGGTGATGCCGAATTGTTGCAGAGGAAATTCTTTAAACAGCGGTGAGTTAACAAGTGCTGAAACAGGGTTCTGGCTATCGTCTAATTGCAGCGACACCAAGTCATCAAAGGTTTTGTCTAATCCTTGAGCCAATAGGATTATCTTTTCCAGTTTGGGGTACTTTTTGCCTTTTTCAATTTCGCTCAAATAGGAAACCGACAGGCCAGTTACCCCTGATAATTCCTTTAATGAAAGGCCTTTTTCTTGTCGAAACTGTTTAACCTTAACCCCAAGGATAAAACGAAGACTTTCGCTGTTTACTTCCATTTTTCACCCGCATCAGAATTTCGCTGTTAGCGAAACCGACATTCTAGAGAGCCAATCAGTCCGGTCAAGAGCCAAAATTAATGAGGTTGACCTGAGTTATCTGAATTTATACCGTTATCTTGTTGGGTTCAATGGCCAGTTATTTGGTTTTGGATAAGGCAGTTGGTGAGACATTGGTCTCAAAAAAAACACAAAGTGTGACTTAAGTGGAACTTGCGAGACACGCCAGGGTCATCAATCTCGGTTTAAAAAAACTGTAATTAAATAATTTACATCTCAAAATAATATTGCAAGAATCGACTATAGTGTTACTTAGTTATTATTGTGTTGTTGGTTGATACTTTGGTGCGAGTTGAAGTCGATGTCTTGATATAGCAATATTGGTTTCAATGATGCTGAACTACATGGATGTGTATTAGTAAAAGGAAATTTACGATGGATAAAGCCGATCGGTTGAATCGCCTGGAAGCATTGTTCCAATTGTCCGAATCTCAGGACTCCATTCGAAAAGGCAAATTTTTTGGTAATGATGTCCTTAGACTCGAAGGGCATATGTTTGCCCTGGTGGACGCCAATGGTGCTATCGGGATTCGCGCATTAAGTACAGAGCTTAAAGAAGAACTAGGAGCCACTAAAGGCGCAGATGTTTGGAAGTGTCATGGTAAGGTGATGAGTCAATGGGTACTGCTGCCGGGTGACATTCTTGAAAATTCTGAACAATTATCAGTTTGGCTCAAGTCTTCATTAAATACTATTCGCGAATACGAAACCGCTTAGAAATTTTTGCTGAACCATTCAGCAAATGACTAAAAAAAAGACAACAGAACTTTTAGCTGGTCTAACCTGATAAGACAGGAGGGCCGCTTTATGACTCAACTACTTATTTTTATTCTTTGTCGCTGGCAACAAAGCGATGGTAATTCTAACTCAAGCTTTAAAAGTGCTCTGTCAATCAAACGTTCTTTAGTTAAAGACATCTGGATCATCTCTGGATTTTTTATGCTGGCGAATCCAATACCGGCAGTCATTGTTTTTACCACTCTTTTCACTACTTTTATTTGTTTGTCTCTTATTGATGAGACTCAATGAGTTTCAGTGGCTGGCCGAACTCAATCTAAATAGGCAAAATATTTATCTATGTTCTGTTAGGTATAAAGACCATGGATAAAACGCCTATATTTCCATTATCAACCCCCTTGTTACCAGGCTGTGTATTGCCGTTGCAGATCTTTGAGCAAAGGTATTTGAGCATGGTTTCAGATTGCATGAAAAAGGGTTCAGGGTTCGTTGTCACGCTGTTAAAAGAGGGGACCGAGGTTGAAAGGGGAGGACAAAGGGTTAACTTTGCTGATTTTGGTTGTTTAGGCACCATTACAGATTTCGGGCAGAAAGAAAATGGGCTGCTGACAATTGAAGTCACGGGCGCCACAAGAGTGGAGCTAAGTAATATTGAGAAATCTGAGGCAGGGCTTTGGCTTGGGGATTATAAGGAAATGCCCGAACGTGGAGTGCCTGACGAAGAAAGTTTAGAGGCGTTGAAATTACTGTTAAGCCGTTTGCTAGACCATGAAATGATGCAAGGCATTCAAAAACATGTGAACCTAGAGTCTTCGATAGAAGTCATGAACTATCTTATTATGCTGTTACCTTTGCCGCCCATGCAAAAACAAGGGCTGTTGGAAACGGATAATTTGGAGCTTAGGTGGTACAACTTACTGATGGCAATCACACGTTTGGAAGAAAAAGCTAATTCTTAATTGCAATACCCACCTCAAGTTCTTGGAACCAATCAAGAAATTGCGTGACTTGGTTGCCTTTAAACAGGCGACCATGTTGAGGCACCATCATATCAATGTCTAACTGTCGCACTCTATTAATCCAATCCATTTTGGCATTCTCAGAGGGCATCCAGCGCTGATGAAAATATTTCATCTTGTCGATGTGGCTTTCAAAGTTGTCCACAAACAAGGGGCTGCCAGGTGCTTCCAATGATGCACCAACGTCGCCGGAAAACAAGATTTTTCCTATCGGGTCGTAAAGGTGATGATTACCTGACGAGTGCAGGTAATGAGCCGGAATTATAGTTAAATCTAAATCTCCCAGTTTTATTGAGCCGCCGTTGTCCTGAATTGGAACGTATTCAATTTTTTCCATTCCAAAATGGCGAATAAAACCTTCCCATAGCCACGGGCTGTGCAGTCTTGCTTTTGGAAGCACTTGATCCCACATACCTAGCGAAGAAATGATGTCTGGGTCTTGGTGGGAAGCAAATAAATCGGTTATCTGATCAACTGACACGTGCTTCAAGCATGAAGCGAGCATGGCTGAAAAAAGTTCGATACCGCCTGGGTCCAATAAAATAGCTCTGTCACCAGAGACAATCATGAATTGATTCGTGTCTATGATGCTATCTGGTTTATCCGGGTCTCGACCAAATACATACCACTGATGCTTTTCGTCATAAAGTTTTTTGCTCAGCATGGTTATCCTCTTAGATCCTTCATATAACTAATCGACTCGGAGATATGTTCCTTAATTTCCCGGGACAGTTGATCAATATTATCGGCCATGTGATTTAGCATAGGCTGAAACTCACCGGTTTGCGTGGCTTCAAGGCGAAAGTTCACGGCAATCACATTGGATGCCCTAATCTGTTCTTCAATTTGTTCAAGGTAAGATTCCAAGAGCTTAATACTGGATCGAAACTGAGTTTCTAATTTGTCTAAGTGCTGACTCGACAGCTTTAATTTTGAATTCACTAGCTCATGCAGTTCGGTTTGCTCTGACTTTTGGTCAGATGTATTCAAGTGATGGATTAGGGTATGGGTTCGCCACTGAGCGACAGAGTTGTTTGAAATATCGATGGCACAAAGGTTTATTTCCTGTGAAAGCAGGATGGTTTTAGACGCTAGCTCAGCGAAAAAGTCTGAGATGACTTGAAGACCTGCTGCTCGACTACCTGCCCTCATTACCATGGCTCTTGAGTTTTTGGCCGCAAGGGAAAGGTTTTTGGCAATCTCACCTGCACGGTAGAGCTGGCCTGAAACATTAGCGGCAGCAATGGTGGCAACAACTGGTACTTGAGAATTGGTGAGTTGAGCTAAAGCAGTCATGGTCAAAATCCACAGGATGACATTTTCAGACTAGCAGTCGCCTTTTAATTTGCTAACTAGCGATAGCTATTTGTGTATTAAGACAAGTGACTATTAAAGGACAGCGAGTTGGTATTTCCAAAGGGCGTGATCAAGGCCCACAAAGATGTAGCACATCAATATCATTGCCATCCAGACTGCCAACACTGAGTGCGCCGCTTTCAACTCAAGTCTGCGAGTTCGAGAGAAGGTGTAACTCACCCGAATCAGTCCACAAATAAAGAGTCCCAAACAAAGCCCCGCTAATACATCGCTAAACCAATGAACACCAAGGTATATTCTTGAACTTGATACTAGAACAGCAGGAATCGACACGACAGAATACAAGATCCAGCGTCGCTCTTTACTGACTTTTTCATTTGAAAAAGCCGCCAGAAGGCCCAGAAAAACCACAATTGCTCCTGAATGACCAGAAGGAAAAGCAAAGCTACTTGGTGGAGCCAGTGCGATTTCTGGACGAGGAACAGCTAAAAGGAATTTTAATCCATGAATACTGACTTGAGCCAAAACCAGGGCGGCAAGCACATGCCAAGCCGCTCTCTTATAGCCAGTAATAGCAAAGCCCACAATTGCAGTGAATGCCATGATGACCAAGATTTTTTGGTCTCCCATCATGGTTAATATCACTGCTAGGGTATAGCTGATTGGTTCACGCAACAGCACCGCCCCTTGAGCAAATGTTTCATCCAAATCCAAAGGTCTGGCTAAATAAAGCCAAATAAAACCAATCAAAGAAGTAATGGTCAGAAAAAAGCTGGGTATAGGTAGTTCATCCGCTTTCAATCGTTCGGCCAAGGGTTGGAGTTTGTTGAACCATTTGTGGCTTGGCTGCAGCTGATAATTGCAAATAGCAAATAATACTATTGAGCCTATTGCCAAAGCCCCCATCCACAAAAAGGGTTCAGTGGCAGGAGAAGTGAAGTAAAAAGCGGAACCAGACATGGCGTCCACTGACACTCCTGTGATGTAACCGGGCAGCAGATACACAGGAGCCCAGCCAATGGAGGCAATCACGGAGAAGCCAAAAAACTTATGTGCAGGCATTCCAAAGGTGCCTGCTAAGAATGGAGTGAAGGGTCTAATCGGGCCAACAAATCGGCCGATAATTACGCTCAGGGCACCCCAACGGTTAAAAAATTGCTCGGCACTGTCAATCCAGTTCTGGTGTCTTTTCATCCAACCCGCTTTATGGATTCGATGGCTGGATTTCAGGCCCATAAAATAACCAGTCAGATCACCTAGAATCCCGCCAACAGCGGCAATGATGAGCATCCAAATCAGTGGTAAGGCATCCGTTGAACCCACCAAAGCTGCAGCGGCAAACAGTAAAACCACTCCGGGAATCAAAACCCCCAGAAGAAACAAACATTCCAGATAGCACAGCAAGAAGATCACCACGCCTGACCACTCGGGGTTGCTGTTAATCCAATTCAAAATAGTGGTCATAATTGCTTGAACCTTAACTCCATTTAACTAGGCCGGGCAGTTTACTGAGTCACTAGGGCCTGTCTACACTAATTGTTTCTTTGCTGCTGGCCGAGCCCCTGGCAGCTTGAATCAAATAGTGTAGACAGGCCATAAGTCAGTTCAATTATGGCTTTAGCTGTACTTGACTATGGTTTAGAAAAGCTTAGGTGTTAGCTGAACCAACTTAGGTATAATGCGGTTCAAAATAAGTTAGCAACCCTAAGAATTAAGTCATGGATATAAAACAATACATGTCGGCTGTGGGCAAAAATGCCCGTGCCGCAGCGGGTCAGATGGCTCAAGCCAATACCGAAGCGAAAAACCGAGCATTGCTGGCAACCGCTGACGTGATTGATAGCAGTCGCGAAAAACTCGCATCCGCAAACGCAATGGACTTGGCCAATGGCAAAGAAGCCGGCTTAACGGATGCCATGCTAGACCGCCTCGAATTAACATCTGATCGCATAGACGGCATGATCGAAGGCCTGAAACAGGTGGCGTCTCTGAATGACCCGATTGGGGAAATCACCGATATGAGTTATCGCCCTTCTGGCATTCAGATCGGCAAAATGAGAGTGCCTCTTGGGGTGATAGGCATCATTTATGAATCCAGGCCCAATGTAACCATTGAAGCGGCCAGTTTGTGTCTTAAGTCTGGCAATGCCACCATTCTGCGTGGTGGTAAAGAAGCCATTCATTCCAACCAAGCATTAGCTTTATGCATCCGCCAGGGCTTGGAAGCTGCTGGGCTAGCAGGTAATGCCGTTCAGGTTATCGAGACTACAGACAGAGAAGCGGTAGGTGAATTAATTACCATGCCTGAATACGTCGATGTCATTGTACCCAGAGGTGGCAAGGGTTTGATTGAAAGAATCAGTACCGATGCGAGAGTGCCGGTAATCAAACACTTAGACGGTATTTGCCACACTTACATTGATTCTGAAGCAGATATTAATAAGGCTGTTAATATTGCCGTTAATGCCAAAACACACAGATATGGCGTGTGTAACGCTATGGAAACCTTATTGGTTGATCAAACTGTTGCTTCGAGCATTTTGCCGATTCTGGCTGATAAATATGCTGAAAAAGGTGTTGAACTCAGAGGCTGTGAAGACACTCAGAAACTCATCAGTTGTATACCAGCAACCGAGGATGATTGGTCGGAAGAGTATTTGGCACCCATCTTAGCGATAAAGATTGTTTCAAGCCCAGATCAAGCTATTAAGCATATTAATCATTATGGGTCACACCACACAGATGTGATTGTCACAGAGAATTATACAAAGGCCAGAGAGTTTCTTGCCCGAGTTGACTCCAGCTCTGTAATGATTAACGCATCGTCAAGATTTGCCGATGGCTTTGAATATGGCTTGGGTGCAGAAATTGGCATCTCTACCGATAAAATTCATGCCCGAGGCCCAGTGGGTCTAGAAGGTCTGACTTCTCAGAAGTACGTCGTGTTTGGCGATGGGCATATTCGTCAGTAAGAGTGATGTCAAAACCGGGAAGTTCTCAGATTGAAAAACCCATTGTTGTGTATGGAGGTACTTTTGACCCCATACACAAAGCCCATCTACTGAATCTGGAAAAAGCATTTCGTCTTTTAGAGCCGCAGCAAATAAGGCTAGTGCCGTGCTATCAGCCCGTTCATAAAACTCACTCCAAGGTTGCATCTGAGCATCGACTGGCTATGATGCGCATCGCTTTGGAATCAGCGTCTAAGCCCATACGAAAAATCGCCTGCATTGATAATAGAGAAATTGCAGCGCAAGAGCCTATATACACCCTGGATACGCTAATCAACATTCGCCAAGAATTAGGATCTAAGCAGCCCTTAGTTTGGTTGATGGGCGGCGACTCATTAGCAAATCTAGATAGCTGGAAACACTGGCAGCAGCTGACAGACCTCTGTCATTTTTTAGTACTTAGCCGTCCGGGGTTTAAAAGCCCTGATGTTTCCTCAGAACTAGGCACTTGGGTGAATAATAGAACTACCCAGTATGCTAGCGATTTAAAAAAAACCGTTAGTGGTTTGATCTATATTTACCAGAGTGAAGAAATGGACGCGGCCAGCAGTGATATTCGCTCAAATCCTTTAAACTATTCAAATCTGCTACCTCCGGGGGTGCAGAATTACATAAGAGAGAACAGGTTATATATTAATGCAAAGTGAACAGCTCAGAGACATGGTTAACGATGCACTGGAAGACATTAAGGCACAGGACATCGTAATAATGGATGTAGCTGATAAAACCAGTATTACCGATTACATGATAGTGGCCTCAGGCACTTCGAATCGTCATTGTAAGGCC
>JANQHX010000025.1 GCA_028282465.1 Gynuella sp.
TCGTCTGTCTCAGTGGCGGCGCATTCTACAGTAAGTTGCGTCGCCGTCAACCGCTTTTTGAAGATTTTTTCTTTTAGTTTCAATGACTTAGAGGCCAACCCACCATCATCAAACACTGCCTAAAAAACCTCAAAACCAACCGGTTCACGCCCTTATCAAACCCTTGCTGGGTAACAGGGAGCGCGTATCTTAATGATAATTTTTGTTGCGTCAACAGCCTTCGTCATTATTTTTTAATAAAGATGTGAATGCCGGGTTAGTAACTGTAGAAGAGGTCTTAAATTCAACAAGAAAAATGTGGGACTTAATTATTTAAATCGAAGCACTTCCCGTTCTGGAGCGCTTAATTATTTTGAAATAGCCTCGCACGCTAAGCAGAACTAATAGTATCGCTGCATGAATCAGAGGTTCTCCCAAAGCAGACTTCGCCTGCCAAATTTCGTGAATAATAATTAAGATCGCAGCAAGATAAACAAGCTGATGAAGTTTCAACCAATTTCTTCCCAGCTTTTTCATTGCCCATTTGTAAGAAGTCATGGCCATGGCTAAACAAATCACCCAAGCGATGAGCCCAAGTAGAATGTAGGGTCGGTTAATTATTTCCGAGCCCAGCTCAGCCCAGTCCCATCCTAAAAGAAATGCCTGGTAAGACAGGATATGCAGAGTCATATAGGAAAAGGCGTGTAGGCCTAACATGCGGCGGTAGCTTTGAATCAGGCTCCAATGAAATATTTTCCTGATAGGGGTAACTGCTAAGGAGGCCAGAAGAAGCCAAACACTGATCGTTGCTAGGTCTTCGAGAATGATTTTTCCAGGATCCGCGCCGAGTCGACTTTCTAGTCCTTGTGAAAGCTGAATTGCTTGCCACACTAACTCAACCAGGGGCAGTAACAGCAGCAAATGCAGCCCAAGCCTTATAAGTTTTTTACTGACCATGCTTAATAGAACTTCGCTAAATCCATGCCTTTGTATAGATGAGCAACTTGTTCTTCATAACCATTGAATTTCAATGTAGGAATTCTTCTTACATTAAATAAACTGCCTGGAAGGCGCCGCTCTGTCGCTTGACTCCATCGTGGATGGTCAACTTCCGGGTTTACGTTCGCATAAAAGCCATACTCGTTTGGCGCCTGAAGAGCCCAAGTTGTGTCTGGCATGGTCTCTCTAAATGTGATTTTGACGATGGACTTGATGCTCTTAAACCCATATTTCCAAGGCACTACTAATCTAATGGGCGCACCGTTTTGATTGGGAAGAATTTTTCCATACATACCCACTGCCATAAAACTCAATGGATTAATGGCTTCATCCATTCTTAGGCCTTCAACATAGGGCCAATCAATTGAATAAGTGACCTTTTGACCTGGCATCTGCTCGGGATCATAAAGCGTCGTAAATTCAACATACTTTGCTTTTGAAGTGGGTTTAGCTTTTTCAATGAGAGATGCCAATGGAAACCCTAACCATGGAATCACCATTGACCAAGCTTCAACACATCTAAATCGATAAATTCTTTCTTCAAGTTGGTGAGGACTTACAATATCTTCAAGAGGCATTAACCCTGGCTTTTCAGTTTCGCCAGCAATCTCAATAGACCAAGGACTCGGTTTTAAACTGTGTGCTTTTTTGGCGGGATCTTCTTTGCCAAATCCAAATTCGTAGAAGTTATTATAGGTTGTTGCCGCTTTCCAAGGAGTTAGATCCTCGTCCACCTTCATAGTGGTTTCGAACCCTTTCTTTATCTGCGCCTCAAGCCAAGGGGCTGTGGGGTTTTTAGCTGACGCAATCGAAGGCAAAGCCGCTAACCCAGCTCCAGCGGCGGCTGCTTTAATAATCTGACGACGATTTAAAAACACTTCCTCAGGGGTAATTTCAGAGGATGGAATGTTATTAAAAATTGAATTGCTCATTGAAGTCTCCTGATCTATGCAGACTATGACCTCAACTCGATGAAATCATTCCGCTTTTTTCTTGAAAAGTTTACGCCAAGCCTCGTAGATCGGACCGTGAAACGCATAAATGATTGAACTAGTAAGCAGGGTTTTGGCTGGATCCAGGGCTACTACAGAAAAAACAAAGACGACAGCAAGTAGGTACACAAAAGGAATTCGACCCTGATTATTCACTACTTTAAAGCTATAAAATCTGAAATTGCTCACCATCATGATGCCTGCGAAGGCGACAATTGCAGCAAAGGGTATTGAAAGATCGGCTGGATCTATATCTAACTCAGCTGCACTAAATGTCCATACAATACTCGCCACTAAAGCAGCAGCGGCTGGGCTCGCCAAGCCAATGAAGAATCGTTTGTCCGCAAACTCCAGCTGTGTATTAAACCGAGCCAGCCTCAAGGCAGTCCCAGCCACATATATGAATGAGCATACCCAGCCGACCTTACCTAAATCATTGAGGGCCCATAAAAATGCAACTAACGCCGGAGCCAAACCAAAGGCAATGACGTCAGATAAGGAATCATACTCAGCACCAAAAGCACTTTGGGCATTCGCCATTCTCGCCACTCGACCGTCTAGAGTGTCAAATGCCATAGCAACGAAAATTGCAATCGCTGCATTTTCGAAGTCACCATTAATAGCCGCAATTATCGAATAAAATCCAGCAAACAGAGCGCTGGTTGTGAATAGATTAGGCAGCAAATACACACCTCGCGGAGGGCGTATGCGCTCATTCAGCTCGTCCTCTTTTTCGCCGCCGGTTTTTTGCTCTAAATCAGTAGGGTTTTCTTCTTGAGTCACAGATCTAATTCCAAAGAATTCGTTGATTATTTACCACTATTATAGGCCGATGCCAGTATGATTAAACGGACTAACCAGCCCACTTGCTTGCCACGTTCCAAAATGACTTTAGTAACGGATCTTCCCGTCGACGACTGAGCGTGCAAAGGCTGACATCAAACGGGGCTAATGCAGGTTCCACTTCCAACATCTGAATTCGATCCTTCATGGGGCTATTATCCAACACTAAACCAGGGACCACCCCTACTCCAAACCCTAAACCCACCATACTCACTATGGCTTCGTGACCAGCAACCTGGGTATAAGCCTTGGGCTTAATATTTTGTTTCCTGAACCAATGATCCAATCTTTTACGTGCTAGGCCATATTCAGCATTCACTACGGGGATTTGTGACCAGTCCCAAGGTCGATATTCCAACTGAGCTTTTACGGGACATTCAACATTAGGCCCTATAAAAACAAGCGGAGTTTCGATTAAAGATAAAAAATCAAGTTGGCCAGGAACCTGATCAGGTCTTGGAGTCACAGCCAGGTCAATTTCCTGTTCCGAGACCCTCTGTATAGCCATAGCAGCATCACCCGTTTCTAATATAACTTCAATGTTTTGATACTCAGCTCTAAATCGAGTGAGTATGTCTAGCATAAAGGAATAGCTTGCGGTTACAGAGCAGTAGATGCGAATTTGGCCTTGTAATTCCGAAGAGGGAATTTGAAGTCGACTCTGCAGTCGTTGCCAGTTTGATAATGTTTCCTCTGCAAAACCTCTTAATTCAATACCTGCTTGAGTGAGCGAAACACTGCGGTTATCTCTTTCGAAGAGCGCCTTACCTACTTCTTCTTCTAATCTTGAAATGGAACGGCTAAGGGTTGAAGGACTCACATGCAGTGCTTCACTAGATTTACCATAGTGCAGTGTCTGAGCAAGATGAAGAAATAACTTGAGGCTTTTTAGATCCATGGCGGTTTTAAACAGCACCTTAGTATAGGAACCTTAGGATTTTAGCCGAGAATCAGGATTTGAGGCACTCAATAGATGCAGCACCTCAAATAAATTTACTAAATCTTATCAGGGTTTCGTTGCAAGTAGGTTGGATTAAAGAACTTATCAGGTATATCCGTATCTTTGATTTCTAAGTACTTAACCTTAGTGACCTGATTGTTCTGCAAACCATCTACTAATATCATTTCCTCCACCAGCTTTTCACCCATTACAAATTTCGCTACTTTCGCGAGTTTTCCAGATTTTAAATAAAGGTTCGCAATCTTGGGAACTAAAGATTGTTTATCGACAAACAGTTCTACCCGATCATAACTAATACCTTTTCGTTTGGATTCTAATTCCAATAGCCAACAATTCAAACAATCTGACCCTTGATGACTTTCTGTAGAATTTACTCGATAGTCTTCCGACCAACGCAGTGATGCGATATCGCCAGTTGAAGCTTCCCCCAATAATTTTTGCATGGGCGTAATTCGAATTGGTCTTTTACTTTTAGGCATCAGCATCCAGAAGTCGTCACCTAACATTAATACTTTTTGGCCCTTCTCTTTTGCAGTTTTGAAAACAGCTAACGACCGACGCTCTGTTGAAACCCAAACCTCGAATAATTTAGTTGATTCGATCTGATCATTTTTGATGAGGGTTATCTCTGTTACCACTTTCACTTGATCAGAAGTCACTCTGGTTTGATCAATTTGTTTTATCAGTGTTTCACCGTCTGGAATAGGTTCTGCCACCAATGACAATGAAACACCGAACATCAGAATGGCTTGTATCACTTGTTTATACATGAGCAAGTGCCTCCGTAATGGGTTTATTTACACCTGATCGAGCTGCTATCCACGCAGCAATTTGTGCAAGTAGAAGCATGACTAACACCACTCCAATAGTGAGTTGCGCCGAGAAATTTATTCTTAATGGATATCCTTCCGTTTGCCCTGGTGGTGGTGGCATTTGAAAATCAAGAATGGTTAACCCGAGCACGCATAAACCAGTTAACACTACCCCTATCAATACACCGATAAGACTGATCATGGCAGCTTCTAATAAAATCACCCTCGACACTTCATAATCAAAACTGCCCAGTGCCCGCAATGTTCCAATTTCCCGAGTTCTTTCCACTACCGTCATGGCTATGGTGTTAGACACAGCAAATGAAATCATTAATAAAATGACAATGCCCATCACTCCAAAAATCCGGTTATAAAGATTTTTAACACTGGTGTAGAAAAACGCATGATCACGCCAAGTCGTCACGCCCAATTCTGTGAACATTTTCTTAAAATGTTCTGAAAAAGCTTGAGTCTTGTGAGTGTCAAATAGATGAATCGAAAGCGTATGTATTTTACTGGTTAACAGAAGCTCCTGAGCCTGGGGAAGGTGAACGTAGAGCATCCGATCATCCATGTCCGGTACACCTGTTGTGTAAATACCTTGGACAAGAACATCCATGGCATTTAGTGCGCCTTCACTGGTAGTAGATAATAAAGTAAGCGAAGATCCTACTTCTGCACCCATTGATTTAGCAAGACCTTGACCCAGTACCACCTGAGCATCCGCCATTAGATCTATTCGTTTACTCAAATACTTACCTTCAAGAAGTTTCATGGCAGGACCAACCAAGTTAAACATTTCTGGGTCAACTCCCTTGCCCATGAAAATAGTTGACTTGTCGCCATTAGAAATTAGACCTGTGAACTCGATACTCTGAATAACACTTTTAACTTCTGGTTCTTGCAGTAATGCTTTTTTAATCTCAACACTGTTTTCGATACCAAGTTGCACAGGCATCTCTTCATCGACATCAAAATAATCATCATGGGCTAACACAATATGCCCAGTTGCTCTTGTTGCAAATTCCTTTAATGAGTCGTAAGTAAATAGGGCAAAGCCTCCAGTGCTTAATATTCCCAAAGTACCAATAGCAGTGAGCGTGATAGTCATCATTGACCGGCGCTGATTACGCCAAATATTACGATAGGCAAACTGCAGCCACTTCATTTTTAGCCTCCTGCATACTTGTAGGTTCATTGTGTAATTTGCCATCTTGGAGATTCACAATTTGATGGCAATAAGGAGTCATCCTCTGATCATGGGTCGCAATTAAAAAGGATGCTTCTAGCTTTTTGGATAACTCACGCATTAATTCAATAATTTGATAGGCTGTTTCACTATCTAGATTTGCTGTGGGCTCATCAGCTATAACCAATTGAGGCTGCTTAACTAAAGCTCTGGCGATTGCCACTCGTTGACGTTGCCCTCCAGAAAGGCGATCTGGCAGGTAGTTTTCAAAACCTCGCAGCCCCACTTGAAATAACATTTCATACACACGTTCTTGCCTCTCTTTTTTGGCAACCCCCTGAAGCATCAGTGGATATTCGACATTGTCAAAAACAGTCATTACTGGGACAAGATTAAAAGTTTGAAATACAAATCCAACATGATTTCTTCTCAGTAGGGTTAATTGCTTCTTGTTGTTAAAGTTGATTTCTTTGTCTTGCCAATAAAGCCTTCCTTCATCCGGGTTATTCAACAATCCACAGATATTTAACAACGTGCTTTTACCACTACCAGAGGGCCCGCAAAGTGCCATGAATATTGATTTCGGTACATCCAAGTTAATAGAGCTTAAAACCTGATGATGAGCTTCACCCTCTGCAAAACTCTTTTTGATGCCTCTCACCTTAAGCAAAGTCATTTAATTCACCCATCAAATATTAGAAAGTTTTTGTTGGGCAATGACTACAAATTCATTTTCAGTGTTGTCCAACTCTGTCACTTTCCCATAGAGTTCTTTGGCTCTAGGAAAGTCGCCATCTTTTTCAGCAGCAACTGCAGCATAGAAAAAAATATGAGTAATAGATTGCGGAGGCACAGTGTTTAAAATCGGGTCAGACACCACCTCTTCAAGCAGATTTCGGCCATCCTCCAAGCGATTAAACATTTTAGGCACACTGGAAAACACGATGCCTGCTTGAGACTTCACCTGTATATACACAGGCAAGTGTTCAAAGGTTGAGTTGTAGTCGTCTTCATCAATCATGTTTTGTGCTTTAGACATTAACTCCATGCCGTTTTCCGCAAATTTCATTTTTTTCCACGGCATCAAAGCATCTCTTCCTTTTAGGGCATAAGAAGCGCCTAGCATAACGGTGGCAAAGGCGTTGCTAGGGTCTTGCTCAAGCACAGCTTCAAATATTTGAATAGCCTTTTTTGTATCCTTTGAGCTACCTTCATCTGTGCTAGCAAGGTAATGATCGTAACCTTTTTGTAACAATGCATCGTCTGCTTGCACATGGTTACTCACGATAGCTAATGACTTCACAGCCAATATAAAAATTAATATCTTTGATAGGTTTGATCTGAGTAACATAATTATCTCCTTGGTGTTTTGCCCTTTAAAATTTATATATTTAGAATATAAAAGAAGCTGAACTGATGATGGCATATGCGATAGACAGACATTGTGTGGAGTAGAATGCCAGTGCTAGGATTCAATGAATTGCGAGTTGTAATGACTGCCGATTGAATACCTTGAAAACTCTCTTGATAAAGACAAATTACTAAAACAATAAAGAGTTAAGGAAGAAAAGTGATAAGAGTCATCATTGTCTTATTTGTTATGGTCCTTCAGGGCTGCTCACACAACACAGTAGTTGACTATGCCCTTCCAAGGGCTAGGTTACAGCCACCAGAGGTCTCGGGTGAAACCCATTATGGCAATGCCTCATTTAGCTCAGATCATCAAACCCGCCATAAGGTTACCTCCATAAAAGGAAATAATGACAGTGAAGTTGTAGGTATTAATGACAATGAACTAATTGAACATTCATCAGAGATGACAGCAGTTGGAAATATTGGAATTAGCCGAAGATGGGACCTATACACGAGAATATCTCTTGATTCACCTTTAATTGTTGGAGCACAGTATCAGTTTTTAGGAAACACCAAATCGCAAAATGGTTTTAAAGGACTAATTGCACTGGGTTATGGTGAATACTCGGAAGAAGACGATACAAGCGACGGAAATGACTTAGAGCTAGCTAAGGTAAAATTAAATGTTCGCGCCTTTGATGGATTATTTGGACTTGGGTATCGCTTCCATCCCACATTATTAATCTATTCCAATTACTATTACACCTTCTATGACGTTAATAGTGAAGTTAGAGCAAATGGTCGCCAGTTAAACTTCAGTAATGATACATCTTCCGAAGGATATTCAATGGGCCTAGAATTTACTTATATAGATCTAACGTTTCTCTTTGAAGCTGGAGAAGGAAAGGATGCTAATACTAACGACAGCCTAGACTATGATTTCGCAGCATTCTCTTTAGGCTTCAATCTGTAACTATTCATTCGTGTCAACAGAAGCCATTACACCTGTGATTCGAAGGTCTTAATATGGCTTTCGCAACTATATAGGCTATTTCTTATGACTCGTAAATTTGCTTAATCCTATGATCTTTTGGGAATAAAAAAGACAGCAGGATTGGAACTAATACCCTGATACACTCGATCATTTTAGAAATATTTCATCTGATTTATTTTCAAAAACGAGATAATAAATCTTATACCGTATTGCTAACCTATGCTGCATCAACAACTATAAAAGAAAAGGTTAAATCCATTGAACAAGGTCGTTCTAATTTTAGTTGCGGTAACCCTACAAGCATGTTCCAGTCGCGCAGTTGTCGAGTACCAAATTCCAAGGGCAAGACTGCAACCCCCAGAAGCCCAAGGCGAACTGGCTAAATTCAACATTATATTGGGCGCCGAACCACAGACCAAACATACGGTCTCTACCCTTGAAGTTAGTGAATCTTTTTTTTCTGGGAATGTAGATACCGAATATGGTCATCAAAACAGCTTGAGTGATCATGATTCCCCAGGTAGTTTATTTACAGGCAATTTGGGTATCACCCCACGACTCGATTTATTTGTTAGATCCAGCTCTGATTCAGCACAGATGTACGGCCTTAAGTATCAATTTTTGGGAGGTGATCGCAAAGCAATTGGCACTAAAGCGTCGTTATCACTAGCTTATGGTATACAAGAAGAATCTGACACTGCCTCAATCGAAAACAGAGATGGTGATAGTTTCAGTGGAGAGGTGAACATGGATGTAGATGTTTTCGACTCTTTGTTTAGTATAGGTAATCGACTAAACGAAAAGTCAATAATATACGCGAGTTATTATCTCAGCGAATATCGTAACTCTAGCAACATCACAGTGTCGGACAACACACTTAAGTTTAACGAAACACTGACTTCTCGCGGATTGATATTAGGAACCGAATACCGAAGAAAACAGCTATCAATCATTGCCGAAACTGGTTTTGGATCAGACTCAACGAGCGAAGAGTCTCTAAACTATACAATATTGTCATTGAGTGCAGGATTTAACATGTGACAAATGGGCGCTGTTATTACTACATCTGCTTAAACCGACTAGAGTAACTGCGACTGACTGGAAGATCTTTATTATGTCCCGTTAAAGATACAATATACTTTCCAGTCATGTCCTTTTTAACAGCACTAATTTTTGACACATTAATAATGCTCGACCTATGAATTCGCCAAAACTGGTCTGGGTCTAATTCAACTTCTAGTTCTTTAACCGGTTTTCTGATTACTAGTTCTCTATCAACTGTGAATACAGATGTGTATTTATCATCAGACAAAAAACAAACTACGTCATCAACAGAAACCACTTCAATCTGCTCACCATGAGAGGCTTTCACCCACTTTAAAAAACCGCCTTCAGCATTTGGTTTTGCCAAAATATTTTCAATGTCTCTTAAATTGACGACAGCGGGCTGTTCGTTCAGTCTATTGGTAATTCTTGTAATGGTTTTCAACAGCCGGTTTTCATCAACTGGTTTCAGTAAATAATCAACAGCCTCACGCTCAAATGCTTGAACAGCGTACTCATCATATGCTGTTAAAAAAACAACGTGACACTTAGCTTGTTTCTTAACTAATTCTGATGCGACTTCTAATCCATCCTTAACTGGCATTTTAATATCTAGAAAAATAACATCCGGCTCAGCCTGATCAAACAAATCCAGGGCTTCTTGTCCATTACTCGCTGCTGCAACAACTTCCGCTTCTGGCCATAGTTCTTGAAGCAGTTTTTGTAAGTGAAATCGAAGAATAGGCTCGTCATCCACTAGCAATATTTTAACGTTATTTGGCATTTGCAGTCTCTTGCTTAGTAACAGGTAAAATTAATGTAGAAGTCACACCAGAATCGCTATTCTGTTTTACGGTCAAGCTGCCGCTGGTTCCATACAATACTTCTAAACGGTGATGAATATTCTTTAAGCTCAACCCGTGACCTTTACTAGAATTAAAACCTAGCCCATCGTCTACAATAGACACTGCCAACCTGTCGTTTTCCTCAGTAATGGTTAAAGATACCATTCCACCTGCTGCACTTGGCTCAATACCATGAATGACAGCATTTTCAACCAATGGCTGAATTAAATATGGTGGAATCATAATTGTTTTTGCTGATTCCTGAATAGCTATTTCAAAATTCAGCCGACCTGCCATTCTAGTTTTTTGGATTTCCAAATAGGCCGACACCATTTGAATTTCTTCACTCAACTTTATATTGGTATCTCTACTGCGTTTTAGAGATATCCTAAGCATATCTGTTAGCTGGCCAAGCATCTGCTGGGCTTGCTTGGGCTGAATATCGATAAGGCTTTGAATGGTGGCTAAAGTATTAAACAGAAAGTGTGGTTCCATTTGCGACTGCATCACTTGAAGCTGTGAAGCGACCAAAGCTCTTTCTTTTTCGGATTGCTCTAACCTACTTTGCTTTAGCTCTAAGTCTTTTCTGTGAAGAATTTCTCTAGAATAGAAATAGTAATACATGAATAAACTAAAAATTAAACCGGCACTTAAGTTTCCTAAAAACTGTTTACTGTTACTCAACATAAAAGCTATTGGGTCGTCATATAAATTCAATACCAGCAATGTTGATCCGAGAATAAAACCCAGTACTAATCCAATAAAAGAAACTAAACCGCTTCGCTCACCGAATAGGTGTTCAAATGTGAATATGAAAAATATGATTGAATAACCATAACCAAAAGAATATCGAAGTTGATCAATAAAAGGGGTGTATGACACGAATGAAGCGAATAACGCAATAAGCAAACAGATCGCCGTGGTAATTAAATATACTTTCCATTGTGCTTTAACCAAAATAAGGCGTTGCTTCTTGTCTGTTTTCATTAAAAATGCCATGTTAAACCTGTCTCTAGCCGATTATTTACAGGGATTTGATAAGCTAGGGTATTTTGGTTACCAATAAATTGATCATACTCCAATGTAATATCTAGATGATCCCAATGAGTGAGACTTAGTTCCGCTACTAAGATATGCCCATGATCAGGTAGCAAACTAATAACTGCCATGGCAGGCTCCAATGATTCACCCCGATAGCTTACTCTCGTAACCAATCGGTCTGAAATTAATGAGGGTTGTAATAACAAAGAAGCCGATGAACCAATATTTCCTAATAACGGCCCCGTTTGCGCCGGGCTCACAATCAGTTCTTGCCGTTGAGATTTGGCAAGTTTAATGTGTTGCGACCACTCATCCCCCGTTAAGGCAAGATCGTCATGTTGCCACTCAACTAAGACTTCCAAGCCACTTGCTGTACTGTAATTAAACCCAAACAACCAATGACCTGGGTTAGATAGTTTTTCTTCCTTTAAAGGCTCTACTGCAATCAGCTCATTTGTTCCTGCAAGTCTATGTGCGGTTTTAGTGGCTTCGCCAACCAGTAATCCTGATCCATGTATTTCTAAGCTCTGGCCCATTACCAGTGAAAAGCTACCACCAAGCCCTGACGTTTCTTCTTGTGAAACTAACAGACCTTGCCATTCCATTGAATGGGTTAATTGATAGATTTTGGCTGCGCAGGTAGTTTGCCATTGTTTTAATAAAGAGCTTTCTGACGAAACATTATCGGAGCAAACCAAAGACTGAGTAGAAGTGGCACCATAGTATTCCAAAAGAATCATGTTAACCCCTGTGGAGAAACCTTGATCAGCTTCAGTACCAAAAATATCAATTGGGCGTACAGAATAACCAACATCCCAAGCAAGGTATTTTTTACCTATGCTTATGTCCCAATGACCAAAACTGGAGTCATACCAGGCCTGCCTTAGTTCAATTTGATCTTGTTGATCGGAACCGTCATGCAACTCTTCTTGAGTAACAACGCCATCAAGTTGGGCTATGAATTGGTTTTGCTGGAGCTCTAAGTCTACAACCTGTTCATATATATTTGGTGTTCTTTCAAAAAAAAATACCGAATCGTCATTACTACTGGTTTGTTCGTATGAGAATCTATAACTCACATCTGTTTCAGCTAAACAGGCTCCACAGATCATGATGGCGGCGCCTGAGAGATGTGACTTAAAACGCATGGTTAAAATTCACAAACAAGTTAGATTCACCGCGATCAGTGAAAGCTAAATCTACTCTCACTGCTATGGTTTGATCCGGTGGCAAGAAGAATCTCAACCCTGCACCGGATGTGAGCGCTTGATAATTGTCAGATTGAAATTCAAATTCAGCCCCTTCAACAAATGCGACACCCTTAATGGAGTTCCATACAGGAAAACGAATCTCCTGTTGCAATGACTGAAAAGAATCAGCAACAAACCGCCCACCTTCATAGCCACGTAATTGAGAATCCCCCCCTAACTCAAAGTCCCAGATATTTCCGTCTTTGTTGCCAGCATAAAATCGAGTGGCTGACTGTATGTTCTCACTGAATGAATAAAAAGCCCTTAGTTCAGCTAAATACCCAGACGTGTTTTCCGGGTCATCTTGGTTCGCCAATTCAACAGGTGAAGAAAGATAGCTAAGCTTTCCAAAGTAGCCGGCTGTGGGAGCGAAATCATTATTACGGCTGTCATAGATTGCACCCGCACTCAGAGTGCCATAGCTAGATTCAGCTTGCTCCGGAACAGCTCTTTCGGAGCCTGTAATTTCTTGCCAATCAAACCCAGCACCTAAAAATAGACTGACATTTCCATACACTGGTTTTGCGAGTTCAGCGTTTCCATTGAAGTTGTTTCTATCTTCAATCCAAGGCTCTGCATCATTTTCATTGCTTTCATACAGCTGAGCATAGAAGTTACTGATACTTAGGTTCAAAGTTGAGTTGGCACCGAAGAAGGCATCATCTTTAGAGCGACTGACCTCCAATGCCGTGGCATTGTCGCCTTTACCACCCAAGGTAGTGACTAGGATGTATTCATGGTACACATTAAGTGGCGGCTCAATATCCAAAATGTCGGTCTCAGGATACATAAACAAGGCACCCCCAACGATATGCCCAACTGTTGGGTCATAGGCGTATATGGGAACGACCACCTTGTTCATTGGCCCTGCCAAGGTAAAACCAGCCAACCCTAAGGTCATTGAAGTTAATAAAGGTTTAATAAGCTTCACTATTTGCTCCCTGTTTCATTTAGCCTAATTATGGACATTAGCTGATGAGGCTTGTGAGCAATACGATAAAACGTAGATAGATGGAGTAAAGTGACATTACGGTGGCCGGGTCTGTCAGTCCACTATTTATGAGGTGGGATAATTGAGCTTATTCTAAATTTTTAGCCAAGCATTGACTTAGACTGAATACTATCCAGTCGCGATCATCGGGAGTTTGGTACTGCAATTGGCTACATAATTTTGAGCACTTTTTAGAGAATCGAAGAAGCAGGTGTCAACTTCGTGGAACGGACGTTGGGATCTTTCGACTATTGCAAGCTGAGCTTTATCTGTTACAACAAAGGCTTCAGACACTAAGTTGTTATCGGCCAACCACAGGTTAAGTTTTTCGATAGACCACCATACGTCATCTGTCTTGACCTGCCAGTTGGTTAAATCCACCACACTGAACCATGGCTGATCTATCAAAGGCGCAATGGTTCTAATGTATTCTTTTCTGTAGTGCTCAGCGATACCCTCATCCCAAGCTCCACTAGCAACAGATGTAGCAACATTGCCTCTCACACTAATTGAAAATGTACCGGATTCGACCATGATTTACCTATTTCTTTTTGTGGTTTAGCACTCTTCCAAGACAGTATAGGTAAGCTTATGAACTTTATGAGCGGAAGATCTCAGATCGGTATGCCATTTGATTTAAAGCAAAAACCTAAATTATTTATCACAGAAATTCACCTGAGTTATTTGAAAAATGTTCGCACTAAATCTATTAGTGATTAAATTAGTTGAATGACTAGATTGATAAGCAGAAGACACAATTAACGTACAGCAGCATAATTGCAGATTCTCTCACTAGACCAGAGTGCGGCTTTTTGTCACTGTGTGGTGCAACTCGTCAATATTAGTATTGAGCTCATTTAGCGTCTTCAGCTCAATAATTATTGCAAAATAGGCAACACAACCTTCCAAACATATCATTTCACGCCCTAAGGCCTTTTCCCTACAATGCGCCCCCATCTGGGAGTACACTGCACGCGCCAAGCATTGGGCTGTGAATCAAGCCTCTCAACTCAACCAAATAACAAGAGATTCTTAGAAGATGGGTAACAACTATTTCAATACTCTGAACCTGCGTCAGCAGCTGGAGCAACTGGGCCAGTGTCGCTTTATGGACCGTGACGAATTCGCTAACGGCTGTGACTTCTTAAAAGGTAAGAAAGTCGTCATCGTGGGCTGTGGTGCACAGGGCTTGAACCAGGGTCTGAACATGCGTGATTCTGGTCTGGACGTATCTTACGCTCTGCGTCAGGCGGCTATCGATGAAAAGCGTCAGTCTTTCCTGAACGCTTCTGAAAATGGTTTCGTTGTTGATTCTTATGAAAAGCTGATCCCGACCGCGGATCTGGTTGTTAACCTGACTCCAGACAAGCAGCACACTAACGTTGTTGAAACTGTTATGCCTCTGATGAAGCAAGGCGCTGCTCTGGGTTACTCCCACGGCTTCAACATTGTTGAAGAAGGCATGCAGATCCGTGAAGACATCACGGTTGTCATGACTGCTCCTAAGTGCCCAGGTACTGAAGTACGTGAAGAATACAAGCGTGGTTTCGGTGTACCGACTCTTATCGCTGTTCACCCGGAAAACGATCCTAAAGACGAAGGTTGGGACATCGCTAAAGCATGGGCTTCCGCTACTGGTGGTGACCGTGCTGGCGTATTGGCTAGCTCTTTCGTTGCTGAAGTTAAGTCTGACCTGATGGGTGAGCAGACTATTCTATGTGGCATGCTGCAAGCCGGTTCTATCCTGTGCTATGACAAGATGGTTGCTGAAGGCGTTGACGCTGGTTACGCAAGCAAGCTGGTTCAGTACGGCTGGGAAGTTATAACTGAAGCTCTGAAGCTGGGTGGTATCACTAACATGATGGATCGTCTGGGCAATGCTGACAAGATCCGCGCGTTCGAACTGTCTGAAGAACTGAAAGACATCATGGAAGAGTTGTTCCAGAAGCACCAGGACGACATCATCACTGGTGTATTCTCAAGCACTATGATGGCTGACTGGGCTAATAACGACGCTAACCTTCTGGGTTGGAGAGAAGAAACTGGCCAGACCGCTTTCGAAAAGTCTCCGACTTCTGACGTTGAAATCGACGAGCAAGAATTCTTCGACAACGGCATCCTGATGGTTGCTATGGTTAAAGCAGGCGTTGAGCTGGCTTTCGAAACTATGGTGGCTTCCGGCATCATCGAAGAATCTGCTTACTACGAGTCTTTGCACGAGCTGCCATTAATTGCTAACACTGTTGCTCGTAAGCGTCTGTACGAAATGAACGTTGTTATTTCTGACACAGCTGAATACGGTAACTACCTGTTCGCTAACGCTTGCTTGCCTCTGCTGGAAGAATTTATGAAGAAAGTCGATACTTCCGTGATCGGTAAAGGTACTGGCGAGAAGTCCAACTCTGTTGATAACTTCGAACTGGTTCAGGTGAACAAAGCTATTCGTAACCACCCAGTTGAGTGGATCGGTGATGAGCTGCGTGGCTACATGACTGACATGAAGCGTATTGTTGAAGCTTAATTTTTAATTAGCTTTATACAGAAGTGAAAAAGCCCGGCTGGTTTCAGTCGGGCTTTTTTTGTGCATGAGAATTCAGACTAAGTATTCCAATTAATTTATTGGCGTTAAATCACAAGCCGCAGCATGTAAATCTGGAATGCATGGGTCTTCATTCATTGGATCGCCTAAGTCAGGCGTACCATCGTTATCTGCATCATCCACATCTGATTCATAAACATCCAAAATATCGTCACCATCAGAGTCGCATCGGTTGTTCAAAACATCGGAGGCCGATATTGGCAACTTAGAATAGATACCGGTATCCATAAACCCAGTAACATCTCTTTGAAGCAACAGATAATCGTCAGATTCCGAAACCTCAACATTCAAAACTTCATACCCATAGTCTGTGGTAATATCAAAACGATTAGACCCAAGGTGACTCCAAGTTTCAGAATAGATATCAGTCCAATAACATCCATGGCCACTACCCAGCGCATCGGAGTCATACCTATATGACTGCATAAAACCAGTGCCATTACCAACAAGAATCCAGTCTAAACTTTTGTCTCGACTGTACACATCATCTATAACTGAAACAGATTCAACAGAAACTGGCGACACTTCCTTTTCAGTGATATTGACGTCATCTATCCAGTAGCTAGTACCGGGTTCAGACATACCATTGCCTAATGCAAACGAAAACACACGAAGTTTATCACTGTCTTCAAAAGCGAGATCCTGGCTGATTTCAATGATTTCACTTGGTTCTAGATAAATGTTTTTAATATAAGCGTTTTGATCAGGGTGTGCATTTTGGCGAAGGTAGAACTCGGTACGAACATGGGCATTAGCCTTTATTTTATAGCTAAGTGTATAAACATGATTCGCTTTGGTTTCCACCAACTTACCGATTTGAGCACTCCAAAAGAGATGACCCGGCTCAATCACATCAATACGCATGCTATTCGTACCTGATATTTCAGAATTTGTATCCAAACTGAATTCAAGTTCTGCATAATCGAATGACAAACGATACCAACCTGATAAATCACCAGATTCAAAATCATCGCTAAATAAGTTGTAATCGCATTCACTCGATTTAAATTCGTTTAAGGTCTTTGTGGCTTCAACGTATATTGTGTCTACTGTATGCTGATCGGAAGAATAGTAGTACATACGGCCATCCCAAACATTGTATTGGCTTGGAATTCTTGTTCCTCGTGTATCGTATAACTCGTATCTGTTGTTCTCTGTGTACTGAAGGCCTTTACCTGTTGTGTATATTGAGTAACAAGTATTTTCAGGGATATAGCGTACAACGAACTCCTGACCCAATTCGTTAAAGCCATAGTAACTTTCTTGCAGTCCATAAGCATTTTCATAACTGATATCCCAAATTCGGTTTTCGACTTGAGATAAGTCAGTAACACTTGATGAGGTTACGTCATATTTTTGTAGCACGACATCATCAATCCAGATTTCACTACCTTCGACCGCGAAGCCCAAATTAAATACTAATTTCCGCTCTACGTCTGAGCCTTCAATTGCAATTACCTGCTCCACGTTTAAAGTTTCACCAGCGGTAATGAAATAGTTTGCTCTAATGGTTTCTCCCCATGGCGGTTGATTCAATTGAGCACCAACTCTGAAAGCAAGATCATGAGTCGACTTAATTTTGAAACTCAAACGATATTCATAATTCGACTCGGCCTCGTAGTTTTGAGCAAACTGAATGTGATAGTCAGCAAGAGCCGATGATTGATCGACATAGATATGAGCGCTTATATCTCCGGACAGAGGTGTAAACTCTCCTACCGCGAGGGTGACATCCGCAAGCCCTTCTTCTTCATAAGACCACCAATGATTGAACGGATTCAACTCTTCTTCAAAATCACCGTTTAGCAAGACATTGCCGTTTTGAACACATGCAGGGTTTAACGCGATTGGAAGGCATGGATCGTCGTTCGCAGCGTCTACGCGATCGACAATGCCATCGTTATCAGCATCGTCGACGTCAGATTCAAGACCATCAGCGATGCCGTCATTGTCTTCATCGCAAGCACCCACTATATTACTTGGGACACAAGGATCATTGTTTGCCGGATCGACGCGATCGACAATGCCATCGTTATCGGCATCGTCGACGTCAGATTCAAGACCATCAGCGATGCCGTCATTGTCTTCATCACAAGCACCCACTGTATTACTTGGGACACAAGGATCATTGTTTGCCGGGTCGGCGCGATCGACTACACCATCGTTATCGGCATCGTTTATATCCGACTCATCATTATCAGCAATGCCATCATTATCTGTATCTAAGTCAGCTTCTGGAGCTGTATCGGTTCCGGTATCAGTTCCCGAGCCAACATCGGTTTCAGTGGCAGTATCGGTTTCTGTAATAACGTCATCGTTATCTCCGTCGTCAGAGGGTGAGAAACAGGCAGATAGAATGAATCCAAGCAGGCAAATACAAACCAACCTACACCAAGACTTCAAGTCCATTTGATTAATCCTTCATCAAGTTTAATTTTATTTAGGGCGCTTATTTAACTACCTAAATAATAAAGTTCAAGAGAAGAAATCAGTTTTTTATTTTTTGAGTATTGCAATGACTACAAAATATCGGTGTTATGCAGTTGGTCAACGCCGCGCTGAACCGTAATCTCGAGCTGTCAAACTTGCGAGTGAAATAGTTGTTTTGTCTTTGCGATTATCATCATAAAAGCGCAAATAAAGACACTAATAACCAAGAGTTAAGGTGATACAAAAAATGAAACTAGCATTTCCTGATGCAGGTTACCCTTAGAGATAATATTCCTGTTTAAAGACGCCTTCACTCTGAAGATCACTAAAAGTGAATTTAAAATTTCACTTTCTAATTTATGACAAAATAGTGCGCCAGCAAAAAAAGAAGCCCAACTAAATAGTCAGGCTTTTCAACGCATGTCTTTATAACAAAGACAATGCCAGGAGCTAGAAAAAAGCAAAGATCAGAGCGGCAAGGGGACGGCCGCTCTGAAGATACAGACACCACATCTATAACTGCAGATGTAAATACCTTCGCCCACCTTGATTGCCGGAGAGATCACAACCAAGAAGTCTGTATCGTAAGTTAGGACTGATCCGTTCAAAAAAGGTTCAATCCATCAGGGTATAGGTTGTGTAAGGACGGCAAACACCTATTAACGAATGAATTCTGTGGGCTTTTCAATTTCATAAAATGCATCCGTAATCTCTTCCATTTTGCCTTCAAGCAAAGCCTGCGCATCTGCCAGGGCTTTGTTGTAGTAATAGGGACCAATCGTTTCAGTAAAGAAGTCTAAAAGAAACTCTGCATCAAATTGCCCTATTTCCTGAACTAACTCTTCTCGGAAATACATTTGAATTTTCTTAGCCAATATTTCTTTTTCTTCTCGATTAAACTCAATAGCTGACATCCTTAAGCTCCCAATTTATTCGGTACAGGCCTTACCAACCCTACCAGTACCCACCTTCAAGTAACAGTTTGGGTTGAACTATTTGATTAAAGGCGAGTTTAAATTAACCTTTCTAGAAATCTCAGTTCAATGATAATGGCCGATTTAACACCACATCGCATGAGAAGAGCCAAGGCCTATTCAGAGGTTTCTATCGACTCGTTGATTGCTTAATGTTATTTAAACTTTATCAAGAAATAATCAACTAAGGACTAAAAAATGCGGGTTAGGCATGCACATCAGGAAGATCTAGAAAGAATTGTAGATATCTATAACAGCTCTATCGAAAGTCGATTGGCTACTGCTGATACCAGCCCCATTACTGTCGAAAGCAGGCAAGGATGGTTTAATAGTCACGACTCCACCCGGCCATTGCTAGTCTGTGAAATGCCCGACCCTAGCTCTGGAGAAATATTAATGGTTGGTTGGCTTAGCCTAACCTCTTTCAATCCAAAACCTGCTTATCATCCAACTGTTGAATGCTCCATTTATATAAGCCAACAGCATTTAGGGACAGGAATTGGAAAATATCTTTTGTCTGAAGCAATGGATAGCCTCCCAAAGCTAGGTATTCACAGAGTCATCTGTAAAATTTTTTCCCACAATACCGCAAGCCTTTCGCTA
The DNA here is from genome assembly GCA_028282465.1 of Gynuella sp. Taxonomy (GTDB): domain Bacteria; phylum Pseudomonadota; class Gammaproteobacteria; order Pseudomonadales; family Natronospirillaceae; genus JANQHX01. The sequence continues at coordinate 19,900 of JANQHX010000025.1, forward strand.
TTCAAAAAGTTTGGATTTGAGTTCTGGGGAGAGCTGCCAGATGTTTGTGAAATGGACGGTGAGAGTTATAGCGTGACCATACTGGGCTATAAGACGCCGTGAATGTGGGGCTTTACAGTCTGGAGCCTAGACTGTCACACTAAGTGTTATAATATAACACTTTACTTGCTTCCCTCTGATAATATCAGGCTGCTCAATCTGGAGCGTCATCGGTCAAGCACATTTAACACACTACTTTTTGATGAACGATTAGGAGAACAAAAATGAGAATCCCACTGCTTGCGATAGCCATGCTCGCTGGCTCTGCAGCTTCAGCACAATCGGCCCATGAGCATGGAGTAGCTAATATGCTCCTCGCTAGTGAAGGCAAGGAGTTACAGATTGCATTAGAGTCTCCGGCAGCGAACATTTTGGGATTTGAATACATCCCTGAGTCAAAAGACGAATGGGAAGCGGTTCATCAATTTCATAAGCTCGTCTCAAAGCCCAAAAAAGTTTTTAAATTCAATAAAGGCGCCAGTTGCAAACTTGAAATGCTGGAAATTGAACCTGAAGCATTAGCCATGCACGACCACAAAGGTCATGATCACGATGAACACCACCATGACGATCACAAAGGCCACGATCACGACGAACACCACCATGATGATCACAAAGGCCATGACCATGACGAACACCATCATGATGACCACAAAGGCCATGACCACGACGAACACCATCATGATGATCACAAAGGCCATGATCATGACGAACAACATCATGATGATCACAAAGGCCACGACGAACACCACCATGATGACCACAAAGGCCATGATCACAGCGAGCACAATCACGAAGGTCATATGGACATTAGTGTTGTATGGCACTTCAACTGTAAAGGCGAAGTCACTAGTCTAGAATTTGTAGGTATTAAAAAATTCCTAGACATGCAGGAAGTCAATACCACCTATCTCACTGATACTGCTCAGGGTGGTGCCAAACTCACAGCATCAAACATGAAATTAGAACTTAAATAACGAATTCGGGCTCAATTAGAGCCCCTTTTTATGAATACCATAGTTATTGATAATCTAGAGTTTAGCTGGTCAATCGGAGCCAGTAATCTATTAACCATTCCTGAACTAAAGGTTGCTAAAGGAGAACATCTGTTTGTTCATGGCAGTAGTGGGACAGGCAAGAGCACATTACTGAACTTAATTTCTGGAGTGATTCTGCCCGACTCAGGGACCATTGAACTGATGGGGGCACAAACCAGCAGCATTAATCAAAGAAGACGCGATAAAATTAGAGCAAATCACATTGGTTATATTTTTCAGCAATTTAATCTCTTACCCTATTTGTCGGTGTTGCAAAATGTTTTAATGCCATTGAAGTTTTCAAAATCTAGAAAACTTAATGCTGAAAAAAACCACAACTCATCTGAACAAGCGGCGATACACTGGCTTAATGAACTCAATATTCCTTCCAAACTGCATACCGCACCCATTGCCAAATTAAGTGTCGGTCAACAACAACGGGTAGCAGCAGCTAGAGCTTTAATTGGAAGCCCAGATATTATTATAGCGGATGAGCCAACCTCCTCTCTGGATCAAGATAACGTAGAAAACTTTATGCACACGCTTATAGAAGAAAGTGCAATCATTGATGCATCTATCGTTTTTGTTAGCCATGATAAAACCCTCAAGAAATACTTTGATAAAGACTTCGAATTAAGGGTGGCTAAGTGAACTGGTTTCATATTGCTAGCCAAAGCTTGTTAAACCGAAAAACAACGGCGTTATTAACGCTATTTATGCTCGCCATTAGTATTAGCTTGATTTTAACAGTCGATCGAATTCGAGTAGATACTAAGGAAAACTTTTCAAACACCCTTTCTGGTACAGACTTAATTCTGGGAGCAAGAACAGGCAGTCTTAATCTTCTGCTTTATTCTGTTTTTCGAATTGGTAATGCCAGCAATAATATCGGTTGGGCTAGCTACCTGGAGCTCACAGAAAATGAAGCGGTCGCTTGGGCTGTGCCTATTTCTCTTGGCGATTCTCACAAAGGTTATAAAGTAGTGGGCACAACTACCGACTACTTTAAATACTATCAGTTTAGTAGAGGTCAATCGTTAGAGATTTATCAAGGTAAAGCATTTGAGAATGTTTTTGATGTGGTTCTAGGTTATCAAGTCGCTAAAAAACTTGGATACCAATTGGGTGAACAATTAGTGTTGTCCCATGGCATTGGCAACACTTCTTTTAAAGAACACGATGACAAACCCTTCAGTGTGGTTGGCATTTTAAAACCCACGGGCACACCGGTTGACCAGTCTCTACATATTTCATTAGAAGGCATGTCAGCCATTCACATAAACTGGCGAAATGGCTTTGAAATCCCAGGCATGAATATCACTGCCGAGCAAGCATTGCAAATGGACCTGACCCCAAAAACTATTACAGCTGCTCTGATAGGGATGAAATCGCGCATTCAAACCTTTCAGTTTCAAAGAATGGTAAATGATTACCGAAACGAGCCCTTGATGGCTATTATTCCAGGGGCAACATTAGCTGAACTCTGGCAAATGATGAGTATTGCAGAACAATCACTTCTGGCTATTTCAGCTATGGTTATAGTGACTGGATTGCTTGGTATGATGACGGTTATCTTGGCTGGCTTGAATGAGAGACGCAGAGAAATGGCAATATTAAGAGCCCTTGGCTGCCCTGCCAGTAACATAGTTTTACTACTGGTTTTAGAGGCAGGATTTTATGGCTTGTCTGGCCTGTTACTGGGTTATGGTTTACACCTTTTTTGGGTTGCTATCGCCAGTAACTTAATGATGTCTTTATATGGAATTGAACTTTCTATGAATTTGCCAAATCTAACCATGTTATGGGTAATGACAGGATTTTTAGTGTCGTCATTTCTTATTGGTATTGTTCCAGGGATAAAGGCTTATCGCCAATCACTGACTGACGGACTGACGTTGAGAACCTAAAATGAAACACTGTTGGTTGATTGTATTGGGCATTGTTGTTCTTGTCGCATGTTCTGAACAAGAGTCGACAACTTTGCAGCCTCAGCAGTCGCAACCATCACTGACTCCAGAAGAACTCGAAATCCAAGCTCCAGAGCAGCCAGATTATTCTTCACCTAAGACAACAATAGCTGTTCCAGAATTCAGAGAAGTGGACTGGCAAGAGTTGATACCTGAAGACTACACCTTCGATTTTATAAAAACTCAAATAGATCTTGAAAGCTATGATATTGCTAACTTGCAAGACGGTGACCCAGAAGCACAAAGACTTTATCGGGATATGCAGGCTTTAATGCGTAAGGCACCTGTCATTTCAGAATTAGATAGTGAAAAGATAAAAATTCCTGGCTTCGTTGTCCCCTTAGAAATAGATGGCAATATCGTGTATAGCTTCCTACTGGTACCCTACTTCGGTGCTTGTATTCACACACCACCACCTCCAGCCAACCAAATTGTTTATGTTGAGGTTGAAGACGGTTTTAAATTCCTAGACATGTACAACCCGGTTTGGGTGTCTGGGCCTATTACAGTAGAGTCTAAAGACTCTGTATTGGCCTACGCAGGCTATACAATCCGCGCCCACTCTATTGAAGATTATTAAAATAAGAACCGACTAGCAAACAGTTGGTTCTAATTGCCCCTCAAAAACCTTACCTACATTGTGGCAAAGCCGACAACCTTCGTGACACAAGTCAGAATACAATATTGTTAAAATACCCACGGCTCAACTTTGCTAATCTATAGCATTATAGTTACGCCCTTAAATTTTCATTTTTCATACGAGGCTGTTATGAACTCACCTCAACCAGGCATCTTTGAAGAAAACAGTAATCAATTTTATTTTCTTGAATATCAGATTGATTTTTCCAGAGGGCCAAACCGAATCAAATCGGTTCTTAGACAAATTCTAAATGAAAAACCCGCAGAGCTAAATTTGGTTATGGCTTTTGGCGCTCATAGTTGGAGCTTGTTAAACCCACAATGGAAACCAGAGCAGCTTTCGGCATTTGAACAAATTGACGGCAAAAATGGATTTTCCATACCTGCAACTCAACAAGATGTATTTTTTTGGATACATAGCAATAATCATGATAAAAACTTTGACCTTGCCATGCGTATTCAGTATTTGCTTTCCGCTGATGCCGAGTTGAATCTGCATCAAAGTGGTTTTACGTATCATGATTCGAGAGATTTAATTGGCTTCGTTGATGGTACAGCCAACCCAAAAGAAGATGATAGATTTGAGACTGCACTCATTCCTAAAGATCAACTAGGTGCTGGTGGTTCTTATGTCATGTCTCAGAAGTGGATTCATAAATTAAAAGACTTTAAAAATTTAAAAACTTCTGAACAGGAAAAAGTCGTTGGCCGAACCAAGGAAGACAACATTGAGCTGGAAGGTGAAGCCATGCCCGAAAACTCTCATGTTAGCCGAACAGATATTAAATCAGAGGGTGTTGCTCAAAAAATCTATCGACGCAGTGCGCCATTTGGTGATGTAAAAGACAAAGGACTTTACTTCTTAGCATTTGCGTGTGAACAAAATCGATTTGATCGCCAACTCAGAAGCATGTACGGACTGACAGAAGATGGTATTCAGGATCGTATCATTGAATTCTCTTCGCCCGTGACCAGCAGTTATTGGTTTGCGCCATCAATGGAAGATCTCATTAACGTTTTAGAATAGTAAGATAAAAGAATAGTGAAAATGGCCCTTTCAAGGGCCAAGTTTTTCAATTCACACCTGCTCCAATGCTTGACGCACATCGGCAATGATATCTTCTATGTGTTCAATTCCAACGGAGATCCTGACTAAAGACTCACTGACACCAGCCGCCGCTAACTCGCCAGAATTTAATTGCCTATGGGTGGTAGACGCTGGATGACAAGCAAGAGATTTAGCATCACCAATATTAACCAACCTCAAGATCATTTGTAGGCTATCAATAAATTTACTACCGGCTTCTTGGCCACCATCTATTTCAAAGCTCAGAATACCTGAGGCTTGTCCACCTGAAATTTTCTGACAGGTTTCAAAGTAAGGGCTGTCACTTCGGGCTGCGTAATTCACCTTAGTGACCTTTGGGTGCGCAGCTAAAAATTCTGCTAAGGCATTTGCATTTTCACAATGCCTTTCCATTCGCAAACCCAAAGTCTCCAAGCCTTGTAGAATTAAAAATGCGTTGTGGGGAGAGATTGCGGCACCGGTATTTCGAAGTGGTACTACTCTGCAGCGACCAATGAAAGCAGCTTCTGCAAAAGCTTCGGTATACGAAACCCCATGGTAGGATGGGTCTGGATCATTCAGCACAGCAAACCGGCTTGCATTCGCCTTCCAGTCAAATTTACCGGAATCGACAATAATGCCACCTAAGGCAACACCATGCCCTCCAATATATTTGGTGAGGGAGTGCACGACAATATCAGCGCCTAGTTCAAAAGGCTTGCATAAATAAGGAGTAGCAACAGTATTATCCACAATGAGCGGCAAGCCATGTCGATGGGCGATGTCACTGAGCTTTTGGATATCTACTATATTACCCGCCGGATTACCGATGGATTCGCAAAAAATACCCCGGGTATTATCATCAATCGCCTTCTCCAAGCCGTCAAAGTCATCGTGAGACAGCATACGTACCTCTATACCTTGCCTCGGAAAGGTATGGGCAAACAGATTGTACGTACCACCATAAAGTTGACTGGTGCTAATTATGTTTGTGCCCACCTCACATAAACATTGTATTGATGCAGTAATCGCAGCCATACCTGAAGCCATAGCTAAGGCACCGACCCCACCTTCCATTGCAGTGACTCTCTGTTCTAACACCGCAGTGGTAGGGTTCATAATTCGGGTATAAATATTTCCTGGTACTTTTAAATCGAACAAATCAGCGCCATGCTGGGTGTCATCAAACGTATAGGACGTAGTTTGATATATTGGAACGGCCGCAGACTTAGTGGTTTGTTCTGACTCATAGCCGTGATGCAGTGCTAAAGACTCCAGTTTCATGTGAGATCCTTATTGTTTTAAGTTTTTGTATTTGCAAACATCAGAATTCTAAAAATTAAATTAATCAGATAACAGAGTTATGCGAGCTGTTATTAGCCTATCAACTGTAAATATCAAAGATTAATACAAAACGGTACATCTTGGTGAACGGCAAACAACCGCTGCTCTGTAGCTTAATAGTAGGTTGTAACTGAAATATCGTTAGAGACTTAAAAATGTTTAACTTAGAACCAATGCAAGCAACTCATCAACCTGAGATGATTGAGTTATGGCATCAAACCGATGGCATTTGTGTAAGAGATGAAGATTCCATAGAAGGCATCACTAGGGCCTGTTCACACCAATTGCTTCTTTGCTGTTGAACTTACAAAGCACTCAATCGAGGCGTGATGAGAGACGTTTAGCTAGCTAAATGAACGAAGAACAACGAAGAGTGAGGGCTTTGTAAGCTCAACCCTTCGGGCCGGGACTATTTTTCGCCCAAACTGCGTTGCAGCTCGTTCGTGTAACGGGTTACACCACATTCGCTGCGCCTTGTTTGACTCAAAAAATAGCCGACGGCAGCGTGAAACAATTGGTATGAACAGGCCCTCGATATTTGAACCGCAACCCAGGTTTCAGCTATGTTGCCACCGTCAAAAATAATGTTGTAGGTACGCTTATGGCAGGCCATGATGGCCGACGAGGTTATTTGCAACACCTAGCAGTCAAAGAAGAATATCGAGGCTTAGGCATTGCAACCGTACTTATTAAAGCATCGCTAGAATCGCTTAAGATGAGTGGCATTAATAAATCCCATATTTTCATCCTGAAAGAAAACGCCGATGGCCTAGATTTTTGGAAAAAGCAAGGTTGGCATATTAGGGAAGAATTAGAAATTGCTTCCATAAGTATTTAACTAATGAATATGACTACTATCAAATATGCAAAGCTCGAAATTGAGCGTAAATGGTTAGTCTGTGCATCGCAATTGCCAGACCTCACTAAATTGCCATCTAAAAGCATTGAAGATTTATATATAAATAACACAAGAATGAGGCTTCGAAAGGAGATAACCGATCAATCAGTAACATATAAGCTATGTAAGAAGTATGGACTTAACAATGAGATCTCAGAACCTATCGTAAACGTTTACCTTTCAGAAAGCGAATATCGTATTTTTTCAAAAATTGATGGTAATCGCATTTGTAAGATGCGCTACTACTATCCTTTTGAGGGAGTGAGAATTGCTATTGATGTTGCTAAAAATCTTCCAATTATGGCAGAGGCTGAGTTTACAGATGAACATAAAGCTGTGAATTTTACTGCACCAGATTTTTGCAACAAAGAGATAACTAGCGATAAAGCCTTCGAAGCCGTTACACTTGTCAAAAACCTAAATCAACCACCAACATAACAGTATTATCATGGCCCTGAATTTTTCTACCCAAAGGCTTAATGTCACTGAGCTTTCCAGTGATACCACCTTTGATTTCATTGAGGCGTTAACAACCGAAATACCGCAGATTTTAACTCCACCTGTAGTAGAAAATCTGCCGCCTGACTTCCATGGAATTGAGGACTATGAGGAGGCAACAAAATGGCTATCAATAATGCGCCATGAGAGCAGAATATGGGTAATACAGGAAAGGGTTTTAAATTCTTTTATTGGCTTCCTATTTGGTTTTATTGACCAACCAAGCACAGTTCATATTGGCTATCTGTTGACGGAAAGCAAGTGGGGTCAAGGACTCGCCAGTGAGCTACTTGCTGAGTTTATTCATCAAGCTAACATTAATGAAAACTGGACTAGATTAATTGGCGGAGTCACAACTAATAATACCAATTCTGCAAAACTATTAATGAAACTGGGATTCGCTAAAAATCAAAGCGATCAACCTGATGTAGATTTTTATATTTATCAATTTAATCGAAACCAAGGTTAAAATTTATAACAACTCTGTTTCTATGTAGGTATCCATTCCCGGTAAAGCTCTCCAATAACCATTGCAATGAATACTTGAGTCGTAGATGGTTTGGTTGTCAGATTTAAACTGATTTAATACATCAAAAACCTCTTCACCCTCAGGGCTTAACCTTAATAGATCGACCATGCCGTTCATTTCGTTTTGATCCAAAATCAGGTTATTACATTTTCCAGTCATGGTTTGAATACCGTTAATTACAAAAACCTTTTGACCTTCTTGAGACTTCATCAAGCGACCATTTGGATAGTGAATGCAGCATTTCTCACATTGATCCTTAGGCTTATTTTCGGATCGCGCAGTAAAACATCTTGCAGAATAAGCCAAAGGCAAATGCCCATAACCATAAATTTCAACTTCGAGCTGATCACGAATATCAGAGCAATGAGCGAGAATTTCCTGTAACCAAGCTCTTGATAACTCCACTGGCATGACCCATCGCTTCATCCCCAGATTAATCATTTGCTTTAAGCTAACTTGGTTATAGATATTAATAGCAGCACCCAACACAAAGGGCACCCCATTTTCGGCGAGAAACTGAACAGCGCCTAAGTCATTCGCTTCAATGGTTACCTGGCCATTACTACAGATTCTTTTTAAGGTAGATAACTCAGACTGAGCCATAATGAGCGCCATAGAGGTTAATACGACTTCTTTGTTGCTCGCAGACAATTCTTTGGCCAAATCAATCCATTCGTCAGTCTTCAACTCTTTACGCTTTGAACAAACAGACTCACCCAAATAAATACAGTCAAACCCTGAATCTTTTGCCTGCTCATAGAAATCATATACTAGATTTCTTTCCCAATAATATTGGATTGGGCCGAGTGAATACTTCATATGTTGTCCTTGGTATCTCTAGTGTTACTGCCAAGTGCGTTCATAAGCACCGAGTGTGTTTTGTCTGCCTTCTGAAAGATCCCCGAGGGTTTTCATCCAGTCAGGCTTAGCTGTAAAGTTTTTTAAACTACATTGATCAATTGCTTGTCGCCAAACCTTGGTAATTTTTTCAACATAAGCCGAACTGCGTTGACGCCCTTCAATTTTTACAGCTTTAATACCCATGGCTTTCAGCTGTGGCAGAAGTTCTAGAGTGTTTAGACTGGCTGGCTCTTCAATCGCATGATAGACCTGATTGTCTACTTCGAATCGACCTTTGCAAAGTGTTGGGTAGCCGGCATTTTCATTTTCAGCATATTTATCAATCAATACGCCGTTGAGTCTAGTTTCAAGTCCACCGGTATTTTCTTGCCACACAACATGCTTTGCAGGTGAACAAGCCCCTACCGTATTTGGCGACTCCCCAGTCAAATAAGAAGATAAGTAACAACGCCCCTCAGACATAATGCACAAGCTACCATAGGCAAAAACCTCAAGTTCAACCTCAGTATTCTCTGCAATTTGTTGAACCTGTTTTAGAGACAATACTCTAGGCAATACCACCCGTTTTACATTAAATTGCTGATGATAAAACTGTATTGCTGCGGTATTGGTTGCTGATGCCTGCACAGAAAGATGGATTTCTTGATTAGGATATTTATCTCGTGCGTACTGAAGCAATGCTAAGTCAGCCAAAATTATTGCATCAGCATTCAGTTGAATGGATTTATCTATTGCGCTGTACCATCTATCCATTTTTTCGGGATGACCAAAGGTATTAATGGCGACATGAAGTTTTTTTCCAGATGCTTGAACAGTTTCGACAGCTGACCGAAATTTCTTGTCGTTGAAATTTAAACCGGCGAAATGACGCGCGTTGGTGTCATCTTTAAACCCGATGTAGACAGCATCAGCTCCATTGTTCAGGGCTGCCTTTAACGAAGGCAAGCTACCCGCAGGGCACAATAACTCCATAACTGTTTCGTCTTTTATTATGAAAACGGCTAAGCATAACCATGGCAACTTCACATCTATTGACTTCGCGCAAGTGGCTTGAAAATCCCTTACTTATATTTCGTGATGAATCAAAAACGAGCCAGTCATACATGCAATCTATTATTACCAAAGCTGCTATTTCTCTACCCAAGTTAGGTGCATCACTTTATCAAAAGCTGCCCTCAGACCTTAAACAGCTATTAAGTCAACCATTACTCAGCAAACTCACTGAATTAATTCAAGAACAAGAGGACATTGATTTTTTCGAGAATAAGATACTTAAATTGTGTATTTCTGATTGGCAACATGAAGACTATTTCACCTTCGAAGATGGCAAAATTAAAGTTGCGCCGACATCAAAACCGGACGTGACCTTTTCTGGAGACCTAGCCAGTTTTGTCGCGTTAACCACTCAATCAAAAGACCCTGATACATTATTTTTTCAGCGCAAGTTAAGTATCACAGGGGACACCGAATTAGGTTTAGAAATTAAAGCCTTATTCGAAAACCTAGAGCTCAATAAACAGTCAAAATTACTTTCCCAGCCACTCAATTTTTTGGACAGACAATTAAATGGCTGAAGAGGATGATGAAAAAACAAACAATTTCACATGCCTTTTATTCCAACTTGTAAGATAACTCATAACAAAATGTAATGACTCACTAACTCAGCTTTTTGACTCATATCATTGCCTCGGCTTTTTTATTGACCACAACCCAATCGTTTTCAAATTGGAGCGACCTAACTCAAACCTTTTGCTGTAGAGGGTTTTATAAACTCTGCGCCATGTAACTAGGAGACAATGATCATGACAGAGGCAACTCCGCCAAACTATTCTGAAGCGCGGAAAAATTCCAAAGAGTTTAATTCCAGATCTGAATATCTAGAACACGAACTCACTATAATGAACTTCAAACGCTGGCGCGTTCATTTACCATTTCGTGATTTTGGTATTGAAATGGAAGATTGGGTACCGGCACTGGCTGCAACCATTGGTAAAGTCGTCATGGTGACCGCCATGGTCGCTGCGTTCGCAGCGCAGTTCGGTCTATCTCCTGAGTTCATTGCAGAAAACGTAAGGTATGAATTACTGATTGCTGGCGGTTTATTCGTTATCTTATTTTCAGCCATTCTAAATCCTAACGCCAACTTGGCCGGAACCCACGGCCCTATGATTCCACTCATTCCTTTGATTGCAGCTGCGGGTGGTCACCCGCTGGCTTTAGGGATTATGGTGGGTGTGTTCGGTCTATTGCTTAGCTATACCAAAGGTGGTTCCAAATTAGTGAACCTCACCGGAGTGGGTGTTAGAGCTGGGCTTCTAATTTATTTAGGTGCTGTCGGGCTTATCAGTCAAATCACTAAATTAGAAAGCTGGGCCAGTGGCATGGATATCGGAAGTGTATCCTTTGGTGTTATTTTAATTACCGTGGTTGTTTATGCTTACCTTGCACGGATACAAATGCGTTGGTTAGCCATTCCTTTATGTTCGGCCATAGCTGGCATTATTGCCTTTACCATGGGTGCTGACTTCCAGTTTTCTACTGAGCCTGGTCTACCAAACATGAGCCCATTTTATTGGTGGGGAGAAGACACCGGCTGGCAATTGGGTTGGCCAAATCTAGAACACTTTATTGCCGTGATTCCATTCGCTATTTTAGCCGTTGCCATGTGGTCACCCGATTTCTTAGGCCACAGAGTGTTCCAAGAATTGAATTACCCTAAGCAAGCCAAGGGCGTGTTGATGAATGTTGACGACACCATGACCGTTGCGTCCATTCGTCAAATTGTAGGGGCAGGATTGGGTGGCGGTAACCTAGCTTCCAGTTGGGGAACCTATATGATTCCAGCTGCGATCGCTAAGCGACCTATTCCCGGCGGCGCCATTCTAACTGGTGTGTTGTGTATTCTAGCAGCAGTGATTGGCTACCCAATGGATCTAGCCATGTGGGAACCTGTATTAAGAGTTGCACTCATCGTAGGCGTATTCTTGCCACTACTCGAAGCAGGTATGCAAATGGTAAGAGACTCTAAGGACTCTCAAAGTGCCGGTATTTGTATTTTTTCTTGCGCTTTCGTGAACCCCGTTTTCGGCTGGGCTATTACTATGCTGTTGGATAACTTGGGGCTTATCGGAGATAAAGATCGCTCCAATACCCTATCGCTCAACGACAAATTGATCATTCCTGGCATTGCGTTCGTCATCTGCGTTGGAGCCCTGGCTTTGGTGGGTCAATTACCGGGCATACCCGCAATCCTATAAAGTGAGCTGCAAGCCCATCCCCCCTCATGAAGAGAGCTTTAGGCTCTCTTTTTTGTTTCTCTGCAACCACCCTCTAAAGCCTAATATTTGATTCTGCAAGGGCTACTCATCGCCTGACTATCGTTATCATCCTCTGTTTCCCTTACACTGCACCTAAATGCCTTAAGGATTTCTTATGAAAATTTATATGTTTGCAGAACATGATGATCTGCAGGATTTCTCAGAGCAGTTAAATAGTTCCTTGGAAAAATGGGCAGCCGAAAAAACAATATTCAATTCTATTTGCCGTAAAGAACAGCTTAATACCTCTCGCTTGATAGAAATTGGCTTAGAGTTTGAAACCAATAAATCACAAAAACTAAAAGAGCCTTTAAACTTTCTCTATGGCTTAGCAAAACAATATGAATGCGATTTTTCTGTAGGCATTATTGAAGGTCAAGATTATTCAGATGTTTGTTTTTTCGGATTTGAAGAAGGCAAACCAGATATGTTTGAAATTGCTTGTTACTTGGGGTTTGAGTAGCTCGGAACATCCCATCCAAATAACAACAGACTCTTATGCTTGAAAAAGGTTATGAAATCTTAGAAAACTTTATTCCCGATTCTCTCTCAAATGAATTGAGTGATAGCATTTCGCCTATAACACTGCAGTCATCCCGTGGTGGAATACGTAATATCGAAAAGAAATCTAAATCCGTCATGAGATTTATTGAATCGGATTTAGTATTGCAAACCGCAGCAAAATACCTTTCTGGTGAACCCAAATTTGTAAGAGCAATTTTTTTCAACAAGACAATTCATCAGAATTGGTTAGTATCATGGCATCAAGATAAAACGGTTAGCGTGTCACAGAAATTTGAATCTAAAGGCTGGCACCCTTGGTCGGTTAAAGACAATATCATACATGTTCAACCACCATTGCATGTTTTAGAAAATATGGTAGCGCTAAGAGTTCATCTCGACCCATCAAATCTAGAAAATGGTTGCTTAAAAGTGGTGCCGTATAGTCATGAGCTGGGTATTCTTAAGCAAAAGGAGATTGACGAATACATGGCTCAAAGCCAACCTGTTCATTGTGTTGTGAATAAGGGCGCAGCTCTCATTATGCGACCGCACCTTCTTCATGCTTCGAGCAAGGGTTCAAACCCAAGTAGCCGGAGGGTTCTTCATTTAGAATTCAGTAGTTATAAACTACCGTTTGGGGTGACGTGGGCATGAACATGTGTTGGTAACGATCTGTACCCATTACTTATTTCGTAGAACCTGAATACCAGCAATTAAATTAAGGGAACTGTTATGCCGACTACCGTATTAGTCACCGGAATTTCAGGCTTTATCGCTAAACATCTAGCATTTCAACTACTAGAAAAGGGTTATCATGTTAGAGGCACAGTGCGGTCGAGCAAAAATAAGGAACCTGTGCTTAAAGCTCTGCAAGATGCTGGCGCAGACACCAGTCACCTAGAATTGGTAGAGGCTGACTTAGACCAAGATGCCGGTTGGGTTGAAGCCATGTCTGGCGTTGAGTTTCTTCACCATGTGGCCTCTCCTTTTCCTATTAATCAACCAAAAGATCGGGAAGCCCTGGTACCTCAAGCGAAACAAGGTACTTTAAGAGTATTAAATGCCGCTAAAGATGCGAACGTGAAAAAAATAGTGGTAACAAGTTCAACGGTTGCCATGACCTATTTTCCAGATCGTTCAAACCAGTTCAGATTCTCTGAGAATAGTTGGACAGACCCCGAATGGGATAAGCTATCCCCTTATGTTGTTAGCAAAACCCGTGCTGAGAAAGCACTGTGGGGCTGGGCAGATACCCATCAGTACAGAGAAAGAATAGTGACCGTGAATCCAGGATTTGTACTTGGCCCTGGTTTAGATGCTAAAACCGGAACCTCTTTACAGGTCATCGAATATTTTTTAACCGGCAAATACCCTGCTGTACCCGATGTCCGTTTCCCCTCAGTAGATGTAAGAGATGTGGCGACTCTTCATGTTGCCGCTATGGAATCTGAAGTGGCTAACACAAGGCTACTAGCTGCCAAAGACACTATTTCAATGGCAGAGATTGGCAGTGTTTTAAAAGAAGCATTTCCGGCCTATTGCAATAAAATCCCAAATAAGACACTTCCAAATTTCTTGGTGAGAATACTGTCAATCTTTGATTCCTCATTGAAGCTTCTAATACCTGACTTAGGTGTTGTACCCACCGCTGATAGCAAATATGTTGAAGACAGATTTAATTTTCAATTCAGAAGCGCTAGTTCAGCTGCCATAGATGCCGCCCAATCTTTAATCGACTTTAAAGTCGTCTCAGCAAAATAACCGAATCGGAGCCTTGGCTCCACTTTTTTACTTTCCTAAACTCTTTATTTGTCCTAAGTTAGCTATTCTAGGTTAATTTAACTGGACCGCTTTATGAAGCTCATGAACGAAATTCCTATGGACCCCTGGTATCTAAGCTGGTTCCACAGTTTTGATTTTATATTTAATGGGCCGGATTTTTTTAATAGACAACATCTCAAACATGGAGACATATATCGTTGCAGTCTATTTGGAAATGAGAATCTTCGAGTAGCAGGTGCAGATTACGCAGAACTGGTTTTCATGAATAGCGAACAGGCTTTTTTAGCAGGCCCAAACTGGGCCAGTGTTATGAAAGGCCTTTTCCCTGGTGGGCTCCTGTTGATGGACGGTCATCAACATAAAATGCACCGCCGAATTCTTCAACATGCATTCTCCAAACAAGCAATGGTTTCTTATTGCGATAAGATTTCCCAATGGGCAAAAGAAACCGTTGATAACATGCCGAAGAATCAAGATATTGATTTATTCCCCTATTTAAAAACTCATACACTTAATCTATCCCTGTCTATATTCTTAGGCATTGATAGCAGCGAAAAACTGGGTTCTAACATAGCAAAGGCATTTAACGATTTAGTGTCTGGAGTTTTAACTATCGTTCGAGTTCCGGCGTTTAATACGCGTTATCACCTAGGAGTTAAAGGAAGAAAAATCTTAACTGAAGCTTTTCTAAAGTTAATCGAAGACAGGAAAGAAAACCCTGGTGAAGACCTAGTGAGTTACCTTTGCAAAGCCGAAGATGAAGAAGGGAACAAGTTAACGGAAACTGAAATTATTGACCATGCTATTTTTCTGATGATGGCAGCTCACGACACAACCACAAGTGCGTTAACTTCCATCATGTTTTTTATGTGCAAGCATGAGTATTGGCAAGAACAGCTATCAATCGAGTCAAATCAATTTAAAAGCCTGAGTTACGAGCAGCTATCAAGTCTTACTACAGCAGAAATGATATTCAAAGAATCTATACGACTTTTCCCTCCAGCAGTTACTGTGGGTCGATATGTCGACAAAGATGTTAAATACAAAGACTTGGATATTCCTAAAGGCACCTACACAGGTGTGAGCATTTATAATCTGCATAAGAACCCCAGCTATTGGACTCATCCGCAAAAATTCGACCCTTTAAGATTTGAAAGAAAAGAAGATAAAGGTCACCCTTACCAGTTTATTCCATTTGGCGGAGGCATCCACAAGTGCATTGGCATGCACCTTTCTATGATGGAAATTAAAATATTTGTTAGACAACTCTTCGAGAAGCACAGAATAGTATCAACAACAAATCTGACCAAACTAAAGTTTTCAACAGTGCCCATTTGGAAACCAAAGGGGAAATTCTGCATTCAACTAAAAGCATAGAACACTAGTCTCTCGCGAAATTGTCCATCTGGCTTGCTAAATCAATATCTTTGTAGCTCACGCCATTAATCTCATGGGTGGTTAATATGACATCCACCTTGTTATAGATATTACTCCATTCTGGATGGTGATCCACAGACTCTATATACAGAGCGCACCTTGTCATAAACCCGAAGGCTTGATTAAAGGTTTTAAATTGGAACTGCTTTCTTAAACTAGCACCTTCAATAACCCAGTCGTTATCATTGTTAAGGTTTATTTCATTTAATGCTTTCTCTAAATTACTTCCACTCAATTCTGTCAAAGTCATTACTTAATCCTACTCATCACTATTTTTAAGCCATTCAGATGATCTCAATATCACTCAGACAGCCTATAACACAGATGTTTCGAAAACCACTGGCCATTTAATCATTACCATCCATTTGTTACGTTTTAATACTACAGAAGAGTAGATTTTAAAAGAGTTGAAAATTGAAAAGACTAGGGAACAGCCTTAGGTGTTTATTGAATTTAATCCAGAAGAATAACGGCGGATATTTTTACTGCTCGAACACCAGCCCAGGTGTCACATCGGCCATAATCTCTTTAAGGTTTGCAACATCATTAACTAATACCAAAAGATAAGCGTCGGCTTTGTTATGACTGTGCATGGCGATTAAAAAACCTTCTTCATAAACCTGACTGACTTCATCCTTTAAAGTAAATACCGAAGCCGCTGCCCACTCAGCGTTAAAGTTATCTCTTGCTTGGTTTACCGTGTACTCCCGCTGATAAGTCCCTGAATGGTCTGATAATGATTCTGTCAAAGACTCAAATAGTAATGGAAAAACCTCATTAGGATTTGGTGCAGAGCCATGGGGATCGTCATAGTCTATTCCCATAAGGCTAATGGGCCTGATTAAATAGTGTAACTCAGCGCTGCCATCGGGCATGACCAATACTTTGTTTGAAGGAACTGCAGCATAAGCTTTATCCGTTTCCTTCCACCCTTTAGGCGCTTGATAACTCAGCCCGCCTTCTTTGAGTAGATCATCAAACGACCATTGTGAAACCGAGGTCAGAGTATCTGCGTAAGTAGAAGATACTAAACCGAAAACAATAAATACATAGGTGAAAAAACGCTCCAAACATTTACGCATTGCTTAACCCTTGATTTCCTGGCTATGCGTATCCGTAGATTGCCATTGATCTTTCATTTGTTGCGCAATTTCCTTCCAGTCTTGGCTGTCAGAGATTTGCATAAATCGATCAATATCTGCCAGTGCATCCTCCATTCTTTTTAACTCACTCAATACAGTAGCTCGATTAAAATAAGGTGCTGACGCGTGAGGATTAATAGCAATACATTCGTTAAAATCTTTTAATGCACCTTCAAGATCATTATCGTTGTATCTTAGTGCTCCCCTGTTGAAATAAGCTGCCAATAAATTTTGGTCTAGTGAAATGGCTTTATCTAAATCCGATAGCGCTTCTTCATATCGACCAAACTTGCGGTAAAGTTGTGCTCTATTCACATGGTATACGGCAACGTCTGGGCTCAGGGTTATCGCCTGTTCAACATCTCTCAATGCGGCTGTTGTGTTACCTAATATTCCAGAAATTTGACTACGTACAAACAACAATTGGCTATCATCAGGATACTGTTTTATTGCATCGTCTAATGTATCTATTGCTTCCGTAGGCCTACCTTCCTGGTGGTGTTGAAGAGCGACTTTAACCAACTGTTCTGGTGTCAGTTGACTATGGGGATTGTAAGCATCATGAGGGCCTTTTAGTGAATCAACGATCTTGGATGAATTCGTTGAAGGCGCGATGACACTTAAAATGTTTTCCTTAATATGCTCTATTTTTGGGTCAGCAATCGGTTTTTCCACAAGCTCTATATTGTCAGAACACGCCATTAATAAAAGTACTGATAAACTCACTAACATTGATTTAAATTTTATTAATTCATTGATCATTGTTTCGCTCACTCAAATCGGGGGATAGAGAGATAGCTCACAGAGCTATCTCTTGTTATTTATTACTTCATGGCTTCGACATAGGCCTTGAACATTTTATTCATCAATTCTATGTGCTGTTCGTCAGTCAAACTTCCTGCCGTCGCGACTTTCTCCCACAACTCTTCGTTGGACATTTCTCGATGACACCCCATGCACAGGCCAGTGCGTTCCATAGCAACACGAGTTTCTTTGGGTAATGCACGCGACAATGGCCAGTGGGTACCCACAGTTTGTACCTGCTCACCTTTATCATTCACTATGGTTGACCAATCGAAATCCATGCCTTCAATTTTAGGAATTTGAATTTGGTAATTTTTTGGAATGGGTTTACCAGTTTTCTGATCAATTAAATCTTCAATCACATTTTCGGTATAACGAGTCTGGAATACACCACCAGAGATTCCATAACCTAACGCTTTAGGATTGTTATGACAGCTTTCGCAGGTGCGAGCTTTTCGTTGTGCAGAATGAGGCTGCACGGGAGCCATGTCTATTCCTAACGGTATACGCTCTTGACCGAGCATTTCGGCTTCGTCGGTTGATTTACCGGTTTGATTCAAGGCAATGGTATTACCTTCTCTGTCAATCACTGTGTATACCACCTGACAACCAGGCATCAGTGGGGTTACTCGCCCCTCGCCATTGATACCCAAGACCGGCTCTTCCCACCTTAAATAAGATCTGGTTTCACTGACCTTACCAGGGCTTTGAATGCCTTTAATACCCAGGGCTGATTCAGCCGTTTGTCCATGTTTATCGACTTGCGACCCCGAGGCGATCCAATCGGTATCTTGTTTACCTTCAGAGTAGTCAGCTTTGACATGGCAGCCATAACACTGAGGCACCCATGACGCGTGGCATGCGTAACATTCCAACTCCTCTTCATGCTTTTCAACTTTACCCATGGCAACCATTGCATCGGGTGATTTCCAGCCGTTGGTGTCCTTCAGCTGTTTCAAAACTGGAATTTCAAAATCATTACCTGTGGCCGAATGCATGATGACCTTGTCACCGTCCTTCACAACATTGCCAAACGGGTTACCACGAGCGGTTTTTAAATAACCATCACGAGCTTCATAAAAAGTTCCGAATGCCATTTCTGGCAACAACGATTGAGTCAAACCTCTGGATTCACTATTCAGTGCCCTGCCAAATTCTTCGCCATAACCTAGAGGCAGCTCCCAGGGGTATTTGTCGGGTGTACCATGGCAATCCTGACATTCAATTTCGACTTGAGCTAAGGTGGTACCAAAAATATTGCCGTCACCATGCATATCAATAGTGGTATGACAATCCTGACAGAGCATTCCACCTTTTGGGTTTTCAGGGCGGCTTTCTATTTGGTGGTGTAAATCATCGGAAATAAACAAATAGTTTTTAGTGTGCAGCTTAGGTTGTTTATTGCCTTCAGCGTTCCACGGTGAGCCATATGGAAATTCCATCAGCCCCTGATAAGTCACGCCAATTCTTTTACCTCTGTTGTGGCAGGAGTTACAGGTTTCCACCGGAATACCATTACCCGCTTCGCGAGTACCGTGAATCCTGTGATGTAGCATGTGGCCTTTTTCGGTTTTATCTACGGTCGGGTCACTTCCTTCGTACAACCCTTCATTGCCATAAAGTATGTGGCAACTGGAACAACCCATGCCTCTATAATCACCGCGTTTTTCACGACCTTTTACCGCCACATGACAACGCTGACACTGCTGTCGTTGATAAGTAAAACCCGCCAACTTTGGATCCGCTTCAATTTCTTCAACACTGGGTTGAGGAACCTGTTGCAATTCTGTTGGCAACTGTTTTGGATGAGCCGCCACCATGGCTGCCATATAATCTTTATACTCTTGGGTGCCAATATTAGGAATGGGGCCATCGGTATCTTTAACGTCATAGTTACCCCATGGCACGTTGTAATTGAAAGTTTCTTCTATACCCCAAGTGTGCAAGTTACCTTGAATTTTGCCGGCTTCGGTATTCATGAGTGCACGTTCTAAACGGTACACATAACCTAGGTGACATTGGCCGCAGGTGTTTTCAGCAATATGGATGGATCCTGGGTCAGGATAGAATTCTCTGGGCCCTGTCATCGGCATGGTTCTAGGTGTGCCGGCATGGGCTTCTTCAACGGTTGAAGCCTTTGGATTACCACCATGACACATGACGCAGCCTTCAGGGTCGCCATGAACATTTCCCATAGCCTTAATTTGCAACATCATTGCAGAGTCAGGTTCTCTAATGTCTTCGATGCCTTCATGGCAATCGATACATCCTTCCGCAGCAAGGGTTTGAAATCCAAACAAACCCAGTGTCAACGCCAGTATTAACTGGCCAACGTGTTTGATCACAGGTTTCATAAAGGTCTTTGCTCTTGAGAAAGTTGTTTTAATTATTTATGTAGATAAATCTATGCCTTCCACATCAAATGAAAAGCCAAACGAACCTGGCCATTGATTTACATCAAGAACAATTTTTTGATGCCGGTTCTAGCCTAACAATTTGGTTTAGTTAACAATCCCTTGTGAATCTGCAACCTAATTATTAAAGACATTACTGACAAAACCTGTCACTGAGTGGGTTTGATAATGGTGTATTGTCGAAAATTAAGGAAAATAAAATCTCTATGAAGCACGAAAAAATAAACTATGTTGAATTTCCTAGCATGGATTTAACCCTTACTAAGAACTTCTTTACCAGAGCATTTAATTGGGCATTTACCGATTACGGGCCAGACTATACCGCCTTCGAAAATGAAGGACTCGATGGTGGCTTCTATCGATCGAATCTGAATTCAAGAACTGAAAATGGTGCAGCGCTTATCGTTTTCTACAGTAACAACCTAGAGACCACTCTGAAAAAAGTAATAGAAACCGGTGGTGAAATAGTAAAAGATATTTTTGAGTTTCCTGGGGGTCGCAGGTTCGAGTTCACAGAACCCTGTGGTAATCAGTTTGGTGTTTGGTCGGATCTATAAAACCTCACTCATTCGCTCGCCCCTCACAGATCCCACTTCTCTGCTCTCAACCAATGAGCGCTAGGCTGCTAGCGCTTAATTAGGCCACTAGCGCGAATAGAGTTTAATTACCAACGCTGTCACTATATTTTAATCATTTCATAGTAAATTCTATGGTTTTGGATAAGCCCAGCCCATGGAAAACTGCACTATTCGTGAAGCGAATCTCGCTGACTTACCTGCCATTCTGGACATACTGAATCAACCTGAAATGGAAAATGGTGAGGCTCTTTCTCTAACAGAAGCAGAATCATTAGTCACAAATGCACAGCAACAGCCGTTTTACAAAATCTATTTAGCTGAAATAAATAACCAAGCGGTTGGAACCTTCACGCTGATCATTAATAAAACCCTTGGCCATAAAGGAGCTGGAGTAGCTCTGGTTGAAACCGTTGCAGTGAAGCCAGAGTCTCAAGGAACCGGATTGGGTAAAAAAATGATGACTGAGGCATTAAAAGTTGCGGCCGAACACAGCTGCTATAAATTAATGCTGTCTTCAAGTTTAAAGCGAGAGAAAGCCCATGGGTTTTATGACAACCTAGGTTTTGAAAGACATGGTCATAGCTTTTTGATCACACCAACCACTCAATATGATTGATTCAGTTACATTCTTTATACTACTCGCATTTGTCGTTTCAGCGTTTTTTAAAGGTATTTCAGGCCTTGGTTTTTCGACCATTTGCTTGGGCTTGTTAGCTTTTCTTGTCACCCCGGCAACAGCCATTGCCCTTGTGATTATCCCTTCCCTGGTCAGTAATCTACTGGTCATGGTTAAAGCAGGTAACTTTGTAAAGTCTATTCATCAATACGGGTTACTCTACTTGAGTCTAGTACCAGGGCTGATTTCAGGCGTGTGGCTGCTTACTCAGGTATCAGTCGAGACCAGCCGGATCACTCTAGGCATTGTATTAGTACTGTATTCGCTTTGGGCGCTGGTACACTCACAGTATGAACTGCCAACGGCACTGGCAAAAAAGCTTCAACCAATCAT
>JANQHX010000053.1 GCA_028282465.1 Gynuella sp.
TCCAGCTCCAGCTCCAGCTCCAGCTCCAGCTCTAGATATGCCCTGGCAAATAGCCAGCCACTCAGAAGCAGAGCCGCCCGCTGAAGGTATTGATGATCAAGAGCCTTCTTATGAAGTTCTATCAGAAGTGATGGATGACATGATGGCAGGTCTTGAAGAATCGGTAGATTCTATTCCACGGGAAATAGAAGCTCTTGCACCAGCACCAGATCAATCAAAGGTTTCCGTTGAGAGTCCTGTCGAATCGACAGATTCAGAACCTACTGAAAAAAAAAGCCAAATAATATTTGATATCAACCAGTGGGCCCAAACCTTTTGGGGTTTAGAGTTAGCTGGTATGAGCGAGAGTTTGTTTGGAAATTCAGAATTATTGTCATTTCAGGATAATGTTTTAAGACTTAGGGTGTTGAGTGATTATCAGGCTTTGTTTTCAGCTCGACACGAAGAGGCATTGAAAGAAGCGTTAACTCAGCATGGTGTTCAGCTCACCAGACTTGAAATTGAATATGGTGACAACAAATCTGAAACTCCATATGAGTGCAGAGCACGTATTAGAGAGCAAGCTCGCCAGGAAGCGATTAAGACCTTGAAATCTGAGCCAGTGGTACAAATTCTTCAGCGCGAGTTTCAAGGCACCTTGGATGAAACCAGCGTTAAACCAAAATTAATAAGCTGACAATTAATAACCTAATATAGGGTCAAGAATATGATGAAAGGTGGCATGGGCAATTTGATGAAACAAGCCCAAAAAATGCAAGAAGATATGCAAAAAATGCAGGAACAGATCGCCAAAGCAGAAGTAACAGGTGAAAGCGGTGCTGGCTTGGTAAAAATTACCATGAATGGTCGTCACGATGTTCGCAAAGTTGAACTGGATGACAGCTTGATGGAAGAAGACAAAGAATTGTTAGAAGATTTGCTCGCTGCGGCGGTAAATGATGCGGTTAGAAAAATTGAACAAAACACCCAGGAAAAAATGTCCTCAGTGACTGCCGGAATGCAGTTACCGCCAGGGATGAAACTTCCTTTTTAATCTTTTGTAGAGCCTGTTAAATGTCTTTCAGTCCGCTTACAGAACAATTAATTCAAGCACTCAGAACCATGCCTGGAGTAGGGTATAAATCCGCTCAGAAAATGGCGCTGTATTTTTTAGAGCGAGATCGTGGTGGAGCTCGAAGGCTTGCCCAGGCCATTGATAAAGCCATGGACGGAGTAGGGCACTGTGAAGATTGTCGGCTGCTCACTGAATCACCCAAGTGTCATATCTGTAGTGACGCCACTAGAGTTCAAGAAACCCTGTGTGTGGTTGAAAATCCAACCGATGTTTCGGCAATTGAAGCTTCGGGAGGCTATGAAGGCTTGTATTTTGTGTTGATGGGCCACCTATCGCCAATTGATGGCATAGGTCCTGAAGATATTGGGATAGACCAACTTATCAATCGTTTGAAATCAGGCACCATCAAAGAACTGATATTGGCAACCAACCCCACAGTAGAGGGCGAAGCAACTGCCCATTACATATCCAGCTGTGTAAAAGACATTGATGGTTTGACGGTTTCTCGTATTGCTCATGGCGTTCCTGTGGGTAGTGAGCTGGAACAGGTAGACGCCCATACATTGAATCACGCGATTTCAAGCCGCAAAAAATTGGATTAAAGGGAATCGACATCTAATGACCTACCAATGGGTAGACACCCAGGATCAATTTGAACAACTTTGTCAAAAATGGCGTTCTCAAGAGTTTATTGCCTTAGATACAGAATTCTTGAGAACCAAAACTTTTTACCCAATTTTGGGTTTGCTTCAGGTTGCTGATGAAGACGGTCAGTATTTAATCGACCCACTTGCCATCGAAGACTTATCCGCTTTAGGGAAGATCATCACAGATCCATCTACCTTAAAAATAGTGCATGCCGGTTCTGAAGATGTGGAGCTCTTTCAATGTGCTTTGAACGCCAGAGCGCAAGCCTTATACGACACCCAAATTGGTGCTGCTTTTCTTGGGCTAGGTACATCCATTGGTTACGCCAGGCTGGTAAAGGCTGAGTTAGATTTAGACTTACCGAAAGATGAAACTAGATCTGACTGGACTCACAGACCCCTTACCGCCAGCCAAAAAGATTATGCTGCAAAAGACGTAAAGCATTTGTATCAGCTTTATCAATTGCAAAAGCCGAGATTAGAAGCCCAGGGCAGAATGGAGTGGGTGTTAGAAGACAGCGATCGTCTGGTGTGTGCTAATCAGCCTCAAGACCCAAATCAATATTACTTGAAGATTAGACAAGCCTGGCAATTAAAAGGCGAACGCCTTTGGATTCTGCAAGAGCTTGCGGCCTGGCGTGAACGTCTTGCCATGGCAAAAGATCTGCCCAGGTCTAGAATTCTGCGAGACTCTTTGATTTATGAAATTGCCCATCAACGACCGCAAAATCTAAATAAGTTGGGGCGAATTCAAGGGTTATACCCAGGGTTTGTTCGCAGATATGGTGAACAGGTGTTAACCATTATTAAGAAAGCAGAGGGTCTAAAAAAAGCCGACTTTCCTGCTCGCATTCAAGGGCCATTGAAAATAGAAGCCGGTGCCCTGTTAAAATATATCAGAGCGCAGGCAGAAGAACTTTGCGAAGCCATAGGCTTACCTGTTGAGTTAGTGGCGCGCAAAAAAGCGCTAGAGCAATTGGTTTACACAGGCACCTATTCTGGGCGATTTGAGCTGACGGACCACTTTAAGGGCTGGCGTAGAGAGACTATTGGTAATCAACTCCTGGCACTTCTAAAAGAAGAGTGGATTCATATTCAAGATGAAATGCCTGGGTAAAACTGAAAAGAAGCCTAATAAAAAACTGACTCAAGAGTGGAATATCCAAAGTAGGTAGCAAGAGCAGTCATGTCAAAAGTTATTGTTAGTATTTATAAGTCACCAAAAAAAGACGAAATGTATTTGTATGTGGAAAAAGCCAAAGGCTTTAGCAAGGTTCCTGAGGCGTTACTTGAGCAATTTGGCCAAGCGATACATGTGACAGATATGCTTTTAACACCAGAGAAAAAACTCGCCAGAGCGGATGCGGAAAAAGTAATAGAGCAATTGCAAGACCCAGGTTTTTATCTGCAAATGCCACCGGCAAAAGACGACTACATGCTCGATTTATACAAAGATACCTCATACAAGTATCAAGACTTGGAATAACCTCTGATGTCGCAGCAAACTGGATTTTGGAAAACAAAAAGTTTAACGCAGATGTCCAAAGATGAGTGGGAGTCTTTGTGCGATGGTTGCGCCAAATGCTGCTTGCAAAAGTTAGAAGATGAAGACAATGGAGACATCTACTACACCAAGGTGGTTTGTCGTTACATGACCGCCGATTGCAGATGCAGTTGTTATGAAGAACGAAATAAACTTGTACCAAATTGTGTTTGGCTGACACCAAAAGATGTCGAGCACTTTCACTGGTTGCCAAACACCTGTGCCTATCGACTGATAGCTGAAAACAAAGATTTACCCGATTGGCACCCGCTGATTTCAGGTGATAGTCAATCGGTTCATCACGCGAAAATTTCAATCAAAAATCTCGATTTAATACCAGATGATCAATTGCCAGAAGAACAATGGCAGGATCATCTCTTAGATGGAAACCAATTATGATTACCACAGAAAACCTAATTATTGGGTGGTTAATGTATGGCTTTGCCAGTTTGGGTTTGTTGCTTGTACTTTGGAAAATTACACATCTATTTAAACTGACATTGGTTCGAGTTTGGATCACTTTGTCAGGTGCATCGTTTCTGTTTCAACCTTGGTTTAGTCCAGAGCCAGACGGGTATGTTGCACCGGCTATTATTGTTGCCGTGTTTAGTTTTTTGGACAGCATCGACCTGGGTGTGAAAGTCGCATTGGAAAACATGGTCATGGTGCTTATCCCGGCTTTGGTTGCCATATTGGTGATATCGACCGTGGTTGTAATCTGGGCTTTCATAAAATTCACCACAGCTCCTAAGGCTGAGAAAACTGAATAAAACCTATCTTATTTTTATTTTGCGGCAAGGCTTTGCCGCTTTCGAAAACTAATCTCAGTAACACCAGTAAAATTAAGTAATTATCTGGTGACCTTCTGTAAACCTGCTATACCTTATTTTATACCTGCTTCAATGGCGGTAATTTTTTCAGCTTTAATTTATTGACTGATAAAACTCATTGGAAGGTAGTCCAATGAAAGAGAGGTAATAGTCATGGCAAACCATATTTTCATCCTAATCGCCGTAATGCTGTTGGCTGGCGTTTTTGGAGGACTGGTGAATTACTACATGCACAGTCAGCATGACCCGGATACCACCAGTTTACCCCGCTGCTTGGTAGTCGGTGTCGGGGCTGCGTTTTTGGTGCCAGTGGTGTTGGATTTTGTAAACAGTGAACTTGTGATTGAAAGTCAGGGCGATCCGTCTCGACTATTAATCTTTACGGGTTTCTGTCTGATCGCGTCCATCGCTTCCAGATTCTTCGTAGTGAACGTGTCTGATCGAATTCTGAATGAAGCTCATGCAGCGAAAGAGCGCTCTGAATCTTTGCAGCATGATATTCGTTTAATTCAGCATGAATTAATGCCATTAATTGATACTGAAACCGAACAAGATGCGTCCAAAGACGATAATCAAGGGCCTTTGGCTCCAGAAGACGAGCTCGATGTGACTAGCACGAACGTTCTAAAAACATTGGGAAGCGGGCGCTTTATTTTCAGATCCCTTGCAGGCCTATGCCATGAAACCAACACAGATGAAACCACCATGGTGAAAACTCTGAATATTATGGTTTCAAGAAGTCTGGCGGGTAAAGTCAGTGGTAAAAAAGGTATGCGTTGGCATATCACTGAAAAAGGCCGCCGAGTATTGGAAGCTAATATTTAGCCTTCCTCACTATAGGCATGTGGTCTAATGGGCATGTGGTGTAAGCGCCATGTGCCATTTGGTACAAGTTTGCTTCTATGTTGAGCATGGTAAAAAAAACGATTTTTATGTTGGCAACTCGTTGGGTATTTTTTTTAGGCCTTGTTCTAAACTGCGCTGCTGCCAATGCTGAAGACCCAAAAGACATTCGGGTATTAATTGATATTTCAGGCAGCATGCTTGAGAACGACCCAAATAATCTTCGTGTTCCCGCCCTTGAATTGCTCATTGATTTATTGCCCGAAGGTTCTAAAGCCGGGGTGTGGACCTTTGGTCAATACGTCAACATGCTGGTTCCCTATGGCGATGTTGACAATCAATGGAAACAAACAGCCAGAGTCCAAGCAAAAAAAATCAATTCACTGGGGCAGCGTACCAACCTTGGTGGCGCTCTGGAACAATCTGCCTTTGATTTCGATTACAGCGATGCTAATTGGCAGAAACACTTCATCGTGCTAACTGATGGTAAAGTGGATATTTCCCCTCAGACCAACACCAATATTTTTGAACGCAATCGAGTCATTAATGAAGTGCTTCCTAAGTACATGGATCGAGAAGCCATTCTTCATACCATTTCATTATCGGATAATGCAGATTTTCCCTTATTGAATCATCTAGCTACGCAAACCGGTGGCATTTCTGAAACAGTTAAAAAAGCCGATGATTTAATGCAGGTGTTTTTAAAAGCATTTGATTTTGCGGTACCCAGTGAACAGGTGCCGCTAGCGAATAATGGCTTTAGCGTTGACAACTTAGTACAAGAATTTACTGCGCTTATCTTCCGTAAACCACTAAGCCAGCCAATATCACTTATTGCTCCCGATGGAACTGAAATAACCAGCGGGGACGAAATTGAAAACATGAAATGGTTGAGTACAGACTCGTATGACATGATTACGATTTCTAATCCAAATTCCGGTGCATGGCAGATTCAAGGTGAAATTCTCGATGAGAGTCGAATTTCCATTGTGAGCGATTTAAGTCTTAAAATTAATCGACTTATGACCATGGCATTTGAAGGAGAAGCGGTTAATTTTTCTGCTTTTATGAATGCGAAAGAAGGCAAGGTTGAAGACCAAGCTTTCTTAGATTTAATGAATCTGAATGTCACTTTAATTGACGAAAGTGGCAATGTTGATTTTGCTAACCCCGTTGAAAAAGGTTCTGATTTTAATTTTGAAATAGGAAACCAGTTAGACAATTTTGGTAATTATCAGGTGGTGGTGAATCTGGATGGTCGGACCTTTCAAAGGCAGCTATCTCGTACACTTTCCTATCAACCACAATTTAGCATTGAAGCGGCACCTCAAGAAGATTTTTATCTCATCAGACTATTTGTTAACAACCCGAAAATAGATAAATCTGCAATCAAGTTAAAGGCACTAGTGACCGCGCCAGACGGCTCAGTAGTCAACGCAGACTATTCAGACTTTAATAACCCGGGTGGTTTTGCAACTCTTATGCTGAGTGCAGAACAAGGGTTGGGCACCTATTTATTAGCCACCGAGCTGGTTGAACCTGAAAGCCTTTCAAACCAATCTAGTATGGTAATTCCAACTTTGAGTTTAGCCTTCCCATTTGAAGGCTTAGAGGCTCTAGTGCCCGAGAAAGATGAAGCCATTGCCGAAGCTGAACCCATGATGGTGGAAGAGCTAGAGGTAGAGCCTGAACCCCAAGTTTTTTATCCCAAATTCCCGGTATTAACCTATCGCGAAGCTGATCCAGCCGATCAATTGCCTGTGGCAGAAGAAGAACCTCCATTGTTGGAACCACAAGAGCTGGTGTTTGAGGAATTAGAAGGTTGGGAGGATGAAATACCAGAAGAAGAGTCTGGCGATTCTCTGGGCCTAGTCACCATATTGTTGTTATCCATACCGGGCATAGCGATTCTGATAGGGGGCTATTTTGCCTTCAGATATTTTGAAAAACTTAGAATGACCAACCCCGACTATGACAGTCTCGCCATAGACAGCAATACCGAAAGCGCGACAGACAAAGGCGACCAAACACCCATGCGAGAGCCTGAGTTTCCTGATTTTCTTTCTGAAGAGGAGGCTGCTGACACCGAACTCGCTGATTTAGAGGATGTTCAGGAAAGCTCTTTAGAGGATCTCGAAGAAGGATTAGAGAGTGAACCAGAAAAACCGGATACTGAATTAGAAGATGAGGATGAAGTATTTGATCTGGGTGACCTTTCTGATTTAACAGACCTGCCAGATGAGCAAAAATAGATGACCAACTAAAGCCCTTTGTTATACTGCCTGGGTGTTCATAATCTATTAAATCATCATGTGCGAACTCCTTGGCATGAGTGCCAATATTCCTACCGATATATGTTTTAGTTTTACAGGCTTGGTTCGAAGAGGAGGAGATACTGGCCCGCATAAAGATGGGTGGGGCGTATGTTTTTATGAGCATCAAGGCATTCGAGAATTTCGAGATTATCGACCTGCCGTTGAAAGTGAAATTGCCCAGTTAATTCAGAAATACCCCATCAAAAGTAAAACCGTTGTTTGTCATATTCGACAAGCCAATATGGGGCAAATTGCTCTTGAAAATACCCACCCATTTACCCGAGAATTTTTTGCTCGCCCATGGACTTATGCTCACAATGGTCAATTAAAAGAATATGCGTTCAATGGCAAAGGCATTTACCGACCGGTTGGTACTACCGACAGCGAAGGTTTATTTTGTGATTTATTAAACAGTCTCAGAGAGAAGTATCCAGCGGGGCCAGAGTATTCTGATTCACTTTGGCAAACCATACTAAGCTATTGTAAAGCTCAAATGGAGCTGGGTGTTTTTAATATGCTCCTGAGTCAGGGCGATTATCTAGTTTGTTTTTGCTCAAACAATTTATCCTGGATCACTCGCCGAGCACCATTTAAGCAAGCTCGATTAAAAGATGCTGATGTCACTGTGGATTTTAAAACCCTGACTACTGAAGATGATATTGTCACTGTGGTTGCCACTCAGCCGTTAACCGACAACGAACAATGGAACATCATGAAACCAGGTGAAATGCGCGTATTTAAAAACGGATTAACGGTTTGGCATTCTGAATAATAAAATCCATAACCATGGGAGTCACCCAATATGGACAGTCATTTCTGGGATGAAATAAGGGCAAACGGAGTAGGTCATACCATTGATCTCAGTTTGTATGATTCAGTTATTCAAATGTTTCAAGAAAGCTGCCAAAAATATGCTGATCGACCCGCTTACTCAAGTTTAGGCGTCACACTATATTTTTCAGACATGGAGAGGCTGTCTTCAGATTTCGCTGGTTATTTGCAGAAAAAAACTCATCTGGAACCCGGCGATAAACTGGCGATTTGTTTGCCTAATGTATTACAGTTTCCCATTGCGGTGTTCGGTGCACTGAAAGCTGGATTAGTGGTGGTAAACATTAATCCAATGCTCACTGAAAGAGAGATGAAATATCAGTTGTGCGACAGCGGAGCAAAAGCGCTGGTATTTTTAGACATGGTAGGTGATACCGTAGAAGCTGTCTTGTCCGAGACTCAGATTGAGTTTTTAGTTCAGGCATCCTTAGGTGATATGCATACAACAGGTTCAAGATTTTTAGTGAACCTGGTGGCTAAATATCTGAAAAAGAAAATACCCCATTTTAAGCTTCCTCAAGCAGTACCATTTTTAGAAATGCTGAACGAAGGCTATGAATTAGGTTTTCAATCAATTCAAATAAAGCCTGAAGATCAAGCGCTGCTTCAGTACTCAATGGGCACTACAGGTATTTCAAAAGGTGCGATTCTCAGCCATAAAAACTTAGTTGCTAACATGCTTCAAGTGAAAGAAGCATTGTCTGAACAAGACAGCAATGGCATTCATTTGGTTCAACATGGCAGAGAAGTTGTCATTGCTGCTTTGCCGCTTTATCACATTTATGCCTTCACCTGTCATTGCCTGTGCATGTTCTATTTGGGTAATCATAATGTATTGGTGTCTAACCCCAAGGACATGGATTCGTTTATGCGAGTGCTTAGGAAATGGAGATTCACGGCAATTGTCGGTTTAAATACCCTGTTTATTGCGATGATGAATAATGACCAATTTAATCAACTTGATTTTACCGATTTAAAAATAACCTTGTCTGGTGGTTCGGCGTTAGCTCGCAACACCGCTGAAAAATGGTTAGAAAAAACCGGTAAACCCATTGTTGAAGGTTATGGACTTACTGAAGCCTCTCCCGTTGTAGCGGTGAACTCTTTTTTGCAGCCAAGGCAGGGGAGTGTGGGAGTTCCCTTACCTGAAACCCTAATTAAAATTTCAGACCAGTTAGGTAACGAGTTACCCCTTGGACAAGTTGGTGAAATTTGTGTCAAAGGCCCTCAAGTGTTTCAGGGATACTGGAATGCACCAGACATTACCGCAATGTCCTTAAAGGATGGCTGGCTTTTTACGGGGGACATGGCATATGTGGATGAAATGGGTTGCATCCATATTGTGGATCGCAAAAAAGATCTAATCATTGTATCCGGTTTCAATGTATATCCGAATGAAATTGAAAATGTAGTATCAGACCATGATCGTGTCCATCAGTGCGCAGCCATTGGTGTCCCCGATAGTTATTCAGGAGAGGTGGTCAAGTTGTTTGTTGTGCCAAAAGACCCAGACCTGACGGAACAAGAAATCTTAACCTGGTGCCGGAGTAATTTAGCAGGTTATAAAGTTCCAAAGACCATTGAGTTTAGAAATCATTTGCCTTTAACTGCAGTCGGAAAAATTTTAAGACGTGAATTAAAGCCGTCATAGGGCCTGTTAACACTAATTATTTCACGCTGCCGTCGGCTATTTTTTGAGTCAAACAAGGCGCAGCGAGTGTGGTGTAACGAGTTACATGAACGAGATGCAACGCAGGTTGAGCGAAAAATAGCCCCGGCCCGAAGGGTTGCCGAAACGTCGGACCGGCACAAAGCCCTCACTCTTCGTTGCTCTTCGATCATTTAGCTAGCTAAACTTCTCTCATCATGCCTCGATTGAGAACTTTGTAAGCTCAATAGCAAAGACACAATTAGTGTTAACAGGCCCTAAGCTTCTAAAGTAGTTTGGGTTAAGCGAATTTAATCAATTGGGTAAACCTTTACTAAGTTATTAAGATTTCTAGCCTGTCTAACTATTCCATGAGAGCATGCATATCACTAAAGTAAATGTGTAATTGTTCTAGTAAATTGAGCAAACTGTATAGAAACCAACATAAAGCCATTTCAGTGTTAGACTGAATTAATCAGCAGCGGGCATAGCAATTAAAACAAGAATAAGGAGAACAAATGTCTGAGAGTTTTAAGTTACCTGAATATCCATTGGGCATGGAGCCAGAAATAGATCCAAATGATTACTCTAATCTTTTGGAGGTTTTTCATGAATTCACAAGTAAGTGGAAAAACAAACCAGCTTATACCTGTATGGGCCAAACCATCACTTATGCAGAGTTGAATGAAAAAAGTGCTGCTTTCGCGGCTTGGTTGCAAAATAACAGTGGGTTAAATCCCGGTGATCGAGTGGCGGTTCAACTCCCCAACATTCTTCAATACCCAGTGGTTATTTGGGGCTGCATGCGAGCAGGCATGGTGGTGGTGAATACCAACCCTTTATACACCGACAGGGAACTTGAGCATCAATTCAATGATTCAGGGGCCAAGTTGCATGTTGTGTACGCGGGTATGGCGGCTCAAGCCCTAAGAGTGAAACCTAAAACCAGTGTAAACCAGGTCATAGTGACCGAAATTGCTGACTTTCATCCAGGTTTAAAGAAACTGTTAGTCAATTCAGTGGTTAAGTACATAAAAAAAATGGTACCTGCTTATGATTCATCACAGGTCTTAAAACTCAATTCGGTCATTGATAAGGGCCAGGGTGAGACTTTTTATGAACCTAAGTCTACTCACGACGATGTTGCTGTTTTGCAGTACACCGGCGGTACCACTGGGGTTGCAAAAGGGGCCATGCTAACCCACAGAAATCTCATTGCTAATATGTTGCAATGCAAGCAGTTCTTTAAAATTAAATTAGGTGAAGGTTGTGAAACCTTTATCGCGCCATTGCCCATGTATCATATTTATGCATTTATGGTTCACGGCCTTACTCTGGCAGAAACCGGAAATCACACGGTACTAATACCGAATCCCAGAGATATACCTGGGTTTGTGAAGGAATTACAAAACTGGCAGATGACTGGATTTGCTGGACTCAATACCTTATTCATTGCGTTGATTAATCATCCTGACATTTCAAAAGTTGATTTCAGTAAATTAAAACTCACGGTGTCTGGTGGCATGGCATTGACTCACGCTGCCGCGGAAGACTGGGAAAAACTGACTGGTTGTCCCATCAATGAAGGATATGGTCTGACTGAAACTTCACCAGTGGTGGCATTCAATCCACCCAGTCAGCATCAAATTGGCACCATAGGGATTCCAGCACCCAGCACTGAATTAAAGGTGATTGATGATGACGGCAATGCCTTGCCAATGGGAGAACCGGGTGAGCTGTGTATCCGCGGCCCTCAGGTGATGAAAGGGTATTGGAACAGACCGGAAGACACAGCGAAATGCATATCTGATGGATTCTTAAGGACAGGCGACGTAGGGGTCATCCAGGAAGACGGTTATTCCAAGATTGTTGACCGCAAAAAAGACATGATTATTGTGTCAGGTTTTAACGTCTACCCTAATGAAATTGAAGACGTCATTACCAGCCATCCGGATGTGATAGAAGCCGCAGCGGTTGGTGTGGCAGATGACAAAACTGGCGAGGCTGTAAAGGTTTATATAGTTGTTAAAAATCCGATTGAGGACAAGGTATTGGTTGACTATTGCCGAGAACATTTAACCAACTATAAAGTCCCCAAAATTTTTGAAAGAAAAGACGAGTTGCCTAAAACCAATGTGGGTAAAGTGTTACGCCGAGAACTTCGAGATTAACATCAGAAAAATCACTCAATAGTTGGGGCTATAAGTCCCTACTTTTTTAATTTAAGTCGGGTTAATCACTAATGAAATTTGTCGCTGAAAATTCATTTAACTCTTGAAATTACTCTAACAAAATTTAGATAATTACGTCCCGGCTCAAATGAATAAACCTCGGTTGATATAAAACAAGATAGATTTGAGCTTACTCCATAGAATCCGTTACTTGAGCAGTGTTTTGAATAGGAGATCAAAATGAATAGTCTGGAAGTAATGCACAATGAAAAACTCAATTCAATAAAGCGAAGCCACAAAGGGCTGGAAAACCAAGTCTACCGTCTCCTTCTTTCCATAGAGAACCCGCAAGAAAAAGCCGTTGCCGAACGGTGGTTGAATGAATTAAACAGCTTGGCTAAAGAATTCGAATCAACTGAATTTGGAACTCAAATTTCCATTAAAAGCACCTAATTGTTCAAATCTTTGGTAGAGTTGTAGCAGAACGGTTAAATACCATACGACTCTACCCTAAATTGAATATAATCTTTAAGTTAATACTCCTCGCAAGCTCATGCCAGACGTCTCCTTCGAGCATTTAATAGATCACTATAAAAATAAAATACAACAAGGAATTAAAGGCGATATTCGAGCTGA
Organism: Gynuella sp.; assembly: GCA_028282465.1. GTDB lineage: Bacteria > Pseudomonadota > Gammaproteobacteria > Pseudomonadales > Natronospirillaceae > JANQHX01. The sequence continues at coordinate 12,519 of JANQHX010000053.1, forward strand.
AATTTCAAAATATCATATCCTTAACCATACTAGTCTTGATCAAGTAAAAAACTTGCGCATTGCCGACCTCGGGGCAGGCCTCGGAGACTTTAGTCTGTGGTTTGAATCCCTAGGGCACCAAGTCTTCTACAATGATATATCTCCTGCCATGGTACATAACGCTAGTTTATGTTTCGGAAAAGACAGTTCGATTGAAATCCTTTCAGGCCCGTTCCAACAACTGAACTTAATTGACTTAGATGTGATCCACATTCAAGCAGTATTAGAATGGCTGGAAGATCCAGAAGCGGGATTCAATTGCGCAATTAACATGTTAAAACCTGGCGGTACTTTGGTTTTAAGCTTTTTTAATCTTGAGTCCTTAATCGTAAAAAATCTTTTTAAAGGAAATTATTACAAGGTGGATAGTGGACAATTTGGTGGAGACGGAAAAGGACTAACGCCTATCAATCCTCTTGATAAAAAGTCTGTCCTAACTTGGATTCAAAAAAATAATCTAAATATCATCAATATGGCGGGCTTAAGATCTTTTGTTGATTATGTTAATCCAACCGTACCCGTAAAAGAGAGACTGCTCGACATTGTTCGATTGGAAAAAGAACTCTCTGGGCGCGAACCTTACATTTCAATGGCCAGATATATTCAAGTCATCTGTGTTAAACCTGAGTAATACTGTTCATTACGTTTTTTTGCTGACGCGTTAACAGGCCTCAGAACAGTTGCAAATCTTCAAATAATCTCGGTAGGGTTTCGCTGGCGTTACCTCGTACTGATTCGTGAAATGAACTAGCAATATTGGTATTTTCCAAGTTGACTTCAATACAATGGGAACCCGTGGCTTTGGCAATTTCTACAAAGCCCGCAGCCGGGTAAACATGGCCTGATGTACCTATTGAAATAAATAAGTCACTGGCCACTAACGCTTGTTCAATTTCATTCATGTAAAGTGGCATCTCGCCAAACCAAACAATATGAGGTCGCCACTCTGTACCGGTGATTTCTAGGGGGGCTTGCTTTACTTCCTCAGTTTCAACATGCCTAGTCAACACCAGCTCACCATGCATGTGGAGTAAATTCTTTGACCCAGCCCTTTCATGTAAGTTGTCGACATTTTGTGTTACCAACAGAAAATCACCATCAAAATGCTTTTCTAGTTCAGCTAGCGCATGGTGCCCTGGGTTGGGTTTTACCTGTTCTGAAAGCAGTTGTTTTCGACGTTGGTTGTAGAAGTTTTGAACAAGAGTTGGGTTAGACAAAAATGCTTCAGGGGTTGCAACATCTTCAACTCGATGTCCTTCCCATAGGCCATCTGAGCCTCTAAAAGTCTTTAAGCCACTGTCCGCACTAATGCCTGCGCCTGTCAGCACCACAATATTTCTGAAATCTGTCATGGAAGTGTTTTATTTGGAATAAATGGTGGTTTTATTTCTACCACTTTCCTTGGAATTGTAAAGGGCTTGGTCTGCACGATTTAACCATTGCACTGAGGTTCTGATGTCATTATCGAATTCAGCGATGCCCAAGCTAATGGTGAAGGTGAGATCGCCTTCGGGAGTTTCAACGACGGTTTTTTCGATCTTCTTCCTGAGTCTTTCGGCAAAAAAGTTTGCAGAGTCGGCGGGGGTGCCTATCAACAGAATCACAAACTCCTCGCCACCAAAACGGCCTGAAACATCTGTTTCTCGTTGACTGTCCATTAGGGTTTTGGCAACCAGTTGAATAACTTTATCACCTACTAGATGGCCATAGTTATCGTTAACTTTTTTGAAGTGGTCAATGTCGAAAATAACCACTGAGGCGGGTTCTTTGGTTCTTTTTAAGCGCTTAAACTCTCTCTCCAAACTTTGATCTAAATAACCTCGATTATTTAACCCGGTCAACAAGTCAGTTTGGCTAAGTTTTTCCAATCGTTGATTCGCTTGATTCAGTTCAAGGCTATTCACAGCCACATCCGTCACGTCATAAATCAACAAGCTGATGTATTCAATTTCACCAGAGGTGGACTCAAGCGGAAAGATCGTTGAGTTTTGATACATGAAGTCAGCAGTCCCGGTAATGGGACGGGAGTTTTTGAACTTAAAAAGATAAGGCCTTTGTTCCCAGGTAGTAAAAGCTCTGTTTCTTAAATTAAACACTGATTCGGCTTTGGATCTAAACCAGTCTTCATCAATGTCAGGCATGACTTCAAAAAGTGATCGACCTCTGGTATGAAACGAGGTTTGGATACTGTGATTTTCCATAAAGCCGTTCCAAACCTGAATCTCGTAATTTCGATTTAGCACCACTAAACCTACGTCTATATGCTGAATCATGGTCATGACCCAGTGAAACTCTTTTAAATCTTCTGGTGCAATGCTCATAATTCAGTCCAGTAAATAATCAGCCTTTTGCTTCAATACTGAAATTGAGTCTTCAGTGAATAACAAAAGCATGTCGCAGGCTACGGGGCTGTTTTCGATGGTGAAATTCACTTCGATAGCCAGAGTTTTCGTCCACCGGCTTTTGTTTGTGTCAATTAATTCTGGTACATGGACATGTCGACCCATAACAACTGGTTGACCCTGACTGAATTGGATTTCGAGCTGTGAAGCCAACCCATTCAGACAGGCACCAATTAAAAGGTTGCCAGCATCCATGATCATTTCCATTTCTAATTCGTCGGAATATGCCTGGTGGTCGTAAGCTAATTTTGCGATGTCTGAAAAATTGGCATCGTTAAAAATCAACATAGCTTCTCCAGCCACGCCTCCGCCGGTAAAGCCCTGGCAAATGGCTGAGACAGAATCATTTTCATCCACCGCGGTAAGAGCCATTGTGAGTTCACTGGGCTCCAGTATATTGACGTTCGGAACCGGCAATACAATAAAAACATTGAGCATTCGCGAAAGAACATCTGCAGCCTGGCCAATAGCAACATTGGTAATTTCCTGAAAGCAGTCTCTATGATCTTCAGAGAGTGTGATGGGTGCGCCAGCTGTCATTCGCCAATTACTCCAAAGCTGGTTAGCACTTCCTTCACTCTTTCTTTGTCTATGGGTTTTTTTAAAAACTCCATAGCACCCAAACGCTTAACCCGAGTGACAGCGTCTGGCTGAATATCTCCTGAAACAACGATAACCATACAGGGTAGGTCTTGGCTTTTGATCTGCTCTAATACGCCATAGCCATCAAGCACTGGCATGGTGAGATCTAGAAAGAGAACATCCGCTTGTCCCTCTTTGATAGCAGCAAGTGCTTCTTCGCCATTTGCCGCGAACGTAATGTCCACAGCCCAATTGTCTGGTAAGGACCTAGCCATTTGTTTGCGGGCGAAGCTTGAGTCGTCACAAATTACGATGGGTGTTGTCATAGTCACTATGAGTTAATAAATAGTACGTAATTTATTCAGCATAGTAGAGAAGTGGTTTTTCGCGACCCAAAGTTTAAAACTCATTTATACCGTTATCTTTTGAGGGTGTTGACCCGTGACTTTTTTGTGCCGATTAGACCAAAAAAGATGACTTACTGTGGAAAAACACTTGTATTGATTAGAGATTATGGAGCTTTGGGGTAAATGTGTTCAAATAAGTGTCCGATCTAATCTAATTCAACGTAATTGAATTCACCAATAATAAGGAGGAAAAAAGATGGCTGTAAAAAAAGAAATCATCTGTGATCATTGCTTGGGTAATAGGCCAGCGAATACTTGGACAGAGTTATCAAAGGAGTCTGACTTTGGAAGGAACCGGGGGCCATTTTATTATCAATGTCGAGTGTGTGGTTCTTCGTGGATTAAAATTAGAGATTACGGCTTAGGTGGAAATGATTCATTTTTTCACACCCAAACCGGCAAATTTTTTAAGGCAAGCTAGTTACGCTAGAGTCAGTGAATGCTTCGCGTAACAGGTGAAGAGTATGCATCAATAATGTTTGACGATAGGTTGGTTGGATTTAAGCATGCTCACCCCAGTTAGGGAATGGATCACTTAACGTCACCCAAAACTCTTTACCTTTCAGCACTTCTTCTTCAGTTAACAAGCAATCATCTAGGGCATTGGTCATAGCTTGCTGATCTAAGTCTTGACCAATAAATACCAGTTCTTGTCGCATGTCTCCAAATGGTTCAACCCAGTTATCCATTATGGATTTAAGGTAATCTTCATCCTGTGGCCAATTATCTTTTGGAACAGCTTTCCAGAATAAACCTGCCAGACTGTAGCGGGCTATGCCGCCAGCTTGACTCCATTGCCCTGCAAATTCAGGACGTGTGGCAAGCCAGAAGAATCCTTTTGAACGAATTAATTTTCCAAAGCTCCGAGTGCTGTGAAGAAACTGATGAAATTTTTCAGGATGAAAAGGTCTTCTTGCTACATAGCTGAAACTGCCAATGCCATATTCTTCGGTTTCGGGTACGTGTTCACCACGCATTTCTTTGAGCCAACCTGGAGCCAGTTGGGCACGTTCAAAGTTAAACAGTCCGGTATTGAGTACATCATCCACACTGACTTCACCATGAGCGATGGGAATAATACGAGCATCAGTATTGAGAGTTTTTAATATGGCTGTCAGTCGCTCCAATTCAGGTTGCTTAATTAGGTCGGTTTTACTGATGAGCAAAACATCAGCAAACTCAACTTGGTCTACCAATAAATCCGCAACACTGCGTTCGTCTTCTTCGCCTAATGATTCATCGGTATCTTGAAGGGATTTAGCTTCGTCGTAGTCTTTTAAAAAATTAACTGCATCAACAACTGTCACCATGGTATCTAAGGTTGCAACATCAGACAGTGACGATCCATCTTCATCAGCAAAAGTAAATGTTTCTGCAACAGGTAGAGGCTCAGAAATGCCCGTCGACTCAATCACCAAATAATCGAAGCGGCCATCTTGAGCAAGCTTGTTTATTTCAAGAAGAAGATCTTCACGCAAGGTACAGCAAATGCAGCCATTACTCATTTCGACAAGCTTTTCTTCTTGATGACTCAGAGACACTTCGTTTTGAACCATGGACGCGTCGATATTAATTTCACTCATATCATTGACGATCACCGCAACTTTTTTACCCTGACGATTGTTAAGGATATGACTTAGAACCGTTGTTTTACCAGCTCCAAGAAAACCTGAGAGAACAGTTACTGGAAGGCGTGTCATAGTCAGTGGCTCCGTAGTTAGAAGTGATTGTAAGTTAATGCATGATTGAAATGTTATAACATAACACGGTTGGAGCAAGCGAATTTTAGTTGAGTTGATGCTGAGGCATAAGACTTGAGCGTTTCGATGAATGGCGAGTAAATTTAACAGATGATTATTTTCATCATTACCATAGTGTTAATGGTATTACTTGGATTCGACCGACCCAATAGATCTGAATTTTAAAATGGAACCGATCTCACCCAAATTTGCTATTAGTTAACTGAGCTATAAAGCAATAAGAAACAAGACAGAAGTTTTTTATTCAGTAAACAAAACAAATAGATTTGAAAGTCAACTCTCACATCTCATTATCTCGTGTATTGAGTACTCCTTTTGCTTAAGCTTTTCTTACTGAAACTGCATTCCAAGTTATTCATAATAAATAAAATTTGGTTTATGTTTAAAACCAAATTGTTGTTTTGATCTTATTTGGAAAATTTTAATGCTGAAGACTTTACTAGCTTATGCTGCGATATCAGTGTTACTGCTTGGATGCAATAGTGACTCGTCAAATGATACCAGCCCCAATCTTTCTTCCCTTCGAGTTGTCGCCCATTCTCCAGAATCAAATATTCTGTTGATTGATGAAACCCTAGAAATTGAGTTTTCGGAAGCGGTTGATCCTTCAAGTTTGGAAACATCAATGTCAGAAGGTTCCGTCAATGTTGATTGGAGCGAAGATTCCAAAACCGTCAGTTTGACCCCAGCGACTAAGTGGCCCAGTGGTAATTTCTCACTCACTTTTAATGGCTCGGATTTAAATGGACTCTCAATGGGAGAAGAAACCTTAGAGTTTACTGTGAATCTCAGTTTCGAGAATTACCAGGCAGCTAGTGTTGTGTTGGCTTACTACGAAATAGAAACGGATACTGGTTTTGCTCGAGTTGGGTTTGAATCTTTTGGTAACGCATTTGCGCAAGATAATGAATTGTGGCTTACATTGCCGGGGAGCGGGCAGCTTGTAAAATATAATGTCATTCCAACCGTTCATAATACTAAATTTGATGAATCCATTAATTCAATGGAATACTTGGATGATAATCAAATGGTTCAACACTATAACTTTACTGAGCCGCAATCTCCTTACCTATTCAATGATCAAATGTTGCTAGTCGATTATATAGGTGACAGCATTTTGATTTTTAATAATGTTCCTGAGCCTAACGAAAACAATTTTGGAATAATCATTGGTAGATCAGATTTTGAATCCGATGACGAAAGACCCCGTTGTGGGACTTCTTTAAAAGAGCCTGAAATGATCACCGTTTCTCCAGATGGTAAACTCATTTTGGCTGATTATCGAAACCACAGAGTTTTGATCTGGCATTCGATACCAACGGAGATGAATCAACCTGCTGATTTAGTATTAGGGCAACCAGACTTGAATACCTGTACAGAGCGTACCCGAGACGACATTAATGCCTCTGCTTTAACACCATCAGGGGTTTGGTCAGACGGTGAGAAGCTATTAGTGCTTGATGCAGCAAATCGTGTGATGGTTTGGAATACCTTTCCAACGGAAAACAATACCCCAGCTGATTTGGTATTAGGGCAACCGGATTTTTATACTGTTGTACAAGAGGATGGCCCAACCGCAAGAACTGTTTCTGATGCTTATCAGGGTATCACTTCCAATGGTAGACAAATTTTTGTTGTGGATTCCGAAAATCGCCGAGTATTAGTTTGGAATGACTGGCCGACAGAGAATTATATGCCAGCTGATATTGTATTGGGGCAACCTGATTTCGTGACTGTTGTAAGTTCAGACGACCAGAATGAAGAGGACGACTCCCTAAGCTTGAGAAAGATTTCGGGCCCGACGGGACTGGTTATTCACAATGATCAATTAATAGTTACAGATACGACTGGCTATCGTATTTTAATTTTTAACTCTAACTAATAACTTCAACTTAAATTAAATGTGAAAAAAAACCTCGCGAGCGCGAGGTTTTTTATTTATATCTTTAAAGACTATCTAAAAACAAATTTACGAAGCATCAGTTGCAATAACAGAGTCGGCCGCTTTGATGAAGTCTTCCATTTGATCGAAATTTAAATACTGATAAATATCGGCAGCCATAGAGTCAATCTTGGTTGCGTATTCCGCATACTCTTCTGGAGTTGGTAGTTTACCCACGATAGCGCCCACAGAGGCCAGTTCTGCAGATGTTAGATAAACGTTTGCGCCATCACCCAAACGGTTCGGGAAGTTACGAGTGGAAGTAGACAGTACCGTTGCACCGGGTTCTACTCGCGCCTGGTTACCCATACACAGTGAACAACCCGGCATTTCCATACGGGCACCGGATTTACCGTAGATGTTGAAGTAACCTTCTTCCATCAACTGCGCTTGGTCCATCTTGGTGGGAGGGCTCAGCCATAGGCGAGTGTTCAGACCGCCTTTGTGAGCGTCCAGAAGTTTACCAGCCGCACGGAAGTGGCCAATGTTGGTCATACAGGAGCCGATAAATACTTCGTTTACTTCGTCGCCAGCCACTTCTGATAGCAGCTTGGCATCGTCTGGATCGTTCGGGCAGCAAACGATTGGCTCTTTAACTTCAGCCAGATCGATTTCGATCACGGCAGCATATTCAGCATCAGCATCGGCTTCCATCAGGCTTGGGTTTTCTAACCACTCTTCCATGGCTTTAGCACGACGTTCCAGTGTACGTGGGTCGCCGTAACCGTTAGCAATCATCCAGCGCAGCATCACCACATTAGACTTCAGATATTCGGTAACAGACTCTTCACTCAACTTAATAGTACAACCTGCTGCAGACCGTTCAGCAGAAGCGTCAGACAATTCGAACGCCTGTTCAACGGTTAGCGTGTCCAGACCTTCAATTTCTAGGATGTTACCGGAGAAGATATTCTTCTTACCTTTCTTCTCCACCGTCAGCAAACCTTCCTTAATGGCGTAGTAAGGAATGGCATGGACTAGGTCACGTAGGGTAATGCCTGGCTGCATTTCACCTTTGAAGCGGACCAATACCGATTCAGGCATGTCTAAAGGCATAACACCGGTGGCCGCTGCGAAAGCAACCAGACCAGAACCCGCTGGGAAAGAAATACCCATTGGGAAACGGGTGTGAGAGTCACCGCCGGTGCCAACAGTGTCAGGTAGCAACATACGGTTCAGCCAGCTGTGGATGATGCCATCGCCCGGACGCAAAGAAACACCGCCGCGGTTTTTAATGAAATCAGGCAGAGTGTGCTGAGTATCAATATCCACTGGCTTAGGATAAGCCGCAGTATGACAGAACGACTGCATTACAAGATCAGCAGAGAAACCCAAACAAGCTAAGTCTTTCAGTTCGTCACGGGTCATTGGGCCAGTTGTGTCTTGAGAGCCAACGGTAGTCATCTTTGGCTCGCAGTAAGTGCCAGGGCGGATACCTTCAACGCCACAAGCTTTACCCACCATCTTCTGACCCAGGGTGTAACCCTTGCCAGTGTCGGCAGGTGCGACAGGTTTACGGAACAAGTCAGAAGCACCCAGTCCTAATGCTTCGCGAGCGCGCTCTGTCAGGCCACGACCGATAATCAAGTTGATACGGCCACCGGCTTGAACTTCGTCCAACAACACATCTGATTTCAGCTCGAATTCAGAAATAGTGTCGCCAGCTTCATTTAAAATTTTGCCATCGTAAGGACGGATTTCTATAGCGTCGCCCATACCTAATTCGTCTACTGGTGCTTCAAAAACCAGAGCGCCAGCGTCTTCCATGGTGTTGTAAAAGATTGGAGCAACCTTACCACCGATACAGATACCACCAGATTTCTTGTTGGGCGTACCCGGCATGTCTTCACCGAAGAACCACAGTACCGAGTTAGTCGCAGACTTACGGGAAGAGCCTGTGCCTACTACATCACCAACGAAAGCAACCTGAATACCTTTATCTTGGATTTCTTTAATCTGCTTCAGAGGGCCGGTGACTCCGTGCTCTTCTGGCGTCAGGCCTTCTCGGGTCATTTTATACATAGCCAGCGCATGCAGAGGGATATCTGGACGAGACCAAGCGTCAGGAGCAGGGGACAGGTCGTCGGTATTGGTTTCGCCAGTTACCTTGAATACGGCAACCTTAATAGATTCAGCCACTTTGTCTTTGCTGGTAAACCATTCGCCGTCCGCCCAACTTTGCAGAACTTCTTTTGCCACTGCATTGCCCGCATCAGCTTTCTCTTTCACATCGTGGAAAGCATCAAACATCAATAACGTATGTTTCAGCTCAGCACCTGCTGCTGCGGCTAACGCAGAATCATCCAGTAGCGCAACAAGGGTCTCGATGTTGTAACCACCGTGCATATTGCCCAGCAGTTTTACAGATTCTTCTTTGGAGATCAGGGCGCAATCTGCTTCTCCTTTTGCGATGGCAGACAGAAAGCCAGCCTTCACGTAAGCGGCTTCATCCACACCGGGTGGAACACGGTTAGCAAGCAGGTCTAACAGAAATGCGTCTTCACCAGCAGGTGGATTTTTAATCAGTTCAACCAGATCAGCAACTTGCTCTGCTGACAGTGGCTTGGGTGGAATTCCTAGCTCAGCACGTTCTGCGACGTGGGCGCGATAGGCTTCAAGCACGATTAGTGTCTCCTTCTTGAGGGGTAAGGCCGGTTATTAAGTGTAGATATTATTACGGTGATCAGTACTTTGAAATTTTAAAGCCATACACCAAGGAGCCTCACCACCGGGGGTGGTCTGAAATGCGGCGCCATTGTATGGCAAGTGTTTCGGGATGTTAAGGGAATGGCTATAACCTCGATTTATAGTCGCCATTGGTTAGATACTGAGAATCGTCATTATGCTTGCTCTTAGTAGTATTAATTTAATCTAGTTATTTTATAATCACTTGAATTAACTAATTCTACAAATAGTGCTTAATTAATCGACTTGAGGGAAAGAAATGAACGGAGTTCGTTGGGTATTTATAATATTTTTATTGATGATTTCCTTGGTTGGATGTAGCCCAGAGGAAACACAGCAGAGTACAACCGCTGGGGGAGCAAGTACTATCCCCCCTGACACAGATGCCGGCACTGAAAATGGTTCGGATATTCCTTCAGAAGAGCAGACCGATTACTTCTACTTCAGTTATGACGATTCCTCCAGCATTGCTTCTTTAAATCTCGCTCTCAAAATGCTCGATCTAGGTAGGATTCCATCGAATCAGTTAGGGAGAGCCTACGAGTTTTTAAGCGCAGAAGATTTTAATCACTTTGATGAACGGGACGTTGGCCCTTTCAAAGTTTCGATGGCCGTTATTAATGAACCGATCCCCAATCCCGATGGTGAAGAATTTGCAGAAATTCAGAGCTACCACTTAGGTGTAAATATTTCAGGCCCTGAGCTAAGCAATGAAGAAAGAGAAAATGCTGTTATCACTTTGTTGATCGATGTTTCCGGTTCGATGTCAGGACACACCAACTGGGAGACCGAGGCTGGAATCACTTCGTTACTGGATCTGACAAAGTTTGCTCTTGTTGAGCTCTCAAGCCAGTTAAAAGAGGGGGACGTGATTAATGTTGTGGAGTTTGAAACTGATGCTCGGGTTCTCTTAGAAGGCTGGGCTTATGACCCGAACAACTTTAATTATCGGAATGAGATCAATGGGCTTTCCACAAGAGGCTCTACAAATCTGGATGCTGGGATACAACTCGCATATGAAGTAGCGCTTAGGCAGTTTAACCCTGAAAAATCCAATACCGTTATTATGTTAACTGATGCTTATGCTAATACCGGAGTAACAGATGTCAGCATCATCTCTCAGAGTACCGAGATTAATGAATTAGAAGGCATTTATTTTTCAGGAATTGGTATTGGGTTGGATTTCCAAGAAGCATTTCTTAATGAATTGACCGATGCCGGGAAAGGTAGCTACTTTTCATTAGTTTCTACATCTGATGCTAGAAAAATTTTTTCTAACAACCTTCCTTCCTTACTCTCTGTCGCGGTTGAAGACGTGAGGTTTAAACTAAGTTACCCTTCTGCTTTAGACCATGCCGTAACTGCTGCTGAAGAAATATCACAAGATAAAGAAGATGTTCAGCCGACAAACTTTTCGTATAACAATGATCAGTTTTTTATCGAATCATTCACTTCTAATGAACAAATTACTGATGGAGCATTTAACCTCGAAATAGAGTATCTGGATGCCAACAATGAAATAACTACCGTTAATTTTGAATCTTCTTTGGCAGACTTAACCGAAGACTGGAATGTAGAGATTTACAAAGCACTGCTGATAAGAGGGTTAGCAATGTTGATTTCTGGTGCTGTTACTTGCGAGGATGTACAGCCATACCAGGACTTAGTAGAAGGCATAGTTGATTCTGAAGCGACGCTATATTCCGGCTATATTACAACCTATTGTGGGCTTATCGCTGAACAGTCAGACCCCCAGTAAGGTCTTGTGTAATTACAATCAGCGTTCTTCCAATAAATAAGCCTGGCTTTAAAATTTAGTCTCTAGCAGGGCTTATTCATTTTCCATTTTGGTTTTACAAGTACATTAATTGACCCTGATATATTTAATAATGCACATACCCCTGCAATACTGTCTATATCTTGAAAAAATGAAACAGGTGTTGTTTTGAAACTAGTTTTAATCTGTTTGTTAACTGGCTTAGCAATGTTCACTTTGGCTTCAAATGATGTCGAGGTTTCTGAAGCGCCTAATTGGGTAGATTCAATTCCTTGGAACGATATAAATATTGATTCCAAGGATGATTCCATTAGTGGCACCAGATATATCTTGGTTGATCGTCAAAAGAAATACTCAGATGCCCAATCATACGAGTATTTCAATCGGTATGTTGAGAAGCCCATGACGCAAGATGCACTCATGGAATCGGGTCGAATCAACATCTATTTTCAGCCTGCTTTTCAACGTGTTGTATTACATAAAGTACAAGTGTTAAGAGATGGAAAGCTTGAAGACCGTTTTGGAAATGCCAGAGTTCGAGTGCTAGATGTGGAAACAGAATCTGAAAGCCATCTGTATTCTGAAGAAAAGCAAATCATGATTCTAATAAAAGACTTTTTAATTGGAGACGTGCTAGAAGTTTCTTATTCAATCATCGGAAGAAATCCCGTTTTTGGCAACAAAGTTGCCAGTGAATTTTCACTAGGGTGGGGTGTTCCTGTTGATCGAATATTTAATAAACTAGTCTATCCTGCTTCTCGAAAAGTTCAGCAGCAAATAGTCAATTCAGAACTGAGTCCGGCCATTACAAACGAAAATGGATACATTCATAACCGCATTAATATTGACGATTCACCAGGGTATCATGTGGATGAAAACACACCAGCATGGGTGGAGCCCTATCCATTTATTCAATATTCTGAATACAGTTCCTGGGGGGAAGTTTCTGATTGGGCAAAAGATTTGTTCCAATATCAAACTGACATTAATGAAGGGTACTGGGCAACCTGGGTAAAAGACTTCAACTCTGTTATTGGTCAAGAAAAAAGAATCTTAAAAGCGCTTGAGTTGGTACAGGAAAACATAAGATATGTAGGCATAGAGGTTGGAGAAAATTCCCATAGACCCCATTCACCGCAAGAAACATTGAGTAATGGCTACGGAGACTGCAAAGACAAAACACTGTTATTGATTGCGCTGTTACGAGAATTAGGTTTTGATGCAGAACCTGTGTTGGTTAATACACACAATAAACAAGCAATAAGTTCTTGGCTGCCAATGCCCATTGCATTCAATCATGTTATTGCTGGCGTTAGATTTCGAGGTGACTACTACTATTTAGATCCAACGCTTAGTTATCAAAAAGCCAGTCGGTTAGGGCAGTTAGGTTATTACACCTATGGTCATGGGTTGCCCATTAAATCCAACTCTGACTTGGTTGAGATGCCAGTATTTCAAGGCAGTGTTCCAGAAATTACGATCGAAGAAACTTATACCAGCTATTCATACGACCTCCCAGTACAGTTAACCATTTCTTCAATATATACCGGCGTTGAAGCTGAATACCAGAGATATAGATTTCAAAACTGGAGTATGAAAGATATCTCTCAACAATATCTCGATTATTACTCGAATCGATTTGGGTCTGTGGAAGTGAAAGAACCCCTAAGAGTTGTTGATTCGGCCCATTCAAATACTTTCGAAATTATCGAAAGCTATTGGGTATCCGATTTTTGGCAATACAATGAGTCTGACAGCACATACGAGTATTCTATTAATGCCAGTGCCATGACGGAATACTTTAGTGTGAGTGGTAATTTGCAAAGGCAGCATGCGTATCAGTTTATCGAGGCAATGGAAATAAATCAGAAAATATTAGTTCATTATCCTGAGCACTACCGTTCAGACAATATTGAAGCGATAGATAAAAAATTCTCTAATGACTATTTCAGTTTGTCTTTAAGTAATCAAGATTTTGGTGGTGTGGCGAGTTATCAATATTATCTTGAAAGCTTTGGCAAAGATATTTTAGAAACCGACATTGATGTTCATGCCAAACTTATAGAACAAGCGAGTGACTATCTTTATTACAGTGGCTGGGTCTCTACTAGTGAAGAATATGAAGACTCTGATAATGTTAAAAACTACGTGAGAGAGCTGCTGAACTTTGGAGGGCTACAATAATGAACTTCAAATGTTATGGCATCATTCTAGCGATCTTATTTGGTTTACTAGGCTGTCAATCGGTACCTGTGGCTCAACAAAAAAGCGACTCTAATAAAGACATAGATTGGCTGGATCAGGCGCAATCTGCTGAGTCTTATGAGAGTTTTTCAGTGTCCCTTCATAATTTAATCGAAGCTAAAGACGCAAGAAAATTGCTTACCTTGTTATCAGACAGTACAGACTTTTCAAACAAATGGCCTAATACCAGTGGGTTAATGCCTGAGGACCATAAATCTATATGGCAGCTAGCTCATAAGTTTGGATACATGCTCCCGGGTTTAGGCGATAGCGATTGGTATTTTCTTAGTGGAAATTATGTACAAGAAGGCAGCTATTATAAATTAAGCTATCGAGTATCCATTGAAGGCTCCTACACATGGGTATCTTTTTATATCCATAACCGAAACAACAAGTTTTATATTCACAGAATTAGAAATGAATATTACTCAATTTGGTTGTCCGATTACTTAGAAAATGTAGATGAAGTATTAGCAGCCGTTGTTGAGCGCTCATCCAGTAAATCAAAACGGAATAAAGCGACATCAATGACACTTTCTAAAGCCCTAAATCAGGTACTTGATAGTTGGTTGTTTGAGTATGATGATTTTAAAGGCTACTTAGATAGCCTAAAACTCTCTTATTACAGACCTTTCGTTCTGTCTGTACTTTTCGATAGTTTAGCTTATTCGCCAAATACCAATGATGAACGCTGGAAAGAATTATCTTGGTGGTTGGAGAGTAGGCGAGAACATGCTCTTGAAAAACTTGAATTCATCGAGCACCCATTTCAGATGTTCTACTTCAACCTGAACGATCAGAAATCAGATGAAGCGATCCGGTCATCAATTAACGAAATTAAAACAGCGACCGGTAGCTCTGCATGGGCGCTGACCTATTGGGCCTCTCTAGAGTTAGAAGAAGGCGATACCGATAAGGCTCTAGATTTATTGAAAGAAAGTATTGCTAATTATCCTTTATATGATGATGCCTACTTTGTATTAATGGATCTACACAATAGTCAGAGTGATTTTGCTAAAATAAATCAGTTATTAAATTTTTTAACTGAGAAATTCGCATATGAGATCACTACAGAATACTTTGAAAATAGACCTGAGTATGCAGAGTATTTGGAGTCCGACTATTTTAAAGAATGGAAGTCTTAATTCGTTATTAGAATAAGAAAGTGAGGCTGCGCTTAAGCAGCCTCGTTTAATAATTTTTTAAAGAGTGTAATCGGTGTCAATATAAACACCATCAACATAGTAGTCGTAATAATCTCCATCAAATTCTACTACCACTGTTGAACCACCAGTAATCATTTGAATTGAGCCTCCAACCGGGTAATTAAGAGAAACGTCAATGTAATCATTATCTTCATTATAAACTTCAGGCTGCTCATAAATAAGAGTCTCTAGGGTAGTGACAGTTGCTCTTCCACCAATGGTTTCTTCTATGGAATTTATTATTTCTCCTTCAACTATCTCCGTTGCCTTGCTAATTTCCTCATAATAATATTGAAAACTAGTGTTCACCTGAATTTGATCACTTGAAAAATTTATATTAGTGATGATGTTATCGACGGTTTCGTAAATATTAGCAACATATTCAGACGGATCCCCGTTCAAACTAATTGTTGCTGATGCTATGAATTCTGTTGAACCGGTTTGGTTGCTTACCAAGCTTGTAAATTGATCGTCGGCAAGCATCCACGCTATAGATCCTTCGATATCACCATTTAATGAGGAAAGGGATCTAATGTTGACAATTTCATCGTTATCGATATAACTCGCCACACAATTATTTGCATCAATAGTGAAATTCAATGAGCCTGCCGAGCTATCTGGCTCTGCGTCACCAATTAACCGACCAAAAGCACTACCAGATACACAGTCTTCATTTACTGAGTTATTAATCGCTGCTCTGTAGGCTAACTTTAGTGGTTGACGAACTCGTGATTCATCAGGAGCTCTAGTATCAAATTGCTGATTAAAAGCAAGAGGTGTTGGATCAACATATACAAGGTCTTCTATAACAGCGCTGATCATAGTCTTAACGTGATCTTGGTTATTAACATCCAAAGTTAAGTTTCTGTTGAATTGAGAAATCTCTATACTTAGACCATCGAACTCTGGGCCCAGCTCTAATGAGCCATTTCCACCTCCAGATGACCCTCCGCACCCAGTTAGGAAAATAATAAATACAAGAAATGCGTGAATGAGTTTCATGTTAACTTCCTTGTTTTTGCTGTTTGGTTTCCAACTAAGCAATATCTTATACTAATGTTTAATTTTGTTGACAATAGAGTTTTAAATTAATCATCAGATTGAATCGACAAGTAACGCAAATAGCGATTGCTTTTAACATAATTCTTATTTATGTAATGAGTTCAGAATTCAAACACCAGCAGGCCCACCTCTTGCACTAACCTTAAAACCATTAGTTTTAGCCAAAAAAGTGACACTGGTTTATGGCGCTTGTTGATAACCTTAAAAAGCCTTTTCAAAACCTGGGAAATATTCGAAATGTAAAACGTCAGGATGTGGTATCTGGAGTTAAAACCCATGGACGTTCATTATTGCAAGGCAACTTAGGGGTTCCACTTTTTTTAATGATTTTGCTGGGTTTAATGACCCTGCCTGTTCCGCCATTTTTGTTGGATATCTTTTTTACCTTCAATATCGCCATGGCCATCGTGGTGTTGTTGGTGTCTATTTATGTTCTAAGGCCATTAGATTTCGCAATCTTCCCCAGTATTATTTTAATCGCAACCTTACTTCGGCTGGCACTGAACGTTGCATCCACCCGTGTGGTTCTGCTTTATGGTCATGAAGGAGGAGACTCAGCCGGTAAAGTCATTGAAGCCTTTG
This sequence comes from Gynuella sp., assembly GCA_028282465.1. Lineage (GTDB taxonomy): Bacteria > Pseudomonadota > Gammaproteobacteria > Pseudomonadales > Natronospirillaceae > JANQHX01. The sequence goes on from JANQHX010000053.1 coordinate 29,206, forward strand.
GTGAGGTGCTTATTGGCGGCAACTATGCTGTGGGTTTAGTGGTTTTTGCCATCTTAATGATCATTAACTTTGTGGTTGTCACTAAGGGCGCTGGTCGTGTGTCGGAGGTCAGCGCGCGATTCACATTAGATGCCATGCCCGGTAAGCAAATGGCCATTGATGCGGATCTAAATGCCGGTCTAATTGATGCTGATACCGCCCGGTCGCGGCGGGCAGAAATTGCTCAGGAAGCGGATTTCTATGGCTCTATGGATGGTGCTAGTAAGTTTGTTCGTGGAGACGCCGTCGCCGGTATTTTAATTCTAGTCATCAATATTTTAGGTGGATTAGCCATAGGCACCATGCAGTGGGGTTTGCCGTTTGGGGAGGCGGTAGAAAAGTATGCCCTGTTAACCATTGGTGACGGCTTGGTCGCTCAAATTCCTTCGTTACTTTTGTCTACCGCTGCCGCCATTATGGTAACTCGTAACAGCGACAACATCGAGATGGGCCAACAGGTCATGGGGCAGATGTTTGGTACACCCAAGGCGCTCGCTGTCACAGCGGTTATGATGTTTGTGCTCGGCAGCATTCCAGGCATGCCACACATGGTATTTCTAACCCTAGCCATTATCAGTGCTGGCTTTGCGTTTTTTATTTATTGGAAAGAACACCGCCCCGAAAAAACTGTCGAGAAAGATTTGCCCAGTCAGGAAACTCAAGCCACTCAGGCAGAAGCTGAAGCAGAAAATAAAGAACTCAGTTGGGATGATGTTCAGCAAGTGGATATGGCAGGGTTAGAAGTCGGCTACCGCCTTATTCCGCTTGTCGACAAATCTCAGAATGGTCAACTGCTAAAGCGGATCAAAGGAGTTCGAAAAAAACTTTCGCAGGACATTGGTTTTCTTATCCCCAGCATTCATATTCGTGACAACCTTGATCTTCTTCCAAACGGTTATCGCATCACGCTCATGGGTGTCTCGATTGCTGAAGCAGAAGTCCAACCAGACCGAGAGTTAGCCATTAACCCTGGGCAGGTGTTTGGCAAAGTAGACGGCATGGAAACCACTGATCCCGCTTTTGGTTTAGAGGCCATTTGGATCGAACCCAGTCTAAAAGAAAAAGCCCAGTCATTAGGTTACACAGTAGTGGACTGCTCAACGGTTGTGGCTACTCATCTCAACCAAGTTTTATTTAAACACGCCCATGAGCTATTAGGTCATGAAGAAGTTCAACAGTTAGTGGATAGGCTGGCTCAAGCCTCACCAAAACTGGCAGAGGAGTTAGTGCCTAATACCTTGTCAATCAGTCAATTATTGAAAGTGATGCAAAACCTGTTAATTGAACAGGTGTCTGTCAAAGACATGCGTTCAATCGCCGAAGCTTTGACGAACCATCAACCGCCTAGTCAAGATCCTAACGTTTTAACTGGCGTGGTTAGAATCGCGCTGTGTCGAATGATCGTACAAAACATCGTAGGTAACGAGAAAGAGCTGCCTGTTATTACGCTTGAAAAAGATTTGGAACAGTTGTTGCTCCGCACTGTTCAACAGTCTGCATCTGACGGTTTAGCAGAATCGGTAATGTTGGAGCCGGGTTTGGCTCAACAGCTGCAAACATCGTTAACCGAAGCTGCGCAGAAGCAAGAGTTGAAAGGCAAGCCAGCTGTTCTACTCGTGTTAGCACCATTGCGCAATATGTTAGCTAGATTCGTCAGACACAGTGTCGAGAATCTTTGGGTGTTGTCTTATCAAGAAATTCCAGACAACAAACAAATAACCATTGAAGCGACTGTCGGCAAGTAACGAGTTATTTAAGTCAGTTAACGAGAATTGTATGAAGACAAAAGTGTTCGCAGCCAAAACCATGTCAGAAGGTTTAAAGAAAATCTCCAACGAATTTGGAGACAATGCGATCATTCTTTCAAAAAATAAAACAGCTTCAGGCATCGAAATTACAGCGGCGGTGGAAGGCGATTCATCAAACGAAATGATTTCGCAAGCAAACATTGAAGCTCGACCCAATGAAAATGAAATTGGCCAGGTTCCAGAATCTTTATTAGATAAGCTTCGCCAAAGTTCAGCCAATGGCAACATTATTAAAGCCAAGCCAGAGAGCTCTCTACACAGTAATCCGTCGGCGAAAAACGACCTTGCCGACATGCTAAAAGGTCTTACGGGAAGGGGAGAAGCAGGTTTATTAACGCCACGGGCAAACCCGCTTAAAAGCCATTCTGCCACAGAAATTACTAAAACCGCTCATAACCAGCCTGCGCAAAAAGACACTACAAAGTTAGAGGCAAAGAAGCCCCAGAACACAGAATCGCAAAAACCAAAAAATACTGTGAATGCGAAAGATGTATCTAAGATGCGAGAAGAAATTCAAGGGCTGAAGCAACTTCTAGAAACTCAAAGCGTTCAACTCAATGAATTGGTAAAAAGAGAGCCGGTGATTATTCCTGAAGTTAAACCCAGGGAAGCCATGCCAGCGCAGGAGAAAGATTTTCACCTGATACAAAAAAAGCTAGAAATGTTAGGGCTTTCCATGCCAATGGTGACTCACTTAGTGTCTGAGATTAACCCTCATTTTAGCGATGCAGATGCGTGGAAATCTGTAGTGGCTAGGTTGTCAGACAATATTGATACTTACTTTTCAACCCCAGTGGAAAAAGGCGGCGTTTACAGTTTTATTGGTATGACCGGGGCTGGCAAAACTACTTGTTTGGGTAAAATCGCCACTCAATACGTTTTACAAAAAGGCCCGGAAGAACTGTTAGTCGTTTCAGTGGATAACTTTCGGCTGGGCAGTCAAGACAGTCTAAAGAACATGTGTAAAATTCTAGGCTGTGACTTTGCAACGGTCAGTGAAGAGAACAGTTTAGAAACCATTCTTCGAAAAAATGCCTTCAGAAAACTTATTTTGATTGACACCTGTGGAGGCGTGGAAGGCATTCATTTTTACCTTGACCAAATTAGCCAAGGCAAAGCTTGTAAAAAAGTGAAGCCGTTAGCTGTTCTGTCTTGTACCACCGAACACGGCGCCATGTCAGATCAGCTGCATAGCTACCAACAATATCAACCCGTGGGTTGCATTCTAAGTAAGTTAGACGAGTCTAGAGCCCCTGGGGCCGCACTTAGTGTGAGCTTGTCGAAACAGCTACCCGTTGCCTACTGGAGCGATGGCCAAGCCATGGCTACCGATCTTCATCACGGCAATTCTCAAAGTTTGATGGGTGCTTTACTTCTAGTTATGAAACGAAAAAATTCCTTACAAACCAGTGCTGCCATGACCCGTTTCACGCCGCAGCATTCTTCAATGGTGAACTGATTTATGCTCTCTTCTCACACACATCCATCCCAGCATTTTGGAAAACCCGCCTATACTGACAATCAGATAACCCGGAGTTCGAAAAAAATGCATGAACCAGTACAGGTAGTCGCGGTGACTGGAGGCAAAGGCGGCGTTGGCAAAAGCAATGTGTCTGTAAATCTTGCGGTTAATTTAGCCCAGCAAGGCAGAAAAGTCGTTCTGTTGGATGCCGATCTAGGCCTAGCCAATATTGATGTATTGCTGGGTATTACTGCCTCTAAAAATCTGGCTGATGTTCTAGACGGCAAATGCGAGCTCAGAGATATCATGGTGGATGGCCCTGCGGGCATTAAAATTATTCCCGCTTCTTCGGGTGCCAGGCATATGGCCAATATGGGTGAACAAGAGCACGCTGGAATTATTTCCGCATTCAGCGATTTTGAAGACGAGCTGGATACCTTAATCATTGATACCGCCGCCGGCATTTCCCATACCGTGATGAGTTTTGTAAGGGCCGCGCAAGAAGCGCTAGTGGTGGTTTGTGATGAACCTACATCGGTTACCGATGCTTATGCCTTGATTAAGCTTCTGCATAGAGAAAGTCATTTAGATCGGTTTCGTATTCTTGCCAATATGGTAAAAACTCCACAAGAAGGACAGCAACTGTTCAATAAGTTGGCTAAGGTTACTGAACGCTTTTTGGATGTGTCACTGCAATATGTGGGCGCAGTGCCGCAAGATGACCATGTCAGAAAAGCAGTGCAGAGACAGAAAGCAGTCTGCGAACTCTACCCTAAGAGTAAAGCTGCGCAAGCCTATCGCCAGTTAGCGAACAAGGTTGCAACCTGGCCACTGCCACAAAACCCAAAAGGCAGCCTGGAGTTTTTTGTTGAAAGACTCATCCAGGGAGCACACGCACGTTGACATTGAGCCTTTACGGACCGGATATGTACGAAACCGAAGTTCGCAGACATCAATCAATGGAAGATCTGGTTGCAGAACACGCAAACCTGGTGAAAAGAATTGCCCATCACCTTAAAGGAAGACTTCCAGAAAGTGTGATGGTGGATGACTTAATTCAGTCAGGCATGTTGGGTTTGTTTGAAGCCGCTCGTAATTATGATTCAGGCAAGGGTGCGAGTTTTGAAACCTATGCTGGCATCCGAATTCGAGGGGCCATGCTCGATGAAGTCCGTAAAGGTGACTGGATTCCCCGAAGTGTTCACAGAAATGGTCGTCGAATTTCCGATGCCATTCGTGTGGTTGAAGCCCGAGTCAATCGTGACGCTAAAGATCATGAAGTTGCCCATGAATTAGATATTTCTCTTGATGAATATCATCAATTACTTGCTGACTCTCAAGGCTCAAAGCTCTATTCCTATGAAGAACTGATGCACCAAAACTCAGGAGAGCATACCGAAGCGGAGGTGATTGGCCCGAAAACCGATGGCTTAATTGATGCGGTGGCACAGGATGCTATGCATAGCCATCTAGTGGAGTCTATTAAAAGCTTGCCCGAGCGTGAGCAGCTGGTGCTGTCGCTGTATTACGATGAAGAATTAAACTTAAAAGAAATTGGTGAAGTGCTGGGTGTTACCGAAAGCCGAGTCAGCCAAATTCACTCACAAGCCGCGCTTCGTTTAAAAACTCGTCTTAAAAGTTGGACTGAAAAAGACTAGTTTTCTTTTCAGAGTTTCTCGCTTCAATTGTATTCCCAGCTAAGTCCTTGCGAGCAAACGATTTTTCTAGAGCTCACACCTAAAAACATATTTTTACTTAGTTTTCGCTAAAAACTGGATAGCCCTAGGTCAGCGTCTATTATGAATTAATGTACCCATGTCACACGTCTAGGCTGTCGCAAAACAGGAGGCCACCTTGGACAAAAATATGAAAATCCTGGTTGTTGATGATTTTTCAACCATGCGCAGGATTGTTAAAAATCTACTGAGAGATCTTGGTTTCACAAATACGCAGGAAGCTGACGATGGCAACACTGCTTGGCCCATGTTGCAAAACGGAGATTTTGATTTTCTAGTCACGGATTGGAATATGCCAGGCATGACCGGCATCGAATTATTACAGAAAGTCAGATCAGACGACCGCTTAAAAGCACTACCTGTTTTAATGGTAACGGCTGAAGCGAAGCGAGACCAAATTGTTGCAGCCGCACAAGCAGGTGTTAATGGCTATGTTGTGAAACCGTTTACCGCTGCAGCATTGAAGGAAAAAATCGAAAAGATTTTTGAGCGAGTGGATGCTAGCTAAGTACCGAGGTCAAGATGTCTCAGCTTGAAAGAACTTTTAAAGCCGAGTTTGAGAAGCTTCTTCGGGAAAAAGCAGAAGAGCTTCAACAAAAACTTGATGATGGGGATCTCAATGAGGCGGTGAATTTAATTCAGGCGCTTCAAGAAGCAAGAGATCAAAGCCTCTACCAAGAGGTGGGTCGTTTAACCCGTGCATTGCATGGCGCGATCCGAAATTTCCATATAGATGCTGCAAAGTCTGAATCCGTCGAAAACATTTCAGATATGACGGATGCTACCGACAGACTTAGCTATGTAGTGGAAATGACAGAAAAAGCAGCTAATAAAACCATGGATATCGTGGAAGAAAGTATTCCTATTGCCGATACCCTGAGTAATCACGCTGAAGAGCTGAAAAACGAGTGGCAAAAACTCAGAAATAGAGAATTAAATGCCGACGAATTTAGAGAGCTCTATTGGAAAATTGACGGTTTCTTTGGGCAGCTTGACCAAGACACCAAATCGTTAAATAGCCATTTATCCAACATTTTGTTGGCTCAGGATTACCAAGACTTAACGGGTCAGGTCATTCAAAAAGTGACCGGCTTGGTTAGAGAAGTTGAGGCGAGTTTAGTGGATCTGGTGTTTATGGCTAGCCAGGTTGAATCCATTACTGGTGTGGCCCATGAAGAGGAAGCACCGGTAGAAGAGGATATGCATGCGGGCCATGGTCCGCAGATTGCCCCAGAAGAAAATGAAAATGTTGTCAGCGGACAAGATGAAGTTGACGACTTGCTGTCGAGCTTGGGCTTTTAGGAGTTAATGAATGAGTTTTGAAGCTGACGAGGAAATCCTACAGGACTTTTTAGTTGAAGCTGGAGAGATTCTGGAACAGTTAGGTGAGCAGCTCATCGAAATGGAGCAGCGCCCCAATGATGCTGATCTCCTGAATGCGATTTTCCGTGGATTCCATACCGTGAAAGGTGGCGCAGGATTTTTGCAGCTCACGCCGTTGGTTGATTGCTGTCACGTGGCAGAAAATGTGTTCGACATTTTAAGAAACAACCAACGTACTGTATCCACTGAACTGATGGATTATGTGCTCCAAGCACTAGATGCGGTGAACGACATGTTTGCTCAAGTCAGTGCCGGCGAGATGCCAGAACCTGCAGATCCTGCTTTGATCGAGGCACTTCATTACTACGCCAAACCTCAATCGGAAGACGATGTCTCCGCCGCTCCAGCCGCCAGCTCAGAACCTGTTGCTGAAGAACCTGCCGCTGGAGCACCAGTACCTGAAGAAACAATATCAGAAGAAGCTCTACCAGAAGAAACGGCACCTGCAGCTGAGCAATCGGTTTCAGAAGTTGGTGAACCGGGTTCAGATATTACGGATTCTGAATACGAAGAACTGTTAGATGCGTTGAATCCGCAAACACCTGATCAGTCAGCTCAAGCAGCAGCTTCTAAAAACACTCCTGAAAGTACTCAAACCACTGCCCCAACACCTTCATCATCCAGTGACGATGTTGATTTATTTGGAGGAGATGACAGTAGCTCTGCTAGTGATACCGATGAAATAACGGAAGATGAATTTGAAGCCTTATTAGATCAACTTCATGGTAAGGGAAAATTTGGTGGTGCTGAAGATGAACCGCCCAAGGCTCCGGAGGCATCGACACCAGAACCTACCGCCGCTGTATCTTCTTCGAATGAACTAGACGGCGATGAAATTACCGATGACGAATTCGAAGCGCTTTTAGATAATCTTCATGGTAAGGGCAAATTTACTGGCGCCGTTGATAATGAGTCCGAATCAGAATCTAAACCAGCGGCAGCTCCTAAACCTGCTGAATCAAAAGAACCCAAAAAAGTACCGGAGCCCCCCAAGCCCCCTGAAACTTCTAAGCCAGCACCTGCACCAGCAGCAGCGCCGAAACCAAGTACACCCAATGAAGCCATACAACCAGCAGCTAAAGCGCCACCTGCACCTGCGGCGGCACCAAGAGCACCCGCTGCCGGAGAAAAACCAGGTACCGCTGTTGCGCAAGAAGCAACCGTTCGTGTAGACACCAAACGCTTGGATGACATTATGAATATGGTGGGCGAACTGGTATTGGTGCGTAACCGATTGGTTAGATTGGGTGGTCAATATAATGACGAAGGTTTGCAAAAAGCGGTGGCTAATTTAGATGTGGTGACCGCAGATCTACAAACATCCGTGATGAAAACACGAATGCAGCCCATTAAAAAAGTATTTGGGCGTTTTCCCCGTGTGGTTCGAGACTTGGCGCGTAATCTGAAGAAAGAAGTTAATCTTGAACTGATAGGTGAAGAAACAGATTTAGATAAAAACCTTGTTGAAGCCTTGGCTGATCCTCTTGTTCACTTGGTTAGAAATTCTGTGGATCACGGTGTTGAATCACCAGACGTCCGTGAGAGTAAAGGCAAACCCAGAACCGGTAAAATTGTTTTATCTGCGCAACAAGAAGGCGACCATATTCTGTTGACCATTGAAGACGATGGCGCAGGCATGGATGCAGAAAAATTAAAGGGTATTGCGGTCGAAAGGGGCGTGATGGATCAGGATTCTGCCGACAGATTAAGCCCGAAAGAATGTTTTAATTTAATTTTTGCCCCTGGTTTCTCTACCAAAACTGAAATTTCAGATGTTTCAGGTCGTGGTGTGGGAATGGATGTGGTGAAAACAAAAATTTCTCAACTCAATGGTACTGTCGATATCGAAAGCGAGTTAGACAAAGGCACTCGCATGTTGATCAAAGTGCCACTCACGCTCGCAATTATGCCAACGCTCATGGTGGTGTTGGGAGAACAAGCGTTTGCGCTCCCCTTGGTTAATGTCAACGAGATATTCCATTTGGATATCAGTAAAACCAATGTGGTCGACGGCAAAGAAGTTGTGGTGGTGAGAGGAAAGCCATTGCCGTTGTTCCATTTAAAAAGTTGGTTAGTACCCCAAAGTGAACATGAGCTGTCCAGCTCTGCGCATGTTGTGGTGGTATCTGTGGGTACTCAGCGAGTTGGATTTGTGGTCGACCAATTGGTGGGTCAAGAAGAAGTCGTCATCAAGCCCTTGGGAAGAATGCTCCACGGTACACCGGGTATGTCTGGAGCCACAATAACAGGTGATGGCAGAATCGCATTGATTCTAGATGTGCCCAGCATGCTCAAATATTACGCCTAAGTACGTTTACACTCATTCTAAAAGGTGACGATATATGCCTTTTACAGTTCTGGTGGTTGATGATTCATTATTTTTTCGTCAACAAATCAGAGGAATTATTAACGCTCACCCAGAGTTAAAAGTTATTGGTGAAGCCAATAATGGTCGTGAAGCGATAGACAAAACTCTCAAGCTAAAACCCGATGTCATCACAATGGATTATGAAATGCCATTGATGGATGGGATTACCGCGGTTAGAGAGATCATGGCTAAACAGCCAACCCCTATCTTAATGTTTTCATCCCTTACTCAAGCTGGCGCACGCATTACATTAGACGCCTTGGAAGCGGGTGCAGTTGATTATTTACCCAAGGGCTATGAAAACGTCGCCAATCAACAAAGTTCATTGCGTAAGCAGCTGATAGAAAAAATTCTGGCAGTTGTACATACCAATAAAAAAGCTAAGGCGCCGCCCAGACCAAGGCCAGCAGCTTCCGTTCGCCCGGTTTCGAAAAAGCCTGATATTGTATTAATTGGTACGTCCACTGGCGGGCCAGTCGCGTTGCAAAAAGTGTTAACAAAATTACCCGCTGAATTTGCTGCTCCTCTTTTATTAATTCAACACATGCCAGCGGCGTTTACCGGTGCATTTGCACAACGCTTGGATAAACAGTGCAAGATTAAAGTTGCTGAAGCACGGGATGGGGATAGTTTTTCAAGGGGTGAAGCCTATTTAGCGCCAGGCGGCAAACAAATGATGCTGTCCTCTAAAAATAAATTAAAAATCATTCCTGGAGATGACCGGCTAAATTATAAACCCTGTGTCGATGTTACCTTCGGCAGTGCGGCAAAATATTACCGCGGAAATGCTTTAGCCATTGTACTCACAGGCATGGGAGCCGACGGTCGAGAGGGCGCAAGGCTCTTGAAACAAGGGGGTTCTGCAGTTTGGGCGCAAGAAGGCCGAACCTGCACAATTGATGGTATGCCTTCTGCAATAGTGAAAGCAGACTTGGCAGATGACATAGTTCCACTGGACAAAATTGCCGAGAATTTGACTGCTCTATTTCGTTAAATTCTATTCATTCTGCCAAAACGTCAAATTCACACATTCATTAATCAGGAAAAATCCATGTTGAATTTGTTGGCGCTTATTGTTGCGGTTGGTGTTATTGCAATCGGTCACCAAATAGAAGGCGGAAGCTTGGTGTCGTTAATTGATTTACCAGCAGCGCTTATTGTATTTGGCGGATCAATCGCCGCAGCTATTGTGCAAAGTGATGTGAAAACATTAAGTGGCACAATGGATTTATTGCCTCGGGTTTTTAGTCGTGCAAGGCAGCCATTTGATCAAGCATTGCAAAAGATTGGGTCTTGGTCTCGTATTGTGAGAGCGAAAGGTTTCTTGGCCCTTGAGTCTGAATCAGGCAAGGAGTCTGACGAATTCTTAAAGCGCGGTTTGCAGATGGTGATTGATGGTTATGATGCCGACGTCGTTAGAAAAAATCTTGAAATTGAATTAGTGTCTTTCGAAGAAACCCAAACCGCTGCTGCAGAAGTGGTTGAGAGCATGGGAGGTTATGCCCCCACACTTGGGATTTTAGGGGCGGTATTAGGTCTGATTCAAGCCATGGTCAATATTGAATCCCCCGAATTACTGGGCGCGGGTATCGCCACTGCTTTCGTTGCCACTATTTATGGCGTGGGCAGTGCTAATCTTATTTTCTTACCCATTTCTTATCGAATGAAATCCATTGCTAAAAGTCGTGTCCACTATATGGAAATGTTGATTAGTGGTCTTGAGGGTGTGTCCAATGGAGAAAATCCTAGGCTAATTGAACAGCGCCTCGAAGGCTTTAGGGCAGTGGCATGAAGAGATACGGAATTACCCAAAGCAATCACACGACTCGATGGTTAATTTCTTACGCCGATTTTGTCACTCTGCTGTTTGCGTTCTTCGTGCTGATGTTTGCAGCAACCAATGCCAAAGAAGGTCGACATCAGGAGCTCTCTGCGACTCTGGTGCAAATTTTTAATGCACCACCAACCAGTGTCAAACCTATTCCTAAAGAAAGTATGCCCCCTGGCTTAGAACCAGAAATGAATATTCTTGAACAGATGGAATTGCCGTCTCTGGGAGACCAGCAATCTTCTGATCAAAACTATGCTAAAGAAACCACATTTATTGAGATTCGACAAAAAGTAAACGACGGTTTTCGCCAACTAATAGAGAACCGTTTGATATCCATTGACGGTAACCATCAATGGCTAGAAATAACTTTGGATGGCGAATTGGTTTTTTATCCTGGCACTGCTTTGTTAACGCCTGATTCAGAGACAGTTCTTTATGAATTAACTAAAGTGCTTAGGTATGTACGGCAACCAATGAATATAGAGGGATTCACAGATGACCAGCCTATTAACGGCGGACGATATGCCGATAACTGGCAACTTTCTGCCGCTAGAGCCGCCACTGTAGTGGCCTATATGGTGCAGGCGGGTCTAAATCCAAGACAGTTGTCTGCAATTGGTTATGGTGAGCACCAGCCAATTGTTCCAAACAACTCAGAGGATAACCGTAGAAAGAATAGAAGAGTGGTGATATCGGTAACCAGTAACGATGTGGTGTTGCATTCAAATTAATGAAGCTAATAACTAATAAGAAGTTACTAAACATTTTGGTTTAAAGAAATTCTGCCGATAACCAATAGTAGACGCCGTAAACAAAAGCCCGGCTTTGAAAAGCTGGGTAAATTTCAAGAGGATTAATGCCGTGCATGTTTGGGCAGTTGCAAATCAAAAAGGCGGTGTAGGTAAAACAACTTCTGCAGTGAGCCTAAGCGCAATGCTCGCTGACAAAGGGCATCGAGTCTTGTTGTTAGACTTAGACCCCCAAGGTTCCATGACATCGTACTTTAAATATAATCCGGAAGACTTGGATCACAGTGCCTTCGATCTGTTTAATTTCGCCGGCAGCATTCCAGACGGCCTTGCCAATAAACTGCTTTTGGACACCTCTCACCAGGGCGTGAGCTTATTACCTTCTAGTACCGCGCTGGCGACTTTGGAAAGAAATATTGCGAAGCAAGATGGTATGGGTTTAGTTGTGAGTAAAACCTTGGCGCAACTATGGGATGACTTTGACTACGCCTTAATTGATAGTCCTCCTTTATTAGGGGTATTAATGATCAATGCCTTGGCCGCATGCAAAAAACTTTTAATTCCAGTGCAAACTGAGTTTCTTGCATTAAAAGGGCTGGAAAGAATGATTCACACCCTAGATATGGTGATGAAATCCAGGCAACAAAGATTTGAATATCTAGTCATTCCCACAATGTTTGATAGACGAACTCAAGCCTCAGTAAAAAGCCTGCTCACTCTACGAAAAACTTATGAAGGCAATATTTGGTCTTCAGCGATTCCTGTGGATACAAAGCTGAGAGATGCCAGTAGAGAAGGTCTGGCGATATCCGATTTGGATAACAATTGTCGTGCAGCTCAAGCCTATCAAAGCCTTTTAAAAAATCTAACAGCGGTGCATTAATATGTCTAAAGACAGCAGTAACAATTCTCTAGTGAAAAACTATTTAGATGAAATGCTAGGAGTTGTGGACAAAGAACCCACCGAGTCTTTAAATCCAGATGTTAAGAAGCAAATTCAAAGTTTCTTAGGCTCTGGCAGTATTAACCAAGATCAAATAATGGATGTGGTAAAAACACCTGAAACCTCAGATGAATTTCACACGGCTTCTCTTCAACTATTAAGAACCATCAGAAATTTACCCGATAGTAAATTAAGGGATGCCTGTGTTGAAGAAGGGGAGCGATGCCTTTCTCAAAGCAAAGAAAAGCAATCTCAAATTCGTCTTAAAAATAAAATGCCTGAAATGTCTTTCCGACTACTTGCCAAGAAACACTAGAGCAAAACTCACATGAAGCAGGCAACAGACACTCATAAACCCACTTCTTTATTGGCTCGATCCAAAACAGCCCAGGAGGCTTTGTTAGAATATTTGGATGTCATGTTACATGACGCCACCGAGGTGAATGAGTCTCAGCTCAGTTTAGATATGGATTGGGAAGGCAGATCTAATCCCGATCAACAGCCGGCTTCTGTTATTTTATCGAAATCTCTTGTGGAAGATTTGGAAAAGAGCATTGCAGGCAAGTCCGAAACTCACACAATCATTTCAGAACCAGAACCAGAACCAGAACCAGAACCAGAACCAGAACCAGAACCAGAACCTGTCGTAGAACAAGAAATTGATTTAGAGAACCTGTCTGCTGGTAATACGGAAGAACCTGTATCGGAAGCGGAAGAGTCAAACTCTTTGGTTAATGATCAAACCATTTCGGATTTAGTGGCATGGAAGGAAAATGGCCGCCCTGGTTGGGCACAAGAATCGTTCGATTGTTTGTTGTTTAAGATTGATGGCCTCACCTTAGGGATACCGATGTTGCTATTGGGTACTATCTACCCTTTGCTGGAAGAACTCACTCCGCTTTTCGAACAGCCAGAATGGTTTCTAGGTTTAATGAGGTCCACAGATGGTAAAAACCTTAGGGTAGTCGACACCGCAAAATTAGTGATGCCAGAAAGATATAAAGACTCCGCAAAAGAGAATTTGGCTTACTCTATCAGTCTTTATGGTTGCAATTGGGCATTGTCGGCCCACGAAATTATTGGCAGTGAATCCATAGATCTTTCTCAAGTTAAGTGGCGTAGCGATCGCCATAATCGTGCTTGGTTAGCCGGTACTATCAAGAGCAAAATGTGTGCTTTATTGGATCCCAATGCATTTGTTGAAATCCTATTAGCCTCTGGTGGATTAAAAGTTCCTGAAGATTAATGTTAAAACTGGCACTAATTCAACTGCGTTCTATGCTTATTGAAAAGAGGTGTTCCACTCAGGAGTTAATGCTGAAATGACTATTCAAGCAGCAAAAGGTGCCGAAGATCCCATGCTTCAATGGGTGACCTTTAGGTTAGATAACGAAACCTATGGAATAAACGTAATGCAGGTGCAAGAAGTGTTACGTTATACCGAGATTGCCCCGGTACCAGGAGCGCCAAGTTATGTTCTGGGTATTATTAATCTAAGAGGCAATGTGGTTACCGTTATCGACACCCGTGAACGATTTGGTTTGCCGCCCACAGAAATTACTGACAATACCCGAATTGTGATCATTGAAGCTGACGAACAGGTGATTGGCATACTGGTTGATGCGGTTGCGGAAGTGGTTTATCTCAGACAGTCTGAAATTGAAACAACCCCTAATGTGGGTAATGATGAAAGCGCCAAGTTTATCCAGGGTGTGTGTCATAAGAACAATGAACTGCTTATTTTGGTTGAGTTGGAAAAAATGATGACCGAAGAAGAATGGTCTGAAATGGCTGATTTATAAAATAACTTCTGCCTTTTAACTAAATGCCGACTTTATGTCGGCATTTTTGTTTTTATTTAGCAAAAAAAGGGTATGCATTCTGCAATAGGCAATTCAGAGACAAAAACTTGTCATTACAGAACTTCAAAATTGTTTATCTGTGCAGGGACTGATAAATGCCAGAATTTGCTGAATTATTCGAATTGTTAACTGCTTCAATAGACTATGTCCTTTTAGTGAGTGTGGTGCTGTTGGCTATAAACCTCAGTGTTGTTAAGAAGAAATCTCGGCAACAAAGAGAAAGCCTCACAGACAAGATTCAAGAATTGGAATCTCAAATCTACGTGGTAAATCAGGGGGCCATAGGTGTTGGTCGTCGGCTAATTGCCTTAGAAAAAATTATTCGCCAAAGCGGCAATAGCGACACCAAGGTTCGAAAAATCGAAAAAGCCTTATCCGGCATGGATCAAGCCGCCAAATTGGCCTCCACTGGTGCTAGCATCTCAGACATAGTCAAAGCAACGGGTATCGGTAGGGCGGAAGCGCAACTGATGAAAACAGTTCGCTCGGGAATTCCAGCAGTTGCTTAATCACAGTTCCATTCTTTGTATGCTAGTGTTTGCGGAAAATCTAATGACAGGTTAGCATTCCGGGCTTTGTAACTGTTAGTAGCCAGGCTCAGGCATGTTCATCAGATCTATTTGCTTCTCCCTTGTTGCGTTGCTATTTGCTCCAATTGTTACCGCTGAGCAAAAAAACGTCGATCCCTTCGAAGGGGTCAACCGCAAAATATTTTATTTTAATGACAGCCTAGACCGTACGCTTCTTAAGCCAGTGTCCTATGGTTATCGTCATGCCGCTCCTAAACCAGTGAGAAAGGGTCTCCGAAATTTCTTCAGTAATCTTGGGGAGATCAAGACCATTGCCAATGGTCTTCTTCAAGGTAAATTGAAACAGGCAGGTAGTGATACCGGAAGGTTACTCATTAATTCCACCGTAGGTATATTTGGTTTTTTTGATGTCGCCACCAAAATAGGGTTGGACAAGCACAATGAGGATTTTGGACAAACCCTAGGCAAATGGAATGTACCTAATGGACCTTATATTGTGTTGCCTGTGTTAGGGCCGAGCACTTTGCGTGATGCCAGTGGTCGGATCACCGACTCATTTGTCGACCCCATGACCTATCGGCCTGCCGACCAGGCGACCAATTTGTCGGTTAGAGCCGTTGACGGTATTGATACTAGAGAAGCTTTACTGGACCTTGAAGGGGTAGTAACAGGTGACAGATATATAGCCATCCGTGAGCTCTACCTTCAAACAAGAAATTACCAAACGGAAGACGGTAATGTGGAAGACGACTTCATATCGGATGATATCAGCGAAGATGGTTTTGATGATGAATTTCTTGATGAAGAATTTTAGAGAGACTGAGTTTTCCGCTGCTTCCAGCAACCCAATTTAGAAAAATTCTCATGACAGCTGAAGCCGGCGCAACCGACTTCGGCAAACGGTCAAAAATTACTAATTCATTTGGTCAATGACTACACCTAATAAAAATCGGTCGGTATCAAAGTTGACGCACCTCGATACTTTGACGATTGCATTAAAGGGTTCATAACCTTCTCGGTCAGTTGAAATGAGCACTTGAAAAGACGACCCAGGTTTAAATTCCTGATTAACTTCCAAAAGCATACCTGCGGCAGAGAGATTTCTGCAGGTGCAGTCTATTTGATTGTCAGTATCCGTTAGCATGATCGTTGCGGGGGTGTTGACCGGCATTCTCATGTAATCGCGTTTTTCTGTGTAGTGCCTATCTAGCAGTGTCATGTAAGTTCCTCCAGCCCGATATCGGGATAATTATTTTTGTCCGGTCAAAAGTTTGACGGACGTTTTTCCTGCAAGTTATGTTTACTGCTACCTATTCCCAAAATAGCACCATTTATGCCGCCAAACTAGTTGCTTGGTAAAGTTATAAAAGGTAATTTTGACGACATAGCACTGACTAGGAAAAAGTATGCCGGTTTTCAAAGGAAAGCTGCTCGTTATTGATGACGAAGATTTTGTTCGAGACAGCGTAGTGGGTTATTTGGAAGACAGCCTATACGAGGTTCTTGAAGCAGATAATGGCGAAACCGGGTTATCCATGTTTAGAGAACATAAACCAGAATTGGTGTTATGCGATCTGCGAATGCCTCGCATGGATGGTCTTCAAGTATTGAAAACGGTGATGGAAGAATCCCCTGAAACGCCATTTATTGTGGTGTCAGGTGCCGGGGTTATGACAGATGTGGTTGAAGCATTGCGCTTAGGCGCCAGTGACTATCTTGTTAAGCCACTGGCTGACATGGCCGTTCTTGAACACAGTGTTAGGCGAAACCTCGAACGCCTTAGGCTTCTCAACGAAAATAGGGCATATCGACATGAGCTTGAAGACACTAATCGACGTCTTCAAGAAACCCTTGATCTCCTGGAAATGGATTTGCAAGCAGGGCGCAAAATTCAGCAAATGATGCTGCCCGAGCAACAGTTAAAACTGGGGGGATTCAATTATTGCCATCACATCATTCCTTCCCATTATATGAGCGGCGACTTTGTTGACTATTTTGAATTAGCACAGGACAAGACACTGTTCTATATTGCAGACGTTTCGGGGCATGGCGTTTCGTCTGCCATTGTATCCATGCAGATCAGAGATTTTATCTCCAGAATCCCGGATAACTCCGATCAACTCACGGGTGTGCAAGAGCCAACTCCTTCGCAAATCTTGAAAGGCCTGAATAAACACTTGCTCAATATAGGCCTAGAAAGACATGCCACACTTTTTATGGGGATAATTTGCGAAGACACCAATCGAATGCAGTACTGCTGTGCGGCCCATTTTCCGACTCCAATCGTATTCACAGAAAAAGATGGTGAAGCTTTGCCAACAGACGGAATGCCAGTGGGTATGTTTCAAGAGATTGAACTGACCGATCGGTCCATGTCTCTTGATAGCCTAAGTGGTATTTTCCTTTGTTCTGATGGTGTGCTTGAAATTTTAGAAGATGCAGATCTTGCTCAAAAAGAAGCGGGTTTATTAGATTTGATAGTGAAAGGCAACAACACAATTGACAAATTATTTGCGGCGTTGGAATTGAATATTGTGCAAGAAGTCCCAGATGACATTACACTGTTAACAATTAACCGCGAAGCCTAAAGCAATGGATTCAGGAAAAATTCTAGTAGCCCAGAGCGACGGTGCATGGGTGGTAAAATTTGCTGGTGATATACGTATGCCATTGTGCACTACCATCGAAGGGTGCCTGAATGACATGTTTAGAGACGCTAGCTTTCAGTCTGTGGTGATTGACCTAACTGAAACTCATGGTATTGATAGTACTTCGTTAGGTTTGCTCGCGAAAATTTCCTTAAAAACCCAGGATCGCATCAATGATGTTCCGACTCTTGTGTCCACTAATGACGACGTGACTCGTGTCTTGCTCAGTATGGGGTTTAAAGACAAAGTATTCGTTATTTCATCCGAGCCTCTGGGCTCTACTCTTAATTACGCAGAAGTTGAAGAATTGCCCTGTTCCGAAATCAAGGCCAGAGACAAAGTGATTGAGGCCCATCGGATTCTCATGGATCTCAATGAAAGCAACCATGAGAAGTTTCAAGATCTTGTCGAGGCACTTGAAGGACCGGCAGCGGTAGCGTCTAACTAATCAGCTTTTTATTTAAAAGATTCTCAATGAATAATAAAGACAAGAAAATTTGTGTTCTGGGCGGGGGCAGTTTTGGTACTGCAATTGCCAATATCGCAGCCAAAAATCACTCTAACGTTCATCTCTGGATGCGTAGCGAACGGCAGCTTAAAGAAATACAAGAAACACGAATTAATTCTAAATACCTACCTCGCTATGTACTCGACGACACTCTCATACCCACGGGTGACTTAAAAGAGGCAGTCACGGATGCCGACATCATTTTTGTAGCAGTGCCTTCAAAAGCATTTAGAGTGGTGGTCGAAGAGGCCTTGCCTCACTTGGCTCCCAGTACTGCATTGCTGAGCCTAACCAAAGGCATTGAACTGGGTACCTCAAAGCTCATGAGTCAAATTCTGCAAGAGTTAGTGCCAGACCACGATATTGGTGTACTCAGTGGGCCTAACTTGGCGAAGGAAATTGCTCAAAACCAGTTAACCGCGACAGTGGTGGCGGCTGCCAACCATCATTTAAGAAAGACCGTCCAAGAAGTTCTTAGCACCCCAAGATTTCGAGTATATGGAAATCCCGATGTGTATGGGGTTGAGCTAGCAGGGGCGTTAAAAAACATTTATGCCATTATCAGTGGAATGGCTGTGGCACTGGGCATGGGAGAAAACTCACGTGCCATGTTGATCACCCGAAGTCTTGCTGAAATGAGCAGATTTGCGCAGCGCCTTGGTGCTAATCCAATGACATTTATTGGACTGGCTGGAGTGGGTGACTTAATTGTTACCTGTAATTCTGATTTAAGTCGAAATTTCCGCGTAGGGTACGCAGTGGGTCAAGGGCACTCATTAAAGCAGGCAGTTAAACAACTGGGTGAAGTGGCAGAAGGTGTAAACACACTTCGAATGGTTAAAGAAATGGCAAATGAAATGGACATTTATATGCCATTGGTGGATGGTTTATACGAAGTGCTTTATGAAGGTCGAGACGCTGTTGAAATAGCAGGCCGATTGATGACTGGTGACCACGCGGATGATGTTGAGTTCATGATGGGAGTTCAAAATGAATACTGAGGTTCATTCATCAAATACCAGAGAAGACTACGAACACCTAGGGTTTCGTCTTCTCTATATGATTTTGTTTTTTGTTGTGCTGCGTATCTGTGGTTTTTTGCTGTTCTTAACCGCAGTGGTTCAGTTCATGATCCGCCTTTTTACCGGCTCAAACCATTCAGGTGTAAAAGATTTTGGTGATAGTCTGAGCCAATATATTTATGCCAATTCCAGATTTTTAAGTTTTCAAACAGAAAAGAAACCCTTTCCTTTTTCTGAATGGCCGAGTCCAGACACTGGAGAGCAAGAGGTCATAGATAATAAAGATCATGGAGAATCTAAACCGGAATGATCGATCTTTATATTTTACGACATGGAGAAGCGGGGCCGTTTCAAATCAATGATGCTGCCCGAGATTTAACCCCCAAGGGTATTCTTCAAATCGAAAACATAAGGAATGAATTACCTGATACGATTCAGGTTATGGCCGTGAGCCCTTACGTAAGGGCTCAACAAACCGCCGACCTTGTGGCTAAACATGTTTCAGTAGCAAAGCGGATTCAATCTGAAACATTAACACCAGAAACAAAACCAGAAGATGCTATCCACTGGTTAGAGCACTCGGATGCAACATCGGTGCTTTTGGTAAGCCACAATCCATTCGTTTCCAAGTTGGCTTGCTCTTTATGTTCCGAGTCTCACATCAGTTTTGGAACAGGCAGTTTGGTTTACTTGCAGGGTGATATTATCGCGCCAGGTTGTATGTCTTTAAAATGGTTTAGAAACCCCTCATAAAATTCCACTAAACATGAATGACATTGAGTTCAGTACTCAGTTCGGTGCTATTAGAGGTTGGCAGTCAGGGGTTGGAAAAACCATCATTTGCTTTCATGGTTGGCAAGATAACGCCAATAGTTTTGTTCCTCTATCAAAGCTCTTGCCTAACATTCAATTAATCTCACTCGATTTGCCCGGTCATGGGTTAAGCGACCATCTAATCCAACCATTTTATAACCTTTGGGATTACCTTCCTGCTCTGAATGAAGTGTTAAATCAGATTGCTGATAATAGTCATGAGTCCTTGACAATTGTTGGCCATTCCCTAGGGGGAATATTGAGTTTGATGCTCTCTACTTTCAGGGCCGACATATCTAAAGCTATTGTGTTAGACAGTTTAGGAGGGATCTCTGTTTCAGAAGAAAAACAGGTACAAAACTGGAACAAAAGCGTACAACAAATTAACCAATTAAGTACTTGGCCAGTTTATGCCAATGAAGAAGAAGCCATTACAAGACGGTTAAACAGTGATATCCAATTATCCGAAGTTGCTGCAACTATTCTTTGTAAACGAGGTTTAAAAGTGGTCGATAACGGTTTTACCTGGGTGCATGATAGAAAACTATTGAGAAGCAACCCGACTCGATTTACCGAATCAATGTGGTTGCAGATATTGTCGTCTGTCAAATGTTCGGTAAAACTCTATTATGGCACCGAAGGTTGGCTAAACTTAATAGATGAAAACACTATCAATCGTCGAAAGTCGGTTATCGAAAATTTTAGTGAACAAGAAATGTTAGGAAATCATTACTTTCACATGGATACCGGCGTTAAGATGTTGGCTAATTGTTTAGAGAAGGATTTAACAGACTTTGAAGACTAAATATCTGATCGCTTTTATCTCTCTGGTTTTGGTTTCTACATTCAGCGCTGCATCAGAATTACCACTCCAAATTGACCCCTTTCCTGATAGCACTGAAGAGTTTTCTGAAAGTAAGCAAGGAACGACTTACCGATGGGTTTATAGTCCAGTCAAAAAAGTGAGCAATCAATTTATTGCAGACGAAGAAGAGCGGGTGAAAGGTAATTTGAGTCGGGCGATTTGGGTGTCGCCTTCAGGATTTACTGCTGATTTTGTGCACAAGCATTACCTCAAACAAATTATGAGCCTGGGCTCGAACGTCCGATATGATTGTGCAAAAAGAGGTTGTGGGCGCAGTCATGTATGGGCAACTCAAATATTTAAATATCCGAATCTGTATGGGCTAGATGATCATCAGTACTACGCGACCGGCAATTTTTCTAGTGAAGGATTTTCCGGTGTTTGGGTATTGTACACCGCCAAGCGAGGTAACAATCGAAGTTATACCTTGCTTGATATTTTAACTCATGAGCAAATTCAAGATGGCGAAGTTAAGTTTTCAATTGGCAATTGGTTTTACGTTGAAAACGCCGAAGATTTTCGAGTGCAAGACTTGTCCTCCTTCATTAATAACGAAGGGAATGATATCAACGTGTTATTAGTCGGCCACAGTATTTTGGACGCCGCTAATCCCCTGGCAGGGAATGAAGAATCACTAAACCTCGCCCGTTCGGTGAGAAACCAATTAATTGCAAATGGTATTGATGAAAACCGAGTACTGGCTCGGGGGCTTGGCGCACTAGCACCTGCTTATTCTCCTTCGGTTCCAGAGCAGAGAGTAGATGTATTGCTATGGATAACCCCCTAAATTTTTCCAACGATCATGAAAGTTTGGCTCAAGAGTTTTTCACTATTTTAGATTTGATTCGTTGGGCCAATAGTGAATTTAATCGCCATCAGATTTTTTATGGCCACGGAACCACAGAAGCCTGGGATGAAGCTGTTTTTTTGGTTTTGGGTGCACTTGATTTACCATGGAATTCTGATGGCGAAATTTTAAGCGCTCGATTAAGCCTTCAAGAACGAAAGCATGTTCTAAAATTGATCAATCAACGAACCAAAGAAAGAATTCCTGCGCCCTATTTGATAGGAGAAGCTTGGTTTTGTGGCTTGCCTTTTTTTGTGAATCCTGATGTTTTGATTCCCAGATCCCCTATTGCAGAGTTGATCGAACAAAGTTTTGAACCCTGGTTAACAACCGAGCCCGATCGTATTCTGGATTTATGCACCGGCAGTGGCTGTATTGGGATAGCCTGTGCTGCCCAGTTTGGTCAATCTGAAGTTGATCTGGTTGATATTAGCAGAGCCGCTCTGGATGTTGCGGATAGTAATGTCAGCCGTTACGACTTAGGGAGCCGAGCTAATAGTATTGAATCAGATTTATTTGCAGCATTACCTGCTGAACACCAATACGATTTAATAGTATCTAATCCGCCATATGTAGACGCAGAAGATTTCGATGACATGCCTGCAGAGTTCTCACACGAGCCTGAACTTGGGTTAGTGTCGGGGGACGATGGCTTGAACGCCACTAGAATCATCCTGAAAGAAGCGGCTAGCTATCTCACTGATCAGGGTATCCTTATTGTAGAAGTGGGTAATAGCGCTGCGGCACTGCAAAATGCTTATCCAAATGTACCCTTCACTTGGATCGAATTTGAAAGAGGTGGTCACGGGGTATTTCTACTCACTCGATCGCAGCTGGATCAAGCGGAGCATCTGTTCTAGCTGAATTTGTAAACGTTGCTTGTTATAATCCGCCGCCTTTTTGACAGCATTGGAATCTGGTTTTTATGTCAGGCAACAGCTACGGCAAGTTATTTTCGATATCAACTTTTGGAGAGAGTCATGGGCACGCACTGGGCTGTGTAGTGGATGGCTGTCCTCCTGGGTTAGAGATTTCTGAGGCAGACCTTCAGGTTGAGCTCGACCGTCGTAAGCCAGGACAATCCAAATTCACTACCCAAAGAAGAGAAGCTGACCAAGTTAAGATCCTATCTGGAGTCTTCGAGGGCAAAACCACTGGTACGGCCATTGGTTTATTGATTGAAAATACCGATCAAAGATCAAAAGACTACTCCAACATCATGGACACCTTCCGTCCCGCCCATGCCGATTACGCGTACACTCAGAAATACGGCTTTCGCGATTATCGTGGGGGCGGCAGATCTTCTGCCCGTGAAACAGCGATGCGCGTTGCCGCTGGTGCCATAGCCCGAAAATATTTAGAACAAGTGGTTGGCTTGAAAATTACAGGTTACCTGAGCAAATTAGGCCCAATTGCTATTGAACAGGTTCAACTAGATCAAATAGATCAGAATCCATTTTTCTGCCCGGATCCCACCAAAGTCTCTGAAATGGAAGAGTACATGAAGGCTCTGAACAAAGAAGGCAATTCCATTGGTGCTGAAATCACTGTGGTGGCTTCGGGTATGCCCTTGGGGTTAGGTGAGCCGATTTTTGACCGGTTAGACGCTGAGTTGGCCCATGCGTTGATGAGCATTAATGCGGTAAAAGGCATCGAAATCGGTGACGGCTTTGATGTAGTAGAACAAAAGGGTACTGAACACAGAGATGAAATGACACCAGAAGGCTTCTTAAGTAATCATGCTGGAGGCATTGTAGGTGGCATCAGTACCGGCCAAGATTTGGTAGCAAGAATTGCGTTAAAACCGACTTCTAGTATTCGCTTACCCGGTCAAAGTATTGATAGGTTTGGTAAATCAATTGAAGTGGTTACTCATGGTCGTCATGACCCCTGTGTTGGTATCAGAGCCACACCCATTGCCGAGGCCATGACTGCCATTGTGTTAATGGATCATTTCTTAAGGAATCGCGGCCAGAACGGCGCGGTCAACTGTGAAACGCCGATTATTCCGGCGTCCATAAATACTTAGTTTGAATTCGGCCTTTAAGGCTGAATTCTACTCCTTCCTGTTCCAATAACTGGCGCTGCTGTTCTGCGCCAGGATGATCTGAAACTCTCATGGATGAGTTAATGACTCTAAACCAGGGCAAATCCCCATCGGATTTCCTCAAAGCGGCTGCTACCTGTCTGGCGTTGGATACCCCTGCGGCTTTGGCAATGGAACCATAGCTACAGACTTTTCCTTTAGGGATTCTAGAAATCAGGGTATACACCGCTTCTTCCCAATAGGGTGATGCCATTAGAAGTAGAGCCTTAGCACCATTTCTGCGACACAAGCAGGCCTGCGAGAGTTCTCTAATTCAATGGTCACTTCTGTTACTAATTCAAGCCCACGCTTAAAGGGTTCTACCGATAGGTTTCTGGTGCGGGCCCTAACCTTGCTGCCAACTCTAACAGGGTAAGGAAACCTGACTTTGTTCAGGCCATAATTCACACACATATTGGCTTCTGGGTAAGGCGGGTTTTCCGTATCCACCATTCTTGTTAAATGAGGGATCAGAGAGAGGGTTAAAAAGCCGTGGGCGATGGTGCATTTGTAAGGTGAGTCTTTTGAGGCTTTTTCAGGGTCCGTATGTATCCATTGTTTGTCCAGTGTAGACTCTGCGAACAGATCTATCCCTGACTGATCAACCTGGTGCCAATCTCCTAGGGCATTGATATTGCCTAGGTCACTAACAAGTCTTTCATATAATTCCGCTACTTCTGGAATTTCTAATATTGGATATTCCTGAGTGGGTTCTGGTTGATTACCAAAAAATTCGGCAAGCTGTGGGGGAATACTCGTGTGCAGAAAATCCGTCCAATAATCTCTGAAAGACGGAATTTTCAATTCAGGTAAGTGAATATCAAACTCGCCTTTAGCCAACTTGTCTTTCTTTTCCTTTAGAAAATCCACTACGTTCATTAACGGATACCTGTCACAATTCTTGACGCCATCAAACTAATTCTGTGCCAAAAGGCTATAATTTTCTACGCAAAATAATCCTAAGCCTTTGGATTACATCACACGAGCTTATTATTAAGAAGGAGTTAATCATGCGCCAGCTTATTTTTTCATTGGTGCTTATCTTTACGGGAATCAATAGTGTTTGGGCCGCCGAAGTAGAAATTGCTCGGGCTATTTTTACCACAGGTATTTCCGAACGGGAGCCTCTAGATAACGAAGAGCAATTCACAACTGACACGCAAAAAGTTTTTTTCTTTACGGATCTTCGGAATTTTGAAGGAAAAACAGTGACACATAAGTGGATGTTTAATGGTCAAGAAATGGCGTCAGTACCATTTAACGTGGGTGGGCCTAGATGGCGAGTTTATTCCTCTAAAACGATGCTGCCATCTTGGGTCGGAACTTGGACGGTAGAGGTGTTGGCTGAAGACGGAATCACCTATGGTGAATTCGAATTCGATTATATTGAGCTGGCTAGTGAATAGTTTATCGAGTAATTATTCTGCTCAATTCTATTTTATCTAACCAGTCATTTGATGATATCAACTGGTCCGCTTCCACATATAAAGCGGGCCAGTTTTTGTCGGCAATAAATTTCAGTTCCAGCTTAACTTTTTGATTGTGGTAGTGAACCAGCATGTCGTCTGGGTCGCTTAAATAATCTGTATCTTGAAGTACCTTCATAATTTCATGGCGCAGTGGTGCCAGCTTCCTAGGGCCCATGACATCATCATTTTCATAATCAATATGCAGAGTAATATCCACAACATCTGGGTATTCAGTTTTTATCTCTTTCATTACCCAGTCACCGACCTGATGACCTTCCGATACACTGACGTGTTTATTCACTTGTAAATGAAGATCTAGGTAAACCTGACTGCCCATTAATCTAGATCTTAAGTAGTGAACACCAACAGCGCCAGGTACTTCATTTATGGTGTCGATCATGTTGTCTCTAGTATGTGGGTCAACGCCTCTGTCGGCTAAATCCTGTATGGCACCCCAGGTAAGTTTGAATCCCATGTGACAGATTAATGCCGCAACCGCAATTGCTGCGAGCGTCTCTATCATGGGGTAGCCCAGTAAAGTAGCTATGACTCCTAGCAGAACCACTACTGAAGACAAGGCATCACTTCGACTGTGCCAGGCATTCGCTTCCAGTAGGGCCGATTTGGTTTTTTTTGCCCACTTCATGGTGTAGTGAAATAACCACTCTTTCGCGGCGAGCGCCAAAATAATTACCGCCAG
This sequence comes from Gynuella sp., assembly GCA_028282465.1. GTDB lineage: Bacteria > Pseudomonadota > Gammaproteobacteria > Pseudomonadales > Natronospirillaceae > JANQHX01. Next base: position 54,875 of record JANQHX010000053.1, read on the forward strand.
GGCCATAAAACTGGGCTGTGCTTTTGATTCCTGAGAGAGAAGTTGAGAGCCATACTCAACGGCTAATCCAATGCCCACTGAAAACAGCACCATGCCTAAAACCACGGTGCCCAGGGTTTCAAATCTGGCATGGCCATAGGGGTGATCATCATCTGGGTCTTCATCGGCGATCTTGTTGATAAACAAAATAAATACATCGGTGACTAAGTCAGACAACGAGTGAATGCCATCAGCAATTAAGCCTGAGGATTGAGTAATAAATCCAACCACCAATTTACCACTGGTTAAAATTAGATCGACGAATGTGCCAACCCAGGTAACTTTCTGAACCTGTTTGAGTCTGGTGTCATCGCCTTTTATTTCAGCAATTTTATGGGTGTGATTAGATCCGTGCATATCAAAGAAAAGAGGTTGAGTAATGAGGCGCTCAGGTAAGCTGTTATTAGTCGGCCGAACCTGAGGTTGGTTAATTAAGTCGAAAAACCCTAATAATGTCGAGCAACTTTTTTAGGAATCTATTTTAAATCGGAACAAGCATTGACCTGACAGGCCACTTAGGTGAGGCAGACTTTTTAGCGGCTGCGGTTTTGAATAGCGTCTGCCATTTCTCGCCATTCATGATCATGGATAATTAAGCCATCGTCATCTAAATGGGGATAACGAATCTCATGTCGGTCACAGAACTCGCAAACTTCTGGATAACACCATTTCACTAGAGTGGCGTTAAACTCAGTTGTGTCCATTCTGCTTTGATCATACATGCCCGCTTTTTTTCGTTGGTAATAGGCTTCGTTGAGAATGATTGCCGATGCCACTGAAACATTGAAAGACTCAACCAAACCTACCATGGGAATGATGGCCTCTTCATCACACAACTCTGCAGTTTCATCGCTAATACCTGGCTTCTCAGCCCCTAGTACCAGTGCAGTGGGTACCCTGTAATCAATGTCTCGATAATCTTTGGCCCTGCTAGAGAAATGAGCAGCAACCACCTTAAAGCCATTGCTTCTTAACTTGGAAATAGCAGCGGTACTGGTTGGGTAAATCTCATGTTCCATCCATAGCAATGAGCCACCGGAAGTTCGATGGAATAGGGGCATTTCAGTGTTGGGCTGAACCGCATGAATTTTGCCAATTCCAAAGGCATCGCAGGTTCGCATAATGGCTGCGATGTTTTGTGGCTTATGCACTTGGTCTGTCAGAACCGTTAGATCGGGCTGTCGATGAAGCAATGCTTGTTTTAATTTTTTAAATCTTTCTGGGGTCATGATTTGGAGGTATTATGAATATAGGGCGTTTAGGTGACGATAAACTCATCACCTAGCGTCAGATTCACAAATATTCTTGGTAATCGTGATCAACATCCAAGGAGATTTGATTCGCGAACTCACTCAATTTCAAAGACTCGGCATTTATTTCCACATCTTTAGAATCCATCACCGACTCCCCAAATTTATAGATGACGTCAGCTTCACCCTTAATTGCTGCTTGATCGTATTGTTCTGCCGCTTCAGTTACCTTTTCATTTAAACCTTGATATTCATTTAACGCCTTTGCCCCATGTTTTTGACTGAGCATATTCAGAGTTTGAGTGGGTGACAGAACTAAGGCTGATGCATTGTTTCCGCCAAAGCCCTTTGAATTGATAATGGCGCCGAGCATTTCTTCGCCTTTTTCGCCCACAGTGGTGTGATCCATTAGAATATCGAGATTGCTTTGGAACACGTCTTCCGCAATGTGATCAATGGTTTTAATACCCGGAATAATGCCTTCGCTCCATACTCCTAAAGATGGAATGATTTGGTCGGCGGCAGCTGGGCCTAAAGAGTGTCCTACATACGCTTTAATCGCAGCAACTTTCCATTTCTCTACACCAAAGTTTTTGGCCACTTCGTTCAAGATGTGAGATTCAGTCACTCTATTTTGTGGGGTACCTGTGCCGTGAGCTTGCACAAATGTTCGAGCCACTCCATCTTCCCCTAGAATCTGTTTAGCAAGGGCAGCCGCTTTGGCAACCGTAATGTAGTTGCCAACGCCGGGAGCAGAGATAGATTTTTTATTTGCGTCTGCGTTGACGTAAACATCAGCTACTGAACCTAAAACATTTGCGCCTAACTTAAGGGCCAGTTCATCATCCATGAGCACCATAAACTGTGCTGACTCAGCAATGGTGAATCCGGCATTAGCCGAGAATGGGCGACAGGCTCTTTGATTGTTCACCGCCTCAGATTTATCCAGTTTGCAAAGCTGCTCGTCCGTCGCCAGTGCGCCCATGACGCCAAAGCCTTCCATGATTTCTGGCACTACAGGGGCTTCTGAATTACCCACTAAAACCACTTTTGCTCGACCGGTTTTAATATCTATGATGCCTTGTCTCAGGTTGTACAAGAAGGTCGCACAGGCTCCAATATTGGTTCCAGTGGAGCCAACACTATTAATCATGTAGCTGTTGATAAAATCTGCAGGCATTTCAGGTAGGGTTAGGGCCATCATTTTTGAACTGACTCTGCCGCCCCGTAGCGCAGATTGAAACAAGCCGGCGGCGCCTTTGTCATCCATTTGAGCGAGAGCAGAACCGGCATAAACGGATACTTGGTCTGGATCAATAGCACTCAGTACATCAGCCCATTTTAAGCCCATGGAGTTAAGCGCATCTGAAGCCCCGTACACTGTCATGCTTAATCCACGGGGGTGATGCCTGGAATTGTAGAGTCGAGATGGATCGAAACCCGTCGGCATTTGTCCGGCGCTAGAAACTGCCATTTTGTAACTACCTGGCACCATCGAATGAAGATTGTCTTTAACAGTGACCTCAAGCAGATTATTTTCCAGTGGTTTAACAACCCAATTTTCAGGTAATTGTTCGGGCAGTTGACTGGCCTTTACCGTGAAATGAAAGCCGTCCGTTGAGTGCATTTCCGCAGCTCTGTGATAGTAAACAGAGTCGGGATTAAACAAATGATTCTCGATACGACGAATTAGAGTGCCGTTTTTAATCTTATGAATGATGTCTGGCGTAATGCCCGATGAAGTATCCAGATCCATTAGATTAGCTAGGTCTTGCCAAGTTGATGACATTTTTTCATCTGACAGTGAATCGCAAATCATACGCTTGTAAGCATGATTAAATGAGCTGCGACCGGCAGCATTAATCCCACCAACGGAAACAATCAAGGGTAAACGGGCCATAGTTCTTCTCTAAAACGGGGTAATTCTAATTAAGGGTTATTCTAGTTGACCTAATAAGCCTATGCAGTGGACAATTTGGCCATTCTGTAAGACGATTAGGCCAGCCATGGAAAATATTGGTTTTTTAATCTATCCCGGCGCGTTAACTACTGGTGTGTCCATTGGTTTGGAAATGCTATCCGCGGCTCAATCCATTTTTCATGCACAAACGCGGGCTAAACCAGCACAAAGGTTTTGGCTTTTGGGAAGTCAAGGTCAGGATTCCAGCGAGGCCATAGGCGGGTTAAAAATTCAAACCGACTGTGAGTTTTCTGAAGCACCTTATTTAGACTTAATCTTCGTTCCCCCCATATGGGGCAATCCAATGTCCGTGGTGCTCAGAGAACAAGCTTTGCAGTTGTGGTTGAATCAACAACATAAAAAAGGATCTGTATTGGTCGCCACGGGTTCCAGCGTGAGCCTATTGGCGAATACAGGTTTGCTGGATGGTTTACCCGCCACCACTCATTGGTTTTTCTTTGAAAAATTTAAGAAACATTTTCCAAAAGTAAATTTAAAAACACAGCAGTTTATTACTTATAGTGATCGAATTTATACCGCTGGAAGCATCAATGCCTTGTCAGATTTGGTGTTGTATATGATCGAGCAAAAGTTTGGTGAAGGCGTTGCTCAAATTGTTGAACAACATTTTTCCCATGAAGTGAGTCGAACCTTTGAGAAGCCATTTTTTATGGTGGGTAGCGATGCTCACCACGATGAAGAAATCGTTTTAGCCCAGGAGTGGATTGCGCTTCATTGGAGTGATAACCCAAGTTTAGAGCAGATGGCCAACATTGCAGGGCTAAGTTTAAGAACCTTTACCAGACGGTTTAAGTCTGCCGTGGGGAAGACTCCATTAAATTATTTACAAGATGTGAAAATTTCTCGAAGCCAGGAATTGTTGAGGGAGACTAACCTGTCGGTTACTGAAGTCTCGGATCGCGCGGGTTATAAAGACGTGAGTTATTTTTCCAAACTCTTCAAAAATTTTACCGGTGTTACCCCAAACCAATACAGAACCATGGTTCGAGGAAAAACCTTCCAAAGTGCTGAGTCTTAGTCTTTGTTCACAGATTCACTGACTTCTCTCTTTACTGATCTACTGTAAAACGCGGAACCATAGAACAGAGTCAATGCGGCGCCAGTAATGATAAGGGCCATGTACCAGGTCGGCGTAAACAACCAAACCACTCCTGCACAAACATAAATGAGTGAAACAAAACTCAAATAATTCATGGGCTTGAGTCTTTTAGTTTTCATTGGAATGGCAAAAGCCAACAACAGAAAGGTTTTAAACAATGCCACAAAGAGCCCAGTAACCACCCACTGATGAAAGGGTAGATCAATGCCTATACTGCCGATGTAAGTGTCTGCAATAAGGCAGATGATCAGTATCCACCAAGCGATCCAAGTGAGTCGATAGTAGTAGTGAGATGGTTTCATATTGAATTGATTTTTTTGGCTAGATTTGCAACGCGTTTGCCTAAAGCAAAACACAGTTTTCTTTCTTCAGTTGTCAACTCGTTGGATTGCTCACTACTGATACTGGTGGCTCCATAAGGGGAAGCGCTAGACACTTTAGAATGTAGCTCTGGTTCGGTGAAAGGAATACCAGTGATGACCATGCCATGGTGTAACAAAGGAATAGCCATACTCAGCAATGTACTTTCTTGACCACCATGTAAAGTCGATGTCGACGTGAATAGGCCAGCCGGCTTTCCGACCAAATTACCGCTTATCCATATATTGCTGGTTTGATCAAGGAAATGTTTAAGCGGTGCAGCCATGTTTCCAAATCGAGTTGGGCTACCCATTACCAAACCCTCACAACTCTGTAGTTCGTCCAAAGTGCAATAAGGGGCGCCTTCAATTGGAATACTGGGTTCCGAGGCCTCGGTATTATTTGATACCGCAGGCACTGTTCTCATCATGGCTTCGCAACCCGTTGATTCAATACCATTGGCAATTTCCAATGCCATTTTTTGTGTATTTCCCGTTCGGCTGTAGTACAGCACCAGAATGTGAGAATGAGATGGCATTACAAGATTTCTTCTACTTGCTCAGGTGGACGACCAAGCTTCGCCTTATCGCCATTGACTACAATAGGGCGCTCAATAAGCTTGGGGAACTTAACCATATAATCGATGATCTCTTCATTAGTGAGAGAATCGTCTTTTAAATTATTAGTTTTATAAGCCTCTTCACCTTTTCTTAATAATTCTCTTGGTGTGATGCCTAATTTAGAAATTAAGTCTGCTAAGGTAGCTGCATCTGGAGTGTTTTCGAGATAAAGAATGATGTCTGGTTGAATTCCTTTTTCTTCCAAAATGGCTAGAGTTTGTCTCGATTTAGAACATCTAGGATTGTGATAAATGGTGATTTCAGACATGTATAAACCTTAACTGTAATAACGCTGATTATTGGATTTGTTTTGGATTTTAAAACATCAACGTCTTTAGAGATACTAAGATTACCCATCATTTTTATTCGGGCATTTTATGGCTTGGGTATTCAGCGCATGGCTTCGCAGCTGGCCTTTAACGCATTATTTGCATTGGTGCCTTTATTAGCTCTCTCATTTCAAATGGTAGTAAGAGTTCCATGGTTAAATATGGAAGCTGGTCAATGGCCTTACTTGTTAGCCAAAAAAGTGATGCCAGAGGGAATGGAGCATTGGTCGGTGTATGTTGTGGATTGGTTAGAACAGCTCCAAGGTTTTTCCCTTGTCGGCGCTTTGCTTTATGCTTTTTCCTCGGTATTAATGGTGATTACTTTGTCTCGCTTTATCAATGAAATTTGGCAGCAAAGGGTTCAAAAGCGCCGGGTATTCGGGATCTGGTTTACCATAGTGCTGGCCCCATCATTTATGGCATTTATTGCGGTTCTAATGGCATACATCGCTTCTACTGGTTTAATCGAGTTTATCGGTCTCTCTGCAGCTTACGCCTGGGTTGCTGAATTGGTTATTCCTTTATTAATGGTGATATTGTTGTGGATTATTCAAGTTGAACTTACTAGTTATCCGGTTCCCAGGTTGCCTGCGGTTTTGGTGTCTATTTTACAAACACTGGCACTGATCGTTAGCGCCAAACTATTTGTTTCAATCATAAACTTCTTTCCGAATATGAGAATTATGACTGGCGTGGCGTCGACTCTACCCTTGGTGATGATTTGGATGTATTGGATTGCTTTGGTGGTTCTTTCTGGAACCTTGATTCTGAAACTTGTGTATTTTAAAGAACAAGAAGATGTCTGAAGTTAATAAGATGAAGTCTGGAGAGTTTTTTAATCCCTATGACCCTGAGTTAATGAAGGCTAGGAAAAAGGCGAGGGAAGCCTGTGCTAAATATCAATCTCAGCCGAGCCCAGGGCATTTAAAACAGGTGTTAAGTCTTCTTTCAAGCAGCGGCATGAAAGCCTATTTTGAACCTGGTGTGCAACTTGATTATGGCTTCAACATCGAAATCGGTGATCATTTTTATGCCAATTTTAATTGTGTATTCTTAGACGCTGGAGAAATCAAAATAGGTAATAATGTAATGATTGGGCCTGGCGCTCACGTATACACAGTGAGTCATCCAATAGACGCTACTCAGAGACAAACCAAGTCAGAGTTTGCAAAACCTGTGGTTATTGAGGATAACGTTTGGATAGGAGGTCAAAGTGTCATCCTTCCAGGTGCTAGGGTAGGTAAGAATAGTGTGATAGGCGCTGGCTCTGTGGTAACCAAAGATGTCCCTGAGTCAGTGTTAGTGGCAGGTAACCCAGCTAGAATCATCAAGTCAATTTAGCTGGGTTCTCTATATTTCAATTTAAGGATTAGGAGCTTGTGGATGCCATAGCTGGTTGTGTGGAATAAGCCTTTAAATGAGCAGCAAAATCTTCGAGAGCGTGAATACCACTTGCCTCGGCTTCAGCAATCCAATCTTTCAATGACTTAAGCATTTCATCAGCGCCAGATGATCTGTTCTGCCAAATTTCTAACAGCTTGTTTTTCATTAAATATAGTTGCTTCATCATTTGATTGTTATCAAGAACATGGTTTAGCTGTCGCATTTGATTCGTTTTCAGAAGACTCTCTTCAGTACTAATCAATGACTTGGCTCGTTTGAAAAGCCGACGCTGAGCTATATCCATTTTTCTGAGTTCTTTGTTGACCGTTGGGTCAATAACCTTGGCTTTAAAACTTGCCATAACCTGGAATCGATCATTTGCCAGGGCTCTCGCAGTATCGAGATCTATCCATTTTTTATCTTTAATTTTATGAGCAACAGGTCCTTGTTTGATATTGCTTGCTAAACCCAGAGCTTCAAACACTTTGATGTAAAACCACCCCAAGTCAAACTCATACCATTTCGAAGACAACTTAGCAGAATTTGGAAAGGTATGATGATTGTTATGAAGTTCCTCGCCTCCAATCAATATTCCCCAAGGCGAAATATTAGTCGCTGCATCTTTACACTCATAATTCCTGTACCCAAAATAATGACCAATGCCGTTAATCACACCTGCAGCAAACAATGGAATCCAAATCATTTGAACAGCCCAAACGGTTAAACCAATAGGCCCTAATAGAAGCAGGTTAATGATCAGCATTAGGCTGACACCCCAGAGGCTTATTTTTAATTTAGGATTACTGTAAACATAATTCTCTAGCCAATCCTCAGGTGTGCCTTTTCCATATCGTTGAACCAACTCTTTATCGTCTGCGGCGGTTTGATAAAGCTCTGCGCCTTCTCTTAAAACTTTTCCTAAACCTAAAACCACAGGGCTATGAGGGTCTTCTTCTGTTTCACATTTGGCGTGATGTTTGCGGTGTACTGCTGTCCATTCTTTTGTGCTCATGCTCGTGGTGAGCCAAAGCCAAAATCTGAAGAAGTGAGACAAAATAGGGTGGAGGTCTAAAGCTCTGTGGGCCGAGTATCTATGAAGATAAACAGTAACACTAACTATGGTTATGTGTGTAAGAGCTAGGGTGTATAAAACTATTTGCGCGATATTGAATTCAAGTAGGCCATTAAAAAGCATGGGTAATTCCTGATAAAACGTTTGAGCTCCAATGTCATATTTCTGCATCGGATCAGATGTAAGAATAATAGTATGACATTCAAATCCTAGTTTTAATTTCTATTATTGCCATTTTGGAAATAATAGAAGGTTGGAAGAAAATGCCTAAATAGGGCAGTTTTGGCCCTATTTAGACCTGTTATTTTATGTGAGGGTTTGAGCTATATCAATTGAATTGAGATCTTGTTCACACTCATAAAAATTAATGTTTCCTAGCATTCAGTAATTGAGAAACGGTTCAGCCAAAGTCTGAAAGCATGAGATTTATACTGAAAAATCTATTAGTGGGTAATCAAAAAATTAATCATGAAAACTCTAATCCAAATTAGCTTGTCTGCAGTGCTCTTGGTGAGCGTCAGTGGATGTGCAATGTTTAAAATGGAAAAGGTCAGTGCCTGGGAAAAGGACATTTTAGCAAAAGACGAAATGCAACCCGGTGGTGAAGTCATTGATGGTTATATTGATGACCACATTTATTTCAGTAAAGAAGCCTCCCATGGCGGCACAAGTGTAGGTGGAGGCGGTTGTGGCTGTAACTAAAAAGCAAAAGATCACAGGTTCGCTAGCCGCGGCAACAGCAGGTTTGCTAACAAGCACACCTGGGCAAGCAGCCGACTTATATAATAAGTGGAAAGTAGATCTCGCCTATTACAATTACTCAGAGAACGGCTCTTTCGAAGAGGGTGGAAATAACGATTTCGGAATCAGTGTCGATTCCTGGATTGGAAAAATTAATGGCAATCTCAGTGACGACACCATTATCAATATAGGTATGACCCTCGACACCCTGTCAGGTGTTACACCCACAGGTGCTCTTCCAATTGAAGGTGTTACCTATACCGGTGCTTCTGGTGGCGGTGGATCCGGTGGTGCTGGCGCAGGTGCCACTGCTGAGTTTAATGATACCAGATTGGCTGTGGACGCCAGCATCACTCATGATGTTACCAGACAATTCAGAACCTCTGTCGTTTCTTATGTGTCTGTTGAAACGGATTACAACTCCATTGGTGGTTCTTTAGGTTTTGAATACGACGATCGAGGTAAAAACAATACGCTCTCTTTTGCCATAGGCGGTGCCACGGATAAGATTTTTAGAACAGGTGAGACGACCCCCGAACCGCTTTCCGCAGTTTCCGACGAAGAAATGAACACCGCAGGTCGTAAAAATGCCTTGGAGTTTATTACTGGCTGGACTCGAGTGATGAATCGTAGAACGGTTGCTCAATTTAATTATAGCTACAGTCAATCCCTCGGATACCACACAGAACCCTACAAAGTATTTTCTGCAGCGGATGAAGAGGCTCAACCTGATACAGAGTTGTATTATGAGAGCCGACCTGACAGTCGTATTCGTCAGGTGTTTTTTACAAATTGGCGATTTGAAACTGGCAATCAAAATCACATTGGTTGGAATTATCGGTACTACACAGATGACTGGGACATAGACTCCCACACATTGAATTTGAATTACGCCTTTACCAGACCTAATGGCAATGTGTTCGAACCATTTGTGCGGTTTTACACTCAGAGTGCTGCCTTCTTCCACGCTGATAGATTATTGATAGATCCTGGCAATGGCATCAGTGCAGACGACGCATTACAAGACGTGAACTACTTATCTTCTGATGGACGTTTGGCTGAAATGTCTTCCTATTCTTTAGGCGCTAAATACATTATGAAAACCCGAAGATTTGGTGATATTAAAATCCGTGGCGGTTATATGGATCAAACCTTCGTGGATGCTGTGTACGAAAAGAATAGGGCATTTTTCTTATCCTTTAACCTATTTAATGACTTTGAATAACACCTGTTTACCAGTCTAATTAAAAAGCCAGTTGAGCGATCAACTGGCTTTTTTGTTTCTGGTTGTTAAGGATCTACTTGTCATAAAAACTTGTCTTCAATAAATACTTTACCTTAGTTGATATGGTGGTCGTATTGTTTTAGAAGTAACTGTTATACATATCTAAAGATGGGCTCATTAGTTAATTAACTTACTTCTGTATTCGTAATTAATTTTTAAATACTACAGAAAAAGAAAAAGCCGCACTATGCGGCTTTAACTGTGAATGAATTAAATCTGTGAGAGAGCTATAAATGAGTCCACACTCGAATTTTATAATTCAAATAGTTGTGGGTTCCCAGGTAACGTTTCGTCTATTGGACTGTCTCCATTCGGGTTGTTTTCAGGGTCAGCAGTCATGAAATCTGGATTCTGAACTCCAAAATATCCATATATACTTGAAGCAATACTCATCGGCTCGAATGTTGGGGAGTCGGAAGTTGGCACAGTATATTGATTGTTGGTTTTACTTGTTCCATTACGAACAGTGGTTCCCACCACCTTGCCTAATGCAGACTCACCGCCAGGGCGTATGCCTGCACCACCAAAAGTATATAGGTTTTGGTTGTTTGCATGATCCCAACCACCAGAATTGTTTAGATTCACCAAGCGACCGAAGTCACCAAAGATATTAATAATGATGTTGTCAGTACGGGTTCTTGGTTGGCCGTTAATGGTTGTTAACGAGTTACTACCAGTCACTGCATATTGAATATGTTTCATGGCAGCTCTCATGGTGGCCATTACATCACGCATCCTATTGGGGTATCGGTCAATACCATTGTTGTGATCATCCCAGCCCCCGAGGCCAGCAGTTCCAGCGGTTATATACATGGTTTGGGGGTTGGCTAGCGCCAAGGTCACTGCTGCTCGAATTTGGTTGGAGAATGAATTGTTTGGATACTCTAGACGATTTCCATTGTTCCCGTTTGCATCTGGATCGCCAGCGGGAAGAATAGGCAAATCTAATTCAGCAATATCACCCAACTGATTCATTTTTTCTTCTAATTCTTGGCGTTTATCAAACGCATCATAAGCTTTTTGATAACGGGACTTACTTAGGTCCTGAGCTAACCTTGCTTCCACGAAGGCTTGGATGTTTTCTGGAGTGCTATTGAAACGTGCGTGACCTTGATTGAGATCTCTTGTGTATGGGTTATCGAAGTTACTGTTCATGGTCAAACCGCGAAGGTTTAACGGAAGTGGATTATCTGGGTCTATTGAGTAAGACGTGGAATCCCCTTCAAATGAAATGAATGGGATAACCAATTCATTCATATCAGACGGCATTACTGTGCCATCGGCGAAAACTGCACCAGCGTATGCGCTGGCGTTTTTGTAAAGTAGGTTGGCAACACGAGTACCAATTCCTGGAGTACCTTCTAAATCTAGGCTGCCCTTATGAGACATGAAGATACTGTCTCGGTGCGATCTTGTTCGATTCTTTTGCTTATAGATTGTACGGTAAACGGACATGTGGTCAGAGGCTAGCATGTCTTCCATAAAGCTTCCGCCAGAACTTCTCCAAAAACCGTTCGGAGTGATTTCACCTCCAACCAATTGCCCATCGTTGTCCAAGCTGGCGTTCTCAAGAATTTCCGCCCTGAATGCATTGGAATTGACTGCGCTGTAATCATTTTGAGAGTTCTGGCTAATGTCTACAATGTTGGTAAGGTTTCCCGCTAACTCTGAAGCACCGCCATACATAAAAATGTTGATGACTTGTGGCATAACTTCAGGCACAACGATATTTGCGTTTGTGTAGTTTGGACTGAATGCATAAGCCTGATTTGCTAAAAATGGTGCGCTGAATCCAAATGGAACCGCTCTGGAAGCACCAATTGCAGCGGCTGATTTCAAAAAGTTTCTACGTTTCATGGCTGCAATCCTTATTGAACAGTGCTGAAGTAATAAAATTCTGGAAGACGAGAAATGTAATCGAGCATAATTTCCATAATGTCGTCTGCATTATATTCTCGCTCTCCATCGCAACGACCATTATCAGTTCTGATGCAAATAGAATCATCGTCATCTGTATAGAACTTGCCCCGTCTTAGACCTTCCATTAAGAAAAACTCAAGCTCTCCAGTCACAGTGGTTGCGGCTGGTTGATTGTTTCCTCCTGAGTCCGATATGTAGTCAAACGTAATAGATTCTTCGGTGGTTGCTTTTCTTCCTAACGTCATTAGGAAAGTAAAGTTGATTAGATCCTCGGCATCAAAGTTTTCTATTGACGGTTTCAGTTTTTCCCAGCCTGCTTCATACAATGCGCCGTCATAGACAGGGAAAAGCTCATCATTTTCATCAGGGTGACGACTGCCTGACCAAGAGCTCTGACTAATTAAAATATCTTCACGCATGGCTTTATGGTAGGCAGCAAAACTTAACACATCCATTGGCACATCAGGATAGCGACCAATCTTATATTCCATGGGGGCTTGACCCATGTTGGTCATGTTCTTTTTATCATTGGTTCTGAAATTGTTGGATCTAGACGCGAAAACATTTCTGATGCCATCTCTATTCATGTTGCCGCTGTTTGCTTGTGCGTTCCAGTGTGCACGGTGCAAAAAGGCCATGGCATTTTCTTCAAAAGATTTAGGTCTTCTGGTGTTTAATAAAAACTCTCTCGAGAAAATAATCCCAGTAAAAATCTGTTTAAAGGTGGTAGGTTCTTGTTCAACAATGGCGTTACGCAAAGAATGTCTCGCAGATTGAGGTCTACCACTTAAAAAGTAATTAATCAGTACTTCAGTAACTCGAGGGATGACGTTTGGATGCCCGGCAACTATGTCGTAAACCTCTTCACAGGTTGTGACGTAATATCCTTGGAACAGCACCTGAGTTGTATTTTTATTTGCTGGGTCACTTCTTAGTGTGTAGTCCTCAGAATCGTCTGTTAAATAGTATTCTGAGCAAGCTTGAGCGCCGCTCTGAGTATCAGCAATTTCTTCTGGTAAATCGTTAAAGATACCTAAATAGTTTTCTTTAATTTCCAGTACTTGGTTTTCAGGAGATCTGGCTACACGAAATCTAGACTGTCTCGGCATCCATTTTCTAATGATGTCTCTAATCGGGGTCTCAGCGGATAATTCAGTTTCAAGGAAACTTAAAACCGTATAAACGTCATTGCTGTCGGTACTTTCCATTTCGCGGGCAGGGGAAAACATGATTGTATTGGCAAGAAAGTAAGCCATCCAAGCGTTGAACTGATTTTTACTAATCGGCATTTCATACATGCGCGCAACCAGTTGTTGTTGCGGCTCGCTGCCATCGAAGCGATACTTGGATTGAACACTTAATGTATTGCCGTCCTCATCCATCATCGGAGTGCCATCATCATTAAGCAGGTCATAACCAAAAATATCTTGATTGATTGCGTTGATTTGCGCAGTTGAAAGATCTGTATTCAGGGCTGACAAAGTATTGTTGACAAAATTTGTTGCTTTAACATTTAAATTGTCTAAACCGTTAGAGGTTTCGAAGAAGTCATCAACAGCAATTCCTTTCATCATTGGCGCCAGTATTTTGTTGGCTACCATATACTGATCTTCTTTTGAAAGACTATTAAAAGAAGACTGGCTCAACATGAAGTCTCCGTCTAATAGTGCATTCTTCCTTTCCAAAGTTTCAGGTTGTTCAGGCTGACAGGCAACAAGAGCCAGCAAAGCCGTAACCAGCAAAGTAAGTTGACGCATAATTTGAATCCCGCTATGGATATTTTTTAATATAATTACTTTCAATGTACGCAATTACATTGCCAAAGTGCTTCCGCTGGTGAGGGATTTGTGTGAGACATTCTTCACAGATTTAAACTTTAACTATTTAGGTATTAGTGGCAAAAATATTGTCAACAGTTTGCTGACTATTGAATTCAAATTTTGATATGAAAATTTCTAAAAATGACGATTTGTTCCGCACTAAATTTTTTGCAATGGCTTCTCCGTGTGAAATTTTACTAGAGACTCACAATTATGATCTGGCAGAACATATGTCACGAATTGTTATAAATGAGACCTATCGCATAGAACAGAAATTTAGTCGATTTAAATCTGACAGTATCTTGAGTCAAATCAATAGTAGTGCAGGTCATGAAGTGTCACTTGATGACGAAACACGTCAACTACTTGAGTTTTCTGCGCAATGCTTTCAGTTGAGCGATGGTCTATTTGACATTACCTCTGGTCAATTAAAGAAGATTTGGAATTTCCAGAACCCTGAATTCCAACTACCAGAACCATCGACTATTGAATTAGCTTTAGAAAAAGTTGGTTTTAATAAAATCCAGTTAGAAGATTCCAATTTAATAATGCCGCCAGACATGGAGTTAGACTTTGGTGGAATCGGAAAAGAATATGCAGTGGATAGAGGTAAAATTCTTCTTGAGTTGAAATATGATATTCCATTTCTAATTAATTTCGGCGGAGACTTGATCGTCAGCGGGCCAAGAAAAAGCGACAGGCCGTGGAACAGTGGAATTGAATCTGTGATAGATTCAAATACTGCCTCCGCAATGGTGGGTCTAAAAAATGGGGCGTTAGCTACGAGTGGAAACGTAAAGCAACGTTTTCAACAAAACGGAAAAACCTATAGTCATATTATTAATCCAAAGAATGGATGGCCTGTTTTCGATACTCCTAAATCAGTAACCGTTGCAGCCGCGAGCTGTTTAGAAGCTGGATTTCTAACAACATTGGCGATATTGCATGGCTCAGAAGCTAAAGATTTTTTGGAGCAACAAGAAGTTCCTTATTGGGTAATTTGGCCCAAATAACTAGCGAAAAGAGCCTTAATAGATCCGTAAGCATTTTGTAATTTGCTGAACCCTATCAACACTTATCTAAAATTCTTACTTTAAAATGCAAAGATTAATAAGTGTTGGAACCCTATTCTAATAAAAGGGTCAAAGCCACATTCACCTAACTGCGTATAAAACTATGAGCCGTATTCTCACCAAACTTTCTGCTTCAATAGCAATATTAATAAGCACACTTTTTTTGTCATTTTCGGCCAAGGCCTTTGACAATGATGTCGAATTTTTAAAGGTAGACGAGGCGTTCCAACTGTCTTATTACCTCGATGGAAATGAGCTAGTTTTGGATTGGATGATTGCTTCGAATTACTATCTTTACAGGGACAGGACTCTATTTAGTTCTAATAGTGGCTCATTATCCTCACCAGTTTTCTCAGACAACGTTATAGATAAGTACGACCCCAATTTTGATGAAGTGATGGCACTTTTTTATGACGTCATGGTGGCTCGCGTAAAGCTTGATCCTCAAGTTAACGATTACGAAATTAACTTTGAGTACCAGGGCTGTGCTGATGAGGGGCTTTGCTATCCGCCTCAAAAGAAACAGCTGTTGGTGAGTTTAACCGACAGTAATGTTGAGCTTTCTGGGCCAGCGCCTAGAGCGGCAGTGTCATCCAATGATTTTGCATCACTGGATTTCACTGAAGCACCTGTTCAACAAACTCAAGCCTTAAACTTAACTCAACTCATTTTTGCTATGGGAGCAGCGTTTTTAGGTGGATTGATCTTAAATCTGATGCCATGTGTTTTCCCGGTTCTATCCATTAAGGCTTTGCAAATTACGCAGATGTCAGAAGATTTGGCAAAAGCAAGAGTACATGGATGGGTATATACCCTGGGTGTTGTTGCTAGTTTTATGGCAGTGGCGGGTGCGTTAATTTTATTACGTCAGTTTGGAGATTGGGTTGGCTGGGGCTTTCAACTGCAAAATCCTTATTTTGTCGCTTTCTTAGTGCTGTTATTTACCTTGGTAGCATTGAATATGGCTGGTTATTTTGAATTTGGTCAAAGCTTTATGGGAGTCGGGCAGGGCCTGACTCAAAAAGACGGACACTCTGGCTCGTTCTTTACTGGAGTATTAGCGGTTTTAGTGGCAACACCCTGTACTGCTCCTTTCATGGGATCTGCCATTGGTTTTGCGCTGGCCCAACCGGCTTATGTGAGCTTACTTATCTTTGCTGTGATGGGGTTGGGGTTAGCCTTCCCTGTACTGTTAATTTCTCTGATTCCAATGGTTTCAAAGGCCTTGCCTAAGCCTGGACCTTGGATGGAAAACTTTAAACAGATTCTAGCATTTCCATTGTTTGCAACTGCGCTTTGGTTACTTTGGGTATTGGTTGAAATAAAAGGCACAGACGCTTTAGTTTCAGTGGGTGGTGGTCTAATCCTCTTAACCTTTGCTTTGTGGCAAGGCTTAGCAGTAAAGTCAGGCCATAAGCCAGCGTTCAATTGGTTCAAGCGTGGTGTGAAATATCTTTCGATATTAGTGGCATTCGTCCTGGTTATGGATCAAAGAGATCAAGTGGATCCATGGACTGCTTATACCCCTGATACGCTGGCGAAGTTGCAACAAACCGGTAAGCCTATTTTTGTAGACGTGACAGCAGCTTGGTGTATTACCTGTAAAGCCAATAAACGAGTGGCATTGTCAGGTGAGGACTTTCACTCGATGGTGAAAGAAAAAGATGTGCAACTAGTGCAAGCCGATTGGACCAATCCATCACCTGCTGTTGATTCGTTAATTGCAGAGTATGGCTTTAACGGTGTACCCATGTATTTATATTTTGAGCCAGGCGCGGCGGTGGCGAAAGTGCTACCCCAGATATTAACTCCGGCACTAATTGAAGAAACATTTGCATCCATTCCCTAAGACTCGTACTCTACTTTGAAAAGGTGCTTCGGCGCCTTTTTATTTACCTAAAATAAACTAACAGCAGTACATGTCTCCAGTCATCATCGATATCGAAGCTTCAGGATTTGGCAAAGGCAGCTATCCAATAGAAATTGGTGTTGCTATGCCAGATGAAAGCGTTCTCAGCTTTTTAATTTCCCCATTGGAAAATTGGACTCATTGGGATGACAGTGCAGAACAAATTCATGGTATCAGCAGAGAAGAGCTGTATTTGAATGGTAGAGATATCCTAGATGTGGCTAAAACGTTGAATGCAGTGTTAGAAGGTCAAGTGGTGTATACCGATGGTTGGGGATTCGATAGCACTTGGTTGTCTTTGTTGTTTTATCGGGCAGATTTGCGCCAAACATTTAAATTAGAAACCCTAACTAGAATTTTGTCTGAAAAGCAGATGGAGTTTTGGGATGATACAAGAAAGCAAATTATGCAGGAGTGGGGAGTGAACAGACACAGAGCCCCCATTGACGCCCAGCTTCTGCAGGAAACCTATCGCAGAACCCGGGCTATGGAACGTTAAGCCTTCACCATCAAAGAAACATACTTTCCATTTTAGTGCCTGCGGTTTCTACTTGAGATTCTTCCTCTGAAGCAACTAATTCTTCTGCAGGCGTATTATTTTTATCTTCATTAGTAGCGTTGTTTTCAGCTGGATCGTCGTTTTCGAGAGCTTCAACCTGCTTAGGCGCTTCGGTTTTCTTATCTTCTGTAGGCTCAGGTTTTTGATTCTCGACTTTCTTCTGTTCTTCTTGAGCTTGTAATTTCTTGAGTCGATTTTCTTCACGAGTGACTGCCCGGTCATTCATGACCCAAGCCACTGATTTGTCATCTCCTTCGCTAGGAGTGGTATCGTCCGCTTCTTTCGCTATTGATTTGCGCTCTTTTGAATCCAGTGCTTCAAACATATTGTAAATAGCCCCAGACAAAGCCTCTCGAGCTAAGGCCTCTTTACTAGTGCCGAAGCGACTGGCTATGGCTTCTAGCATGGCAATGTCAGATTCTTTAAGGCTAACATTCACCTGAGAAAACGACTTTTCAAATTGCGCTTTTTGTTCTTCTTCCTGGTAAAACTGACTAATTAAAGCTTTGGCTTTATTATCCATTTCGAACCCTAACTTATTGATTATTTTGATAAAAAGAGGGCGTATTTATAACCAGTGAAGGTCTCGGATGTCAATAAGTCATGTACATTTTTACAGTATTTGCATGAGAGCTTTGCAGATAAAATGTTATTAGACAAATTCAGTAACCTCGGGTAAACCGAAGCTCTTTCTAACGGAAAGCCTGCCTGATCAAGCTTTGACTGGAGAACGCCATTGAAAATAC
The DNA here is from genome assembly GCA_028282465.1 of Gynuella sp. Lineage (GTDB taxonomy): Bacteria > Pseudomonadota > Gammaproteobacteria > Pseudomonadales > Natronospirillaceae > JANQHX01. The sequence goes on from JANQHX010000053.1 coordinate 73,061, forward strand.
AAAATCAAATTGAACAAAAGATCAAACAATCACTGAACCCACAAGAATTTCAGATATTAAATGAAAGCGGCAATCATAATGTGCCTGAGGGGTCTGAAAGCCACTTTAAACTGACCTTAGTGTCTGATCAATTTGCCGGTATCACTAAGGTAAAAAGGCATCAAATGGTGTATTCCGTATTGAATGAGGAGCTTAGCGGCCCAGTTCATGCGCTTGCCTTACATTTGTATAGCCCTCAAGAATGGACTGATGCTGTGGTTCCAGACTCACCAAAGTGCCATGGCGGTACAGGTAAATAAAATTGGCTCTAATGAGCCTTTTTCTTGTCTTGAGGTGCGTGAAAAAACAAGTACAAATCTGTGAGTACTTCTGGAATCTGATTAAGAATATTCATGAGAAGTTTCTTGTCGCTAATAATGGTTTGAAACTCATCTTCCGATTCAAAAAGCCCAGAGCCTGTTTCAATGGGTAGCATTAGCGTAGAGGTGGTATCTTCATCACCACTGAACCATTGTTCTTGTACAAAAAACACAACTTCCATAAAGCCACAACACCAAGCCTGCATATCTGAATCTTCAATTTCTGGTTCCGGATCGAAAGGAAGCTCTATGGTTTCTTCACTTAATAATTCTTCTTGAACATTCAGTTTCAACTTATTCAGTAGCAGCTTGGCTTCAATAAACCAGTCTTTTCTCTGTATGTTTGAGAGATCATCAAATATCATTTCCAGACGGTCGGTTTCTGCAATTGCGACAGGGCTGATTACCGCAGCCGTCATCAAGCCATGCACACTGTAAAAATCTAAGGTATCTTCCGGCACTAGGTCCGATTCCAAAAGGCTAAAAAGTTGGTCTAGTTCGGATTCTGTTATCGACATGATTCATCGTTCTGTTAAATCTAAGGAGACAAGTGTAGCCATGAACCATAGAGCACTGGAAGTGCTTTCAAACATTTATGGTTACTCGGAGTTCAGAAAACCTCAAGACGTAGTCATAAATGGATTGATAAATGGCCAAAATGCCATGCTCATCATGCCCACAGGTGGTGGTAAATCATTATGCTACCAATTGCCGGGTATTGTTCGTGATGGTGTGGGCATTGTCGTCAGTCCACTTATTGCGCTAATGCAAGATCAAGTGAATGCGTTAAATGGATTAGGGGTTAAAGCCAGCTTTATTAATTCTAGCCTTTCAAATTATGAGATGGCGCAGCGCATTCAACGCACTGTGGCGGGTGAATACGACTTGATCTATATGTCACCAGAACGTCTAGGAATGGAATCTACTTTGCAATGGTTAAGCCAAACCAGACTCGCCTTAATCGCGATTGATGAAGCCCATTGCGTTTCCCAATGGGGGCATGATTTTCGAAAGGATTACTTAGCACTTTCGGATTTAATTGATTACTTTCCTCAGATTCCAAGAATTGCCTTAACAGCTACGGCTGATGAAAAAACTCGTTCTGAAATTATTCAAAGACTTAGGCTTACCGACGCCAATCATTTTGTCTGTGGCTTCGATCGTCCAAATATTCAATATCGAATTGCTGAAGTAAATAATGAAAAACGTCAGGTAATTGAGTTCTTAAAGGAGCAGGGTTACCAGAGCTGCGGAGTTATTTATTGTCAGTCTAGAGCCAAAGTAGAGCGCATTGCCAGCTGGCTTCAAGATCAGGGTATTCAAGCTTTGCCCTACCACGCCGGAATGGATTCCCAGCAAAGACAAACGAATTTAGAACAGTTTTTAAGGCAAGACGGTATTGTGATGGTGGCCACCATTGCATTTGGAATGGGCATCGACAAGCCAGACGTTCGTTATGTGTTGCACTTGGGGATTCCAAAATCTATTGAAGCTTATTACCAAGAGACCGGCAGAGCAGGGCGCGACGGGCTTCCCTCGGCGGCTTATTTGTTATACGGCGTGAATGACTTAGTACTTCAGCGTCGAAGGTTGGACGAGTCGGAAGCCCCGGAGGAAAGAAAAAGGGTAGAGCGATATCAACTAGACACCATGCAAGGTTTGTGTGAAACCAGTCAGTGTCGAAGGCAAGTTCTCTTGGGTTACTTTGGTGATCATCTGGAAAAACCCTGTGGAAACTGTGATACCTGCCTTAACCCTCCAGAATCCTGGGATGCCACTGAACCCGTTCGCAAAGCTTTGTCTTGTGTTTATCGTACCGGTCAACGATTTGGTGTGAACTACCTAATTAAGGTGTTATTAGGTGAATCGGACCAGCGAATCGAATCATTTGAGCATCATCAACTCAACGTATTTGGAGTTGGTTCAGAGCTCAATCAAATGGAATGGAAATCCATTTTTCGTCAAATCATCGCTTTAGGTTTAGTCAGTGTGGACGACCATGGTGGATTAAAACTCCTAGAGAAATGCCGTGAGATATTAAAAGGCAACGAAAAGCTTGAACTTAAAAAGTCAGTGCTAAAAACGGAAGCTTCCCCAAGAAAAACAAAGTCCAATATGAGAAGTGTGAGTGAATCAGACCAAGCCCTATGGCAAGCATTACGTGCACTGAGAAAGTCTTTGGCAGACCAACAAGGTGTGCCCGCGTATACTGTTTTTCATGACGCCACACTGATGGATATGGTTGAACAAAAGCCACAATCGCGCGAACAGTTTTCAATGATCAGTGGTGTGGGAGCAAGAAAATTAGAAAAGTATGCCGATGATTTTTTAGCAATATTAAACGGTCAATCACTGAATCAAAGTGACCACTCGGGCCTGCTGAAAAACAAGGTTATGGCGTTACATAAATCTGGAGTGCCAGCAGCAAATATTGCCAGTGAATTAGAAGTGCCAAGAGAAGAGGTTTATAAAATATTTGCAGTCAAAATCAGGCAAGGGTTTTTGTCGCTGCGAGATGTCGTAAACCTTTCTGAAAACAGTATTCAAAAAGTCGCTCAATTATTAGCTCAAAACAAAAGCAATAGTCTTGAAAAGATTTATGAAGAATTGGGCGGCAGTATTAGTAAAGGAGAAATACGCTGCATCAAAGCCAGCATTGAGTCTTAACTGATTTGGATTGCTTGAAAAATATACTGTGGCTAACTTTATTTGAAACTTAAATTTAATTGCGGCAGTATCTTCCCGCCTCCTACTCCCCATAGCTCAACAGGATAGAGCAGCCGCCTCCTAAGCGGCCGATGAGGGTTCGAGTCCTTCTGGGGAGGCCAAGTTTAACGCAAATGCCTCCATTTTTACAGAACTTGGCGCAACTTTATCTAAACCTCTTCAAAAAAAATGTCACTTCATGGTGTGATAAGAATTTCTGGCTTCATAAAAAAAATCATTCTTTTATGATATGAAATCTGGGATTTCATTATAATTTTTTAAAGAGTTACAAATGTCAATTAGTCATGATTGACGCGCTTCAGATAAATCTCATTTAAACCATTTTGATTTCTTGATTCCTAGTGTTAGCGTGTTCGAACAAAGTTCGGCATTTGCCGAATAATTCGAATTTTCAGGGATTGTGTTCATGGTTGAAATTGGGTTTGAAAACTTAAACTTTAAGCGCTTAATTATTCATAATGTCTATAGGCCTAATGATGAAGGAGCTGTGGCCCCTTTTCTAAGTCAGAAGTTAAGTATTCTGGACGCTGCTGCAATAAAGAAGATAGAGGAGAGAATTAGCTCTGTTCTTGGTGTTGGGTCAAGCAGTCTAGAAATGGAAATTCTTGAGTCGAAAGCAGAGACTAGTTTTAAAGTTGCTTCGAATTTGCTCTCAATGAAAGATAAAGAATTTATCTTAGAGTCCCATAAGATAGCTGAATTACATACCAAGGCGCATGCAAGCAAGAGATGGCCTGGAGGGACACTCGTTATAATTGAAGCAACAGCGGGAGTTCACAATAACCGTTGTATAATTGTTATAAAGGCTGAATCTCAAGCTGGATTCATGGAAGAAGAAGTGGGTGATGAAGTAAATCTCCGATATTTTGAGAACTTAATTCTAACTCCCCAATCCCGTTTATATAAAATCGGGGTATTTATAGAGGTTTCCAAAAAAACGATTAAGAAAGACGTACGGGGAGAAGAGGACTTTAGGTCAGTAGTATTTGATAGCAACATTAAAGCTGATGATAGTCGCCAAGCAGCTAAGTATTTTTATTCTGGCTTTCTAGGTTTAAAAATACCTGATAACGAAAAACATAAAACTCGAGATTTCTACGAGTATACGAGGGAATTTATACAAAGCTCAGACTTAAGTGCTGAAGAAAAGGTAGATGCACACAATGCACTATACACCTATTTGAAATTGGATAATTCAAAAGTTATCGGTTCTAGAAAATTCTCAAAGAAATACCTTAGTGAGGATATTCAAGACGACTATAATACATTCATGGATCGTAAGGGATTTCCGAATGCCTCAATTAACAAAGACACATCCTTGCTTAATAAAAGGTTAAAAATACGGAAAATAACATTTTCATCAAGAGTGAAAATTACTGCTCCTGCAGATGATTTTAGTGACCTTGTTGAAGTTGTAGAGGCTGATGAGCAAAGCACACTAATTCGAATAAAAGGACAGGTAAAAGACCAAGCGTGATGGATCAAAAAGAGTTTGCTGAATTATACGAATCAGAAAAGCCTATGTATGAAGCATGGGCTAAATATGTTCGTTCATATGTAGTGGATTCTTTAAGATCTGTTCTTGGTTCATCAGAGAAATTTAACGAATTTATTAAAGTTGAGCCTTCATACAGAATTAAAACTACCGACTCGCTTTTAACAAAGGCTTTTATTAGGAAAAAGGATAAATACAAGAATCCTTATAATGAAATTGAAGATAAAGCTGGAGTTCGATTCATTTGTCTATTGACTAGCCAAATTCTCATTATTCAAAAAATAATAATGGAGTGTGACAGTTGGACTTATACTCTTGATAAGCAGATTGATTGGTGGAAGGAGGATGATCCGAGAGCCTTTGATTATCAGTCTGTGCATTTTGTTATAAAGGCAAGCAAAGATTTAGTACTAGAGGATGGCTCTACAGTGCAATATGGAACGCCATGTGAAATACAAGTAAGGACTCTGTTACAGCATGCTTACGCAGAAATGGCACATGACACAATTTACAAAGGAGAGGTCGAATATTCTACGGATATTCAAAGAAGCTTTGCTAGAAGTATGGCTTTGCTGGAAACAACAGATTCACTTCTTTGTGAAGTAAAAGAATCAGTCGATGAGTTAACAGCGAGTCGCGAATCTTGGAAGAGGGAAGTTGACAAAGCTGCAACCATCTTGGTTGAAGATAGTTTAGATGATCGAGGATCTACAGATAAGATCCTGAATGATCTACAGGGTATTGTCAAAAAAGCGGATATTGATGAGTTTCGAAAGTTCTATCTTGATGATAATAACAAATTCTTAGCAAAGAAGATTAAGGAAAACTCTACGCGAGTCGAGTTTAGATGTAAGTTTATTGTTTTAATTTACTTCTTTGTCAAAAGATATTCTGCACTTATCTATAGACAATGGCCATTGGCAGAAGAGGTTTTAGAGAGAATTTATGCTGATATGGGAGTGGCTTTCCCAAATTCACATTAACTCCCCTAATTAATGTCACAGGAAGAGAGGGTTTCTCCGAAACCCTCATTGTAGAGCCTTCGATCGTTCCGCTTAAAACTTCTCCTAAGCGGTCGATGAGGGTTCGAGTCCTTCTGGGGAGGCCACTACAAGCGTCAAGGATAGTGGTTCTACAAACAAAATTCTGAATGACTGAGAAGTTATTATTAATAAGGCTGCATTGAAGAATTTAGAGAGTTTTATTTGAGTAAAGATAACCGCTACTTGATTGAGCGAATTTCAAGTAATGCTGAAGATATTGAGTTTAGAAGCAAATTCATTATTTTGATTTTTTGTTAGAAGACATCAAGACTTATTACATCGAGAGTGGGAATTGGTGAAGATGTGTTAGAAAGAATTTATTCTTATCTTGGAGTTGCGTTCCCTAATCCGCATTAGCTCGCCTCAGAATGACTTGCTAACCAGTTTGCCAAAGTGCTTTCATCCATTAGATCATTCGAGACATTTACAAGCACGTCCTCAAGCTCCTTTTGAGTACTTGTAATTTTAATTCCATTAACTTTAAGAATGGCTGCCATCACAGTTAAGGCTGTTCGTTTATTCGCGTCATTAAAAGCATGGGCTTTTACAATGGCAACACAACAGTCTGCGGAATGATCATAAACGTTATTTGTAAGGCCGTACTCAATTTTATTGAATGGTCTTGCTAAGGCGGAATCTAAAGACTTGTCTGGAGCAAAGCCTTGAAGCTCTTCTGGCTGGATAACTGCTTCGTGGGCTTTCTTGGTTAAAAGAACTAGCTTCTCAAACTCAAAGTATTTCAATTCCCTTTACCTTGTTCTTAAGCCATTCAGTGCTTCTGTGTTTTCTTCGACTACTGTAGAAATCAAAGAGTCCATATCTGAGTCGTTCAAGTCCACAGGCTCATTTCTGTGAACGGCTGAGGCAGGCACTAGATAGGCTACTGGCTCATTTCTATTAAGAATTGCGACTGCATCACCTTGAGATCCTTCTACAACAGCCATTGGGGCTTTTCGAAGCTCAGAAACACTGACGGTGGTGTTTGCATAAATTTTCTTCATTTCAGACTCTCCCTACAGAGATTATTAGTGTACAAGCAATGGTACGTTAAAGAGTACACTATAAGTCTGTTCTATAGTTTTGTATAGGATGGTATTGCTTAGGAAAATGCCACAGAAGTGTTATAAATTTAGAAAAATTCTAATAAGGCCCTAAAACATGGTTTTTTCGTCGCGAAAAAAGCCTCCTAAGCGGCCGATGAGGGTTCGAGTCCTTCTGGGGAGGCCATACTTAAATTTCTGATACATCAATGAGCATGTAGCCTTTTAATAAAGGTAGTCATGTGTGGCAATGTGATGAAAACGAAGTAAGCAAAGCCTGCCATAAAATCTGCTGGCGCAGCCACCTCTAAATTGCCATCAATGGTTCGGCTGAACAGCACTCCCATGATGAACATATCAATGCAAAGCAGGAATACTATTTTGGCAAGTGGTTTAAAGTAGTCTTGCAGTTCCGACATCATGACTTTGGTTTCACTTTGAGCGGCTTTCATAGGTTAGTTCCTTTGCAATTTTTACGTCAGTTATTCTGTTATTCTGGACTCTTAGAATCAGAAATCTAGTGATCAAATAGGTTCAAAACTGCCTTAAAATCTTCATGCCATAAACTGTAAAATAATATGTCGGTATAACCCGTTTTGGGTATGAGATTTGCCAAATTATCGACGTAATACCTTTAAATGCATAACGACAAACCGCTCAATCAAAGCATTTTCAAATGAAATGTGTATCTGCGGTTAGGAATAATTAGATAACAAATAAATACAAATTATCTAGCTATTGGAGAACTCTAAAAGAGGCTAAGGTTCTGTTTTCCAATAATAGTGATGGCTAATCAAGGACAATATTTCCATAGAAAAAATTGAGTTGGCTTCAGGTTTTCGTAGGCAGGGTTTTAATTGGTGATATTTATCTTCAGCAGTCTTAGTTATTAACCATAGATATTTTTGGCAGTGGCCTGTGGTTAAATGACAGTCTAAGTGAAATACCCAGTAAGGCGTTTTCTTAAATTCGATACACCCAACTAAATCTAACGAAAACTGCTGAGCCAGCGAAGAAGATTCAGGTAATAGGTAAATCAATTGATCGAGATTTACTTCAAATGGCGGAGATTTTTTTTCGTCGTAAATATGCCAATGGCCAGGTTCAAATTTTATAAAGTCTGTGTCCTTCAGTTCTAATGGGAAGCTAATGAGCACATCCGGTTTATGTGTGTGGTAGTGCCTTTGTATTACTTCCCAATGATCTCTCAGTTCTGATTTAAAGCTAAACTTCCGGGCTCTTTGATAAACCAGCAACATGAAATTTATCAAACTGGTATTTTCAGGGCACTTTATGAGGGACTCGGCTAAGCATTCTATTAATAAAGGGATTTCGTGGTCATTGCATTTAAGCAATCGCTGTAGAGTCCATTCCACACTGTATTTTGCTAAGTGTGGTGTGAGGCTGTGGTAATAATCTTCGAGGGGGCTGTATTTCCAAATGAAATCTGAAACCTGTGGGCCAGAATTCCATTGTTGTCGAATAGTCAGCAATGAATTAAATTCTTCCTGCCTAGGAAAAATTTTTAGCCTTTGAATAATTGATTTACCTGGAGCTTCATCAATTCTTGGCTTTAAGGTATTTACAAATCCCAATGAGTACTCCTATGGTGGTTGTGCCAACTTAGGTTGTGTCACTGATATTTAACAATCTACTGCCAAACTCTCTCTAAATCCACAAAAATTTCTATAATCTGGCTTGCGCCAAGGTGTCACAATGTTTATCCCAAAAACCTGTGTGAACGAGTTGAATGCAATATGGAAAGCTGGTTACGAAGCTGGCGCTGAGGGAAAGCCAGCGCAAGATAATCCGTTCCTTGATTCTGACGAGTTGAGCAGAGTGTCCGCTTGGGTGGATGGTTGGCACTCAGGTGTGGTTAATAAAAAGAGCGGAAACGACGGGTTAGAGTTTATTAATTCCTAAATATATTTCGACTCTTTACCGTCATAAATATGGTTCCGGTCACGGCTAAAATCAGCCAGTTGATCCCTTCAAATATTAGTAGATCACTAATTGCATTCAGGCTTTGGCCTGCCCAAAAAATTTCTGCGCTGTGGCTAACTGAGGAAAACACTAAACCAGCCAGTATCACACTTGAAAATCTTCGGTTGCCCGATGCTCGGTGAAGCCCAGAAATAACCAGAAAAACTCCACAGAAAATGGCGGTGACTAAATTAAAAAACCACACAAATAGTATTTTTTTTGCTGTTGTAAGAATTGGGCTGCTTTGATTTGAAGTTAGAAGCGCTAAGGATTCAGCAGTGTTATGAAAACTGGCCGGAAGTTCTGAAAATAGATTCCAAAACAGAAAGTGGAAACCGGTCATCAATAATGAAGAAATAGCCAGAAATGTGATCAACTGAGAGTTGCGCATAGAATTAGATAAAGAATAACAAAGACCTTATTTCATTAAATTTGATGAGGGAATTCAATGCTTAAACTGGATATTTCAAATCAAATTACCATAATGTGCGGCCTTTAACCTTATCGTGGTAGTTCCTTTGTCTCAAATTGACCCAAATAAAAAGAAACTGATTGGAGAAACGGCGAAAATAAAGTGGAGCGAGCTGCAAACATTTTTTGCTAAAGGTCAGGTCATACAGGTTTCAGACTCACTGGATTTAATTGAAGTAGCCGATGTTATTTCTAAAGACGACAAACAGCGGGTTGAAGTATGGCTTGCTTCCGAGGAGGTGGCCCAAGTGTCAGATGAGCAAGCGCTAGCATGGTTCGAGTCTGACGCAGTCCTTTGGTCTGTTGTGGTTAGACCCTGGATTTTGGTTCAGGATAAGTCTTGATTAGGCTCTTCCGGGCTCACCGGTAAACATCTCTGGATTAATACCTAGCTTTTTAATCGCCAATTCATATTTGTCATAGGGGTCGGTACCGAATAAAAGCTCTCTATCCGCTTCAACGGTCAACCAAGAGTTTTGCTTAATTTCTTGTTCCAGTTGACCAGGGCCCCAACCCGAATACCCTAATGAAACCAAATAATTTTCAGGCCCAAATCTCTGACAAATAGCTTCTAGAATGTCCCCAGAGGTGGTGACAGCAAAATGATTGTTTTTTAAACAATGCGCCCAGGTAAAAGGTGCAGTGTGCAATACAAAGCCATGCTCTTTGTTCACCGGGCCGCCAAACACTGCTTGCTGGCCCTCAAATACTTTTGTATCCAAACTACTGTCGTCTTGTGCCTGAACTAAATCAGCCAGATCGGTTGCCAATGGTTTGTTAATAATTAATCCAAAGGCTCCTTCTGAGTCATGCTGAAGCAAGTAGACCACGGCTTTTGAAAAATAAGCGTCTTGCATGGCAGGCATGGCAATCAAACAATGGTTAGATAGATTCATGGTCTGTTTTAAATCCCTTTCCAAGTGCGATAAAACCCAAAATCGGGCCAGGCAATAGTACTAAGGTAATCCAGTGTTCGGCCACTTGCCAATACTCCATGGTTATAAAAATGGTGACCATACTGATACTGAAGCCAATTGAATTCTGAAGGCTCAAGGCACTAGCTAGATTTTCTTTTGACACATTGTTTGAGGAAAGCGCAGAGAACATGGGTGAGTCTGATACCACAGTCGCCCCCCAAACTAGCAAAATCAATAGCCCGAGATAGCCACTGTATTCAACATTAGCAATGCTAACCATTGTCGGAAAAATTAGGCAGCATGCGCCAGAAACTAAGAGGCTGACCCGTGCAACCTTGAAGCTGGAACGTTGTGACATTTGACCTTTGGAGACACTTTTATAGCCCCCCACTATGCAGCCTAGGGTACCAATTGCAATTACCACAAAGCTTAGGAGTGACACCGAATCAACATTCAGTGTTGAAATAAGTAAAGGTACCAATGCCCAAAAGGCATAGAGCTCCCACATGTGGCCAAAATAACCGAGAGCAGCAGCTCGAAACCTGAGGTTTTTAAATGCCTTAAATGCGTTAAGGTTAAAAGTCTGCACATTGACCTGATAGCCTTCAGGTAAACCAATAGCAAAAACTAAAATAGCGCCGGTGATTGCTAAAGCAGAAACCGACCATAACGTGATACCTGCATTAAAGCCTCCTGCTAGCGCTTGAAGCCCATGGGGTAGGGCAGTTCCCAGCACCAGCATGCCAACCAGCCAACCCAAGGCTAAACTGGCGTTCTGTGGATTCCAAACCACCGCTAACTTCATTCCCACTGGGTAGATTCCCGCTAAACAGAGTCCAATAACAAAACGCAGCAATGCCAATTGAACCATGCTGTCAGCACCGAGCATCAGTAAGTTACCTGCCGCGCCGATCAAGCTAGCAACGGCAAATACACGGTTGGCTTTAAATCGGTCTGAAAGTCCGGTAGCGGCAAACACCAGTGTCCCGGTAATAAAGCCAGCCAAGGTGAGATTGGTGATGATTGAGATATCAGACGCAGCACTGTTTGGAATTAATTGCTCAATAACTGCGTTGCCGGCAAACCAGAGAGAGGTACCAAAGCATTGAGCAATAGCGATGACAAGAATTGAGTTATTTTTAAGCAGCTGTTGCAAAGCAAAATCCTGAATATTTATGTATCGAAAAGACTACCTTCTGCTTTACTTAGATTTAGGATTAAAGATCGAGTTAGGCGAAGCGTATCTTGAAAGTAATAGTTAAGCGCAGATTACTTTGGTTGTTTTTATTTCTTATTAGTTCCCCAATTTGTGCGAGAGATTTGCCCGAAAATGGCGGGTTAAGCTACTTTGCCGCATTTGGGGTCGAGAACATTTATTTCACAGAAAAAGCCTCCATTCTGCCGGTAGAAAGTGAAGTGACCGTCACCAACCCCATATTAAATTCTGGTGGTCTGTTTGTGCTCAGTGATCTTTGGTACTTCTCCATTGATAACACCACCACTATGTATCCTTATACCTCCGAAGAAAGCTGGCACATTGAAGATGGAAAATCCATTGCTTTTGTTGACCCTAACAGTGGCAATACCCTGGCTGAATACGACAGCTCCGATAACCCAATTCAGCAAAACAGTCTTAGTTATGGTTTAACCACTCACACCACCATGGCTCATAGACGACTTACGCGTACTTTCGATGTAATGACTGGGCTGAGATACAGGTTTCATTTGTTTAAACGATTTGATCCCAGATCGGATCTACCCGAGATTCAGCAAAACTGGGAAATTGTTGAAGAAACCGTAGGCGAATTAATTGGCGTAGTGGGTTTTGGGTATAAGTCTGGCCCATTGGAAGGGCGAAGGTACCGAGTGGAAACTCGATTTGTTTATGGCCATCCGTTATTAAGCCGAGTGGAAAATACAAATTATCCAGGCACGGTATTCACTGAAACTTCTGGCCAGGATTTAGAAGTGGCAGGTTTTTTCAGCTGGGCTGCTACTCAAAAATTTCACACCGGATTAATGCTGCAAGCGGATGCCCGTTGGCGCGACGCACAAAGAAAAATGGTGGGCAACCGAGAGGTAGAAATTCCTGAGAATTTTACTCTCGCTTATCGCGCGGCATTCTCTGTGAGTTGGAATAACTAATTGACTCTGAACAATATCCACTAAGTCTGCGTTTTTCATCGCTTGCAGCCATTCATAAAGCCCTTAATAATGATTGGCTTATCGCATAATAAAAATGGAGTAGTTTATGTCCAAGACATTGGCCATTATCGGCGGAACCGGTCTGACAGAACTTGAAGGATTGACCATTTCCAAAGCACATGACATGCACACACCTTATGGATCACCGTCCGCACCCATTCTTGAAGGGGAACTATTGGGGCACCGTGTATTATTCTTAGCCAGACATGGCCATCCTCATCGAATACCACCTCACAAAGTTAATTACCGAGCGAATCTCTGGGCGCTTCAAAATTTATTTGCGACTGATGTCATTGCTATTAATGCGGTCGGCGGCATTAACCAGGCTATGACTACTGAGTCGTTGGTTTTACCTGATCAACTGATTGACTACACCTGGGGTCGCGACAGTACATTCTTTGATGGTGAAAATGGTCAGGTGACTCATATTGATTTGTCTTATCCCTATTCAGAATCCTTGCGAGAAGGTTTAATCGCTGCCTCTCATGATCTAAAAATTGATCTTATGACCAGTGCTACCTATGGTGTAACTCAGGGCCCGCGTTTAGAAACCGCAGCTGAAATTAAGCGCATGGAAAACGACGGTTGTGACTTAGTTGGAATGACCGGCATGCCTGAAACGGTATTGGCGAGAGAGCTTAAACTTAATTATGCGAGTATTGCTTTGGTGGTTAACCCGGCTGCTGGCAAAGGTGATTCTGGTATTACCATTAAACAAATTGAGAAAGCACTGAACTCAGGCATGAGCAAGCTGTTGAAGGTGTTGGGTAAATTCGTAATAGACTATTATGAGTAAGTGATAGATTAGAGCACTAGAACTAACAGAAAAGCCGGTTAAGCCGGCTTTTTTATTGTTCGTTTGTTTCTGCGGGCTTTTGAATTTCAATAGGAATGAAATACACCAACATGCCAAATTTTGGGTTATCAAAGTAATGTAATTCCCTTGATCTCATTCTTCTATCAATTTTCATATGGGCTGCATTGACGGACACAAAATAATCTTTGCTGCCTTCAGAAACTGGGGAAATAAGCGAATCAGCGTCAGTGGTAAATAGGTCTAATCCACCAAAAGATTCCAAATCTCCGAGTAATTGCTCTTCCTCTGCTGGATCAAAACTAGCGTCGCCAGTCATGAGAGAAAGCGGTGAGTCACTGGCTACGACCTCGGTTAAATACAAATCCGTTTCTACGTGTAAGTAACGACTGATATGAATTTTAACTAGACCAGATAGTTCTTTGATGGTACCGAAGTCTTCACCGCCGGCAATTTCGAGAGGCAAGGCTTGCTCTTCTGATAACACTGGGTGATTCCAAGTTTCATGGAACAAAATGTCGTATCGATAATCTCTTTCGAGTTTTTCTGCATAGGGAGTTAAATACTGTTCTTCGGGTAACAGGGACACGAAGGCTTGTGGTAAATGACTGTCAGACGGGCGAACCTCATCTGTGCCTGACTCCGTAGCAATCTCCACATCGTTCAGTTCCACTTCAATACCCGATGCTTCCAGCAGAGCCAGTTCTTCTTCAGTGAGTAACGGCTGATCGGGTTGTTCTTCCAAATCCGCATTCAGCCGAATGGTGTTGCCTTTATAATCAATGTAAGGAAAGGTAGGCCAGGTTTCAGGGTTTCGCTCTTTAATAGTATTTTGGCTGAAAATGAGCACATTCACCTGGTACCAGCGGGGTTCGGCAGCCAGAGTTAAGGTTGACGCGAGGAAAGTAAGGCTTAGTAAAACAACTCTGAAGAAATGCATTAACTGGGCTTCTTGGTTAACAACTTAATTATCTGGTCTATGGTGCCAAAACGTTCTGTGGCTGTCGAAGACTCTATCTCAAATTTTACCTGGTCACCTCGGTTTAGCTTGAACTTATCTGGCATGGCTTGAACCAACTGGATGATGGTAAAAGGATCAATGGTGGTTTCCTGGCTAAAGGTAATGGTGCCGCCTTTGGGGCCAGCATCTATTTTGTCGATCCCCAGGGGTTCGACTTTGTGGCGCAGCTCCGTTAGCTGGAATAGGTTTTTAACCGGGTCTGGCAGCAAGCCGAATCTGTCTATCATTTCCACTTGCATTTCTTTCAGTTCGTTACCGTCCGATGTGTTTGAAATGCGCTTGTAGAGCGTTAACCGGCTGTTCACATCGGGAATATAATCCTCAGGAATCATGGCTGGAATATGAAGACTGATTTCAGCACCTGTATCCAGGGGTTTATCAAGGTTTGGTTCCTTGCCTTCTCGTATGGCTTTTACCGCACGCTCCAGCATTTCCATATACAGGCTAAAACCAATGCCTTCGATATGACCTGATTGCTCTTCACCTAATAATTCACCTGCACCACGAATCTCTAAATCATGAGTTGCCAGAGTAAAACCGGCGCCTAAATCATGGGCTTCTTCAATGGCGAGTAAGCGTTTTTCGGCATCTTTGGTGAGGGTTTTGGGTGGGGGTGTTAATAAATAAGCATAGGCTTGGTGATGACTACGACCCACGCGTCCTCTTAACTGATGCAGTTGAGCCAAGCCAAATTTGTCAGCTCTATCAATAATAATGGTATTGGCGGTGGGCACATCAATACCGGTTTCAATAATGGTGGTACAAACCAATACATTGAAGCGCTTGTGGTAAAAGTCAGACATCACCCGCTCAAGCTGACGTTCATTCATTTGGCCATGACCAATCACAACCCGAGCTTCAGGCACCAGTTCTTCAATTTTCTTAGCGGTTTTCTCAATGGTGGCGATGTCATTATGCAGATAATAAACCTGACCACCACGAAGAATCTCACGAAGAATGGCCTCTTTTACCTGGGCGTTGTCGTGTTGGCGAACAAAGGTTTTAACCGATAATCGTTTAGCCGGTGGCGTGGCAATAATGGATAAATCCCGGATACTGGCCATGGCCATGTTCAATGTTCGTGGAATCGGGGTTGCCGTCAGGGTCAGAATATCCACTTGAGATCGGAAAGATTTAATTCTTTCTTTTTGTTGAACGCCAAAACGATGCTCCTCATCAATAATCAATAAACCCATGTTTTTGAATTTGAGCTTTTGCTGAATCAGTTTGTGGGTGCCGACAACAATATCGACTTTGCCTTCTTCAATGCCGGCTAAAATCTGGTCGGTTTGCTTGCCAGTTCTAAAACGCGACAACACTTCGACCTTCACCGGCCAGTCGGCAAAGCGGTCTTGAAAATTCTCAAAATGCTGCTGCGCCAAAAGGGTGGTGGGCACCAATACAGCAACTTGCTTTCCTGATTGCACGGCCATGAATGTTGCCCGCATAGCAACTTCAGTTTTACCAAAGCCCACATCACCACACACCAGACGATCCATAGGGCGCTGTGATTGCATGTCCATAATGACGTTATGAATGGCTTGGGCTTGATCTGGTGTTTCTTCAAACGGGAAACCTGCTGCAAAGATGTCATAGTCTTCTTTTGGGTAAGGAAAGCTGAAACCCACTTGAGCATTGCGGCGTGCATAAATGTCTAGCAACTCAGCCGCGACGTCGCGAATTTTTTCCGCTGCTTTGCGTTTTGCTGCACTCCATTTTTCTGTTCCCAGTTTGTGCAGTGGCGCGTGATCTTCTGCGCCTCCACTGTACCGTGCAATTAGGTGTAGATTAGAAACCGGCACATACAGTTTTGAACCACTGGCATATTCCAAGGTTAAAAACTCTTCCTTGTTGCCGTCTACTTCAAGTGTCTGCAAACCTCGATAGCGTCCTACCCCGTGATCCAGATGCACCACGGGCGCGTCAATTCTTAACTCAGTGAGATTTTTTACTAGGTTATCGCTGGCTTCCTTAGAGGCTTTGCGACGTCGACGCTGCATCACCTGAGTTTGGCCGAACAGTTGGCTTTCGGTAATTAAGGTGACTTTATCTTGAGGCAGGGTTAAACCATGCTCGATGGGTGCTACCACGATAGCAGCGGATTCTTTCGAATTTAGAAACTCTTGCCAGGTTTCAAAAATGGTGGGTGTCAGACGAATGCGACCTAACAGATCTAACAAGCTTTCTCGACGACCGGCACTTTCGGCGGCAAACAAAACCCGGTGATCTGTTTCTAATAGAAAGCTCTCTAATGCGTTAAGAGGATTTTCTAATCGACTGTCGATGGGATATTCCTTTGGCACTTCACAGGCAAAATTTTCTCTACCGGCTTTTTCAGAAATAGTGTCTTGATGAAGCACCAGTTGAGGTAGGGTTTTGATGGCTCCAAATATTTCGTCCTTTGCTAAAAACAAACTATTTGGTTTACAAATGGGTTGAAGAATGTCGTGTCGACGATTCTCATAACGGCTTTCTGCATCCTCTAGAAATCTGTCCATAGCCGTTTCAATTTCTGACTGGTGAATGACCTGAGTGTTTTCAGGTAAATAAGACAGTACCGAAGCCAGCTCTTCAAAGAACAATGGTAAATAGTATTCAATACCCGCTGGTGCCAGCCCCGTGCTGACATCTTGGTAAACGGGGCAATCCTTAAAGGACACATCAAACTCTTCTCTGAATTTTTGCCGAAAGGTGTTAATGCCGTCTTGAGTTAATGGAAACTCTTTCGCTGGTAATACTTCAATGCGGTCTAATTGCTCAAGGGATCTTTGATTGTCTGGGTTGAAGGTTCTAAGGGTGTCAATTTCGTCGTCGAATAAATCAATTCGAACAGGGTCATCCAAACCCATGGGGAAAATATCCATGAGCGAGCCCCTGACTGCGTATTCGCCATGCTCATAAACTGTGTCTACTGAGTTGTAACCGGCCTGTTCCAACACAGTTCTCATGTTGTTGATATCAAACTGCTGGCCTTTGCTTAGTACCAAACTATGGCCCTGAACATAGGCTGGGGGTGCAGTTCTGTGCATCAAAGTCGATACCGGAATAATTAGAACACCGGTTTTAGTCTGAGGTAGGCGGTACAGTGTGAGTAATCGTTGGGAAATAATGTCTTGGTGCGGAGAAAAATTATCAAAGGGTAGGGTTTCCCAGTCAGGGAATGAAAAAATAGGCAGATCGCTATGGGCATAAACTTCAGTTTCAGCTCTTAATTTTTCGGCTGATGTTGTGTTATTAGCGATTACTAAAGTTAGCCCGGAAAAATCATTGGCGAGGTTGGCAATGACAAGACCGGATGATGACCCTTTTAAAGACCCAAGATGTTTTGTGTCTGATTTTCCCTTAGGTTTTAAAAATTTTGTTGTTAACATTTTTCGAGACGATTCCAGAAGCTAAAACTTAAAGCCACAACGTTTAGATGTTTTTTGAGGGCGGGCATTCTAACAATCCAAAATGGCAGGCGGCACTAAACATTTTAAAAAATCGTGCGTATGAATTTTTCTTTTCTACACTGACAAAAACATCAGTTGAGTAATATTTAAGCGAAAATTAAAAAAAGATCATTTATTTCAATGGTGTATTTGTAAGGACCTGTAGCATGAAGTAAGCCAGATACTTATACTGTGCACGATTTTTGGGAGGTGTATCAATTGACAGATCAAATAATGATCAGGGTGCACCTAAAACACAAAGCGAATTCAAAGATTGTTAGCAACACCATCAAAAGAGGCGGAGGACTTGAGCAAAAAAGAGCTTGAGGTAGCGATCCTCAAAAGGATCTTAGTGTTGCCAATCTATAGACTTCTAAAAACAGTAATTGGACTAATCTTATGATTGAAATCAAAAAAGGTCTCGACCTACCAATTACTGGTGCACCTGCTTCAACGGTTGAAGAAGGTAAGCCAGTAACTGAGGTAGCAGTGATCGGTTTTGACTATCATGGCATGAAGCCCACAATGGCTGTTAAGGTTGGTGACCAGGTTAAAACTGGTCAGGTTCTTTTCACTGATAAGAAAAATCCTGAAGTGAAATACACATCTCCAGGCGCAGGAACGGTTAAAGAAATTAACCGCGGTGCCCGTCGTGTATTTCAATCTTTAGTGATTGAACTTAATGGCGATGAGAAAGAAACCTTTACATCCTACAGCTCTGCAGATTTAAGCGGACTGACCTCTGAGCAGGTTCAGGAAAATCTTGTAGAGTCTGGTGTGTGGACTGCTTTGAGAACAAGACCCTTCTCCAAAGTTCCGGTTCCAGGAACCAAGCCGAACGCAATATTTGTAAGTGCAATGGATACCAACCCATTGGCTGCCGACCCGGCGCAAATCATTGCTGAAAATACTCAGGCCTTTGAAGATGGTTTAACTGTTTTAAGTAAGTTGACTGAAGGCAAGTTGTACCTGACCAAAAAATCGGGTTCAAGTGTGACTTCAAATGTGGCCACCATTGAAGAATTTTCTGGTGTTCACCCTGCAGGAAATGTGGGAACTCATATTCACTTTATCGAACCTGTCAGTGCCAACAAAGTTGCCTGGACCATTGGTTATCAAGACGTGATCATGGTGGGTAAATTATTCACAACCGGTGTTTTAGACGTTAGCCGTGTGGTGTCATTAGCTGGCCCTCAGGTGTCTAATCCTCGTTTAGTTCGCACGCGCATTGGTGCTAATGTGGCAGAGTTAGCCGAAGGTGAAACCAAAGAAGGTGAAAATAGATTAATTTCGGGATCTGTTTTCGGTGGTCGTACTGCTACTTCTGGCCCATTCAGTTATTTGGGTCGTTACCACCATCAGATTTCAGTGTTAGCTGAGGATTATTCTCGACCACTCCTGCATTATATTCGTCCAGGGGTGAACAACTTTTCCGTGCTAAACACTTTCATTGCTAAATTAAATCCAAGCAAATTATTCGATTTCACAACCTCATCCAATGGCTCTGAACGTTGTATTTTACCTTTGGGTAATTTCGAAAAAGTCATGCCGATGGATATTCTTCCAACTCAACTTTTACGTGCTTTAGTCGTAGGTGATTTGGATTCCGCTGAAAAGTTAGGTGCATTAGAGCTAGACGAAGAAGATCTGGCGCTTTGCACTTATGTATGTACAGGTAAATACGAATACGGCCCGGTGCTGCGTACTAACTTGTCACGAATTGAAGCGGAGGGTTGATCCAAATGAGAAAATTACTCGACTCTATGGAACACCACTTCGAAAAAGGTGGTAAGTTCGAAAAATGGTATGCCCTGTATGAAGCAGTGGATACCGCTCTATACAAGCCTGCGATTGTTACTCATGGTACTTCTCATGTTCGTGATTCTAACGACATGAAGCGCATCATGATTATCGTTTGGTTCGCTGCATTACTGCCCATGGCAGTGGGCATGCATAACCTGGGTTTCCAAGCGAACTCAGCCATTGCTGCTGGCATTCCAGTTGGAGATGGCTGGAGAGAAGCCATCATTGGATTGCTGTCTGGTTATAATCCTGCCAGCTTTTGGGACAACATGGTGTATGGTGCTGTCTACTTCCTGCCAATCTACGCCGTAGTATTTATTGTGGGTGGCTTTTGGGAAGTGTTATTTGCTTCCGTTCGTGGCCATGAAGTAAACGAAGGATTCTTTGTTACCTCAATTCTGTTTGCCCTTTCTTGTCCTCCTACTTTGCCTTTATGGGCAGCCGCAATGGGTATTACCTTCGGTGTGATATTCGGCAAAGAAGTGTTTGGGGGTACAGGTAAAAACTTCCTTAACCCTGCATTAACTGGTCGTGCTTTCCTATTCTTCGCATACCCAGCGTTTATGTCTGGTGATGCGGTTTGGGTCGGTGTTGACGGATTCTCTGGCGCAACTGCATTAAGTGTTGCTGCTTCAGAAGGTTTAGATGCAGCCGCTACCCTTGGTGGCTTAAGCTGGTTCGATGCCTTGATAGGCAACATGGCCGGATCTGTTGGTGAGACATCAACTCTGGCAATTCTTATCTCCGGTGCGTTCTTGATGATTACCGGTGTTGCCAGCTGGCGCATTATCCTGGGTGTGTTCTTAGGCATGGTGGGTACTGCCGTGTTGTTTAATTTGATTGGCTCAGATACCAACCCAATGTTTAGCCTACCTTGGTATTGGCACCTAACGATTGGTGGTTTTGCCTTCGGTATGATCTTTATGGCAACTGACCCCGTATCTGCGTCCATGACGAATAAAGGGAAAATGTATTACGGACTCTTGATTGGTTTTATGGTGGTAATGATTCGAGTGGTGAATCCAGCATTCCCGGAAGGAATGATGCTAGCCATTTTATTTGCAAACCTGTTTGCACCATTGATCGATCATTTCGTAGTTCAATCCAACATTAAGCGGAGGGTTGCACGTGGCTAATAAAGATTCTATTACCAATACCGTAAAAATTGCCTTTCTAGTGTGTTTGGCTTGTTCAATTGTTGTGTCTGTTTCAGCGGTCTCCCTTCGCCCTTTGCAAAAGCAAAACGAAGTAGTAGAGGTTAAAAAGAACATTCTTGCTGCGGCAGGTTTGCTTGAATCTGGAGATACCAGTGCCAAGGCCATTGTTGAACAGTTTCAGCAGATAGACACTATGTTGGTGAATTTAAATACCGGCAAGTTTTCTAATGAAATTGAAGATCTTGAACTTTATGACCAATTTAAAGCGGCTAAAGATCCTAGCCAATCTGTGGCATTAACCAAAGATCAAGACATCGCCTCAATCGGACGCATGGAAAACCTGTCTAAGGTTTATGCCGTGATGGACGGTGATGATATTAAAACATTGATCTTGCCTGTCCGAGGTTATGCGCTTTGGTCGACCCTGTATGGATTTATCGCACTTGAATCAGACCTCAACACCGTTGTTGGTTTGGGTTTTTATGCGCATGCAGAAACCCCAGGCTTGGGTGGAGAAATTGATAACCCTAAGTGGAAGGCGCAGTGGATCGGCAAGAAAGTTTTTGACGACGCTGGAGAAATTCAAGCCGGTGTTAAAAAAGGCACGGTTAACCCAGCCATTGCTTATGAAGTTGATCATTTAGTTGATGGATTAGCGGGTGCGACCTTAACCAGTAATGGTGTTACCAATTTGGTGAACTACTGGTTAGGTGACTTAGCCTTTGGTCCATTCTTGAAGAATTTAAAAGCAGGGGAGGCATAAAAAATGTCTGAAACGAAAAAAGTATTGGTGCAACCGATCTTTTCGAACAACCCAGTTGCTTTACAGATACTGGGTGTATGTTCTGCTCTAGCGGTTACCACCTCTATGCAAGTTACCTTGGTCATGTGTATTGCACTGACCTCGGTAACGGCATTTTCTAACCTATCTATTTCGATGATTCGAAATCAAATTCCTAGCAGTATTCGAATCATTGTACAGATGACTATTATTGCGTCGTTAGTGATTGTAGTAGACCAACTTCTGAAGGCATTTGCGTTTGATATTTCAAAACAGCTTTCGGTGTTTGTTGGTCTCATTATTACCAACTGTATTGTAATGGGTCGTGCTGAAGCCTACGCAATGGCTAATCCACCGGGGATGAGTTTCATTGACGGTATCGGTAATGGTCTGGGCTATTCCGTGGTTCTTATTTTTGTGGCCTTCTTTAGAGAATTATTTGGCGCGGGTAAATTGTTTGGTATTACCATCATGCCATTGGTAAACGATGGTGGTTGGTATATTCCAAATGGCTTGCTGTTGTTACCCCCAAGCGCGTTCTTTTTAATTGGCATGTTCATCTGGATCTTAAGAACTTGGAAAACTGACCAAGTTGAAAGCTCAGAGTACAAAATTATGCCGCACGTGAACAAGGAGTCCGCATAATGGAAGCATTGTTAAGCCTCTTTGTTAAGGCCGTCTTTGTAGAAAACTCAGCCCTGGCGTTCTTCCTAGGCATGTGTACTTTCTTAGCTTTGTCTAAAAAAATTGAAACCGCTATTGGGTTGGGTATTGCAGTTGTTGTGGTACTGGCCATTACGGTTCCAGTAAATAACCTATTGTTTAACTATGTATTAGCCGAAGGTGCGCTAGCATGGGCAGGTTTCCCAGAAGCAGATCTAAGTTTCTTGGGCTATTTGTCATACATAGGCGTAATTGCTGCGATGGTTCAAATCCTAGAAATGTTCTTGGATAAATTTGTTCCTGCTCTTTATAACGCTTTGGGTGTATTCCTACCTCTGATTACGGTGAACTGTGCCATTCTGGGTGCGTCGTTATTCATGGTTGAACGTGATTACACTTTTACAGAAAGTGTGGTGTACGGTTTCGGTAATGGCGTCGGTTGGGCGTTGGCAATCGTATTATTAGCAGGCATTCGAGAGAAATTGAAATACAGTGATGCGCCAAAGGGCTTAGAAGGTTTAGGCATTGCGTTTATTACTGTAGGTCTAATGTCTCTTGGTTTTATGTCATTCTCTGGCGTAAGTCTGTAATTGGGAGGTCGCAAATAAATGAGTACAGAGATTATTCTCGGCGTTGTAATGTTCATTGTGATCGTGTTCGCCCTTGTTGCGGTGATCTTGTTTGCACGTTCAAAACTGGTGAGCTCTGGCGACGTTAAAATTGAAATTAACGATGATCCGGAAAAAACCTTAACCGTGGCTGCGGGTGGTAAGCTGCTACAAACTCTGGCTGATGCGAATATATTTCTGTCTTCAGCTTGTGGTGGTGGCGGTACCTGTGCCCAGTGTCGTTGTCAGGTTCATGATGGCGGTGGCTCCATGCTGCCCACGGAAGAACCTCACTTCACTAAGGGTCAAGCAAAAGAAGGTTGGCGTCTAGCTTGTCAGGTTGCTGTTAAGCAAGACATGAAGATTGAAGTTGAACCTGAATTCTTCGGAGTGAAACGTTGGACGACCACGGTTGAATCAAACCCCAACGTAGCCACTTTTATTAAGGAACTAACACTTCGCCTGCCTGAAGGTGAGGACGTTGATTTCCGTGCTGGTGGTTATGTGCAATTGGTTTGTCCTCCGCACGAAGTTAAATACTCTGATTTCGATATTGAAGAAGAGTATCGTGGCGATTGGGAAAAGTTTGGCTTATTCAACATTGTTTCAAAAGTGGATGAAGAAACGGTTCGTGCCTATTCCATGGCGAACTATCCAGAAGAAAAGGGTGTGGTTAAATTCAACATCCGTATTGCTTCACCACCTCCAGGAACAAATCACCCACCGGGCAAAATGTCTTCTTACGTGTTTAACCTGAAAGAAGGTGACACCATGGAAGTGTATGGCCCATTCGGTGAATTTTTCGCGAAAGAAACAGAAGCTGAAATGGTATTCATTGGTGGCGGTGCCGGTATGGCTCCAATGCGTTCACATATCTTTGATCAGCTGAAACGATTGAATTCTGATCGTAAGATGAGCTTCTGGTACGGTGCTCGGTCTCTTCGTGAGTGTTTCTACAACGAAGAATACGACATGCTGGAAGAAGAAAACGATAACTTCAATTGGCATCTCGCCTTGTCTGATCCTCAACCCGAAGACAATTGGGATGGGTTAACGGGTTTCATTCACAATGTGCTTTATGAACAGTATTTGAAAGATCATGACGCCCCTGAAGATTGCGAGTACTACATGTGTGGGCCGCCAATGATGAACGCAGCAGTGATCAAAATGCTAAAAGACTTGGGTGTGGAAGACGAGAACATCCTATTGGATGACTTCGGAGGCTAATTTCGAAGTGATCAAACAACGCAGCAAGCTGCTAAAACAGCCTGCTGCTGCCTTCGGAGTAATATTCATTACCTTGTTGGCAGCGGCGGGCTGTTCTGATTTTAAGAAGCCAGAAATTCAGGTGCTCTATGGCAGCACTATGGGTACTAGTTATTCCGTTAGAGTATTAGCCACTCAATCAGAAGCTCAGTCATTAAAGTCTGGTATTGATTATGTGCTTGAAGACATCAATCAATCTATGTCTACCTATATTGAAGACTCAGAGCTGAACAAACTGAATAACTCTTTTAGTACCGATTGGTATGAAGTAACTGACGGGCTTTTTAATGTGCTAGAGCTGGCCCAGCAGGTGAGCGAACAAACCAACGGGGCATTCGACATAACTGTTGCACCTCTGGTAGATATTTGGGGCTTCGGCCCACAAGCTCGGCGGGAACAAATTCCTCATCCCATTGAGTTAAGCTCTATTCTTTCCGGTACTGGCTTTGAGGCTATTGAACTAGACTCAAATAAAAGTTCAGTTAGAAAAACTGAACCCAGACGGTTAGACCTTTCAGCCATTGCCAAAGGTTACGGCGTAGACCTAATTGCAGATTATTTGGATGCTCAGAGTGTTCAGAGTTATCTGATAGAAGTAGGCGGAGAAATGCGCCTAAAAGGACTTAAGCCAGGGGATCAGTCTTGGCGAATTGCTGTGGAGACTCCAGACTCTGGTGCAAGAGAGGTTTATAAAATTATTGAGTTGACTGATGCTGCATTAGCTACATCAGGGGATTATCGAAACTACTTTGAAGTGGATGGTGTTCGCTATTCCCATACCATTGATCCGGCTACCGGGTATCCCATCAGCCACAACTTGGTTTCTGTGACTGTAATAACTGAGCAATGTGCCATGGCAGATGCCTACGCCACTGGTATGATGGTAATGGGTGTTGAAAAATCATTAACCTTAGCGGAGCAGCAAGGGTTAGCTGTGTTTTTAATTGAAAAACACAATGGTGAGTTTGTTGAACACTCGAGTTCAGCGTTTAAAGAATTAATTGGAGAAATATGATGGCAACTTTTGTAGCGGTATTAGCAGCCATGTTATTGCTTACAGCAGCGATGGCTATCGGTGTTATTTTAGGAAGAAAGCCTATCTCTGGTTCTTGCGGTGGCATGAGCGCATTAGGTATGGACGTGGCCTGTGATATTTGTGGTGGCGACAAAAGCAAATGCGAAAAAGAAGTTGATAAACTACAAAAGGCTGAGGTCAATAAAGATCTTGGTCATGATGTGGGCAACAAGTAATAGCTATTTATTTGGCCACTGAAATACAAACGTCGGTTATTAAAAAGGCTCCAACTGTTTTAAACAGGGGAGCCTTTTTTTGTTTTATTAGTAATTCCGATCTTAGTTTTAAAGAAACAGCCGAGATCATTAGAAGCAGTTTAGCGGTTCCATTGAACAGAACAGTTTGGTGCAAGGATGCAAACGAATTCATTCTTGAATAAAAAGTTAATAATCTATGCATTAACCATATTATATTGGGCAGGCGTTGCTTTATTTTTGAGATTTCAATATCAATCTGAACTGATAGATACGATATATCCTGTCACTCAAATTGTTTGTTCGGAAAAAAAAGAAAGTAGGCTTAGAGTACAGGAAGGTGGTCAAATAATCGTAACAGGATTTTGGTTGAAGAGAGACGAGTGCGAATCCTTAAAATCGGGCAGTGCGAACATTGTATTGAGTCGTAATGACCGAGGAATGATACATGGGATTACTGTGGGTGAGAAAACTTTGCTATCAGTAGAGAAACACGTTTTTGTATTATTTGTATTTTTCTTGATGGTTTTTTTCATGTTAACGAAGATTTTTCTTCGAATTTCTAATCATGTTCGGCAACGGAAAGAAGATACATGAGACAAGTCAATTAGGGTAGGCCTTGTCTTTTGTTTAGTCTGAAATTGTCGATTATTTGAAAGGGATTATTCAATTCTCAGACTAAAAAGACGTTTTATAAATTTCTTATTGAATGAAATGAGTGTGAAGTGAGTATTTTCTATGGATATCGAGTGTTGATGGAAAATGGATGAAGAGTCAAATTCGCTTTGGCGATGCACCTAAAAGATTGGAATAATAGATTAGATTAAAAGGCTCCAACTGTTTTAAAGCAGAGAAGCCTTTTTTGATTATTTGAAATTATGGTTGGCAGCATACAAAGGCCTTCCAGGTTGATGACGGTTTATACCTATCGAATCTACCTCCGTTGCTTATAGCAAATGATCTAAATAAATCAAAATTAAGGCTTTGTTTCTTGGGTAGTCCTTCCTTTTATATGTAAACAATCCAGAACAAGACTTTTTAGTTACCAAAACCATTAACTTTGTTTTACCTACATAGGGTTACCTAGCAGTCTTCTCAAACAAGGTAACTCTGCTCTGGCATCGGGCAATGCTAGCCTTACTTGATATATCAAAAACTTTATCTAGTCTTCTACTAGAAAGCGTTGATGTACTAAAACGTTGTTTTGGACGATATGGATGGAAACTCAACAATGACTAGCCGAAATTATCTTTGCCTAATATTTAGCTTAGTTTTCTGTTGTTTCAGTGCTGTTGCACAAGCAGATGATTTAAGAATAAATGGATTTTTGACCGTGGGTGCGGGCCAAACTGATAGTGATGAATTTGACAGTACTGGCGGTGTTGCAGGCTACAGTGATGAATTTTCAATTAATGAAGATACGACTTTAGGCTTACAGTTTACCCAACCAATTAATAAAAAATTTACCCTCAATGCACAGCTACTTGGTACTCAAGGCAAGTCTAGATATGATTTAGAGGCCTCTTGGGTATTTTTTAGTTTTGATGCTACCGATGAATTGAGTTTTCAAGGTGGCCGCATTCGTATTCCTTATTTTATGTACTCTCAGTTTGTAGATGTCAGCTACGCCTATCCTTGGATTCGCCCTCCTAAGGCATTTGACCTTCCTTTTTCGGAGATTGATGGTTTAACCGCTTATTATTCAAAACCATTGGATGTATTTGATGTATCGGTTGAAGCCTACATGGGGGAGCTTGAAGTATACGATAACCCGATGGGAAGCTTTCATCTAAAAGACATATCTGGTGTCGTGCTAACAGCCAATACGTTAGATCTGACACTTAGAGCTAGTACTCACCTCATGACTTTTCAAATTGATTCAATAGGCGGGTTCGACGTGGGTATCGACCCAGAGCCATCTTCATTCACTGAGCTGGGCTTTATTTATGACAATGGAAAGATTTTTAGTTTTGTTGAAGCAACATTGCGTAGGCAGCCAGATGAATTAAAACAGACAGGTATTTTTTCTGATGTTAATACTTACATCGCTACCTTGGGTTACCGAATTGAAAAAATAATGCCACATGTAACGTACGATTTATCTGATAACCAAGATATCGAGGAGGAAGCTACTTCAATCATATTGGGAGTAAGGTGGGATTTAGAGCCATCAACCGCAGCTAAGTTTCAATACCAAATGGAAGCTTTAGATAGAGACGGTAATGAGACCGAAGCCAATCTAATTAGCGCATCCATCGACTTGGTTTTTTAAGGAGAAATAGAAAATGAAACAATTAATTGTCTCTTTGTTCTTGATGGGCTCTATTTTTCAGTCGGCATTAGCCGAGGTTGTATTGATTGTTCATCCAGAAAACAACTCCAGTTTTAATGCCTCTTCCATCTCTAAGATTTTCCTCGGAAAGGTGAAGAGTTTTGAAAATGGAACCAAAATAACCCTATATTCGTTGCCAGAAGGAAACGCCATAACAGACGAGTTTAATCAGTCTGCCTTAGGTAGAGATTCAACGCAGCTTAAGGCTTATTGGTCTAAGTTAGTGTTTACCGGTAAAGGTACACCACCAAAAGAGATTGAATCTGAGTCAGCAATTATCGCAGAAATCGCGAAAGATCCCTCTGGAATTGGGTTTGTCTCAGCAGGAGCGGCAACCGGTGATGTGAAGGTGGTTGGTACTTATTAAACCTAATATCTTTTGAAAAGTAGTAATAATAGTAAATGGAACTGAATAGTAATAATAAATAAAGAAAAAACAGAGTTTTCTAACTGCTCCGGGTTCTCTGCCAGCCATGTTGGAAAGAAGCCCATTAACTATCTCTGCAATTAGCGATCGCCTATTTGGCTTATATACTAAGTATCTAGATAAATCAGAAAACTGGTTAAGTTCCAATTCGACAGATATATTTCTATTTACCGTATGAAAGTGGTTTGTAAATTAACCACGTTAGAATTGCTGTCAGCCAAGGTCTAAAGATTTATAATTAAAAGGCTCCAACTGTTTTAATGCAGAGGAGCCTTTTTGATTATTGAGGATTAATACAAGCTCAATACTAAAGATCTACTGGATTAATTAAGATCAAAACGATCAGCATTCATTACCTTATTCCATGCCGCAATAAAATCTTTGACGAACTTTTCTTTGGCGTCGGCGCCTGCATACACTTCAGCCAATGCTCTTAGCTGAGAATTTGAGCCGAATATTAAATCCACTCGAGTGCCTGTCCACTTTAACAGTCCTGACTTCCGATCAATGCCATGAAAAGTCTCTGCCTCTTCTGAAGTCGGGCTCCATTTAACTGACATATCGGTGATGTTTACAAAGAAATCGTTAGACAGTGTGCCTGGTTTTTCGGTGAATACGCCGTGGCTAGAATCCTCATAGTTTGCTCCTAATACTCTCAAGCCGCCAATTAATACCGTCATTTCTGGTGCGGTCAATTTTAATGACTGAGCTTTATCCACCAGTAATTCTTCAGCGGACACGCTGTAGGTTTTTTTACTGAAATTTCGAAAGCCGTCCGCTACGGGTTCCAGTACTGCAAAGGATTCAGCATCCGTTTGTTCTTGATCTGCGTCCACACGACCTGGGGAAAAATGAACGTCCGTTTCAAAACCACCCAATTGAGCAGCTTTTTCAATGGCGGCGTTTCCACCCAACACAATTAAGTCGGCTAACGAAACGGCCTTTTGAGATTGTTTTTCGTTAAAGTCTTTTTGAATGCCTGTCATCACCTGCAACACTTTTTGTAGCTGATCCGGTTGGTTTACTGTCCAATCTTTTTGTGGCGCTAATTGAATACGGGCACCGTTTGCGCCTCCTCTGTAGTCAGAACCTCTAAAAGTAGAAGCCGAAGACCAAGCGGTGTAAACCAGCTCAGATACGGTTAATCCAGAGCTCAGTATTGCTTGTTTTAATTTCGCAACATCCTCTTGAGAAATAACCTCAGTATTGGAATCCGGAAGTGGGTCTTGCCAAATCAAATCTTCGGTCGGCACTTCAGGCCCCAAATAACGAGACTTCGGACCCATGTCTCTGTGGGTCAATTTGAACCAGGCTCGGGCGAAGGCATCCGCAAACTCGTCAGGGTTTTGATGAAACTGTTCAGAAATCTTTCGGTACTCTGAATCCATTTTCAAAGACATGTCAGCTGTGGTCATCATCAGCCCAACCTTTTTACTGCTTGTTTCAGCATCTGGCGCTTTGTCTTTATCTTGCAATTCAACGGCAGCCCATTGCTGAGCACCTGCCGGGCTTTTGACCAGCTCCCAGTCATAGCCGAATAGTACCTCGAAGTAGCCGTTGTCCCATTTGATTGGATTTGAGGTCCATGCCCCTTCTATTCCGCTGGTGGTTGTGTCACTGCCGACTCCTTTACCATGGCTGTTTTTCCAACCAAAGCCCATTTCTTCAATGTCGGCTGCTTCTGGCTCAGGCCCAACTAGGGATGGGTCTCCTGCACCATGGGCCTTGCCAAAGGTGTGTCCTCCGGCAGTGAGGGCAACCGTTTCATAATCATCCATACCCATTCGAGCAAAGGTTTCACGCACGTCTTTGCCAGAAGCGATAGGATCAGGGTTCCCATCAGGCCCTTCTGGATTCACGTAAATCAATCCCATTTGTACCGCGGCCAATGGGTTTTCCAAGTCACGCTCGCCTGTGTATCGATTATTAGCCAGCCATTCCGTCTCTTTGCCCCAGTAAATATCTTCCTCAGGTTCGTAAATGTCTTCGCGACCGCCACCAAAACCAAAGGTTTTTAACCCCATGGACTCTATTGCCACATTACCTGCCAGAATAAATAAATCGGCCCAGGACAAGCTCATGCCGTACTTCTGTTTGACGGGCCAAAGCAAACGTCTAGCTTTGTCCAGGTTTCCATTGTCAGGCCAACTGTTTAACGGTGCGAATCGCTGGTTGCCGGAGTTGGCGCCGCCTCGGCCATCGGCGGTTCGATAGGTGCCAGCAGCGTGCCAGGCCATTCTGATCATGAAGGGGCCATAATGGCCGTAGTCCGCTGGCCACCAGTCTTGAGAGTCGGTCATAACCTCTTCTAGGTCAGCCTTTACCTCTGCAAGATCCAAAGACTTAAAAGCCTCTGAGTAGTTAAAACCTTGGTCTTCTGGATTCGATTTAGAGTCATGCTGATGCAGTATTTTTAGATTGAGCTGATTGGGCCACCAATCTTGATTCTTTGTTGCTGAACCACCAACTGTCGTCGCACTACCGTGCATGAATGGACATTTACCTGAATTCTGATTTTGTTCTGACACGACTGATCTCCTTGAGTACCTTGGGTCTGTTAACACGAATTGTTCAGGCCCTGACATTTTTATGGGTTGGTGACAGTTCTACGCTGTCAGGAGAAAGTGTGGATGTTTTTACAGAATTAAAAAAATGGGATTATTTGAATTCTGTGATAGGAAAAACCGAATAATGGCTGATAATTGAACCAGAGCACATTTTCAGTGCTGACCCCAAAGGCGAGTTATAACCAATATAAGGGCCGTGGACTTTCAATTCACTCAATCTCATCGCATCATCTAGACTATACAAAGCTTAACAATTACTAGGGGTTTGCCTTGGCTGATCACAAGTTCGATGTATTGGTAATAGGTGCCGGTCCAGCCGGTGAAAGTGCGGCAATGAATGCCATCAAAAATGGTAAAACGGTTGCCATTGTAGATCTGCGAAAGGAGGTTGGCGGCAACTGCACTCATCAGGGTACTATACCTTCGAAAGCATTGCGTCATGCGGTGCATCAGCTTATGAGGTTTAATCGCTACAGCTTATTTCGTGCCATTGCAGAACCTAAGTATCTTTCTTTTGGAGACGTGCTGACCTCAGCTCATACGGTTATGAATAAACAAGTGAGTATGCGTGGGCGATTTTACAGTCGTAACCATGTGCCCATGTTTAATGGTGTTGCTGAGTTTTTAGAGGCTAATAAAGTTCAGGTGGATACCGGTACTGCGTCGAAAGAAGTAATAGTTGCTGAGAACATCATTATTGCCACTGGGTCTCGACCTTACCGTCCAGAGAATGTGAACTTTGATCATCCTAGAGTCTTTGATTCAGACAAGATTTTAACCCTAGCCGATACCCCAAAGCGCATTATTATTTTTGGGGCCGGTGTGATTGGTTGTGAATATGCCTCAATATTTTCGGGGCTCGGGGCCAAGGTAGACTTGGTTAACCCTGGTTCAAATCTGTTGTCCTTTCTGGACGATGAAGTGTCAGATGCCTTGAGTTATCACATGAGAAGTACCGGTGTAACCGTGCGCCACAATGAGAGTTTCAAAGCCTTAAACACAGAGAATGAACATGTGGTGCTTGAATTAGAGAGCGGAAAAAAATTAAAAGCGGAAGCATTTTTATGGGCCAATGGCAGAACCGGGAACACTGACCAGCTTAACTTGAAAGCAGTGGGGTTAGAGCCTAATTCCCGTGGTCAATTAGCGGTCAATGAACGCTATCAAACCAATGTTGAAAACATCTATGCGGCAGGTGATGTGATTGGTTGGCCGAGCTTAGCCAGTGCAGCTTATGACCAGGGTAGGGAAGCCATTGGTGCGGTATTGAAGCAAGATGTGGTTAACCGTTTGGGGGATATACCTTCAGGCATTTATACCATTCCAGAAATTTCATCCGTCGGAAAAACTGAAAAACAACTGACAGAAGCCAAGGTGCCTTATGAAGTGGGTAAGGCATACTTTAAAGACACCGCCCGGGGTCAGATA
The DNA here is from genome assembly GCA_028282465.1 of Gynuella sp. Taxonomy (GTDB): domain Bacteria; phylum Pseudomonadota; class Gammaproteobacteria; order Pseudomonadales; family Natronospirillaceae; genus JANQHX01. The sequence continues at coordinate 104,868 of JANQHX010000053.1, forward strand.
ACTGGTGAAGATGTGGGGATGTTAAAAATCCTTTTCCATTGCGAAACTCTGGAGCTGCTCGGCATTCATTGTTTTGGTGATCAAGCTGCAGAAATTTTACACATTGGTCAGGCAATTATGGCCCAGAAGAATGGCGGAAATACTTTAAACTACTTCGTTACTCATACCTTTAATTATCCCACCATGGCTGAGGCCTATCGAGTGGCGGCGTTAAACGGTTTGAATCGTTTATAACTAAATAGAAGACTTTATGGCTCTGCAATTTAAAATCATTCCGGTGACTCAGTTCCAACAAAATTGTTCGTTAATTTGGTGCGACCAAACTCATAAAGCTGCTCTGGTCGACCCAGGGGGAGATGTGGATGTGCTCGCGCAAGCAATTAAAGAACAAGGTGTTGAACTGGAATCCATTCTACTGACTCATGGGCATTTGGATCATGCCGGTGGTGCTAACGGTATTAAAGCGCAATTTGATGTGCCGATTATTGGCCCTCAAAAAGAGGAGCAATTTTGGTTGGGCCAAATGGCCATGCAGTGTCAGATGTTTGGTTTCCCTGAAACGGATAATGTTGAACCCGATCAATGGTTAGAAGATGGCGATACCGTTTCATTAGGCAATGAAATACTCAATGTCATTTTCACACCTGGGCATACACCGGGTCATATCGTGTTTTATTCTGAATCTGAGAATCTGGTTTTTGTGGGTGATGTTTTATTTGCGGGTTCCATTGGGCGAACAGACTTTCCGAAAGGACATCACCAAACCCTTATTCAGTCCATCACACAAAAATTGTTTCCATTAGGGGATGAAGTAAAATTTGTACCTGGTCATGGGCCTATGTCAACTTTGGGAAGAGAAAGACAAACCAACCCATTTGTGTCCGATTCAATTTTTGGCTAACAGCAAAGACACAATTAATATAAATAGGCCCTAAGACAACGACAGCAAATTTCGAATGCTGTCATCATGACCCATCACTTTTGAGAGAGTTTCTTGAAGCAAACGGTTCAAAGCTGTATGGGTTAGTTTTTGTTCAGACAGCGCTTGGTTTTGACTATTAAGCGCTTCTTGTAAAACGGCTTTGATAATCCGTTGGTCATCTGCATCTATGTCCATATGGTCAAGGGTCTCAGGTAACTCAAGTTCAATACGTTCAGCCTGATTTTCATAACAATTTTTCAGTTCTATATGTGAACGATCCAAAGCATCCAGTGCATCTGTGAGTTGTTGGATGAGCATAATTTTTTCTTGATTGAACTTCTGAAAGTTTTCCGCTTTAGATACATAGTTTTCTATCCAAGCTTGAATTAAAAGGCTCAGATAATTGAGAGATTTTTCCAAAGTTTGCTTTTCAGACAGAGACATTTTTCTTGAGTCGATAATGATTAAAAAGTTCTCTTGTTCAAGATAGATGATTTCTTTGACATCAAGATAAGTGTCGGCGTTGTACAAACCTAAATAGTGGCAATATTTTTTCCCCAAAATATTTGCCTGGGTCATCCCGTTAAGATAAAGGCTGTTCAGAAAATCATTGATGGTTTCGGTGACGGCCACAGGTGAATCCGTTGAAACCAGGTTGATTGATAAATCAGCTAAGAATTGGTTAATAGCCATCTCCAGCTCATGGTCTTCAAGTCCGTCAAACTGAGTACTTAAGGAGATGCTCATATTTAGTTCGCCTCTAAAAATTGATAATGAAATAATCAATTAATTGAAGGTCACCAAACAGGAATAAACCAGTCAGTACTGTTAACCTGTGTAAGAAATATCTTGTCTTGTGTTACCACTTAATGGGTAATGAATTTAGGTCTACACAAAAATGACTCCAGGGTCGTATCCCCTTTAAATCCGATAGCAAAACCGATTTGTAACCTAACAGATACAGTTAGCTTGCTAATCTTATGATTGTTAACAGCCCCTAGTTGAATCTTTGATTATAAAACGGTTAACTGCCAGTAAATTGCACCCTACAAAACGGAATTGATTCCTATGACCGACTTTCTCTTACTAGCTACTGTTCTATTGATCTCTGGAGTAGTGGCTGTTCCCATTGCAACAAAATTAGGGCTAGGGTCCGTTCTGGGTTACCTCATCGCGGGTATAGCCATTAGCCCAGTATTGGCATGGCTCCATGTCGATGTGGTGTCCATACAGCATTTCGCCGAATTTGGTGTGGTCATGATGCTATTTCTAGTGGGGTTAGAACTGGAACCGTCCATGCTCTGGAAAATGCGAAATAAGCTACTGGGCTTGGGAGGCCTGCAAGTTGGCGGAACGGCATTGATTGTAATGGCCATTGCGATGGTCTTCGGTCAGCCATGGTCAATTGCATTGGCTATTGGGCTGGTATTTGCACTTTCATCAACGGCTATTGTGTTACAGACACTGAATGAAAAAGGCCTAATGAAAAGTGATGGTGGGCAATCTAGTTTTTCGGTTCTGCTGTTTCAAGACATTGCCGTCATTCCTATGCTGGCGTTAATTCCGTTATTAGCCATGCCAGAATTGGTGTCTGAGGCACATCATGCCACTGACGATCATGGCCATGGCGCTTCACTGAGTTTGGTGGATAATCTAAATGGCTGGCAGACCGCCGTTGTTACCGTTGGGGCCATCGCCTTCGTATTGTTTGTTGGCAGCTATTTAACTCGACCCCTGTTTCGCTTTATCGCAGTAGCTAGATTAAGAGAGTTGTTTACCGCAACGGCCCTTATGATTGTGATTGGCATTGCTTTGCTGATGTCTCTGGTGGGTTTGTCACCGGCATTAGGGACCTTTTTAGCAGGTGTGGTGCTGGCTAACAGTGAATACCGGCATGAGTTGGAGTCTGACATTGAACCCTTCAAAGGATTATTGTTGGGCTTATTCTTCATTACCGTCGGTGCCAGTATCAATTTCTCCCTGTTAGCAGAAAACCTAGCGGTCATTCTGTGTTTAACCATTGGGCTTATGCTGATCAAGGCTCTTGTTCTAGCGGTGTTGGCCATTGTGTTTAAGGTAAGAGGCCAAGATCGCTGGCTAATGGCCATCGGTTTGGCCCAGGCCGGTGAGTTTGGGTTTGTGCTCTTAAGCTTCACCGTTGCTAACTCAGTTATTCCCAAAGAAATCGCCGATCAACTAATGCTGGTGGTGGCTTTGTCTATGCTACTCACGCCATTGCTTTTCATTATTTTCGATAAAGTCATCGTGCCAAAATATGCAGATTCTCAGCAAGAAGCGGATGAGATTACCGAGTCTGGTGACATTATTATTATTGGGCATGGTCGTGTGGGCGGTATTGTAAACCGAGTATTACGAGCCTCGGGTCACGAGACTACGGTGATAGATTACAGCTCCACTCAACTGGAAATGCTCAGAAGGTTTGGGGTGAAAGTATTTTTCGGTGACGGTACCCGACCTGATTTACTCCATGCAGCTGGAATAGAGAATGCCAAGCTGCTCGTTATTGCCATAGACAATAAAGAACACATCACCTCTTTAGTGAGTTATGTTTCCAAGAACTATCCTAAGGTGCATATGGTAGCTCGGGCCATCGACCGAACCCATGTTTATGACCTTTGGGCAGCTGGGTGTAGAGACATAGTTAGGGAAACCTATGATAGTTCTTTGAGAATGGGCCGTTCAGCTCTGGAAGGAATAGGTTACAGCCGGGAAGACTCCGAAAATGCGGTTAAAGACTTTAATGACCGCGATCGAGAAGCCATGGTTGCAGTGGCAGATTTGTACAAGCCAGGTGTGCCACTGGCAGAAAATGTTGAATACATTGAAAAAATAAAAGCGGTATTAGGTCAGTGGGAGTTAGAGATCTATAACGCGAAGCCCAATGATTCTGAGCATCCTAATGCTGAGACTTCACCTTCTCAACCTCAAGGCTAGCATCATAAAAAGGCAAAGTTATGAAACGGATGACTGTTTTGATTATCACACTATTATGTTCGACTTGGGTGTCTGCAGATGGTTTGAGCATTAAACTATTTACCGGTAGTGCTAATTTGAATCTTAGTGAAATTGAAGACCCAGTCGTAGACGACGTTTCTGAAAGATTTGCCAATGAATTCCCTGGAGCCACTTTTTCATTCTCTAGTTACAGCTTTGAAGACAGCCCTGACCTGTTTGGTTTTAAAGCCAGCTATCAAGTTTCTCAGTGGATAGTCAATTTTGGCTATCACACTTATTCAGATTTATTATTTAATGGCGAACAATCCAATATCTCTGGCACCCAGCAGGTGACAGTTTCAGGTAAACTGGAAAGCTCTAGTTACCAAGCTTCTCTGGGTTATGAATTTATTTTAAACCCTAGATTTAAAGTGATTCCAGAAGGGGGTATTTACGTGCTTGATGCCACTTCAACCTACGAGCTAAATACGGTTGTCAATAATGTTTCCACATCTACTGAAAAGGTTGAAACAGATTTTTCTAGCACCAGCTACATTGCTGGAGTAAATACTGAATTAAAAATCTCCACTAATGCCTATGTTGGTTTTCATTATTTTATTATGGGCTCAGGGTTATATAGCTCGTCTCTCGGATTTAGTTTGGGGTTAGGGAGCTTCTGATAATTCCAGTATCACTCTGGCTTTCAGGCGGGTTCTGAATCAAGGCGCCTTTTTGCAGGAATGTCTGGACCTTTCAAAAGAAAGCAACACTGAGTCAGGACTCGCCTGCAAGCCCCGAAGGGCGGATCTAAACGCGTTTTTCTCTTTGTTGAAACTCTTGAAAAGGTCTAGACATTCCCTACGAGTTTCGCCGCGACAAAATCACGTTTAGACATCCGCAGAGCAATGCTGGAGTTATCAGAGGCTCCCTAAGGTTTTAAAAAAACATCCTTTCTTCAAATATCAGTTTTTGGAAGTTTGAGTAATATTTGCTCATATAACTGATGTTTTCCATTTTTAATTCAAACTTCCAATTGATTCACAAAAATAATTGGAACTATAGGTGTTTAATCAATCAAATCTCCCTGGCTATCCATGACACAGGCATATAATAAAATGAAAAAATATTTGATTGTTGAAGACGATGAAGACATAGCCCAGCTAATTACCCTTAACCTCAGACGCAATGACGTAGATATTCACCAAGTCCATGATGGTGACGAAGCCTTAAAAATAATAACAAAGCAAGACTGGGACTTAATTCTTCTGGATATAAATTTACCCGGTGCTGATGGACTAGAAATATGTAAAACCGTCCGAAGCCAATGTCCTTATTTACCAGTCATTATGATTACCTCCAGAGACACCGAGCTAGACCGAGTGTTAGGTCTTGAACTCGGTGCTGACGATTACCTAACGAAACCTTTCTCAATACTTGAGCTACAGGCTCGAATTAAATCAGTGTTTCGTCGAATAGATCATCACTCAAATTCAGAGCCTTCGAACTCAGTACTCAAGATTCATGACATATTGTTAAATAGAGAACAGCACAGGGCTCAGATAAAAAACCAAGGCATTAACTTAACTGCAAAAGAATTTGATTTACTGTGGCATTTAGCATCACATCCTATGACGGTGTTTAGTCGATCAGAACTATTGGAAAAGGTATGGGGTTATGGTCATGACGGTTATGAGCACACGGTAAATTCCCATATTAATCGACTAAGGTCAAAAATAGAGGTTGATCCGAATAAACCAGAATATGTTCAGACAGTTTGGGGCGTGGGTTATCGTTTTGCTGGGTAATGTTTAATGGATCTTAGAAGTAAAATACCTTTTTTTATTAAACTCACCATTGTTCAAATTTTACTTGTGATTGTTTTTTGTATTGTAGTTATCAATTTTGGCAAACAACAAATTCAAAAATACAACCAAGAATATGTTCAACGGTTATACGAGAATTTAGCAAGTTATATTTTAGATCATAGCAAGCAGCCGCTATTAAACGAGCAAGGGGAGCCAAATAAGAAGGCGCTTTCAGACATAGCTATGCATACTATGATGATCAACCCACTGGTTGAGGTCTATTTGTTGGATGACCAGGGTAAAGTGCTGGGCCATGCTTTGCCAGTTGAACGTCAGGTCTCTGATCAAATAAATGTGAGCGCCATTGATTTAAGGTTGAATAGCTCAAGTAACACTTTAGTCATAGGTGAAAACCCAGGGTCACCTGGAGTGAACAGTACTTTTTCAGTGGCCGAAATCAATGCTGATTCAGGCACGCTAATGGGTTACTTATACGTAGTTTTAAGTAGTTCAGTGGCTGGGCAGGTAAATGAAGGCATTCAAACCAGTTACGTATTAAAAAGCACTTTGTTTTTTGTGTTTGCATTGTTTTTATTGGTGATGATCACGCTGTGGGTCTATTTATTTGTGGTTACCTTGCCCATAAAAAGACTCGCTTTGTCGGTACGCCAGTTTTTTGCTGACGAACTCAAAGAGACTACAGAGCCAGACTCAGTGGATGAGGTTAAAGACCTGGAGTTGGCATTTTATTCAATGCAAGAACGCATAAAAACTCAAATAAAGCTGATTAAGCAAGCCGACTTAGACCGAAGAGATCTTATCTCAAACATCAGTCATGATTTACGAACACCTTTGGCTTCTATTCAAGGTTATGTCGAGTCTGTGTTAGTCAAATCAAAATCCTTGAGTGAACATGACAAAAAAGAATACCTAGAAATAGCGTTAAAAAACTGCATCAAACTGAATAAACTAATCGGTCAATTGTTTGAACTGTCCAAACTCGATTCTTCTGGAATTAAACCTAAGATGGAAGTTTTTTCACTGAGTGAGCTGGTGAGTGATGTGATTCAGTCTTATCGGCTTCAATCCGAAAACAAGTTGATCCATTTAAATGTTAATATCGAAGATAATTTCCATACTCAGGGTGACATTTATTTAATTAATCGGGTATTTCAAAACCTATTAGACAATGCACTTAAACATACCCATCAAGGTGGGCAGGTGGATGTCTCTGTCTATCGTAAAATGGAGACTGTGGTGGTAGAAGTAGCGGACGATGGTGTAGGCATGTCACATTGTCATCAACAAAGAATTTTTGAAAGTTACTACACGGGTGATAATTCTGTTGCTGATGATCAGCCCGGCACTGGGCTAGGTCTTGCTATTGTGAAGAGAATACTAGAACTGCATCAGTCCCATATTGAAGTTGAATCGGCTCCTCAGGAAGGTGCCAATTTTAAATTTACTCTGTCACTTGCATAATGCCCAATAAGCCCTTCTAGATAAAGGATCTAAGGCCGGGCATCTGAGTTGGATAATCAAATGATCACCAACTCAGACAAAGAGATTAAGAAAGAAGTCTATTTACCTGTGAATACCGGTTTGCGTTTATTAAAGAACGCATCCATTCCTTCTTTTTGATCCTCAGTAGCAAACAACGAGTGGAAAATACGACGCTCGATCACCAAGCCCTCTTTAAGTCCTACCTCAAGTGCTAAATCCACACACTCTTTTCCAGCAGTGACTGCGGTTGGGCTAAACTCGGCAATTTCTTTTGCCACAGACATAGTTTCCTCAAGCAGCTCATCATTGCTGAACATTCTAGAGGCCAGTCCAATCCTTAATGCTTCTTCAGCGGTAATGTTTCTGCCGGTAAGAATTAGATCCATGGCAACAGATTTTCCAACTAATTGAGTAAGACGTTGAGACGCCCCTATGCCTGAAATGACACCAAGCTTAATTTCCGGTTGACCAAACTGTGCAATATCAGAAGTAAAAATCAGATCACACATCATTGCCAGTTCACAACCGCCGCCCAAAGCCAACCCATTAACGGCAGCAATTTTTGGTTTTCTTGAATCGCAGAATCTGTCCCAGCCCGAAAAGAAATCTGACTTAAACATATCTAAAAACGTTTTTTCTCTCATTTCAGATATATCGGCACCTGCAGAAAAAAACTTGCCTTTGCCTGTGATAATGATGCAACCAATACCATCGTCGGCTTCGCATTCATTAACTGCACTAATCAGTTGAAGCATTAGCTCTGTACTCAAAGCATTACCACGATCTGTGCGATTTAACGTTAAGGTTGCTACGCGATCTTCCACTCGTTTTTCAATTAACATCATTCAATTCCTCATGAATCCCAGATGGCGCCGTACGCTGGAATACCTCTTGATTCCATGCCGTACACAACCTGATTGGTTAGTTTTTGATTTGAAATACAAATTACCGCTTCAGCGTCAAACTGTTTATAAGCTCGATAAGCCAGTTCGACCATGTCAGGCTTTCCTTGAGTGGTGGTATCCCAAATAATTGCATCCGGTTGAGCTTGTTTTATTTCGTCTACTAATTCTTGGCCATAGGTTTTTTCGGGGGTGCGAGTAGACCAAACCAAGAGAGAGGGGACCTCTTTTGCCAAAAGATGAGGTAGGCAAGGGCCAATACCACTTCCCGTTGCGACATAAACAACACGTTTGAATAGCACCTCAATGTTGGCAACGCCAGCTGTTGGAATGCCTTTAACCCAAACTTTTTCGGGAAGATCATCAATGTATTGTCCTGTCCAATCACCAGCCCTTGAAATGGTCAGTCTAAATCCATCTTCGTTAGGTGATGGAACATTTGCGAACGCATGCCATTCAAATAGGGGGTTTCGGCTGATGGCGGTGGAAGAACCAGCAAATGGTTTGACCCCATAATTAAATCGAGATAAAGCAACATGATTAGATGGGCTAAGCTGTTCTACTTTCACCTTTTTTAATCTTAACCATGGCAAGGCGATACTAAAGGTAATGACCATTAAGGCAATGGCAGTGGGCTCTCTAAAGAAGCCCAGTACAGATGCATCAACACTCGCTTCCAAATAGCTGCCGACACTCAGTGTCCAAAACAGTATTAATGAAAACCAGCCGCCAAACCTATGAGTCTTTTCAAATGAGTTATGAAATTTTCCACGGACTTTTGGTAGAGACATGATACAGATGCCAATCAAAGTTACAGTTAACAGCAGGCTTGAAACTGAAACTAAGTCAATACCTCGGGAACCATTAATTAATTGATAGCTTAGGCTTCCGAAAAATATCACAAACCAAGACGTACCCATGGTTGCGGCACTACTGTGAATGCCGCCAAAGTGATACACCTTGCCCAATGTCCATCTTATTCTAAGAGGCCATGAGGTGGGCGCTCGGGTTGCTGCCCAAAATAAGAAATTAATTACGTACTGCTGTCGGATGATGATGGCCGCAAAAAAATTACCGATCACCATGTTTTGTAGGTAATCCAATCTTACTTGTCCTGGTTGCCACCAGTTCCAAATAAAAATTGCTTGATAGGCAATGATTAAATTAACCATAACAACAAACACAAATAAGCGTTTGTATTGTTCAAGCATGGGGCGACGAAAAATACGTTTTAAAAAAGGCTTTTCGTTTGGTAGTTCAAACTCTGAGGGTGGGTAATACAAACTCATCCTATTGCCTCCATGGTTTGCTCATTCAATGCAATTTTTAGAAGCTCCCGTTTGTCAGCTTTTCCCCTGTCGGTGATGGGTATTTCGTCAATAGCTATTACCCTTTGTGGCACTGCGTAGTAGGGCAGAGAGCTGTCAAGTTGTTGTTGTATGGAATCCAGGTTAGCGCTTGCCGGAGTACAGAAGGCAATTAATGCATCATTATTAAGTTTCAGAGTCACCGCTTTTTCACAGCTTTGATCTTTTTCAATGGTCTTAGACACCCCATCTAGCTCAACTCTAAAGCCTTTTACTTTGACTTGATCGTCTGAGCGACCTAAATGTTCAAGTTCACCATTTTCAGTCCATCGACCCAGGTCGCGGGTTTTAAACATGTATTTTCCGTCACCTAGGAATGGGTCTGGTAGGTATCGTTGATTGGTCAATTCTGGGTTATTTAAATACCCTTGAGTCACGCAATCACCGCCTGCCCACATTTCACCGGTTTCTCCAATGGCACAGGGCAGTAAATTATCATCTAATACATAAACGGTATTGTTAGGAGTGGGTTTTCCAATGGTTAATGGTTTGCCAGGTTCAAACAACTGCAGAGTGTTGATGATGGTGGTTTCGGTAGGGCCACAGCTGTTATTGAATTCACAGTAGTTTGACCAGAGCTCCGCCAGTGGCAGCGGGCAGGGCTCACCTGCGACTGCAACTCTTTTTAAGTCTGTGCAGGTTTCAGGATTGAGTCGGCCGAGTATCGAAGGAGTCGCAATAATGACATTGGCTTTATTGGCTGTTTGTTGAAAATCCTTACCTCGAATCAATAGGGTGCCACCATTAGCTAAGCAACCCAGTATTTCCCAAGCGGCCATATCAAAAGCAATATTAAGAATATGTGCCACTTTTATTCCAGGTTGAATGCCGAGATTTCCGGGATGAGTCAGCAAAATATTGCACAGATTTTTTTGGCTGACTCTTACGCCATTCGGCTTACCTGTAGTGCCAGAGGTAAACAAAATGAAACTGGTCGCATGGCCAGGGTCTATGACTTCGGGTAGAGAGTTCAGTTTACCGTTAGTGGTAATGGCTGTTTGAATGTCTGTTAGTTCTACACCTTGCAGTTCACTGAGTTTTTCAAAGTGCTTTGACTCAGATAGAACCATACGGGTCTCTGTGTTGTTGACTATATGTTGCAGAGTGGTGATGGGAGAAATTTCAGCATCTTGAGGAATATAAGCTGCACCTATTTTTAAGCATGCCATTATTGCAATGACTAAACTTGGAGAGCGTTTCAAGAACAGGCCAACAGAGTCTCCTTGTTGTATGCCTTTTTCGATTAAGTAATTTGCCAAAATAGTGGCTTGCGTGTCTACCTCCCCATAGGTGACACGAGTATCTCCAAACTCAACTGCAATAGCATTGGGTTGTGACTTAGCGAACGCTTCAAATGATTGGTGAATAGTTGGAAATGTCGGCTCAACGCTTGGACCGGTTCCAAAGTTCCAAAATAAATCGCGTTCGGTTGATGTTAAGCAAGAAATTGGATCGTTAGCCAATTCAATACTTGGGTAAATCTCAATAGACTGTTTTGTCATGGTTTCTATCCTTTTGGGCGAACAGTAACCATGAGACCCGAAGGGCGATTTCAAGTTATCACAAAAGTATCACGATTTTCTAAAATCATCGTGATTCGTTAACTCATCCTATTTCCTAAATTAGATGTTTCCTTCTACCATTTAAATTCACTAATTTAAAATTTTTTGTTCTTAATTTTGTAATCAAGTAATGCTGGCCACAAAGTATGATCAAAAAAAAATCTGTAAGTTGCGTTTTAGCTATGAATAATACTTTTTGAGAAATTAGTGTTACCGAAACCATTTGAATTCGACTAAACTGCTAAATAGATCCATCTAAATAGTTCCATTGATTACTAATTTGTTAGTGAATAATCAGTTTCCTCTACATTAGCCTTTTTTGGCAGGGCTACCTATTTAGTAATACTCTTAGTATTAAATAAATAATCTTTTATATTTCAACTAATAAATGGCAATGAAATAGTTAAAAATGGCACTTCATTGTTAAAATATTATTCAATATTTTGTGGATAGATCGTAAAAAATATTCGAATTGGTATAAAAAATAGTCTGATGGGCTGTCAATTTTGACAGGTTTCTTGGGTGTTGAATTTAACTATATTTAAAAAACTTAATTCAAAGGGCATGCGAGCTGGTTCACAATTCAACAGCGTAACCGCACGCAAAAAGAGAAAATCGAATTGGCCTTTAGATCTCAGTCATGTTTGACAAAGATTGGAATTAAGTAAACAGAATTAAGAGTTAAGTAAGAACGGGTAGGTTAGGCAAAGATTTTCTGACTTCGGTGAGTAGCATTTAGATAGTTGTTTACTTAATTGAAGTGTGAGTTTTGATGTTTAACTTGAATATTCGTTAGAAAGGATGCCGATTAAATATTTCTTTTCAAAATAATATTAATTGGATTTTTCATCTACATTCGAGTCGTTGGGATACTGCCGTGGAAAAGTCAGATTATTTTAATATAGGGCGTAACTATTTATTGTCGTTTGAAAACATTACTGAAAGCATGATTGATGCTCATCTTAATGCTTGGAAGCAACAAACATTGACGTCATTGCCTGAGGTTTTCAAAGGCATTTTAAACCATGTCAAAAATCGCAGAGGCATGGCTGCAAGCATTGGCTGTCTAGAACGAATCGAACACATCCTGTTTGATTATGACCATGTGAAAGTCATGGAAAACTTCTCAGATTGGAAAGAAATATTCAAAGCCATTGAAGAAGACGATTACACTCCACCAGGGAAGATGGACATCCGCATTGGCAAGAATCTCTGGGTAGTCTATTGCAAAGCCATATACTCCACCTGTGAGTTTCTAACTTTGTTTAAGTCTTTTGATGATTTTACAACCTTCATTGAAAGCTTTTGGACTTCAGAGTTCACCAAATTATCCTTGCCATTGCTATTGTCCGAAAAGATTTATGGCTTAGGGTTTTCGCTAGCCTGTGACTTCATTAAGGAAAATATTTCACCGGAATTCCTAAAACCTGATACTCATATTAGGGAAATCGCAAAGGGCTTAGAAATTACCAGCTCCAATGATGATTTCATTGTTTATCGAGATGTTGAAGAGTATTGCAAGGGCATTGATAAACTCCCCTATGAGGTTGATAAACTATTTTGGCTGATTGGCAGTGGTGATTTTTACTTGTTTAACGTTGAAATCAAGTCGGATAAAAACAAGTATCTTAACTTGGTGAATACCATGAAGGGTCAGGAAGAGGTCGCGCAATAAAGCAAATCCATTAGAGCCAGTATTGAGGTTTCAGGTGGAAAAGGAAATCCGCCTGTGACTGTAATGTAACACCACAACTTTTTTTGTTCCGCACTCTAACTATATCTTTATTCTTAAGTCCTGACTTTTAGCCCTAGGTTAAACAGGGGCATTCATCATTACTTATACATGGTTTCGACTTTTCTCTATAGTCTGATTGACTGTCCAACCTTTTTCTTCTGAGCTTAAACAATTCTGATCTAAAACGTCATTCACGTTGTAAAAACAATGAAATCGCAATGGCAACCGAGATGTTCTTGCCGAAAATAATCATTAATTGAAATATTGAATACAAGCAAATGGAGCTGGTTCATGGACAAAGCGGTAATTGCAAACAATCGTCCTGCGAAGGTGTCATTAACTGAGGGTGAAGAATACTATTTTTGCGCCTGTGGACGATCCAAAAACCAACCTTTTTGCGACGGCTCACATAAAAGAACAAGCATTAAGCCTAAAAAGTTTACTGCGAATGAAACAGGCGATGCCTATCTTTGCCAATGTAAACAAACCGGAAATGCACCCTACTGTGACGGTACCCATAAACAGATACCTTCTGAATTAGTAGGGCAAGAGTCAAACTCTAAACACTTGATTGCCACAGATTCGGTCAATGCTCAATCCACACCTGAAGAACCGACTGTTGAACTCATTCATGAATTGGCTAAGAACGGCCTTACTGAGACAGGTCATCATGGCCCAATGACTTCCATGGGTGTGCCCAGAGCACAACTTCCCCATTGGGATGATATTCAAATCATGGTCGCTCAAATGGCCACCAAGCCTTTGGCTGAAGAAATTAATATTGATACTCAATTAGTGATTGGGCCTGAGGCGAAGAAACCTTTGTTACTTGATATTCCTCTTTTTGTGTCTGATATGAGTTTTGGTGCACTGTCAGAAGAAGCCAAAATAGCCATGGCAAAAGGCGCTGAATTAGCGGGCACAGGTATTTGTTCTGGTGAAGGTGGTATGTTGCCAGAAGAACAAGAAGCCAATTCGAAATACTTTTATGAACTAGCCAGTGCTGAGTTTGGTTATAAAGAGGAACTTCTGACGAAAGTTCAAGCTTTCCATTTTAAGGGAGGGCAGGGTGCCAAGACGGGTACCGGTGGACACCTGCCAGGTAATAAAAACAAAGGAAAAATCTCGCAAGTCAGAGGAATCAAAGAGGGCACTTCTGCTATTTCGCCACCAACATTTAAAAATCTTTCAAGTATTGAAGACTTTCAACAATTTGGCGACCGAGTAAGAGAATTGACAGGCGGAATTCCAATTGGTTTTAAACTGAGTGCCAATCATATTGAAAAGGACATTCAATTTGCGCTCGACGCCGGTGCGGATTACCTCATATTAGATGGTCGAGGTGGAGGAACTGGGGCGGCCCCGGAAATTTTTCGAGATCACATCAGTGTACCGACCATTCCTGCGTTGGCCCGCGCACGGAGATACCTTGATCAACAAGGAGCCAGTGGCCGAGTCACATTAATTATTACGGGCGGCTTACGTATGCCCATGGATTTCGTAAAAGCAATGGCATTAGGCGCCGACGGAATTGCCTTGGCTAACAGCGCTATGCAGGCTATTGGCTGTGTTGCCGCGAGAATGTGTAATACCAATAATTGCCCATCCGGTATTGCTACCCAAAAAGAAGAGTTGAGAAAAAGGCTGGATGTTGACAAATCTGCTAACCAACTTAATAACTTTTTTAATGCCTCAACTGAGCTTATGAAAGTAATGGCACGAGCTTGCGGACATAACAAGTTGAGTGAGTTTAACAAAGAAGATTTATCTACCTGGCACCGAGAAGTGGCATTGCTCACTGGCATCAATTTTTCAGGGTTTGCTAACAAGTCTGAACTGTAAATTGGCTCGTATAAAGAAGTCGATAATAAATGGATTACTAGATTAAATTCATTGGATTGCAAAAATGCTTCAAAAAACAACAACTCACAGCAAAACCAAAACTTCATTTTATAGAAGGCTTCTTGTCACGTTCTTAATAGATAGTGGCGTTAATTCGGTACCCAAAATAATGAAAGAAACCGGGATGCCGAGGCGAACTGCTCAAGACACCATAAAAAATCTGTCCGAATTGGGGATAGCTGTAAAATTTGTGGGCGGAACGAAAAACGGAAATTATGTCATTGAAAACTGGGGTGCTATTTCTAAAACCTGGGTTAAACGCAATGTGTCACATCTGAAAGATGTGTTGCAGTATAACGTTCAAACATTAGAACCAGCAACAAACCCTGAAGACCAAGCCCATTGAAAATTAAATCCACCCAAGTGGCCGGTTACGTCCAACACTTCACCGATAAAGAACAAACCTGGATGGTTGGTTAGTTCCATAGTTCTGGAGCTAACTCCATCTGTATTAACCCCTCCCAAGGTCACCTCAGCGGTTCGATAGCCTTCGGTAGCAGAGGGTTTTACTATCCAGTTATTCAATATTCCTCCGATCTTTCGCAGCGCTTTGTCATTAAACTCAGCGACTGGTTTTTCAGAATACTCATGCCAATACAAAGTTTGGAGTTCTTTAACTAAAGGTTTAGCAAGTTTCAGGGTTAGCAAGTTTTTGAGTTGGCTTTTCCCATTTGATTTTTTCAGGCCTATGAGCCATTCAGTTGCATCAATGCCTGGAAGTAAGTCGATATGCACTTCATCTCCTGGCTTCCAATAGTTAGAAATCTGCAGTACCGAAGGCCCACTAATACCACGATGAGTAAACAGCATATTCTCAGTAAATGAATGCTGGTGGCAGCTGATTGTCACTTCTAAGGCCAGGCCAGATAATCGCTCGCAGATTTCTTTAGTCTTATCACTGAACATAAAAGGTACCAAACCTGCTTGGCGCTCAACGAGCTCTAACCCAAATTGTTGTGCAACTTCATACCCAAACCCACTGCCACCCAGTGTGGGTATCGACAATGCTCCGGTGGCAATCACCACTGAAGTGCACTGAATGGGTTGGATTTGTTTTTGGCGATGTTGATAGCTTATTTGAAAACCAGAGCTTCCATTATTTACTCGACACGATATCACTGCTTCAACATCGCAATGGGTCTGGATAGTAACGTTCTCTTTCTCGCATTCATCCAATAACATTTGCAGAATCTGTTTCGAAGAATGGATGCAAAATAATTGACCATGAGATCTCTCCTCATACTCAATATTATGTTCCATGACCATTCTTATGAAGTCCCACTGAGTAAACTGAGACAAGGCTGATTTGACAAAGTGTGGGTTTCGACAAACGAAGTTTTCAGGTTCGACATAGAGGTTAGTAAAATTACATTTACCGCCACCCGACATTAATATTTTTTTACCAACTTTGTTTGACTTCTCCAGTACTAAAACACTCTTTCCACGGCGAGCCGCAGTGAAAGCGCTGAATAAACCAGCTGCACCAGCACCTATGACTACAACGTCATAATCAATCTTAGGGTTCGACATGGTCTAACGGGTTCTTCTGTTTTTACTTGGACGATTGGAAGACTTAGGCCCTGGTTTAGATCTATTCCGTTGAGGTTTAGATTTGTTGGCGTTTTTGCCGCCGGAGCTATTTTTAGAATGGTGACCGCCCGAACTTTTGCCACCTTTGGTGCGATTGGGTGTTTTTGAGCGGTTCTGTCCGGAGGGCTTTGAATCTCGATTACCTGAACCGCTTTTTACTGGCCGCCTATTTGTATTGGGTTTCGAATTTTTAGTTTCGTTTGAAGAATTGGCAATGGCATCAGAAAGAACCGCAAGCTCCTGTTTGGTTAAATTGCGCCACTGACCAGAGCGTAATTTACCCAACTCAATATTCATTATTCGAGTTCTGACCAATTGCACGACTTCATAGCCCAGATACTCGCACATTCTTCTGATTTGCCTGTTAAGACCCTGGGTAAGAATTATTTTAAAGCTGGAGCGATTCACAAGGGTCACTTTGCAGGGCTTGGTGACTTGCCCAAGTATGGGTATTCCCGATGACATTTTAGCTGCAAAGCTACTGTCTAAAGCTTTGTTAACCGTTACCAAATACTCTTTGTCATGGGCGTTTTCAGCTCGAAGAATTTTATTGACGATGTTGCCATCGCTGGTCAGCAGAATTAGGCCCTCTGATGGTTTATCTAGCCGTCCAATAGGAAAGACTCGTTCATCATGATCAACCGCATCAACAATATTGCCTTTCACATTTTGTTCAGTGGTGCAGGTGATCCCCACAGGTTTGTGGTAGGCGATGTAAACTCGACTACTTTTTGTTGAGCCATAAATAGGTTGACCATCAACCGTTACTTCATCACCTTCAGCAATTCGAGTACCTAAATCCGGCTTAAAGCCATTTACCTTAACTCTGTTGTTTTCTATGAGCTTATCGGCCTCTCGTCGGCTGCAATAGCCTGAGTCACTGATGAATTTATTGAGTCGAACGGAGGAGGAAAGGGACATTTTCAGCCTTAAGTAGATGAAACCAAATGCGGGGCGCGATTCTACCATTTCGCTGTAGAGCATAAATAGTAAAGAGTTAACTAGTGGTTAACTAGTCTTTGTAAGGGACTGTTAAGAAAATCTCAGATAGGCCCTAAAACAGACCCTTCTAGTGGTGTGCTGCTTATTTTGGTTACAGTTTTTTCAAGTCAATTTATAAGGAGTGGCTACACTAAAATAAATTGTATTGGCTGACTAAAACTTCGTTTTTGGTATACGCCTAGTTTGCTACTCACAAAGTAAATAAGAGAAAGGCCTGTGAATTTACTCAACCAATTTGCCATTAAAACCAAATTAATTGTTGGTTTCGCCATTATTCTATTGCTAATGGTCATTGTATCCGCAGTGGTATTTTTGAACGTTCAAAGAATGGTTAATTCGTCCAAATGGGTTAATCATACCTATGAAGTTATCCGAGTAGCTGAGTCGGTAGGCGCTTCCATGGTTGATATGGAAACCGGGCAGAGAGGCTTCATGATTACCGGAGCTGAAGAATACTTGGAACCCTTCAATAGCGGCCAACAATCTATTGATGATTTGATTTTAAAAGGTTCAACTCTTACCAGCGATAATCCAGAACAAGGGATTAGGTGGCAAGAAATTTCGGATTTAAAGCAGCAATGGCTGCAAGAAGCAGCTCTACCGGAAATTGAGCAAAGAAGAGAAGTTACCAAAAGTTTGGAAGCGGTAAATTATTTTAGAGAAGTCTCTTCGCGTATTGTAGGTAAACAAATTTTTGACAGCATACGAGTGATGCTTGGTTCCCTGGAAGAAAAGCTTAGCTTCAATAGGCAAGGCATACTATTAGTGACCTCCATAACCCTGGATTTGGTCAACATGGAAACAGGCCAACGGGGATTTTTATTATCTGGCCAAGAAGTGTCCTTAGAACCCTATATAGGCGGTCAACAATCACTGGCTGAACACATAAATGAATTGAGAGGCATGGTTTATCTTGGGGCCATAACCGATGCAGAAATTACCCAGCTTGAAAGTCGTATAAAGGACTGGATCGATCAAGCAGCTCAGCCAGAAATAGACGCTCGTAGAGCCATGAATGAGAACTCTGCGACCATTGAAGACTTATCAATCCTGATGAGAAACGGCCCTGGAAAATCCATTATGGACAGTATTCGAGTCAAGCTGGATGAAATCGTCAAAGCCGAAGAAGTGCTCATTGCTGTGCGCTCTCAGGAGCAGCAAGACAGCTCAAGTTTTACCAATGGTTTTACACTTATTGGAACGCTAGTCGCCATTGTGATTGGGTTAAGCATCGCGTTAATTGTTACTAGAGGCATTTTAGTGCCAGTTAATGCTACTAATCGAATCCTTGAAGACATTGCTGATGGTGAAGGGGATTTGACCATTAGAGTTCCAGTGAAATCAAAGGATGAAATTGGCACTCTGGGTAAGAACTTCAATCGATTTGTGGAAAAGCTTCATGGCATTATTAAAGACATTTCGGAATCCAGTTCAAAACTAGAGAGTTCTACTTCAAATATGAATATCGTGATGGAGCAAACCATGACTGCGGTGTCTAATCAAAAACTCGAAACCACCACAGTTGCCACCGCCATTACTGAAATGACCGCTACCATTAAGGAGGTTGCTCAGAGCGCAGAAGGGGCCTCAGAAGCGGCGAATCAAGCTAATGACGAATCCATATCAGGTCGAGCAATTGTGGATGAAACGGTCAAGTCCATTACCGAACTGGCGACAGACCTTGAGAAATCTTCTGAAGTAATTAGCAAAGTAAAAAGTGACAGTGAGAACATTGGCACTGTGTTAGACGTGATAAAAAGCATTGCGGAACAAACCAATCTTTTGGCCTTAAATGCTGCTATTGAAGCCGCGCGGGCAGGTGAGCAAGGTAGGGGATTTGCTGTTGTGGCCGACGAAGTGAGAAGTCTTGCCCAGCGTACCCAAACCTCTACTACTGAAATTGAAACCCTAATTGAAAATCTGCAGTCGGGCTCAGAACATGCGGTAGAGGTAATGTTGCGTAGCCAAAAATTAGTCACTACCAGTGTTGAAAAAACCCAGCACGCTGGTGAATCACTGCATGCAATTGCCAACTCGGTAGATAATATTCAGCAGCTCAATACTCAGATAGCTGCGGCTTCTGAAGAGCAGAGTTCTGTGTCTGAAGATATTCAGCGTAACATCGTAAATATTCAATCCATTTCAGAAGACACTACTCACACTGCTGAAAAAACTAAAGAAGCCAGTAACGAGCTTGCAGAACTTGGCAGAACGTTAAGTAATTTAGTGGGGCAGTTTAAGCTCTAACGTTAAAGCTTAAAGTACTGCAGCTGCATTTAATACTTGCCCCATGTTTTAAAAGAATTTAAAAGTGACCGAGCTTTTTTTCTTTTAGATAAAAACTATGAATGCTATTTAGCAGGCTTAACTCATTTTTATTTGTCAGCCGAAAACCTGTGCTCTTATCATACTGCATCATGGCGGGGTGAGTCGGCTCAAGTGCTAGCAAAATGTTTGAAATAGCATCCATGTCTTTTTGATCAAGCTCTCTTGAAAACAATTCCAGTGCCCGGGGGTATTGAGCTGTCTGAACAATAGGTTGAGTCTTGCTTTTCAGTAGATCGGGGAAGAATTTACTGTCCTGATAATCAAGATCGCTAAATATGGCTGCATCAACTAGCCCATGTTTCAGCCACATCAGATTATTTTTCTCACCATTGCTGAATACGATGTTGACAGAGCTGTTGTGTTCCTGGTCTCGAATATTACCGAGTTGATTTATAGGCAACCCTGATTCCCTTAGCTGCATATAAATTAAAAAATAGCCACTAAAACTATCTGGGTCTTCCGCTGCGATCTTTTTACCAAGCAAATCATTCAGGCTACTAGTTTCAGAAAGGCTTACAAGCACCGAACCATAACTGTGTTGACCCTTTTTAAACCTTGCAAGCTTTGCAGTCATACCAGCTTCATTAATTAACCTGCTGGCTGCAAAGGCGCTCTCAGTTACCCAATGCACTTCACCGGCATTAACCCATGCAATCAATTGATTAAGGTCTTGGGCAACTCTAACTATTACTGAGTCAAACCTAGTGCTGCCTAAATGGGCTTGCACAAGGTTAGCAATGGGCTCCAGGGATTTAACTGTTTTCGTGATATTGCTACTCACTCTGCCAATCACCAGTGGCTCTGCGACGGCGAAAGCAGAGAAAATCCAAAGAACAATTAGCAGATAGGGTCTAAACAGCATGATGAGCCTGTAGGGAAAATAACTATTTCAAGGTTACTAATGTTGCATAACCGTAATATGACAGTCATAAAAAATTCATATATTTCTCTACGGTCATACTAAACGGTTCAAATAATGGTCTTTGAAAACAAATATATCCGGCCACTAGAGCGCAGATACTTTAGGTGGTTGTTGCTGATAGTCGCGTCTAATGCGGTAGTTGCAGCTTTACTGTCGGCATCTGGAACCGGTTGGGCTCTCTGGGAAAATGCCAAGAGCAGTGAAAGAGCATTAATTGAACAGGCACAGCATATTGCAATTGTGTCTCTGAATTCTGCCAAAGAGGACATTTACCAAATTGATTTTTCTGCCATTGAAGACCAATTGGAAACCACTGTAGACCTAGCCACAGGTAATAGCGCTCATCTGAATATGTGTATCCGGTTAAATGTGACTCATCAAATCACCGCAGACCCCATTCTATTTGTTAGTTGTAATAAACCGAGTTTGATGGACTTCATTCAAGAAGAGGGGATTCAAAAACAAGAAGAGCTAGTGTTAGGGAATCGATCTATCGCTACAACCGACATCTTTATTAAGTTGCAAAATGATGGTTCAGTTTGGGTGAGTAAGGCTTTGTTGGTTGCCTTTTTAGTCATACTGAGTCAGATTCCAATTTTTATGGCAGTTAATTACAACTTTCTTTATCGGCGTCTCTTAAAGCCTTTAATACTTTCATTGGGGCAGACCAACTACTCGCTAAAAAAGAACCTCAGACTTCGTGAGCAAGAGCAGCGCATTCGTGAAAGCATGATGCGCTTGTCCAGTTTACTGGCAAAAACCAAAATTCAAGATGCTGAGAAAGCGTATATTTCAGAGCTGCATAATGAGCAGACATTTCCCTCTAGTATTGTGCTTTCTAAAAAGAAATACTACGCCCAGGCGGGTATGGAGCAGACAGCAAAACAGTTGTTGGCAAGTGTTCAAAAGTTTGAGGCTGAGCAAAATATTGAGCAACAGTTGGTGTTGTTGAATTTAACCGAAAAAAATAATGAATTAGCAGAAAAATTCGCCAAGTACCTTCCCGATGGGATTGATAAAAACGCCTATCTATTAGCTTTTAGACTGTCAGTGAAAGACCATCTTATGTGGATTTATCTTCCAGCCAGCGAAGACGATGGTGAGTCCAACTACGCTGCTACTTATGTATCCTACCTAACCCGGCAATATGAGGATTTTCAAAAATTTCGCCAAAACATGATTGATGAGACGTTAGACACTTACAGGGCACTCACAAAAAAAGACGGTACACTGCCAGTGGCAGAAGACACGGTTTATGTTGAATACGCTCATCCCAATGCGTTGATATATGACACCAAGCGAAAGGAAAGAAAAGTACGACTTTCTTTAACCAAATTACAGCAGCTTTTTCCTGACCACTTGGTGCAGGCTAGCAAAGCGTACTTGGTGAATCCAAAACATGTGTTACCAGAAGATTTGGATGTTAACGGCAAAGTGGTGAAGGTAAAAATGGGACGATCGAAGATAAGAATTCCCGTAAGCCCTGTTTATCATCCAGTTCTAGAACAAGCATTGAAAAGTTAAAAATTTTTCAGATTTTCATATAACTTTAATCAAGATATGCATCAGAAGTATTTGAAAGTTTTGCTTTCATGAAGCTGCTTTGGGGTTGGGAGTTAGCTGGATTTCGTTAACAAGACTTCTGTTGTTTCTTCCAAATAGCGTCTCATATTAGCTGAGCCTTAATTTTTTAAGCTATTGAAAAATAAAACTATTTTTATGATTTCGTTAACAGCGGCTTACACGGTCTACCTTGTCATAGGGTTTTTTGGTTAACAGCTCCATTTCTATATAACTTTCCAAACGACACAATTTCCTGCGTCAAAAAAATCAACTACTTACTTCAATAACTAAGGGATTTGTTCAAATGGAAATTAAGTCTCCATTCTCGAAGCTTGCGATGGCTGTGGCCGTTGTGACTGCTACCGGCATGTTGGCCGCTTGTAATTCAGACAATGATGACGACAACGATTCTGTTGATGAAACGCCAGACGTTGTTATCAATAATCCAGACATTAATGGCGGCAAGGTACTGCTATATCGCACTGCCGATAACAGCTATATCGGCGCAGCAAATGTTGGTGATCTACCCGACGTGGTTAAGTTTGTGAGCCCAATGGTGCTGATGACTGCTAATGAAGGGGAGCCAAATGACGAATACACAGTGGACCCTCAAGGTTCTGTAAGCATCATTACGCTTCAAGACGATAAGTCTGTATTGGACGTGACGACGCTTTACTTTGAAGAGAGCATGTTAGAAGGCGAAGTACGAATTAAACCTGATACATCAGCTGCTGTGGATTTAGAGCCAGAATATGTTGCAGTTAACGAAGCAGGGACTATGGCTTGGGTTACGCTGCAAGAAAATAGCGCTGTAGCAGTTGTGGATTTAACCACCAAAGCCATTACTAAGGTTAAAGACCTTGGAAAAATTGTTGTGGCCGATCAAGCCATTGATATAACCGATGACGGTGTGGCCAACCCGGTCATGGGCAACCCAACGAATATTTTTGCGTTACCAATGCCAGATACTGCCGTTGCGTACACAGTGGGTGGCGTAGATTATTTTGTGACAGCTAACGAAGGGGATGATCGTGATTACGACGGTTATACTGACTTAGAAAAAGCTAAGGATTTGGATCTTTCTGCAGAATTAGAAGCAGCGGTTGTGACGCCAGACCTGGGGATGGAAAAACTCCGTGTGCTAACCGATCTGGGTGTTAACAATGGAGTTTATGAAGAGCTGTACATGACAGGTACTCGCTCTTTCTCAATTTATAATGCCGATGGTGATCTAGTTTTTGACAGTGGTGCAGATTTTGAAAATGAATTGGCTGCTAACTATGCAGCAAGCTTCAATACCCGTGTCGATGATGTCGATTTCTATCTAGAAACTGATGAGGACTATGAAGGTTCTGACTTCCAGGAAGACTTTGTAGAGGAAGGCCTAGTTGCAGGTGTTGATTACGAAATCGTTGGCGACAAGGTTTACTTTTGGGAAGGGGTTGATGCCCGTTCGTTGAAAAAAGGTGCTGAGCCTGAAGCCCTGGCGGTTCATAGCATTGGTGACAAAGTATTCGCCTATATAGGCATGGAAAAACAAGGTGGTTTCTTCGTCTATGACATTACTTCACCTACACAGGTGAGCATGGTTGAATACTTTAACGACATTAATTACAACGCTTTGCCTACTCAAGCGGGTGATCTAGCACCAGAAGGCATGGTGGCATTCGAACAGGATGGCTCTCATTATTTAGCAGTGGCACACGAATTGAGTTCAACATTGGCTTTGTTTGAATTAGATACTGACGGCACTGTTGAGAAAATCACTTCAGTCGAACTAGGCTCTTTCGACGAAGGCGCTGCAGAAATTGTTGACTATGATCCGACCACTAAAAATCTGTACGTAACGAATGCAGAAAATACTGAGGTTGATATCGTAAGTGTGGCAACTCCTGCAAATGCTGCTCGCACTGGCTCTATAGACTTCTCTGAATATGCAGATGAGCTGCAAAGTGTTTCTGTAAAAGATGGAATCTTGGCGATTGCCGTTGAATAAGTTGAATAGGTTAAATAAATAGTTTAGTAAACAGACTATTTTAGGGTTTACTTTCCAGAAAGCTCGATGGCAGTAAAGTCGTCGAGCTTTTTATTTAATACTTCATTTTTGCCATGCAAGTGTTTTTAATGGGCGATAACTGTAGGCAACCAGACGAGAAGCACTTGGAAATCCGTTCAACCTTAAAAACTGTGTTTGGCTTTGACGACTTTAGAGAAGGCCAAGAACAATGTATTAATCAACTGATACATGGGCAGTCGTCCCTAGCAGTGTTTCCCACAGGTTCGGGAAAGTCATTGTGCTATCAACTGGCATCTCTGCATTTACCCAAGCTCACTTTAGTGGTATCGCCTTTATTAGCGCTCATCAAAGATCAATTAGACTTTTTAAATCTAAAAGGTATACAGGCAGCGAGTATTGATTCCACATTAAGTTTTGAAGAGCAACAACAGGTTTCTGCTGACGTACGCAGCGGAAAATTGAAGATATTAATGGTATCGGTTGAACGTTTTAAAAACGAACGGTTCCGGCGATTTATTCAGGGTGTTCAGCTTTCGATGTTGGTGGTCGACGAGGCTCACTGTATTTCAGAGTGGGGGCATAATTTTAGGCCCGACTATTTAAAACTGCCTCAATACCGCCAAGAGCTTAATATTCCTTTAGTGCTTCTGCTGACTGCAACCGCTACTAAAAAAGTTAAACGAGACATGGCACAAAAGTTTGCTATTGCTCCTGAAAATATTATTCAGACTGGTTTTTATCGCTCAAACTTAAACCTCAATGTGGTGCCTGTGACGGCCCAGCATAAGCAACGCTTTTTACTAGAGACTATTCAACGGCAAAGTGGCGTGGGAGTCGTGTATGTTACTCTACAAAACACAGCTGAAGAAGTGGCAGCGTTTTTACAAAACAGCGGTGTGAACGCTCTGGCTTACCATGCAGGCTATCAATCAGACAATCGTCAATCTATTCAAAATCAATTTATGAATGGCCAAGTCCAGGTCATTGTTGCCACCATTGCATTTGGAATGGGTATTGATAAATCAGACATTCGATTCGTTATTCATTATGACTTGCCTAAATCTATAGAAAACTACAGCCAAGAAATCGGCCGGGCAGGGCGCGACGGATTGCCGTCAAATTGCATAACGTTAGCAAATCTAGATGGTATAAATACATTAGAAAACTTTGTATTTGGAGACACACCAGAAAAACAAGGTATTCAAACTGTGTTGGATGATATTAAGAATCACAGTACCAATGGCCAATGGGAGGTTCAAATTAACAGCTTATCCAACCATTCAAATATTCGTCAGTTACCATTAAAAACATTGTTAGTACAGTTAGAAATCATGGGAACAATCAACCCCATTTATTCCTATTTCGCAGAATATAAATTCAAATATCTCCAACCCATGGATTTTATATTGGCGCAATTCGAGGGCGAACGTAGAGAGTTTCTGAGCCATATTTTTAATAGTGCCTCTATGAAAAAGATATGGGGTGAACTGAACCTTGATAAAATCCAAAGCAGTTATGGTTGTGATCGCAATCGTTTAATAACGGCATTGGATTACTTGCATGAAAAACAGTGGATTGAATTACAAACCAAGAATATGACTGACGTATATCGAGTGGATGCACCCGTTCTCCAAAAGCCCGAATTACTACCAAACCTCTATAACTATTTTAAAGACAAAGAACAAAAAGAAATTGCTCGCATAGGAGCTCTGGTTCGCTTTTTTGAATTGGATACCTGCTTAAGCAATAATCTGGCTCGCTATTTTGATGATTTAGAGAGCCCGCACCACTGTGGACATTGTTCTGTGTGTTCAGGCCATCCCGCAACACTGACTTCTTCTGTAACCCCAATATGGCCTAACCAAGAAGATTTAAGGCGTTATGTTACTGACTTAAGAAATCATCTTAGTCAAAAAGGGGTAGAGGTTGAGTTGTCTTTAGAAACCATCACCCGGTTTTTAACGGGTATTACAGTGCCTGTGTTTACTCGAAATAGAGTAAAGGGGCTGCCAGGTTTTGGTAGTTGTGAGCATCAAAGGTACAGTGATGTATTTAAGGCAGTCCAAGGTTTATTTGCCGAGCTCCAATAGAAATAATGAGAGGGGGCGTTAGAGTTTTTTAAATTACTCTGAATGATTAAAGCATTTAGCTTCAGGCTATCAACCAATCTAACTAATCAAAACTATCAATGGCATAATGCACTCCCTTTTGTCTGCGCACTTAATTAAAGCCTGAGGTTTGCTTGTCGTATTCAAAGTCCTTAATGATGCGTGGCTGGATTTTAAATTACTTGAGCTGCTCCATATCCCTACGTAAACTGCTTTATTACCTACCCAACGCATTCATGCGTTATTACTTAGTGGTCAATAATAAAAATTTAAAATTTCGTTCAGAATAGTTCAAAGAGGTTTAACGCCAGAAGTGAGCTAGTTTTTTTAAATTTTTAAAGGAATAATAATATGAGAGTAATGGCATACAACATCGAATGGTTTGATGATCATTTTGAAACTGATAACAGTTTAAAAGTGGATCAAAAATCACTAACTAAGTTTAATGGAGTGAGCTCGGTTATTTCGAGTATAGACCCAGACATTATTGGAATTACCGAGGCACCTAATACAACCACCACCACTGGGCAAAGAGATACCATACAAGCGCTCGAGAGTTTTGCCTCTCAATTTAACCTTAGGCAAAACAAAGCCATGATTGGTTTTCCATCACCAGGGCGACAAGAAATTGCTCTACTTTATGATCCCAATGTCGTTAATGCGTTTCATGACCCAGGCGGTAGAGTAGGTAGCATAAAAAATCCCAGATTCGATGAAGCATTTCAGGTTGATAGTGACGGCGATGGTATTAAAGAGTTGTATAAACACTATCGTCCACCTTTAGAGGTAAAAATTTCTCCAGTGGGCGGAGGAGATGATTTTTGGTTACTCATAGCTCATGCGAAATCTAAAGGTATCTTCAGTGCAATGGATCGAGTTCACTTTGATAGAACCTCTGAACGAAACCGTAGAAAATTATTTGCCGAGTGCTTCTCTATTCGAAAAAGAGTTGATGAATGGCTAGAGGATGATCGAAGAGTAATAGTCATGGGTGACATTAACGATGGCCCAGGTTTTGATTACTATGAAAGCCGCTTCGGGAAAAGCGCAGTTGAATTAATTATTGGTGACATCTTCGATCGAGATAAGCTATTAAAATATTATGTCGGTCGGCCAAAATTTGGAAGGTACGGTTGGGAGCCTTCTACCGCAAGATTCACAGACCCTTATACTGACGATAAAGTGAATGCACTGATTGATCATATTATCGTGTCGCCAGATTTTACTCCGGTTGGGGATGCACCGCTTAAGGTTTGGAATCCATGGCAGTTGGAAGAAGCCTTGCCCATTAAATCAAGTCTATTGGATGCATCTGATCATTTTCCTGTGACATTTGATTTCAGTTAGCAAGAGTTCTAATTTGTCAGTTTAAATAGCAAAAAATCCGTCTATTTTGAACATTCAAAAATAGACGGATTGAGGCTTCTACTGCTGCTCTAGGTAGATCTGATAAATTTGATCCCAGTTGCTCTCGATATTATTGAGTGAATATCCGGGATCAATCTCTGCTCCATGCCGAGCGGGGAAGCGGCCACTCTGACCGGCGCCTGCCTTAATGCAATCAATACCGTCAGTCCAATCTGTGTCCGCTGGATCAGGCCCCCAGGTCGGTTCTACTTCATAATTTAAACCGTAATATTGGCAACCACGAGAGCGGTAAGCATCACAAGTACTTGGATCTTCTCTTGGATCGGGCGGTGCACAATCGTCTGGCTGGGTTTGCACACCTTGAGTCAGATAGCGGTTAAAAAATAGTATTGGCGCATCTTTGTATCCTTCCAATTCGCCAGTAGCTCCAGCATTAACCAGTGCTCTTATCTCTGGCACTAAAGCCATAAATGCGGCAAAAATCATATTCGGACCCGCGCTGACGCTATAGTAATAAGAACCTGGGTAAGATGGGCCATCAACCTTTTGGTGAGGGTCGGCAGGTGTGCGGCTACCTGTTGTTCGTCCCGTATCACACTCGCCAAAATCACCAGAAGCGCCATCAAAACATTGGTGCGCCAAAATCGCGCCCCAATAGCCACCTACATTAAGAGAATTCAATAGTCCTGGCCCTGGGCCATCACCCCACAAGAACCCATTGGGGCTTAAGTTGATTTGCTCCAACTCAGCTGGTGCTTTGGCATTGTTTTTATCAAGTGAAGGAATCAACTTTGCTAAATTCACTTGCTGCTCTTGGTTGTCTTTGAGCAGAGCCGAAAACATGGCAACGCCGAGAATCTTGCCGTGAGCTTGACCCGCTCCAGAGCCATAGCCTGCAATTTGCTCTTCACCATCATAAATGGTGTAGTAAAGGTCTTTACCGTAAACAAGGAGGGCAGAAATTAGTTGCTCGTATTCGTCAAAGGTTTCTGGGTCAGATAAGTCCTGACTCATTACATTCACCCAGTCGCCAGCATAGGCTCGGGCAGTTGAAGATCCATAATTTCCGCCGTAAATGTCAGAACGCCATGCTCGGCCGCCTTCAGAATAAGCGCTACCTTCCACTAGCCTGAGGACACTGAATACCTCAGTTTGTTGAATCCATCTGGGTTCTGCAATGGATGGGTAGTCGGGGTCATCTGAGCCCACGAAGAAATCAATGTGCGGAATTCTATCGAAATCAAAATCATCCAGGGTATAAAAGTCTTTCTGCGTTGTTGTTATTGCAGGCCGAAGGGTATTTTTCGCTGGTACTTCCTCAAGCACGGTGAGTGCAAACAATGCATCAATACATTCGCCAACGATTTGCCGCGTACCACAATTGCCATAGGTTTGTTCGTCTTTTTGAACCGCTGCCACAATGGAAGTGTTGTCATCAAAGGTCATGGGGAAGATCAGTTTTTGGCTAGCATCGTGATCTCCATAGTTATTTGAACCATCCGTGAGGGCTTTGTTTTCATGAGTGGGGTTTTCATCAGCGGACACAGTGCCACCGGTTGATTCGAGACTTGAGATCGTCACAGCAGATTGACCACTGGCAGGTACCACAAAATAACTGCCATCGGCAAAGGAGCCCAGTTGAACATTTTGTTCAAAATGAAAGGTGACAGATACCGTGCGATCCTGGTTTGAGGCTGACATGGTTACCTGATTAACCAGCTCTGTGGTTTCTCTTTCGGTGACTGAATCTGTTCCAGTACTAGTGCCGGTTTCAGTTTCTGTTGAAGTATTTGAACTTGTTTCAGTGGCAGTGTTTGTTGATGTGTCGGTAGTGTCTGTTTCATCTGCTATCTCGACCTCACAGGCGGCGAGCAAGCACAGGGTGGCTAGCAGCAATGAACTTGTCAAACTCTTAAACATGGTTAATCCCAAAATGATTTAAACTCAGTCCAACCTAGCAACATTCTCAAAAAACATACATTGATTTGACCCCAAGCGGCTAAAGAATATGGATAGATGTGAATATCGAACGGTGTGAATGTGCTCAAGCTCACATTCCTACTTTCTGATTACAGACCTTAATTAGAATTTCAAAAATCAGCAGCTTTAAGAAGCTAGATAAGACTAAGTTTTAGCACGCAATGTATTAATGATAGTTATTCCCGATAGCCGTATTAAATTAATTGATCCCTAAGTCATTTCATCCGTACATTCAAAGAATACCGAATCAAAACTTCTGAATTTTTTGCTATCCAACATCTACCTTCATGACCTATTAGATCAACGGAGAGACTTATGAAAGTGCTATATAAAAATCTTCCAAACTACAATGTCAGTAAATTGGTTATCAATTCATTAGATTGTTCTTTGTATCAAGCCGTCGTGGTAATAGATGGTATTGAGCATGTTGTTTGGGAGAATGATAAAAAGAGTTTTTTGAGCCGAAGTTTATTGAAGTTACGAGAGTCATTTGATCACCTTCAGATCGGTGAGACCGTGCTAAGGCATGAGAGCAGTTATGATGAAATGATTGGTCAACCCAGAAAGCTTCAGAGCAATCGAATGGAGTTGGATTTAGGCGTGATGCCTAAATCCATTGGTTCATAATCAGTTTATAAACCTGCCGACGTTGCTATTTAAAAGGCGCTGGCAGACTTCCATGAGTTAGGCTCGTTGAGCTCTTATGATATCGGCCTGCTGATTTTGTTCTTGACTGCTACTGGCAACCGTTGCTAATTGATTGGAAATATTTCTTTCCGCTTCTAGCAAAGTACCAGTTTCTTGCACATCGTAGGCAATGGCACCAATGTCGGTGGTAATGTCTTTCGACTGTGAGTCTGTGTCGGAAATTTGATTAGTGACGGTTTGTATGACAGTGGTAACTTCTGCAATGTTAGAAAAAATTCTGTCGACCATGGCTTTTGAATCATTTAATGAACTCTGAGTGTTTTGCGCAAGAGTTCTAACTTCATCAGCCACGACGGCAAAACCTCGTCCGTATTCTCCAGCTCTCGCCGCTTCTATACTCGCGTTTAACGCTAGTAAATTAGTTTGCTCAGCTATTTTATTAATAATCGTAAATATCGATTCCATATTATTGATGTCTTCATTAACCGTATCTATGTTACTGCTCAGGTTACTGATACCTTCTCTAAGATGACTCATTGATTGTTGAAAGCTGTCGAATCGATTTTTCAAAGCGTTTGATTTACCACTCACGGTTTCAATTAATGTCATGGCTTTTTCAGAAAGTTCTGAAGATTCTTGAGCTACCCCCAGTACCATATTGTATTCGCCAATAACTTTATCCTGTATGTGAATCATTAACTCATTTGCGGTGCTTTTGAGTTCTAGAAAGTATTTAGAGAAACTGGCGTACTCACTCAGAAATTGATCGGCACTAGCAGGTTGATTCTCCGCTTTAGGCACAATGAAAACCGCACTGAGGGTTTCATTAATATTCACGCCATAAAGTTCCCCAAAGGTGGAGAACCCTGCCGATGGGAAGTCGTTGAAGCAGGTAAGTTGATCAAGCTTGGTGTCATTGTTCAGTCGGCGAAGAATACAGTCGAACAGTATTCCGGCGATGGGTTTACTTCCGCCTAAACGCGCTTCAAAGTCTTCCTCAGTTTGTCTAACGAAGTCAGTAGACTTCATTAACATGAGCTCTGTACCCAGAGGCGTGTCACAATAAAATTGAAGACATTTATTATCGAGATTTACGCCGGCAACCGATCGAATATAGAATTCCTCACCAACTTCAATTCCAAAACTATAGCCTTTCATCGCACTTTCAAGTTGTTCTGGTCTGCAAGAAAAATACTCGCATAACACGTCTATACAGTTGTTTGCTGCTAGACTACTTTTATTAATAAAACTATTTAGTCTACGCCCAGCAATATCAGAGTCACCTACGATCCAAGACGCGCCTGTCTTCTTAAAGTTTTGGGATTTAAATCTTTTAAATTCATAGTCTTTTGAAAGGGTTATAAAACAGATGGTTGCATGTTCATGACATATTTTGTGACCATCATGATAAGCTGCTTGTTGAAAATCTAGCTTGCCAGATGTGGTACCTCCGATGAATGGCACAGGAAATTTATTGGTGCTGTAAATAGCCTCCATTAACCAGTTTTCGCAATTTGTTAATCCATTGACCAGGGTTAAGGCTATTGTGTTTTTATAATCCGCGCTGTTTGATAAATTAATTTTTTCAATTTGCTCTCGAATATTTTTAACCCGTTGACTGGAGGTCAAAGTAACATTGCCAGACTTTATATCCTTACAGGGAAGCTGAATGGTATGCTGATTAATGCTGGCTATTACTTTTTTTGAAAATATCTGGAACACGATGGTGCGACGGTTTTCATCTGCTCTCTCATATAGTTCGGTGGTGTCAGAGCAGAGTTCGCCAGCCGTCGAGCTAAGTAGTTTCGGGCAATGACACAAGGCATCCAGTCGATTATTCAATCTTTC
>JANQHX010000006.1 GCA_028282465.1 Gynuella sp.
TGGGAGAAAAGAAACTGGCTTGAAGTCAGAAGCGAGAAGCTTGACGCCAAAGACATGTGCGAGGAAGTGGTTGTACTGGGCCAACGGATCGGGACAATCCTTCAGCAAAATTTCAAGAAGCTTCAGGCTTTAGCGGGCCGTGATCCTCATTTTAAGCAAACGACCAAGGCTGCCCTGTGTTCTCTCCAGCGAATAGGTATAACGATTGATCTTGCATCCTTGGGAAGAGAGATTCTTTGCGGTTCGCCCTGAACAACCACTGGAACTGAAATCAAAAATTCTGGCCCAAAATCTCTTCTTGCATTGCCTGAAATGGTATTGGCTACTTCTCCAACCATGTCACAATGATCATCATCAGTGCTGTCAATCTCGCCCATGCAAATCAAGATGTTTGTGGCCATCACCTTCGGGCAGGAAAAATATACACAGCCTTTTCTCACACCAGAGATGCCAATAATGCCTGTGAAGTCATAGGCTAGAGGATCACCGGATTCCAATAAGTAAGGCGTGTCTACAGCAACATTATCCAAGTTTAGCTGTTTAAAGTAGTGAACTACGCTGTTAATAAATACTTGGATATTTGACTCATCCATGGGGGGTCTCCAAAACCAGCTGCTCAATCGCGTCTGCTAATTCAAAATCTGTAAATGGTTTGCATAGGAATCCATGAGCTCCAAGTTTGAGAGCTTCAATAGCAGTGGCTTTATCTGCCAGTGCTGAAATAACAAGAATTAGCGCATTGGGGACAATGTCTACAATTTCTTTAATACAAGCAAGGCCATCCATTTTCGGCATAGTTAGATCCATCGTGATAACATCTGGATTCGTTTTCTTTGCAATAAATACAGCTTCTTCACCATTAGCCGCTGACCCTACAACAAGGATTTCTTTCATTCCGTGACTTCGTTTGATTTTTTGTCGAATGATCTTAGAGTCGTCCACAATCAACATCTTCATAAGTTATAACCTCATGCGCTCATTGCGGAATTTCTCAGTGTGTCTGGCTTGGTTATAGAGTTTGTCTGAGATGAAACCAAGGGTAGTCTTATATCAAATTGGCAGTGCTTGCCGCTGCTGCTGGCAATTTTAATTTTACCACCAACTGCCTTCACTTTTGATTTTACCAGATCCATTCCCACGCCTCGTCCGGCGTGTTCGTTTACGGTGTTTTGGGTTGTGAACCCTGGTTCAAAAATTAAAGACATAACCTGTGCAGGAGCGAGCTTATTCATTTGCTCTTGAGTCATTCTGTTTTTCCGTAATGCAGAATCACGTATTTTGTCCATGTTGATACCAGCACCATCATCCAGAATTTTAAGGGAAAATTCTGAGCCATCTTGATCGAAGCTTAGTTTTATTCGTCCAGTAACTTCTTTACCCATTTTCTTTCTATCTAAGCTTGATTCAATGCCATGAACAATTGCGTTGCGAATTAGCTGGATAAGAATATCTTTTACTAGTTCTGAGTACTCAGCAGGAATCAGGCTAGTGTCGAAGTTGGCCGTATCAAGTAGAACTTTTTTATCCAATGACTTCGCCACTTCACTAGTCAATGAGTTTAGGCGATCCCATTGAGTAGTGACTGGTAAAGTCGAGGTGGGAAGAGATTTTGGAGTTGCTGCTATCAACTTATCCGTCATATCCAAATAATCCATGAAGCGGTTAAGTTTTAAAGTCAATGGAAGAAAATCTGTACCAGATATTTGTGGCTTTTGTTTCAGTGGCTCGATTAAATCTTCAAGTTCATGGGCAAACCTAGAGAAGTTGTCCAGCTCTAAAGATGCTGCATCACCTTTAATTTTATGGGCAAGTTGCTTGATGGAATCTAGCTTCTCTTTGAAATCAATGACGTTCATGGAACGTTCTTTTAAAACTTCGTTGATAGAGTTAAGGGCACTTCGAGTTTCAACGATAAAGTTTGTGACTAGGTGAGGCTCAACATGGATGATTTTCTGAATCATGTCCACTTGCATATCAGCATCATCTTTAAGGGAGTCAAGTTCTTTTCGTAGCTTAACCAGTTCAGTTATATCGGTGATGGTCACTAGTAAATGATTGACTACCCCTTCTCGGTAAGAGCGATGAAATTTAAATGACAAATATTTATTGTCGTAGAGGCCGTTGCCCTTATCTATATTCAACTCAAGCTCATCTAATGGGTTCAAGGAGTCCACTAGGTTTTCATTTACTCTATTTTTTAATAGTAGTAACACATAGTCTTCAGTTAGTTCGATAGTCTTTTCGGGAACTAGATTGGTCAGCAATTGCCTTAATGTCATTTGATTCAGGTTTCTGTTACCAAACATGGGCTCTAATGCCGATGAGCGTTGTTTCTGGATTCTCATTTCCTGATCTAATAAAAATAAGCCCTCATCAACGTTATTAAGAATCTCCTCGGTTTCCTTTAGTGCAATATCATGGGCTTCATCTTCTTTAATTAGCTGTTGTATAAATATGAAAATGATTCCGAGAACCACGCCTAAAGAGAGTAAAAAGGTTATGGCCTGTAGGTTTCTTGATAGTGTTACGGATGAGCGCTGAGCGGTATTAAAGCCGGTAGTTAGTTGCTCTAGTCGTTGTACAATCTCAGGAATAGCCGCATCTAAAGTATTTTTAATTCCAGGAATTTGACGTTCTAAGTTGTCAGCGGACTGAACTGTACCTAGATAATTGATGTTATCGTAAACTGGTGTCCAGAGGGTACGAATTTGCTGCATCAGCGCTTTAGTTTCTTCCGTAACCACAGCGCTTGAATCGAGGCTGGATTGGCTTTCAATTTGTATTGAGTTACCAGCACTAAAGTCGGTCATCACTTTATTGAAATCGGCCATGGTTTTTTGAAGGTCTGCCAACACCGGCCTAATCTGACCTCGATCTCCAACTTCCTTTTCAAGCAAAAGCAAGTTTGCGTATAAATCTTTCGCCAGTGATATTTGGTTTTGAGTAACATGTGCTGCTTTTGAATTCGATTGGGAATTAGACAGAGAAAAGCTGTCTACAGCCAGAATTACTAGGTCCATGACCACAAACAGCGAAATAGTAAGAACTATTGCGCGGTATTTACCTATTGCAAGCATGCTATTGTCCCTCTGGGGTCATTATTTCAGGTGTTGTCCATAACTAATAACTGTACTAAAAGTATATGGCAGTTTTATCTAATCTATTTTGGTTAAATAGGCTGGCTATTTACGACCAAGATTCGTGCCACAGACTTTCCGATACGGTGCAAGTTGTTGATCTTACTTGGGTCGTGTGCAATTTAATACAGGCTGGCAGTATAAATATTTATACTAGGGACTCAATATTCAATTTTGCTGATAATTTTTAGGCAATGTAATAATTTGTTGTATCGAGATGGAAGAATTACAAAGTAAAAAAAGCCTTAGAGTTGCACTCATTATTAACCCAGTTGCTGGTTTGGGTGGTTCTGTCGCACTCAAAGGCAGCGATGGCGTTTCTGAAAAAGCCCTGGAATTGGGTGCAAAGAAGCGTAGCTCAGATAGAGCATTAATGGCTTTGCAAGACTTTGGTGAATGTTTTCAGTTGATTGAATGGTTTACCCCAGGTGCTCCCATGGGGGCTCAAGTGTTAAAAGAGTTAGGTTTGCCGTTCAAACTATTGCCAGTTCAAATAAAAGAGTCTACGACTGCTGAGCATACCGCCAGTTGCGTTAATGCAGCACTAGACCTCAATGTTGATCTTATTTTATTTGCTGGAGGTGACGGTACGGCTAGAGATATTTGCTCAGTAGTTGGAGATCGGGTTCCAGTGCTTGGGATACCTGCAGGTGTAAAGATTCATTCAGGTGTTTATGCCGTGACTCCTCATGCGGCTGGTGAAATTTTAGCTGCAATGGTGTCTGGCGAGTTGGTGGACATCAAACAACAGGAGGTTAGAGATATTGATGAAACGGCATTTCGGAATAATTCTGTGAAGTCAAAATATTTTGGCGAAATGCAAGTTCCTTCCAAAGGAGAATTTCTTCAGCACACTAAAGATGGTTCAGGCAAGGAAGTAGAGGATCTGACTTTCTCCGAGATTTCTGATTTTATTATTGATCATATGGAGCCAGAAGTTGTTTATTTAATTGGCTCAGGAAAAAGTACATCATATATTATGGAAGGTCTGGGATTGCAGAATACCTTGCTTGGCATAGACGCCGTTTTAGATAAAACACTCTTAATGTCTGATCTAAAAGAAGAAGACATTCTGATGTTGGCGGAGCAATACAGAATTAAGGTGGTCATCAGTGTTATTGGCGGACAAGGTCACTTATTTGGGCGAGGAAATCAACAACTGAGTGCTGAAGTCATACGCAAAATTGGGATAAAAAATTTCCAACCCATTGCAAGTAAAACCAAATTAAAAAATCTTGAAGGAAGACCATTAATTGCTGATACAGGAGACCGAGATTTGGATTTATCCTTGTCTAGAAACTGGAAAATACTAACTGGGTACGATGATTTCGTACTGTACCCAGTTATCACGCGCTAAGTCTTGGCGCCACTTTATTCAACAATATCGACAATCAAATCGTCTGATAGTTTTTCAAGAACGTCTGTTAAAATACTGACATCAAAATCTAAAGGCACTTCAGACGTAATCTTGGCCTCAAAAATAAATCCCGCTGACATAGCTGCACTACTGCACTCAGTATGTAAGCTTAAGACGTTAGCACCTACAGAAGCCAATGCACTTGAAACTTCACTGACAATACCAGGTCGGTCGTTACTGGTAATGTATAAATTAATCAACTGACCAGGCTCTATTGCTTGGCTAGTCGATTCATCTATTAATACTCTAATTCCCGTGTTTGATAGCAAGGCTAAGCTTTGCTTAACATCAGTTACCTTTTCCTGTGGGCATTCGATACTGACAATACCAGTGAACTTTCCAGCCAGCCTAGACATATTGCTTTCTAGCCAATTACCGCCTGAGCTAACAACCGCTTTGGACACTTTATCCACAATGCCCGGCTGATCTTCAGCCATTACCGTCAGAATAAGTTGAGCACTATTCATAATTATTATCCTCTTTTTATTCTTCGTATGCTTCCATTGTTGGGCAGGTACAAATTAGGTTTCTGTCACCATAAACGTCATCAATTCGATTTACAAATGGCCAAAATTTAAATGCTTTAACTTCTTTAGTAGGAAAGGCTGCTAGTTCACGACTGTAAGAACGTTTCCAATCACCCTCTATAATATCAGTCATGGTATGAGGCGCATTGGTCAGTGGATTATCTTTAGAATCCAGTTCCCCCTTTCTGATTGCTTCAATTTCTTGGCGAATCGCGATCATGGCATCAGCAAACCGATCAATCTCAGATTTTGGTTCACTTTCCGTTGGTTCAACCATAAAGGTTCCTGCCACAGGAAAGGACATGGTCGGTGCGTGAAACCCATAATCCATTAATCGTTTCGCGATATCGACTTCAGTAATTCCGGTTTCAGCTTTTAACGGTCTTAAGTCAATGATGCATTCGTGGGCCACTAAACCTTTAGGTCCTGAATAAAGAATAGGGAAGTGGCCTTTTAATCTTAAAGCAAGATAGTTAGCGTTTAGCAACGCTACTTGTGTTGATTTTTTTAAGCCTGAGTAACCAAGCATATGAATATACATCCAACTAATAGGAAGAATGCTGGCACTGCCATAAGGGGCAGCGGACACAGCACCATTATCATTGGGTACATTATCAACTGGAATGACAGGATGGCTTGAAAGAAAAGGTGCTAAGTGTGATTTGACCCCGATAGGTCCCATACCTGGGCCGCCTCCACCATGGGGAATCGCAAAGGTTTTATGGAGATTCATGTGCGAAACATCAGCACCTATGTCCGCAGGTCGAGTTAGACCGACCTGGGCATTTAAGTTGGCACCGTCCATGTAAACTTGACCACCATGCTCATGCACAATGTTGCAGATCTGCTTGATTCCAGATTCATAAACGCCGTGGGTGGAAGGATATGTAATCATTAAACAAGACAGATTTTCACCGGCTTGTTCTGCTTTTGTCTTTAAATCATTTATGTCTACATTGCCTTGATCGTCACACTTAGTCACCACGACTTTCATGCTGGCCATTTGTGCGGAAGCAGGGTTGGTGCCATGGGCAGATTGAGGAATTAGACAGATATTTCTATGCCCTTCACCCCTAGATTCGTGATATTTAGAAATAGCCAATAAGCCAGCATATTCACCTTGCGCCCCTGAGTTTGGTTGCAAGCTAATTGCATCAAAGCCCGTAATTGCTCTTAGCTTTGTGTCTAAATCAACAAGAAGTTCTTTATAGCCCAGTACCTGCTCTTGTGGTGCAAAAGGGTGTATCTCACCAAACTCTGGCCAAGTAACAGGAATCATTTCAGCGGTCGCATTTAGCTTCATCGTGCAAGAGCCCAATGAAATCATGCTGTGATTTAGCGCTAAATCTCTGCTTTCTAGCTTACGAAGATAACGCAACATTTCTGTTTCAGAGTGGTGGCTATTAAATACTGAGTGAGTTAAAAACTCAGTTTTTCGTGTTAACTCTTCGGGTATTGAAGCAGTGAGGTTCGCATCAAGAGCTGTAAAATCCGCTTCAACTTCGAAGCCCAAAATAATACTGGCCAGGTTTTTGACATCGTGCAAACTGGTTTTTTCATGACAACTAAGACCTAGGGTGCCGGAACTGTCTACTCGCAAGTTGTACCCATTTGCTTCCGCTCTTGAAATAACATTCGCAGTGTTTTCGACCTGAAAAGTTAAGGTATCAAAATAGCTTTCTGTGGACAGTTTAACGCCATGAGTTGTAAGTACTTCTGCCAAAAGAGACGTGTACCGGTTAACTCTTTGAGCGATTCTAGATAGCCCTTTAGGCCCATGGTAAATGGCATAGAATACCGCCATGTTGGCTAGTAAAACTTGGGCCGTACAAATATTGGAATTGGCCTTCTCTCTGCGAATATGTTGCTCACGGGTTTGCAAAGCCATTCTTAATGCTTGTTTGCCCCGGGAATCAATAGAGACACCAATTATTCGCCCAGGAATGGCACGCTTAAATTGATCTCGCGTTGCAAAAAAAGCTGCATGAGGACCACCATAACCCATGGGCACACCAAATCGTTGAGCGCTGCCCAAAACTATGTCCGCGCCGAAAGTCCCCGGTGCTTCAAGTAATGTTAAGGCAAGAAGATCAGTGGCGACTGCTGCAATAGCGTTCAGGCTATGAGTTTTTTCAATCAGCTCTTTTATGTTGAGTACAGACCCATCCATGTTTGGATACTGAAATAATGCACCGAAGATGTCGTAGTCAGCTACATTTTCAGCTTTATCAACGACTACTTCAAAACCGAAAGCACTTGCTCGCGTTTTTACTACATCAATGGTTTGAGGCAGACAGGACGAATCAACAAAGAACACTTCGCTCTTATTCTTTTTCACTACACGTTTTGCCATTGCCATGGCTTCTGCGGCAGCCGTAGCTTCATCTAAAAGCGAAGCATTGGCCATTTCCATACCCGTAAGATCAATAACCATCTGTTGGTAATTCAACAATGCTTCTAGTCGGCCTTGGGCGATCTCGGGCTGATACGGAGTGTAAGCTGTGTACCAGCCAGGATTTTCAAGCACGTTTCGAAGAATGACATTGGGTACCGTCGTTTCGTGATAACCCATGCCGATATAAGATTTAAACACCTTGTTTTTCGAAGCGATGGCTTTGAGTTCCTTTAGCGCATCTGCTTCGGTATTAGGAGCCGTGATTTCCAAGTCATTAGAAAACTGTATGTCAGAGGGTAAAATTTCATTAGAAAGCTCATCAAGAGATTTAAAATGAATATGCTCTAGCATTTCTGCTTGTTCAGACTCATTTGGGCCAATATGGCGTTGGGTAAATTCATCAGAATTTAGCAGTTCAGATAAGCTTGGTTTTGACATAAGTTTTCCTATGACATCTGGAAAAATTGTTAAGTAGAAATAAAAAAGGGAAGCCTATGATAAAGAAGCAGCTTCCCTTTTTTGAAGTAGGTTGAGAGCCTTAACCGTTAGGCTATTCAGCGCAGGAATCTTGGTAAGATTCAGCATCCATTAAGTCATTCATTTCTTCGCCATCACTAGGTTTGATTTTAAAAAACCAGCCATTTTCGTATGGGTCGTCATTAACTTGCTCGGGTGAATCCGTGAGGCTCTCGTTTACCTCAACTATTTCACCTGATACCGGAGCATAGATATCTGAAGCAGCTTTTACGGATTCAACCACTGCGATTGCGTCGCCAGCTGATACTTCAGCGCCTACTTCAGGCAGTTCTACAAACACCACGTCTCCCAGCTGCTCTTGGGCAAAGTCTGAAATACCGACGGTGACAGTGCCTTCTGATTCAGAACGCACCCATTCATGGGAAGAAGCGTATTTAAGATCGCCAGGAATATTGCTCATATAGCAGTCTCTTTATGTAATTGGGTTATTCGTAAACAGGTTTGCCGTTGCGGACGAAAGGCAATTTGACTACCCGCGCGGGCAGTAATTTACCACGCATTTCCACTTCACAGAAACTCCCTGTGTCCACTGGAATACGGGCTAGTGCAATGGAAACTTTTAGGCTGGGCGAAAATGTACCACTGGTGATCTGCCCTTTAACACTGGAATCGGGAAATATTACCTGCTGACCGGCTCTCATTACCCCTCGTCCTTCAAGAATTAAACCTGCCAATTTCATCTTAATGCCATCAGCCTTTTCGGTTTCTAGTGCTTCTCTACCAATGAAATCTCTGTCAGAGGGATCAAACGCCACTGTCCAGCCCATATTGGCTTGCAGAGGAGATACAGATTCATCCATGTCTGACCCATATAGATTCATCCCAGCCTCAAGTCGCAGAGTGTCTCTGGCGGCAAGGCCGCAGGGCTTAACCCCAGCTGCAAGCAATTTCTCCCAAAAGTCACTGGCTTCATCAGCAGGAAGTATGATTTCGAAACCGTCTTCGCCGGTATAACCGGTTCTGGCGAAATACCAGTCGTTGTTCATCAACGCGTTAAAAGGTTTGAGGTTGGTAAATTGGTCCGCAAGTTCAGGATACATTTTTTTTATAGTATTGATTGCTTCAGGGCCTTGAACAGCCACCATGGCTAAGTCTGGACGTTCTGTAAGGTTGACCTCATATCCGTTTGAAACACTTTCCATCCATTTCAAATCTTTTTCTCGGGTTGCACAGTTCACCACCAATCGGTATCCATTTTCAGTCAGATACACAATTAAATCGTCAATCACACCGCCGTCTGCGTTCAGCATACCTGTGTATAACGCCTTACCAAGGGTTTTGAGTTTATCTACGTTGTTAGCTAAAAGCTTCTGCAAATAGGTCTTTGAATCAGGCCCAGAAAGGTCAACAACCGTCATGTGAGATACGTCGAACATACCAACAGATGTTCGAACAATTTCATGTTCTACCACTTGCGAACCATAGTTAATAGGCATGTCCCAGCCACTGAAGTCCACCATTTTCGCACCGGCTTGTAGATGGTTTTCATAGAGTGGGGTGCGTTGGTTCATAGTCAAATCCTAAGGGCGATAACTGGCTTGGGAGGGCATGAAGCCCCTGCTTTCATAATGTGGAGGAGACTAATTGAAGATGAAATAAATGTGAAACTGAAATCATGGGTTTCAGATGAAAAATTCTATGACTTTCCAAAAATATAATTTAAGACAAATTAGTATTAGTTTGCTTTATCCTGAAAATCAGGTGATTTTGCTATGCGAATGAGTGCCATAGCACTTACCAAACTCGCTTCGTAGGCGATCTTTCGAAGTGTTAAAAGATCAAGTTGTTGAACATTGTCGCGACTGCGTGAATAACGAACAATTTCACTATCTAACAACAAGTTTCTTCCCAGAATAACCTGTTTCATAAATGTTTCCTGACATGAAAAATGATACTAACAATCCTATCGGCGCAGTTTCGAAATACTGAAGGATATTTTTGAGCTGTCGGTTTCATTCTTAAGAATAGTTGATTATTGCCGATACGCATTTCAAAGGCTTATTTGGATTCAGTTGAATGCAATCTTTTTGGTACCGGATACCCAGCTTATTTCTTTACTCAGGGATAATCTTGGGAGCAAGCTCTGGATTGGCAGCGCCAGGGGATTTACGCCATCGGGTTTACGAAATGCCTGTGGAAGTAGAATTGGTACACTCGTTGGGTGCTTGGAGCTGGGACAACAAACAAGGCTATTTTCGCCTTATTGTAACTGGGCAGCAGTCTGTTTATAAAAGACAAACCTTTTGGGTGCAATGGATTTGCCAGTGCAATGAAGGCCGAATCTCTATGGTGGGCTTAAATGAGCTGAGCGAACTACAGCCCTATGTGATAACAAGCCAGCCCGCGTTTATGATTCAAGATGACATTCCAAAAATATCATTCCGGGTTAAAAACACTCGAACCCGTGTCAAAAGAAGTGTGCAAGTAGAACTGAAAATGCCCGGCCAGTATCAACTTCATTCGACCAAATTGAGAGAAAACAGAAAGCTCAAATAGAATGAAAAATCATATCATTCAGAAAATTAAACCAACTCAACTAGAGAACAAGAGTTTCGTTATATTGACAACCTAGTTGTTTAAACGAATGAAGGTTGGAGAAAGATAAGTCATTTGTAGTGAGCAGCAACTTACCTAGTTTATTTAAACCTGAAGTACTTAAGCTAGAGTCAGTTAAACCCATATCAGAAAGTAGCCAGCTTACTCGTCTAGCTATGGCTTCTCCGGAATCAATCCAGTCGACTTTATAAGGACTCACATGGATCAGCTCCTGTTTTAGTAAAGGAAAGTGAGTACACGCTAACACCACTGTGTCGATTAAATTTTGTTTCTCTTCACCAAAAACTCGAGTGATAACATCGATGAGAGAGTCTTTAGAGACTGGTAATCCCCTGAGTTTATCTTCTGCCAGCCTCACCAGTTCAGGCGCAGGAACATTTCGAACATGGCAATCACCTGCATATTGATTGATTAGATTTTGAGTGTAGTTTCGGTTGACTGTGCCTTCTGTAGCCACAAGTGCAATGGATTTAGTCTTTGACTGTTCTGCTGCTGGCTTAATAGCGGGCACAACACCGACCACAGGGCAGCAGATATTGTCTCGAAGATGGGGCAGGGCGACGGTACTAGCAGTGTTGCAAGCCACAACTAAAATACTCGGCTCACAGCTTTCGACCATTTTATGACAGACCTCCACCACTCTTTTAGTGAGATGCACCTCGGGTTGTTCCCCATAGGGAAAGCACTGGTTATCTGCACCATAGTGAAGGGTAAGGTTCGGCAGTTGTTTTTTTATTTCTTGTGCAATGCTTATTCCTCCAACACCCGAGTCAAAAACTAAGATGCTGGGTGAGTCGTTGGTAGCATTTTGCATATCTGGCTTATCACGAACAGTAAAATGAATGGTTAGGCTTCTTTTTGAAGTGCAAGATTATCTGCTTTTGAGGTTTGCATCACCAGTGGCAGTCCAATGGTAAAGCAAGTTCCCTTCATGGGCTCTGATCGCACTTCCATGGTGCCACTGTGGTGAGAAGTAATGATGAAAAATGACACTGATAATCCCAAGCCAGTACCCA
Source organism: Gynuella sp. (assembly GCA_028282465.1). GTDB lineage: Bacteria > Pseudomonadota > Gammaproteobacteria > Pseudomonadales > Natronospirillaceae > JANQHX01. The sequence continues at coordinate 11,586 of JANQHX010000006.1, forward strand.
CCCCAATATCTTTGGTGGTGAAAAAGGGTTCAAAAATCCTTTTGCGAACATCGTTATCCATTCCAATGCCGTTATCTTCGATTTGAATATAACAATAGTTCCGGTCGATAAAACTTCTAACTTCGATTCGCCCGTCGAAATTCTCTTCATTAAGTAGAGATCTTTCATGGATTGCTTGAGCGGCATTTTTAATTAAATTCAATACCACCTGTTCTATCTCTTGCTTAGCGCAGGGCACAGGCCTATTAACATGGTCGAAATTAGTATCTATTTGTATTTGTTTAAAGTCATAACCTTTTTTGAGGTTATAGTCGCTGCTGGCAATTTCCAGTGCTTGAGTCAGCAGTTCCGGTACTGATGCGGGCATCAGTGTTCGAGTACTTTGGCGACTGAATTGGAGCATGTTGGTCACAATGTGTGCAGCACGCTCACCGGCTTTTTGAATGTTATCCAAAAACCTCAATATCTGCCGATTCTCCAAATACTGAGTCA
>JANQHX010000079.1 GCA_028282465.1 Gynuella sp.
CATAAAAGATCAGATGACTAAATTGATTTCACAGCGATCAATATCTTGTAATATTGATGCAGGAAGGCTGATTTCATTTCTATTGAAAACAGGAATGCTTCATCTTGGTGGCGATAGAGGAGTAGAGTTTCTGCACAAGTCTATTGAAGAGTATCAACATGCCTCAATGCTTGTTTTTCATTCAAATAGATATACGCCATCTGACCTTTTTAAAAAATATCAAATCATAGATTACGACGAGACCTTGTATTATTTTTGCTTAAAACATCCTGACCTAAATGCTTTTTTTAATTCTGCTGTTAATGATAAAGGCTTTTCAGTTGAAATTCTTACAACAGTCTATGTGCTTAGTTTATCAATACCTGAAATCAATATTAGTAATGCAAATGTTAAACTCTATAAGTCTGTTTTGAATAGAATATCTCGAATAGATTCGAAAAAATATTCTGAACTGTCTATTAAAATTAAATTAGAACGATTGAAACATAGGTTTCCGTACACAGATGACTCTCCTTTAAAGTTCTCCACTGTTGGTAGTTTTTTCAATAGAGGCCAAGCGCTTTATAATTATAAAGGAGATTACGTGTCTGATAGCGGTGAATGTACGCAACAGTTGATATCCAGCATCAATAGCATGTTTGCAGATGTTAGAGGCCATTTTGAATTGCCCACTCATGATGACCCAGCAAAGTCATATTTTAAGGTGGACACTTTAATTAAAGAAAATAACCAAATAAAAGTATTTGATCCAAATGGAAATAGATTCAAAATAATAAAAAATAAATTCGACCACGCTTTGGTTGATCTTTATAAAAACGACTTATTTAGTGATTATCAATTCTCTAATCACAAGATTGTAGATGTTTCTTCAAAGTTCATTATCAAAATGTGCAGTGAGCTTTGGTGTCCGAATGTGTTATTTGTGACTGATAAAAATTCAGCTTACTTTTCTAGTATTTTAAAGGCATTAAAGAAAAGGTTGCCCCCAAGTATTACTGATCCCAACCAGTTAGCAAATTATCATCGCAACAGTGAAATACTTAGCTTAGACAGGCTTTCTTATATTTTAGATAAAACCGAATATGAATCCTTTGAGGAGTTTGCTTGTTTCCCCGGAAGCCATAGGCGTTTTAGTAATGAGAATTTATATAAATTTATAAATCACAATCACGGGCTATTAGTAAGAAAAATTGCAGGTAGTAGAGGATTACATGATCACTCGACAAATTTTGAAAGATTCTTTGTCCTTCATATGAAATTACTGACTTACTATTTTATCCGATTAGAAAAAATGAAACCTTGGGGCAGAATTCAACTAACTTATAAACCATTCGATGGAGTGTTTTATGAAAGTGAGTTTGATGCTGTTGATTCGAACCTATATCAGCGCCAAGTAAATAGCTGATAAGGCGAGCAAATGTTCTTCTTAAGTGGCAAGTTTAGGCATGAAATAGGCAATCAAGCTGTCAAAAAGCTAGTGGCATTGAGCTTGTAGGATCTAGGTAAATATCCGGCTGTTAGTTGACTAAGACTAACTTTATATCAATTGATAAAATATCAAAAACCTGAAACAACCCACCAAAAGAAATAAGAGATTGCTATAATCCACCAATACTTTAGATGCTAGGCTCAGCGACATTTCTCATGTTAGTTTTTGATTATGCTTGGCATCTAACAGAATTCAAAATAATCAATGAGCAATTAGTATGGAAAATAACCTACCTAAAATTGTTATTGTAGGGGGTGGGGCTGGTGGCCTCGAACTGGCCACTCGACTCGGCAATAAACTAGGTAAAAATAAAGCATCGGTTATCCTTATTGACCGAAATACCAGCCATTTGTGGAAGCCATTGCTCCATGAAATCGCCGTAGGGACCATGGATGAGGGTGTGGACGCAGTGAGCTATCGAGGCCACGCCAATGCCCATAACTTTAAGTTCAGGGTTGGAACTCTGTGCGATATTGATAGAGAAAACAAGGAAGTGGTATTGGAAGCCATTGTAGATGAAGACGGTACGGAAGTGTTACCACCTACGAGAATATCTTACGACTATTTAGTCATGTCCATTGGCTCCGTGTCTAACGACTTCAACACAGAGGGTGTGAGAGACAACTGTATCTATCTCGACAGTCCTGATCAGGCTTATAAATTTAGGCGCCGTTTGTTGAATCGTTGTTTAAGAATTGAACGAGTCGAAGGTGCTGAGAGCCGGGTAAAAGTGGCTATTGTAGGTGGTGGTGCAACGGGTGTTGAGCTGTCTGCAGAGCTTCACCAAGCGGTTAATGAAATCCATAATTATGGCTTCACCTCAGTTCGCAATGATCATTTAGACATTACTCTGTTAGAAGCTGGTGAGAGACTTTTACCAGTCCTACCAGAACGAATCTCATCTAAGGTTCAAGGAGAGCTGGTTAAATTAGGTGTTGATGTGAAATTGAACACCATGGTGACATCCGCTTCTGACAAAGGGCTGTCAACAAAAGATGGAACTCTAATCGAAGCAGATTTAATGGTGTGGGCTGCGGGTATTAAAGTGCCTGAGTTCATGGCAAACATTGGTGGATTAGAAACCAATAGAATTAATCAGCTAGCTGTAAACGAGTTTCTTCAAACTAAGTCAGACCCTAGTATTTTTGCCATAGGTGACTGTGCAGAATTCATTAATGAAGATGGCTCGCGGGTGCCACCGCGAGCACAATCTGCTCACCAAATGGCCAGCACCTGCTATCAAAATATATTAGCCCTGGTTAACGGCAAAGAAATGAAGCCGTACTTGTATAAGGATTATGGATCTCTGGTGTCTTTGGCTAGATTTTCAACCGTTGGTACTTTGATGGGTAACCTGCATCGCGGTAGCTTATTTATTGAAGGGCATTTAGCCCGCATGGCTTATATATCTCTTTATAGAATGCATCAGTTAGCCATACATGGCTGGATTAAAACTGCATTAGTGGTAATGGTAGGTCGAATTAATCGATGGGTTAGACCGCGCTTGAAGCTGCATTAATTGAATTAAAACTTCTGACTAACTTCATGCTCCGCTCTGCGGAGCGAACTGCAACCTTTCTGGATGCATATGTTAATTGAGACGAAGTCCGAGAGAATGTTGTGTTCTTGAAAATTAAGAAGGCACGCAGGTTTTAAACATCAATAACTAAATACCAAAGCACTGTAATAATAGGGGCCTCTTAATGTGGTTCTTTGGCTGAAAACTATCTGCTTGTATACAGTTTTTTGTCATTTAGTTATTCAATTGGTTTTATCCTGTTGTGATTATCTTACCCATTCATTCTATTCAGCAAATCTATTTTAATTTCTGTGTTATCTCCTAAGTGAGCAGGCGGGACTTTGCTTGCTGGTTATATTTTCATCAATTACTCTGAAGCTCTATATTAAGATGCGGCGCAAACCACTTTGGTTGAGGCAGATGCGAAAATTGCACTTTTCAAATGTTATGATATAACATAACACTAGTGTATTAGTTTTATCGAGCAGCTATGAATCAAGCTATGAATATCAAAAGTAGGAGCAAGGGCTTAGTGAAGGAAGGTTCCAGTCCGGCGATTCTGAGTGATATCTATAGCTCCGAGAATAATTTAGTTATCTGGCGCAGAGACTTACCAACAGGATTGGTCAATTACTTAAGTCAGGTTATGGCCAATGATAGCCCCATCAAATTCGAGTCCGCAGTGTCTCCGGACAGTGTGATCGACGTTCTGAAAGGCAAATTTCCAATTCGAGAAAGATCCCATGAACTAGTCGAGGACATTCAGCAGCTGGTTGACATGTTTTGCTGTTTATTCGACGCAGAAAGGGTGGGTATGCGATTGACCGTGCTTGAACGCGCTATGTGTCCAAAGTTTCACGTGGATAAAATCCCTTGTCGATTGGTCACAACTTACCAGGGGCAGGGTACAGAATGGCTTGCTCATAGGGATGCCGATCGGACAAAGCTGGGAATGGGCAGTAAGGGATTGCCGGATGATGAGTCCGGTATCTACCAGCAAGCATCCCAAATTAACCAACTTACATTAGGCGACGTTGCAGTCATGAAAGGCGAGGGTTGGGAAGGAAACGAAAATGCCGGTTTAATTCATCGATCCCCAAGTGTGGCAGCGAATGAAAGACGTTTGCTTTTAACACTTGATCTCATTGATTGAAGACCTTCCTGTTATGACCAGTGTTGACACCCTAGATCAAGTATCCGAAATCCTAAGCCATGCTGAGAAAAAATGTGTTGCACGGGGCGTGCGTTTGACTGATAAACGAAAGCTTGTGCTGTCGAGTTTGCTTCAAATGAACAAGGCTGTTTCAGCATACGACATCGTCGACTATTGTAAAAAACAGCTGGGTGAGATAGTACCTGCAATGTCGGTCTATCGTATTTTAGATTTTCTTCAAGAGCAGCAGCTGGTCCATAAACTCAACCTGGTTAATAAATACGTCGCCTGTTGTGAAATCGCCTGTGATCATTCTCATGAAGTTTCACAATTTCTTATCTGTAGTAGCTGCCATAAGGTGAAAGAAATCAAGCTTGGAAAAATTACCGAGGCTGAATTAAGACGTGATGTTGAAGAGGCGGGCTTCAAACTAGTGAGCCCTCAGTTAGAAATCAATTGTTTGTGTGAAGAATGTGTTAAAGCTTCTAATTAAATCCATTGCTCAATGCCTGCTTGCAATTAGCCTAACCGCTACCGTACAAGCCCATCCCCATAACTGGATAGATCTCCATTCAAGTTTTTTATTGGATGACCAAGGAAATCTAACAGAAATAAAACAACGTTGGCAGTTTGATACCTTTTATTCATTGATGACATTAGCTGATTTGGCAAATGAATATGGCAGTGAAGAAATGGGGTTGCCGATCATGGCACAGACCATGGTAGATAATCTGCAAAAAGTGAATTATTTCTCATCTCTTAAGTTGGCAGACTCTAGTGTGTCGATGGGTATACCTGACGACTACTCCTTGATAAAAACCTCCAAAGATGAACAAACCATCATTGAACTAGAAATGGTGTTTAAGCTAGATAAATCTTTGGCCGTCAAAAACAAAACCCTATTTTGGCAAGTTTTTGATCCTACCTATTACGTGTCCATGGCCCATATTGAAACTCAAAATATTGAGATAGTGGGTGGTGAGGCCACCAACTGTTCGAAAGAGCTGGTGGTTCCTAAGCCTTCTGCTGAATTAATTGAATATGCTATGAGTCTGGATGTCACAATGAAAGACACAGATGGCTTAGGCATAAAGTTCGCCGAACAAACGATTATTCATTGTTAACGAGCACTCAGTATGAAAGCCATTAGTACAGTGAACTCAAAAATACCGTTTAAAGCCTTAGTGAATATTCTGTTGTTATTAGTGGTTATTGCAACAGGGGTGACTATATACAGCCAGTGGGATAGCTTCGTATTGAGTGCAGTGGAGTTGCAAAAGTCGCTGCATGGAATGTTGGCTAAACATATTCTGGCAATTTCAAAAAACACTAGCGAATTTGGCTTGGCCTTAATGGCCTTAAGTTTTGGATACGGTGTTTTTCATGCAGTCGGCCCCGGTCATGGTAAAGCGGTAATTGTCACTTACCTGAGTACACATAAAGAAAGCATAGCGAAGGGAATTATTATTTCTTTTGCGGCTGCACTATTACAGTCCTCTATTGCAATAGGGCTAGTGAGTCTGCTAGCAGGGCTTTTAAAATTTAAGTTTTCAGAAGTTCATAACTACGGTAACGATGTTGCGACAGTCAGCTACTTTTTAGTGATGACCTTAGGTTTGTTTTTAGTTGTGAAAGCTATGACTACCATCTTAAAATCTAAAAAAGTTTTTTCACAGAAAACAGCTTACTCCGAACAACCTCATCAGGCAAAACAGGAACATCATGGGCACACGCATCAACATCATGATCACAATGGTCATGTTCATCACCATGATTCTCACCACGAACATGGGTCTAGCTGTGGTTGTTCCCACACACACGTACCTGAAAAAAATGAGTCTATTTGGCAGACTCTCGCTGTCATCGCTACCATGGGCGCGAGACCTTGTTCAGGCGCCATTGTGGTTTTAATTTACGCACACTTGGTGGGCGTGTATCTGTACGGCATTGTTGCAACTTTATTAATGGGGTTGGGCACCGGCCTTTCCGTCGGATTAATAGCTGTCGGAGCTCAATTCGCTAGGTCATGGTTGGAAAGTATGGTGGCCCATGGTTCTGGGCAATCCGTGTTTAGAAAATTCAATGTTTCAAGTTACGTTCGTCTAGTGGGTGGCATTGTTTTAATTTTATTGGGGTGGAGCTTCTACAAAGCAGCCATGGTCATTTCTACCAGCCATCCATTGTTTAATTAACGATTTATTCGTACTCGGGAGGGTATGTGTACCAAAAATTTTTTCGTGAATTGGAAGATTTACCAGACAAGGAAACGGTTCCTTTAAATGAGGTGATAGATCATCTGGTATTCAACGATTCAGGTCTGATTCCAGTGATCACCCAGGACGTTGAGACAAAGGATGTTCTCATGATGGCCTGGATGAACAAAGCAGCCATTGAAAAGACCTTGTCCGAAGGCCGAATGACGTATTGGTCTCGTAGTCGTAATGAATTTTGGACTAAAGGTGAGTCCAGTGGCAACACTCAAGAATTAATAAATATGAGCTTTGATTGTGATGGCGACGCAGTGCTATGTCAGGTGAATCAAAGTGGGCCAGCTTGCCATACCCTAAGACCCAATTGCTTTTATCTAAAAGTAGATAATAAAAACAACAGAGTTACAGTCATCGGAAATAGGGGATAGTTTATGGCTAGCACACTGATTAAAAATGCACTTATTGTCAATGAAGGCCAAGTTCAGGAATCCGATCTGCGAATCACTGACAAGCGAATTGAAAAAATTGGCTCCAGTATAACAGCTACTAATACAGACCATGTGATTGAAGCTAATGGCCACTGGCTAATACCAGGTATGATTGATGATCAAGTGCATTTTCGTGAACCGGGATTAACTCAAAAGGGAAGTATTGCTACAGAATCCAGAGCAGCGGTGGCTGGTGGTATTACCAGTTTTATGGAAATGCCCAATGTGAATCCATCGACCACAACTATGTCTGCAATTAATCATAAGCGAGAAATTGCCGCTAAACACTCTTCTGCAAATTATGCTTTTTACTTAGGTGCAACCGAAGAAAATCTGGAAGATATTAAATCCCTTGATCCAAAAATTGTTTGTGGCGTAAAAGTGTTTATGGGGGCGTCAACGGGAAATCTGTTAGTTGAAAATACTAACGCCCTTGAAAGCATTTTTAGTGAATGCCCTGTGCTTATTGCTACTCATTGTGAAAGTGGGCCGGTAATTGCGAAGAATCGTGAAAAACTGAATAAACCAGATTTAGAGGTTACCATTCATGATCACCCAGTGATTAGAGACGATGAAGCATGCTACGCATCTTCGTCTTACGCTGTTGATCTGGCTAAACGATTCGGTAGCCAGCTACATGTTTTGCATATTACGACTGAAAAAGAGTTAAGCCTTTTTGAGCCAGGTAACATTCAAGGGAAAAGCATAACTGCTGAAGCCTGTGTCCACCATTTGTGGTTTAGCCAAGATGATTACCAGCAGCAAGGAAATTTCATTAAGTGCAATCCTGCCATTAAGTCTGAGCAAGACAGGAAGGCATTGTTAGCTGCTGTAAACAGCAATCGTATTGACATTATTGCTACTGATCATGCACCCCATACCCTTGAAGAAAAGCAGCAGCCCTATGTAAAAGCACCTGCAGGGTTACCACTGGTGCAGCATGCATTACCGACATTAATAGATCATGTAAATAACAAGGTCTTTAGTATTGAACAGGTCGTTGAAAAGGTTTGTCATAATCCTGCGATTCGCTATCAAGTGGCGGAAAGAGGCTTTATTAGAGAAGGTTACTTTGCTGATTTAGTTTTGGTTAATCCCAACCAGAAAACGTTCGTTTCACACGAAAACTCACTTTATAAATGCGGTTGGACTCCGTTTAACGGGGTTGAGTTTACTTCTGAAATCAGTGCTACCTGGGTCAATGGAGAGTTGGTGTTTAAAGACGGGGAAGTTGCAAACAAACCCTCTATAGGCATGCAGCTAGATTTTGATCGGGCTTAAATTTAACACAGAGAATTAACGGGAATACTTTTGTTACCAGATATCACTTCAAATCATACTCCAGAAATTTCTAAAACCTTGCAATGGGTGGGTATGGAAAACATTGCAGCACCTTTGTTAGTTGATGTTGACAATGTTAAGCATCAGGTTAGTGCAAATACAGCTTTATATGTCAGCCTAGATAATACCAGTGCTAAAGGCATTCATATGTCTAGATTACACTTGGCTCTAAATCAGATTTTAGCGGGGCAGGTATTAAGTTCAGTGGCGCTCAATGATCTGTTAGTTAGAATGGTTGAATCACAACAGACAATTAGCAACAGTGCTAGGGTGGTTATCGAGTTTGACCTGACGCTGAAAAAGTATTCTCTGTCTGGCAAAGAATTCGGTTACCAATCTTATCCAATTAAAGTAGATGCTCAGTTGATCTCAGGTGAGCTGAATGTTGAATTATCCTTAACCATTCCTTATTCCAGTACATGCCCTTGTTCTGCTTCTTTATCGAGACAGCTCTATAGCGAAGCGGTTGATAAAGCGTTTAAGAGTGACAGTATTGATAAAAACCAACTATTAAACTGGATTCAATCGGAAGCTGGGTCAGTGGCAACTCCCCATAGTCAGCGATCCTATGCATACATTAAATTAGCACTGAAGAAAGACCAGTGGTTAGATTTATCCGAACTGGTTTTTAATTTTGAAAAGCTAATTGGTACGCCTGTTCAGACGGTAGTCAAAAGAGAAGACGAACAAGAGTTTGCACGGTTGAATGCCGAAAATCTGTTGTTCTGTGAAGACGCTGCTCGTCGACTGAAAGATGGTTTAGAGAACATGGATGCAGTAGCGGATTATTGGTTCAAGGTTGAGCATCAAGAAAGTTTGCATGCCCATAATGCTGTTGTGATTGATCAAAAGCTTGCTTAGTTTTCTGAGCTCAATTTATAAAGCTTAATCTATGAATCTCTTAACCTAAGGATTCCAAGTAAGCCTGACAGCAGTCAAAGTTTGTTCGACTGCCGTCAGGTTAGGTCTGAACTACTACATTTGAATCATTACATCTGAACTATTACTTCTGAGCTACAGTAGTTAATTCCTGGCCTTTCATTTAAAACTCTCGCTTTGTTAATGGTTCACTGCAACAGCCGATGATTTACGTGAGTTAGCTAAATTCTTATTCTGCTGTTGCTGTTTACGTTTCATACGTTCTTCCATGACCTTCTGAATCGCCTTCATGATGTTTCTAGGCTTTTTACGATTGCTCAGATTTCTGAGTCTACGTTGGGTTTTGCTCTTTTGAAGCATAGACATAGGAGGGTTGTAGTCATAAGCCACCGCTGAAGAATTGGCACGCTTAATTCTGGGCTCGGCGGTAACAACATCAAGGTCTAAGGTTTGTTGTTTAACGATCATAGATACTTCTGCTTTATTGATCTTAGAGTCGTATTCAGGTTTGATCATGGGCACAACTTTGATCGCATTGACGTCATTTTCCAGATGTCCTTCCACTTTGTCACTGAGATACAGGCGGTCATCAGTGGTGGAATTCTTCATTTTTAAACTGAGTTTTGCGAGCACCAATTCTTTGTTGGCATGGTCACCTTTTTTCAGCTGGTCATCCATGGTTTGAGCATCAAAGTCTATACCCATCGCACGTTTTAACAGCTTCATTTGATTTTCCAGATCCGCTTCAGCATCTTCAGTATCAGCGTTTTCTGTTTCCTTTAACTTCTTTAAATTAGCTTTACTTAGCTTATATTTTTTTTGCGCTACTTCTAACAAGGTCGCTACATCTGTTACTTCTGCAGAATCAAGCCCATACTCTTTTACGACATCATCTACCTCAGTGGCCAACACATTAGCAGCAAATTTTTGAATGTCTTTAACTTCCACTTTTCGCTTAGTCACGAACAGCGCCTTTCGGGCTGCATCTTCTGAAGTAACTTTTTTGACGATTAGTTCTTCCAGGGTGTTCTCTAGGGTCTTTCTATTTTCATCTGTGTCCTTGCCTATATAAGTTTTCAGATGGTTTTTTACCTTCTCTATCAACTGTTGATTTTTTAGGTTTTCATCTGCTCCTTCTTGCAGCTTATCAATTTCACCAAGCCAAGCTTTGAGATCTCCTGTTAATACGCCATCTTTGCCATTCTCAGAATTAGCGTCATATTCTGATTTCAGGTTTTTACATACCTCGGTTAAAAACCCCGAGTCTTTCAGATAGTCTTTCCATCCACTTTCCTTACCACGAATGCATTTAGCTCGATAAGCATTGCCGATCCCCATCAGGGTATTCGTCCCCAAATATACATGGGTTGCACGCACTCGCTTGGTTGACACTTCGAAACCCGCTACTGCACTAACCCCAGTGGCAGCAATAGGAATGGTGGCGGTGCCTCCACGCTTTGAAGCATCTATCACAAATCTACGGGTGTCTTTAAGTGCCCAGCCATTGGCTCGTTTCACAAATGTAATGTCATAGCGCCCGCCAGCTTCAAGTCGTAAACTTTGCAACGCCTGAGCACGCACCTGGGTAAGGGAATCTCCTAGAGATGCAGCAACATCATCTGAGCCAAATATCTTGTCAAGCAGTTCTGCAGGTTGAACGCCACCACCAAGATCAAACCGTATTCTAATGTTCTGTTCTCGAGGACGATGAGGGAGTTTTTTATTGATATATTGAATGGCCGCAGAAAATTTTACATCCGGTTTTTTGGGATTTAAAGCTTTTAATTGCGCTTGAAATGCGATTTGCCCTGTATGAAATGCAGCGGAAGGATTTTGGCTTTCAATTTCATTCTCCACTTTTTTCATTTGGGTTTTGCCAAACACTTTTTGCATGCGAGTTTTATCCATTCGCATAGGAGGAGTGTAAAGCTCACTAAAAAAAGTATCTACCTCTTCACTCTCTTCAGACTCCAGTTGGTTATCTGCTAAGGAGTTATCGTATAGGCGTTTTAGAGAGGCGAACTGGATGGACATTGCTTTTACATATTCGGCTCTGTCTTTCACTCCTCTGGCCTGTTGCATACTGTTGAGTACACTTTGATTCTTTTTAGCGTCCATACCTTGGTCTAATCGATTTGCGCTAGCAAGATAAGAATGATACTCCGCGCGAAGCGCACTGATACTTTTATAAACTTGACTGTTTAGTTTGGTGAGTTCATCGGCGTTGTTTTCGGATTTTAATAATCCAATGTTTTTGTCAATCTCATTTAGCTTTTTAACAGCCGCTTCATTGGTAACATTAATTAATTTCTTTTTGTCATCCTGGATCACAAAACCGAACTTACTTGGTTCTGCAATACCATAAACTTTTTGTAAGGATGGCTGATCTACTAAATCTTGAACAAAATTCACATCATAGTATTCAGTAACGGATTTGTAGTCATAACCCATTTTTCCACCGACTGACATGACTCCAAAGGCAGCATCGGCACTCACATCCATACCACCTTGTACCCAGGTGCGTTTAAATGACTGAATATTACCGGGATCCACAGGGCTAAGGGTTTTGCTGACGTCAAGTACACCTAAGGTATGTAACCGATGTTGAAGAACCTTGCAGTTGTCATTTACGTTCATGATTAATGACTCGGTTGCATCAGCAAAAGATTTTTTAGTGGCATGATTCTTCACATTCCAGGCACCGGCGGAATCAAGAAAGTTAACCGAGATATTGCCAGCTTCTTTTGCTACAAAGTCATCCACACTTTCATAGACTCGTTCTGTGGCAAAATTCAGTTTTCCTGCGGCTTGAACGGTTAACCCCTGAGCATCGCCAACGGTTTCGTCTTTTCCTGTTACCGCTTTACCTGTTAACTGGTTGGCTTTAATTAGGGCCACTGTTATTCGGCCATCACCACCTTTGGATACTTTTAGTTTTAAGCTGAAGGAGTAGGTGATGGAAGTGTCAATACCGGCACCTAATACGGTTGCACCAAATGCTGCGCCAAGAGTTACCTTAGTATCTATTTCAGCTGCGTCTTTAGGGGTTTTGAGTACACCGGATTTTATTTGCTCAGCTAATTTTTGTTTAACCTTGTCTAGCTGTCTGTTATAGCGAATCGCTTTAACATGTTCTATTAACTGTGCAGCTGTGTCTGAATAGAAGTCGGGGCTGACATTTTTTAGCTTTACTAGGCAGTCACTGAGCTGTTTGTCTGTTAAATCATTTTCGAGAGTCTTTTTTAATTCCTCACAGACTTTAGTGATGTTTTCCTTGGCTTGAACATTTTTTTGTATTTCCTGTTCTAGCTTGGTATCAACAGTTGCTAGTTCTGCTTCCAGCCTCTTAACCTTTTTGTCGCTTTCTTCGCTGTATATATAATACTCTTTCCCTAAAACTTGATAACCATAGGGTGTGTCCAGTTTAGGCATTCGGGTACCAATGCCATGTACCTCTACTAGTTTCTTTTTCTTTTCTTTAAAGCCAGTAACGGCTTCTTCATAAAGTTTGCCAAATTTAACAATGTTCTCTTGGGCTTTATTTAGAGTAACGTCAACTTGTTCGATGGACTTTGTCAGGTTTTTTAGCTGTTGTTGGAGTTTACTTTTTTCCTCAGTCTCTTCTTTAATATTGTTTATTTTTTTATTAAGCGTCTGTTGTTCTAAAATTAACTTCTCTTTCTTTTCTATGGCTTGTTTTTGCTCAAACTCAGCATTCTTGCGTTCATTTTCATAGATAGGTTTATTGGTTAGATGCTCTTCAATGTCGAAGGCTAGGTTTTGAACGTCCTTGTTGGCGTCGTCAATTATCTTCGCATTGTCAAAATAGCCCTGTGCGGTTTTCTTTTGCATCTTCAGAAGTTTTTCTTCTGGAAACCCTTTTTTACTCAGTGCATCTATTGTGTCCACCAAATTTAAGGTGAGGTCCTTAATGTCTTGGGTGTCCATTGCCAATTCGGTCATGATTTTCTCCTTGAGAATTCTGTCGAGTACCTAGGGCGCAGCAGGTGCGCCCAGTCAGTAAAATTAGGCTTTGTCTTTATCAGTACTGATTTGCTCGATTTTTCCTTCGAGACTCGTCAGTTGAGATTTCAATTCACTGATATCTGCCCGTAATTGATCACTGCTTTGCTCGAGCGCATCGAAGTAATTAAAGACTTCTTGGCTTGCCGCATCAGAATCATTTTCAACTCGTAGATCCTGACCGAAGCCCATAAGTGCAGGGCGCTCTACATAGGTAACTCGGTGCATTACTCTCCAACATTTATTGGCTCGACCTTTGGACACTTGACGCAAAGCTCTGGCTTCTTCATCGTTTGACATCAACCACTCTGGATCAACCACATGACTAAAGAAATCGTGGAAGTGGTCAGTGTTGCCTTCTAGGTAGTAAGACATAAAGCGATATCGATCGACTTTTTCTCCAGGTTGAATAGGGTAGTCTTTGGCGTCGGTAACGCCTTTTTTCTCTACACCATCTAGACGAATGTTTAGATCGAAACCCGTAGTAGAAGACAACGTCTTGCTCATGGTTTGAGTCATTTCACCGGCATACAGAGCTTGAAGTTCAAATTTAAAGCCTGTGACCATCACATCCGTATCAAAACCAGCACTGCCGCTAATACTGAAATTACCGCCGACTGTGTGTTCAACCGTATTGGCAAAGTTTTGCTCTTCCGATCTCATGCCGCCGTCGGCATCCCAAACATAGGTATTAACTATGTTGCGTTTAGCTGCACGAATTTGTAGGTTTTCCATTCGCTTTTGCCAAGCATCAAACGCGGCACTGGCTTCTAATTGTTTGTTTTGATCGTCTATACGTTTAGAAATTTCTTCCTTCCGCTTTTTACCATCACTCTTTGCTTTTGATTTCTGAGACTTGTAAGAATCCATGGCTTCGTTTCGAACGTCTTGTTCACTGCGAGTATCTTCAGTGTCGGCCGACTCGGTGTTATTCACTTCGACACTGCCATAGTTATCGTACTCATCATCGTCAGCCGTTTGGTTTTCCAAAGAGGCTACTGTGGTTTGAGTGGCATCAAAGTTCACAAAATAACTTTCACGTTCTTTATCCCATCGATCTATTTGTGCTTTTAAGTCATAGGCCTGAGACAGGTTGTAATAACCTGATGGGTAGAGTGAGCCATATTGTGCTCGCATCTGAGGTACGTCTTTGCAGAATTTTTGATCCGCTGCCTGACTGCCGACCATGCCATCTAAACTGCCGTTAATACTGTAGTTTGGATTGATCATAAAGGTGATGGTGTTGACATCCAGTGGTACATCTTCCACAGGTAGAATTTCATAACCCACCATTCGGCCAGTGCGCTTCATTTGAGTCACAAATACATCTGCCAAACCTGAAACAACTAATGCGTAGCCAACATTTTTAGGTACATAACGATTGCCTAGGTGAGGGAACTGAGGTTCTACTTCATATGCGCCTCTTAATTCCAATCGGTCGCTAAGAATATTAGTTGAGCTTGCTCGAATGGTGGAATTTTTGCTGGTACCGTCACGCAAGTTCATCATGCCTCGGAAACCCGCTTTACCTTCACTGATTTTACTGACAACACCAAAGCCGCCTTCGGCACCCCAACCGGCACCTAGGAACAGATTCAGATCCACACCCTGAGACACATCCTTAGTGCGCATCCAACTGTAGCTGGTGTCTTCTGATTGGGTTAATTGAACGGATGTTGCTCCATCATAATCGTAATTAACCGTTAGGTTTTCAGATGGAACTGGTGGTGCGCCTTCAATAAAACCTAAGAGTGTCGGTTCAAATTGCGCATTGCCTATCCACTTCAGTTGCAGCTCTTCAATGCGTTTACCTGTGAACAGTTTTGTTTGCCCAGCGTAGTCGCTGAAGCCTACAAAACGTCTCAGCATGGCTCGTTTTTGATTAGGCACTGCTGGGTTTAAACCGACGGTGTTGTATTCATCAGTCACTACGGAATCGCCTTGCACAATTGGCAAGTCATTGGTGGAGACGAGGCGAGTACCGGTAATTTTCGGCTGTTTGCCGCGGCTAACGATGTTGCTGGCATTTTCATCCGTAAATGGAATGCACACCATCAACCCTTTTTCATTACCCAATGCGCGTTTGTTGTAGCCGTTAGCAACATCGGTATCACTTAGACATTTATTCCAGATTCTTAACTCAGACAGTTGCCCAATCACAGAATCTTTCACATCTCTTCGTTTACCAATGAGCAGGTCTCCAGTTCCTTGAAAATGAGCAGGGGCTTTTCTTGATTGTAATAATTTACCGTTAATAAATACTTTTTGAGTTTTGGTTTTTGCCTCGTAGGTATTGGCAACGTGTAACCATTGCCCGGCGCCGAAGAGTTTTTGTGTGTTGAGATCGTTACCATAAAAAGCAAAAGCATATTGATTGTTTGCGCGGAAACCTAGGTGCAAGCCTTTGTGTGCTTTGTTCTCGCCTTGCATGATAATCCAGTCGTCATGGCTGAGTTCTTCCCGCTTGCACCAAAACTCAACGGTGAAGTCTCGCTTCGCAATATTGATACCGCTAAGTGTTAGATAATCATTATGACCGTCAAACTGGAACACTTTTGAGCCTGGATTTCCCATTGGCGCTGAACAGGCAACTGCCGCTACCTTAATACAATCTAGATGCAATGGATCCAGAGTTATGTCTTTCGCTGAATTGGATGTGACGTCATTCAGTGGATAGTAAGCTAATAAATCGGGTTCGTTTCCTGTAAGTTTTAGCCGGCTATTAATTCGAATTTCTTCATCTGATAAAGATTGATTCCAGATTCTGAATTCTGACATTTTACCAATAGGCGATTTACAATCAGCGCTATTACCCAAATGAACTATGGGTTCTTTGCTCATTTTTTCTAAAACGATTGAGTCGGCGCCGTTTTTTAAATCTCCATGACGGGGATTAGACTCAACCGAATCGAATGCCACCACTTTTCCATTAACGTCTTTTGATTTTCCTTCCCAGTAATGAACTAAACCGACTTCATTGCCTTCTGGTGGAGTCAGCATGTAACCACGGATTTCGTTTGCACTGAGTGAACGATTCCAGATTTGAAGTTCACAAATGGCGCCATCAAAATATTTATCGCCGCTCCAATTTGAGCGCCCGATGTAGTTTTTGCTGCGCTTTATGGATGCGGGCAATTTTAATGTACCAAACGCCACCTCTTTACCATTTAAGTAAAGGGATGCAGTACCTGTGCTGTCAATGGTACCTGCAATATGACACCACTCGCCGGCGGTGAGTACATTTGAAGCAGTTAGTTGCGTAGCACCCCCACTGCCATTGCGAGTATCAAACGCCAGTGTATTGCTGGTTGAGGAGTTGGCTATGACAATGTTGTCTTTGTCAGTTCCATTTCCAAAATCCATCACTCTTGACCACTTATTAAAGCGATCAAAGCGAACCCAGCCCTGTAAGGTTATTCCTGAACTGAAGTTGTCATTTATTTCTGGTACTTGAACATAGTCATTTCGACCATTGAACTCGATGGCTTGACGAGCCATTGCCTGCTGATTTTCAATGCTTAGGCCAACTGGATTGCCATCCACATAAAACTTGCAGACACCATTAGTCGCTACTGCTGCTACATGATGCCAACCCGTGCCTAGGTTAGTTTCAAGATCCCAGCCAGAATCATGGAAGAAGCCGTCCACCAAAGTACCTAGGCGTTTGTTTTCCATAATGGCAATCACGGCATCTTTGCCATCGGCGTTTGAAGACAATTTGTTAAGGAAGTACGGTGTGCCATCTTCTTTGAATGCCGGTGGGTAGAAAAACCAACTTTCAATGGTGTATCCAGTTTCAGGCAGTTCAATTGATTTTTTACCACTAACGGTTAAGCGACTACCTTCTTTAAGCTCTGGGCATAGCGTGGCGGATGTTGGCAGCCACTGCTCAAAACTAGAATTAGTAGTGTCGGCGGTAGCGTCATATTGTGTGAATCGAATACGACCTTCTTGGTCAAAATAGCTTAATTGAACATTCCCTTCAGCACTGGCGTTTGATGCGATTGAAGACGCCGGTGACGCGAAGGCGAGTACCGCACCATAGGTATTTAAGTTTTGACCGTCTTTGGCGATCAGCGCCATGGTTTGTGGATCGTTAATAAAACTCTTAGCTAACTTAGTGTACTCGCCGTTGAGTTTAATGAGTTGACTTTCGATGGTGACAATTTCTTTGGTTAGGCTAGCTTTAATAGTTTTTAATTGCTTGAAGCGCGCTTCAGAACGGCTATCGAGTAATCTAGACACCAGTTTCAGGCGTGCATTCTCAGTTTTATACTGAGTACTTAACCGGTCGAGCCTTTTCTTGATGCTCTCAAACTCTGAATCAAAGGTTGATTTCTTAACCCCGTATGGATGCGATGCTTTGATCATTTTGAAAATGGCATCGTATTGCTGTTTAAAGATTTTGCCATGCAGAGGTTGCTGACTCAGTGCTTTAAGATGCATGAGCTCATTCATTTTTGGGTAATAGCGCATTAAGTTCCACATTTGATTGTTCTGGCCATTGTAAGGCCATAACACAACTGTGGACTTATTCGCCTTACCATGGCCATAAACATCTAGCACTTTGCCATTGGCTTTATTGTGAATGCTGTAATAGCCACCGCCTCTATGAGTCACAGTCCAATACTGTTCTTTGGAATCGCCTCCTTTGATGTAAACTGTTTTTCCTTGTCCAGTACCTGTTAACCATTGACCGTTGGAGCAACACTTTATTTTATAGCTACCATCCGATTGAAGAATAAACTCCCAGACCTGATTTTGCCCAAAATGCTCTCCGTAAATATAAACCTGGCTTCCACTCTTATTGTTACTGAGATCTAGAACTCGACCGGCTTCTTTAGCCTTCCACAGCATCATATAGTTCAATGGGTTTGTGGGGTAATTCTTTAATTGGCTAGATAAGCTCTTAATTGTTTTTGCTGATGCTTCAGTAGATTTCTTAAGGCTGTCTCGCTCATTCACAAATTTTTGAACATTTTCATAAAGCTCAATTTCTTCTAGCACTTCATTGAGTTTAATGCGCTTGTTGCTCAGGGTTGATTCAACATTGGGAATATCTCTAATGGCATCAGCCAATGACTGAGCATTGTCTGCTAACACAGGTAATTCAAGTTCGTCGGTGAATTTTTCTTTAGTGATGCTATTGCTGACTAAACGAATGCCATGTTTTCTAACATTAATAACTTGCCATTCGCCTTCAGGCGCTTCCATTTCATCTTGCCACTTGCCCTTCACATTATTTAGCTCAAAGGTGCGTATCATATTAACGCCCTCAGGGATGGTCACTGTGGCATGAGCCTGAAACCAACCATTACCTAAATCCTTAAATGCATTTTGACTCCAGTTACCCTTATCAAATTGAATTTTTTCTTCTGACGTTCTTGCTTTTTTGCCCCAATAGTTAAACTGAAAAATAGGGTGGTTTGCACCATCGGCATCAATGACTTGATCCAGGGTCAGGAATTCGCCTTCTTCATCCACTGCACGAAATTCAAAAAATTCCTCGTAGGTAGCGCCTTGAGAAACAGCGACTAATTCATTGTTACTGAAACTAACGGCCTTGCCTAAGGAATTGGATCTGAACAAATCGCAAGCAGATACATAGGTTTCCCCTAACACAACAGCGTCAGCAGAACTGGTAGAGAAATCTGGTGTGATTCTTTGATCAACGCCGGTGGTTTCATTTAATTCATGAACTATTCCACCCAAAGGCCAGTAACCTGCGAGACCTAATTCACCACCAGTGGGTTTATCGTACATGGTGGAACGAATGTTTTCTGTTCCTCGATACAGAGTCCATAATTGCAACCCAGAAATTTTGCCTTTGAATTCTTCACTTGCAGTGTATTGTCCTGACTTAATGGCAACCTTAGCTGCGGCTGAAAACTGCTGTTGATACAGCTCGTTCTCAAGTAACTCTTTTCTTCCTGGCATACGATGATACGCAGGCGCCCATTTTTTCGGTGTGGTCATACGTAGGTGGGCTTTGGTTCGAGTGCCATCCATAACTTTGGTAGCTGTAGTGGGCTCCAGTAACCAGTAACCCACAAGACCTTCTTCAAGACCCGTGAGTTTCGAAGCACGATTCTGTTGAATGCTTTCTTGATTGATCTCTTTGTGCCAAATGCGCACATCGGCAATAAATCCGTCGTATTCGGTACCACCATTATGTGCACCGGCAAAACTTTCGGCCTCAGAGCCTACTCCAATAAAGCCGTACCTAACTGCGCCGGTGCCTAGTCCTTTGTGATCATGGGCTTGAACCATTGAGTCCAGTTCACCATTCACGTAAATTCGTTTTTCACCAGTAGTGGCATTGTAAGTGGCCGCCACGTGGTACCAGTGATTATCTTTTATATGGATTTGTCCTTCTTGATCATGAATACCCTCTGCTCTGGTACACCAATGTAAGACACGTTTGGTTTTATTTCCGGTGATGCCTAAGCGCCAATATTCGCTTCTATCCCAAGACGCAATCACACCATAACCGTCCTGTTTCGTGTTGACCCAGGCTTCTACCGTAATTTCATTAATTTCATTCGGTTTGCTGTAGTGGAGTTTGTTTACAGGTAGGAATTCTTTATTCAGTTTTAAACTGTTGGTATCTAAATGCAGAGGCTTAATAGGCTGTATTACTTTTTCTGCGCTGATCTCACCATTGCGCAGAATAGTTAGTTGAGTTTCTCCAGTGGATTCACCTTTGTAATTAAAAATTGCACAGACATGTACCCAGGTATCTGTCGGTAGGGGAGTGGACTCTTGAACCTTACCGTTATAACCATCCATAAAACGGACATCAAAATTCAACTCGCCTTGCTTGTCGACATATAGTTTGAATAAGTCATCGGTTGCCGAGTGAAATACGTATTGATTCTGGTCGGTGATTGCATCTAAATAAATCCAAGCGCTGATTGTTCTTTCGATATTATGCGCAACGCCAGGCCGTTTAAATTCTATTGGATCTGTCACTAGGCAATCCTGATTGCCATCAAAATATAAGCCTCTACGTTTCACTCTGGTTAGATTAACAACTTCTCCGGCATTCCAATCGGCGTCGATAATAAATTCGTTGGCTTCACTTTTATTGCGAATAGGGTAGGTACCATCATGCCCAGCAGATCCTTTGATACGAATCTCATCGCCTTCTTGAAGATTATGAGCTAAACAGGAAACCTGAATTTCACCTGTCTCCGTTTTCTCATAACTGGCAATCATGTTTTCAAACACCAGGCCAGTGTTGTCTTCTTCAACCACCTCCCAATATCCCTTGTCATCCTCGGTGTCAAAGCTGGCTTCAATTTCAAAGGTTTTATCACCAACATTCTTAGCTGTGTAAATACCGTTATAACTGCGGGTACCAGAAATCTTTACCTGTTTGCCAACTTCGACATCGTCTATGGTTTGAACCGAGCTAATCGCCACTAAATTTTCATCTGCTTGCGCGAATTTCGAAATACGGCCACTGGGGGTAGGTGTTAAATCAGCGATCAGTTTAATTTCATCCAGGGTATTTAAAGGCAGTACTAATTCCTTCTTGTCGCTACGGATTTCTTCTAAGTCATCTCGGATAAAATCTATCTGAGATAGCATGCCTATGTTATTGACACCAAAACTAATGGCGGCGATGGATTGTTTCTGATCACCTTGAGAGATGACAGGTAAAGAAAGCATTAATCGAGTGGCATCTTTCACCAGTTGAGGGCCGGCCTTGGTTTGTTTCTCAAATTGATTGTTGTACACAGAGGAGTCAAATTGATTGCTCAAAACAAGGTTGTCAGGCAACTCCAGTACCCGTTGATTCAGCCCGGCAATACGACGCATGATTTTTTTACTGTCGTCTTCGGGATCCGTCAGTATTTTTACGTTGTCATTTAGATTAACTAAGCCTTCACTGGAGGCGCCCACGGATATGACTTTCAATTGTTCGTTGGTATAAACGAAGAAATGCCAAACATGTTTGTCATGTTCATTAGTGTTCAAAAGCTCAACACTAAACCATGGTTTTTCTTTATGAAACTCGCCTAAAAAATTCAGTTGCAGAGCAGGCTCGTAAAAAGGTTGATCATTAATATCCTTATATTCTAGAGAGTCTTGGTTGGTGCCATTTTGGTTTTTGCTTGTTCCACCCTCTGGTGTGAGCTTTTTCTGTGACCGGCGATAACGCACTTCTAACTTAGGTATTAGTTCATTAGTGATGCCGTCAAGAATAAATCGATTCATCAGGAGTCTACCTTTAGCTGAGACTCTGAAAAGATATAAATGACCCAGGCATGACAGCATTTTTACTTGTGCAACAGCAGATCGACTGGCTGCATCCTCGTAAATGGATTCTACTAAAGGAACACCGTTTTTATCGGAGAAGTTAGCGGTTTGATAAAAACGCACAGAACTGTCATCCACTGAGTTGTCCAGTATCAAGGACTTCCAAGGCTCAAACCCTGGTAGTTGTTCACTAGAGATTTGAGATTTAATAACGGTGTCTTCAAAGCCACTCTGTCGAATGGTGTAAAACAAATAGCCTTCGGTATCTGTACCGACAACTACGACTTTTCCTTCGTGAGCAACACTTTGTATATGAATGATGTTGGATGACATTTTTTTCTCCTTGATATTGAATTCCGAATTTCAAAACTGGGTGAGTATTAGTAACTGATTAAGGAAATTTCTAGCGATGGATAATGGGAGGAACTAGGCCAGGTGACTAAATTGTTAATTTTAAGATTGCAGTTTGTTTGATATGAGTAAACACAGCTCATGTTATTGATCTCCATTCCTTAGATTTATTTTGGTGTCACTACAATCAGCAGTCAGTGATAGTCTATAACTTAATAGTGATTATCATCTGGTGCCAACTGAGTTCTAAAATTTAAGTACTTAATCCCTTCAGCACTTATTAGTCTTTTCTTAACTCAATTTTGGTTATCAAAAATAAGTTTAAACAACACAATATCCTAGGGCCTGTTCACACTAATTTTTTCACGCTGCCGTCGGCTATTTTTTGAGACAAACAAGGCGCAGCGAGTGTGGTGTAACCTGTTACATGA
>JANQHX010000009.1 GCA_028282465.1 Gynuella sp.
TCGTTCATGTAACAGGTTACACCACACTCGCTGCGCCTTGTTTGTCTCAAAAAATAGCCGACGGCAGCGTGAAAAAATTAGTGTGAACAGGCCCTAGGCAGGATCAAAAGCTTATTAACTTTCTAAGTGCAACTGCCCTTCTTTTAGTCGATACACTTTGTTCATACGTTTAGCCAATTCAGTACTGTGGGTAACCACAATAAAGGTTGTTTCAAATTCACGGTTTAACTCGATAATCAGTTGCTGAATCTGCTCTGCCGTTTCTTCATCCAAATTACCTGTGGGCTCATCCATTAGCACCAGCTCTGGCTGATTAATCAGCGCTCTTGCGATGGCTACTCTCTGTCTCTCCCCACCACTCAATTCAGACGGTTTGTGGTGGTAACGATTTCCTAACCCAATGCGGTCAAGTAGCTCTTTTGCCCTCTGCTCGGCTTTTTGATTCACGTCTTTTGAAAGCCAGTAAGGCAGTAGCAGGTTTTCTAAGGCTGTAAATTCAGGTAACAAGTGGTGAAACTGGAACACAAAGCCAACACTAGAATTACGTACCCGACCTTTTTGAACATCGGATAGTTCTGAAAACGGTTTTCCGGCAACCAGTACCTGTCCGGAATCCGGCTCATCCAAACCTGCCAATAAGTTTAGCAAAGTGGTTTTTCCAGACCCTGATGCACCCACAATTGAAATCAGTTCACCTTTTGTAACCTCTAAATCAAGGGCTCTTAACACACTGACTTTTTGAGGGCCTATGGTGAAATGTCTGTGTAACTGTCTGCACTCTAAAACATTATTCATATCTGAGTGCCTCTGCTGGTGAAACCTTTGACGCCCGTCGAGCAGGATACAGTGTTGCCAATAACGACAACACCAGAGCGGTTCCTGTTATCCAGAATACGTCATCCCAATGCAATTGGGATGGAAAGTAACTGATAAAGTAAACCGAGCCATCCAACACTTGCACACCTAATAAACGCTCTATTCCAGCGATTAAATCGGAAATAGTTAACGCACCAATAATGCCGAGTATGGTGCCTACTGTGATACCGATGACTCCGATGGCGCTGCCCTGAACCATAAAAATACCCATGACTTGGCCTGGAGAAGCCCCCATGGTTCTCAAGATAGCGATATCGGATTGCTTGTCTTGTACCAACATCACTAGGCTTGAAACAATATTAAAGGCGGCGACCGCGACGATCATGGTGAGCAACAACCCGATCATTCTTTTTTCCATTTGAATGGCTTTGTAGAGGTTACCCTGGGTGCGGGTCCAATCGCTGACATAAAACCGGCCCTGATCAATAGCGATTTCTCTGGTGACTTCCCGAGCAACAAAAAGGTCATCTACCTTAATACGGATACCGTCCACACGATTGCCTTTACGCAAAAGCTTACCGGCATCGGAGATGTGAATGACTCCCAGAGTATGGTCTAACTCAGCCCCAACTTTGAAAATGCCCGTCACCGTAAAGCGTTTAAACCTAGGGGTTAGCCCAGCTAAACTGACGGTAACATCAGGGGCCATCAGCGTAATTTTATCGCCTACATCAGCGCCAATAGACCTAGCCACTAAATCCCCCAGAATGATGCCAAATTCACCGGGTTTAAGATCGGTTAGCTCTCCCTCGGCCATGTGATTACCCAAAATAGACACCCTAGGCTGTAATTCAGGGTCAATACCATAAACCAGCAAGCCTCGACTGTTACTGCGATAGCTAATTAACCCTTGCATGTCTATGTAAGGTGCAGCACCCACGACATGGGGATACTTTTCTACTTCGGCCATCAAGCTTTGCCAATCTTCTATCCCCTCCTTCTTACTTAAGGTTCCATGGGGCACCATACCCAGCACTCGAGTGCGCATTTCATGGTCGAAACCATTCATCACTGACATTACAATGATGAGCACCATTACGCCCAGCGTGAGGCCAATCATGGATACAGCCGAAATAAAGGATATAAAGTGATTTCTGCGCTTCGCTCGGATATAGCGTAAGCCGATAAAGAAAGGGATGTTTTTATTCATGGCGCGCATTAAATCATGTCGTTTAAAGCAACTCTACAATCAATTACCTTACTTTTGGTTTTGATTACATTGTCTGTTGCTGTCCTACCCAGGCATCAAATGCCTGCTAGACTTACAAATAGTTTCAATAGTTTACGAAGATAATATGATGGATGATCGTCGGGAATTTTTTCGAATAGAGGACATGGCTTTTGTGGACACGGCACCTCTGAAGCCAGATCAAAATAGTATTCCAGAGTATTTTCCTGCATTTAAGAGCCTAGCGTTCGCTGGCGAACTGGAAAAACTCGATCAAGAATCTAAAGAGCTGTATAGCAAGATTGATGATGATTTGACCAAAAATTTATTGGAGCTTCAGAATAAGAAATTAGATTTAATTTCAAATTTTTTGATGATCAATGATTTAAACAATCTAGGCCAAGACCCGACCTCTGTAATCATCAGTGAAGGTGGTGCAGGTTTTGTGAGTGCAAACGAATACCAGCCCGGAGATGCTATTGCGGTTGCGATTATTTTTACTCCGTCTTACTTACCGATTTTTTCTCAAGCCACTGTCATAGACTGTAAATCGCAAGATGAGCAATTCTATTGTCATATTAGTTTCAACAACCTTTCAGAAGCCACCAGACAAAAACTCGCAAGACACCTCTTGATGCAACAGGCGAGAAGCAGAAATAGTTATATCGACTCAAGCGTTTAGGTTCTTAGAAAACGGTGGCAGTGAATTGATTAACATCTGGCCATACCGCTTAGTCACCACCCGTCGATCCAATAAATATACTTTGCCTGAATCAGTCTCAGTACGAATTAGCCTGCCTGCGGCCTGAACCAATTTTAAACAGGCATCAGGCAAAGTAATTTGCATAAAGGGGTTACCACCATTTTTTTCAATCCATTCTGATAATGCCGCATCAATCGGATCATCTGGTGTTGAAAACGGCAATTTAGCAATGATCACTCTAGACAGGTAATCTCCCGGAAGATCCACACCTTCGGCAAAACTGGCAAGACCAAATAAACAACTGGGTTCACCCTCATCAATGCTCTGTCTGTGTCGCTTCATAATTTCTGAACGAGAAAGCTGACCTTGGATTAAACAGCGGGATTTAAAGTTTTCCGCAAGGCCTTCCAACACCTCATTCATTTGTCTTCTGGAGGAAAACAACACCAAGGAGCCTAACTCGTCTCCAATGAGTTTGGGAATAGCATTAATTAGGTAGTCTGTGTGTTGTTGAATTTGAGACGCGTCTAAGGCATTTATCGGCACGCAAAACTCTGCCAACTCGGTGTAATTAAATGGGCTAGGCACCTGAAGAAATTGGCTCCAATCTGGAATCCCGGACTGCATTTTCAGTCTGTTGAAATTATTCGCGGAGGTTAAGGTGGCAGAGGTAACGATGGCGCCATAAGCCACATTCCATAACTCTCTTTCAAGAGTTCGACTGGCTAAAATAGGGCTAGCATTGAGAATAATATCTTCCTCACCATTAGTGACTCGCTGCTCCAGCCATCTTGCCATCGGCAGCCCACCCCGCTCTTGATATGAATAAGACTGGAACAATGCAAAATGAGATTCACATCTAGAAAGATACACACCGACTACTGGATACCAAACCTCGGCCTGGTCTTTGGTTATTTCGTCATTTTCTCCCGCGAGGCCATCTTTCATAGCATTCAGAATTCGATCAAAGCCTGACAGTAAGCTGGATAAAATAATTTTTAAGGCGGTACTCAACTCCAACAAGTAGTCTGGAATAATGCCGTCAGGAAACCGGTAAACTGGATATTCAGATTGATAGGGTGATGGTTCAGCAAAGGAGGCAATTTGAGTGACTTGCTGCCAAACGTCTTTAAGTCTGGCTTCTGCTTCGTCCATATGTCGTTCATTTTGTTCATAAACACGCCGCAGAGATTCTGCTTGTACCAACTCCTTTTCAAGTGATCTCTGCGTCTTCCGCCATTGCTCGAGCCATTGAAAACAACCTTTTACACCGGTTCTGGTTGAAAAGTGTGAAAGTGCTTTATCCGCTAGATGATGGCCCTCATCAAATACAAATATCGCATCGGAAGGCAGAGGCAATACAGCCCCACCGCCCAATGCTAAATCGGCCAGCACCAGATCGTGGTTGGCAACGATAATGTCTACATCTTCAATTTCTTGCCGTGCTTTAAAAAAGGCGCAGTTATTAAAATGGGTACATCGTCTATTGGTGCACTCCCTATGTGTGGCCGTAGCAAACTGCCAATACTGATCTTGAATTTCCTCAGGCCAGTCATCACGATCACCAGACCAACTACTCTTTCCGTATTCAACAAGCATCTCCTGATACAATTTGCTCGCTTTTTCATCCTCAGTCAGATCGTGTTCAAACATACTTAGGTTTGATAACGCACCGGCTTGAGAATCAATGGCCTGATGCAGTTTTAATAAACAGAGGTATCGACCACGGCCCTTAGCCAGCCCAAAGGTAAACTCTAAGCCGCTGTGTTCTTGAAGTTCTGGGAGGTCTTTTTCAATTATTTGGTTCTGCAGAGTAATAGTGGCTGTGGAAATTACTAAGGACTTTCCCGCCTCTTTCGCAATAGGAAGTGAAGAAATAACATAGGCGGCGGTTTTACCAGTGCCGGTCCCCGCTTCCACAGCAGCCACTCCAGAATCATTGACCCGCTGTTTTTTGTCATCGGTTTCAATGCTTGCAAGAGCCTTAGCAACCTCTGCAATCATGAGCTTTTGACCGTATCTAGCTTTCAAACCGCGGCTGGCTAAATAATCAGAGTAGGCTTTTTGAATGGTTTTCTTTAAATCTTCACTTAACATATTCAACAATTTAACTTTAGGTAGCAACGGATTGCCACATCACTTAAGCGTTAACACAACCTCATTCAAAATTGATTTCAGAGCAATACTCATTGCATTACCAGTGGTTGGTTGGGCAGTTTGTGCAATAATAGCCCCCTAACAAATCACACTAGTAAGACGGCATGGAACAGAAAACTGTAAACGTTGGAAAAATTGAAGTTAACAATGATAAGCCATTTACTCTATTTGGCGGTATGAATGTACTAGAGTCTCGCGACCTGGCGTTGACCATAGCTGAAAAGTACGTTGAAGTAACTACCGAACTTGGTATTCCGTATATTTTTAAAGCTTCCTTCGACAAGGCAAATCGATCATCAATTAATTCATTTCGTGGACCAGGGTTAGAAGAAGGCCTCAAGGTTCTTCAAGAAATAAAAGACACCTTCGGCATTCCAGTCATCTCAGATGTACATGAGCCCTTTCAATGCGCACCGGCGGCAGAAGTTTGTGACATCATTCAATTACCGGCATTCCTGTCGCGTCAAACCGATTTGGTTCAAGCTATGGCTAAAACTGACGCTGTGATTAACGTGAAAAAAGCACAGTTTTTAGCCCCTCATGAAATGAAGCATATTATTACCAAATTCCAGGAAGCCGGTAACGATAAAATCATACTTTGCGAACGCGGAACCAGCTTTGGGTACAACAACCTGGTTGTTGATATGCTCGCCTTTGGAACCATGAAGGAAACTGGCTTCCCGGTTATTTATGATGTTACTCACTCTCTGCAGATGCCTGGTGGTCGAGCGGAGTCAGCAGGAGGCAGACGTCAAGCGGTAACTGAACTAGCCCGTGCTGGCCTATCTCAAAAAATTGCGGGCTTGTTCTTAGAAGCTCACCCTAATCCTGACGAAGCTAAATGTGACGGCCCTTGCGCATTGAGACTCAACCAGTTGAAGCCATTTTTAACTCAGTTAAAACAACTGGATGACTTGGTTAAGTCGATGCCAGATCTAGACACAAAATAACCAGTTTACGACATTGGTATATCGCTACTGAACCCAGGTTCAGTAGCGAACATCAATTAGTGTTTATCCGTTTCAAATTTTGAAGTCGATGCAACACCGTAAATTTCTTTCAGATCATAGGTTGCACTCAAAATTTTATCTGCCACTTCCCTAGCAACCCCTTCCCCACCTTTGGCAGTAGTTACCCAGTCTGCAATTTCTCTGACTTGCCAATAGCCATCGGCAGGTGAAACCGAAAAGCCAACTTGTGTCATCACGGGTACATCAATCATATCGTCGCCTACATAAGCCACTTCATTTGGGCTTATTTCGAGTTCAGACATTATGTTTGATAGAACAGCCCATTTATCTGTGCTGCCTGGCCTGAAGAATTTAACATTTAGATCTGTCATGCGTTTTTCTAATGGTGCTGACTTTTTAGCACTAATGACTGCAACTGGAATGTCATGCTTTTGTAGCATCTTTACTGCTACGCCATCCTTAACGTTAAACTTTTTCAGTTCTTCACCTGAAGCACTGTAAAACAGAGAGCCATCAGTCAGAACACCGTCGACATCAAACACAACCAACTTAATCTTTTTTAATGGATTCATCGCTCATCCAAATAAGTCGAAATTATTGCCTGAGCCATTGTCAGCCGCACCAGAGTCCAACCAGAACTTTGGCTTACTGAATGTCTGCTCTATTTGCCTAGCCAACGCATCAGGGAACTTTCCGCCCTTGAGTCCCAACAACCGCTCCATATCTTCCGGCTCTTTCCCAATACAAAATGCTAGCTCTTCTGTACCAATGGCATTTTCTCTCATCACTATTTCGGTTTGGTGCCGACGAGCTTCATTAATATTTAACATGATTACAACCATAAAAAAGGCCGCTTAAGCGGCCTTTGATTTAAGGAGACTCTGATCGACTCCAGTGTCGCTCTGGCTTACAGGCGGGTTCTGAACAAGGGGGCCGCCTAGGTGCGCCTTTTTGCAGGAATGTCTGAACCTTTCAAAATAAGGCAACACTGAGTCAGGACTCGCCTGTAAGCCCCGTAGGGCGGATCTGAACGCGTTTCTCTCTTTGTTGAAACTTCGGAACGTCGAACCGTTGTAAAGGTCTAGACATTCACTGCGAGTTTCGCCTCGATAAAAATCGCGTTTAGACTACGTGGCCTTCCACTCCGCAGAGCAATACTGGAGTTAATCAGAGGCTCCTTTACTTATTTAATTTTTATATTGGCCTGGTTCTTATTTTCCTGAAACCAGGACTCAAATTCTGATTGGCTTAACAGAGACGCCATATAGTCACCATAGTCTCGCTGACTTTCGTCTTCTGAAGCTTCAGATTCTGAGATACCTGTCAGAGCAACTATCGCGTAATCACCAGCGATTGTTTCAGTGGCCACTGCACTGAATCCAGATTCGCCCGGTGCAGGCATTTTGAAAGCCTCACTAACGACTGAGGTAAACAACTCGGTATTGCTACGAGTAATGCCCGGTGCTTCGACCCATTCCAAATCTTGAGAAGCAATAATCCCAAGATCGGATGAGGCATTCAATTGTTCAACCAAGTCTTCAGCTAATGTCTTAGCTTTTTCTTTTGCCTTTTCAGTAACCAAAACTTCTTTAATTTGTTCGCTCACTGCTTCAAGTTCTTCGAAATCTGCCGCCATATAATCAGCTTTTCTAAGCACCGCCAAGCTGCCATCAGCTAGTCGAATCACCTCACTATTCTCATTGTCCTGCAGTACTGACTCACTGAAAGCAGCGTTTATAAAGTTGTCTTCGATAAGAACAGGTGCAGCAATACCAGCTCGAGTAAAGAAATCTGATTCTTGCACTGTTAATTGGAACTGCGATGCCAACTCAGCCAAGTCAGAAGATGAGAAAGCGATATTTGCTAACTCCTGCTCAACAATTGTGAGTTCTTCAGATGCTTTAGAATCTACAATTTGAGCTCGCAACTCTTCAGTTTTTTCTTCTTGAGTTTGAATTTCTGCAGACACAATTTCATCAAGCTTAATTAAGTGATAACCGAATTGCGTTTTAACTGGCTCTGATATTTGCCCTTCATTAGCCAAGGCAAAGGCAGCATTTTCGAACTCAGATACAAAAACACCGGCTGTCAGCTCACCCAAGCGACCGCCTTGAGATTTAGAGCCTGGATCTTCAGACACTTCTTGAGCTAACTCTTCAAAGGTTTCACCCTGGCTCAAACGCTGCAATACACTATTGGCCGTGTCTTCATCAGATACCAAAATGTGAGAGATGTTTTTGACTTCCTTACTTTCTTGTTCAGCAACATATTCTTCATACGCCGCAACAATTTCTTCATCAAGCACTTCAATTTCTGATTTGATTGAGTCGGCAGTTAAAACAACGTATTCAACTTTGACTTGCTCTTCTGTCTGATAGTTGTCTTTGTTGATCGTATAGTATTCTTCTATTTCTGATTCAGAAATTTCAATGCCATCTTTTAAAAGATTTGCTTCAATGTTTACGTACTGAATATCTCTCTGTTGATTTTCTAAAGCTGACACCAAGTCTGCCTCGAAATCCAAACTAAAGGCTGTATTCTGAACGCCGCCTCTCAATTGTTCTGATACGAAGCTTTGTCTAACTATTTCTTTATATTGTTTGGGCGTGTATCCATTTTGGCTCAGAACTCTTCTGTAAGTGGCTTCATCAAATGATCCTTCCACCTGAAAGTCGGCTGCAGAAGTAATGTATCTAGTAACACTCACATCGGAAAACGCTAGCCCAGCATTTTCCGCGCTTTGTTTCTGAACTTCTCTATCAACTAAATTATTAATTACTCCAACTCTGATAAATGCATCGTTAAAAGTTGAAGGATCAATAGAGTCTCCTACCTGACTCAAGAAATTTCTCACCTGAGCATCGGTTATTCTCTGAACCTCGTATTCGCTAATGTCAACACCATTCACTGACGCTGGTGATCCACCTGTAGCATTGTCAAATACCAGAGAACCGCCCCCTACTAAAACAAACGTAAGGATAATGGCACCTACTATGGTTTTACCTATAACGCCTCCGGCGTTGTTTCTCATAAACTCCAGCATGACTACTCGTTTAGACCTCTAAAACTAACTTTTAACACTTACGAAAGAAAAAAAGCGTACCAAAAGGTACGCTTTTTAGGTATTACGATATTATATTTATTCGTTAACTGCGTCTTTCAACGCTTTACCAGCTTTAAAGCTTGGCACTTTTGCTGCTGCGATCTCAATAGGCGCACCAGTTTGTGGGTTTCGACCGGTTCTTGCAGCTCTATCTTTAACTGAAAAAGTCCCGAAGCCTACTAGTACAACTTGGTCACCAGCTTTGAGTGACTCAGTCACAGCTTCTACCATTGCATCCAATGCACGGCCCGCGGCGGCCTTAGGAATATCAGCTGACGCAGCAACAGCATCGATCAATTCGGATTTATTCACGCTTTTCCCCTTCAAATGACTGTGTTCGAAGTGTGTCTGTGACTAACTTTGACCTACCGATGGCTTCCTGCGGTATTTGACAGGGGGTCGGGAAGATTATGCAAAGTGAAATGCCAAGCACCTTCTTATAATTTATTGATTAAGTGCAGATTCGTAGATGAGGCAACTTTATACCAAGCCACAAAAAGCAGTGTCAAGGGAAAGGATCAGTGTGTACTGATCCTTTCAGAAGATGCCTGCTTTTGAGCGTCCTCTCTGGTTAATTCTTGCTCAACCTCTTCATCAGTGAGCGGAGTCGGCTGCTCAACCAGAGCGTACTCTAATACCTGATCAATCCATTTTACAGGCTTGATATCCAAATCTTTCTTTATATTTTCAGGAATTTCTTTTAGATCTCTGACATTTTCATCCGGGATAAGAACAGTCTTAATTCCACCCCGATGCGCAGCTAATAGTTTTTCCTTTAATCCACCAATAGCAAGCACCTGTCCTCTCAGAGTAATTTCACCTGTCATGGCGACATCAGCTCTCACCGCTATTTTGGTTAACGCTGATACCAACGCAGTCACCAAACCGATACCCGCACTTGGGCCGTCTTTAGGAGTTGCTCCTTCAGGTAGGTGAACATGCAGATCATGCTTATCAATAAAGTTAGGAAGAATACCTAGACTCTGAGCTCGGCTCTTAACAACTGTCAGTGCCGCTTGAATTGATTCCTGCATAACATCACCCAGAGACCCGGTTCGTGTGGTTCTGCCCTTGCCTCTGGTTGCGCTGCATTCAAGAGTTAACAATTCACCACCCACAGATGTCCAGGCCAGGCCTGTGACTTGACCAATTTGGTTTTCTTCTTCGGCGATGCCGTATTTAAATTTTCTAACGCCAATTAAATCTTCAAGGGAATCTGAAGTTACTTTTCCAACTTCTTGGTCTGGATTTAATACATGCTTTTTAACCAGACGACGACAAATTTTTGCGACTTCCCGATCTAAGCTTCGAACACCGGCTTCTCTTGTATAAAAACGAACCAGATCTTGAATAACTTCTTCTTCAATATCGGCTTCATCTTTTTTCAATCCATTGGCTTCAACTTGCTTAGGGATTAAATATTTTTGCGCGATATTAACTTTTTCATCTTCTGTGTAGCCTGGAATTCTGATGACTTCCATACGATCCAGAAGTGGGCCAGGAATATTCATGGAATTCGACGTACATACAAACATGACGTCTGAAAGATCATAATCGAGTTCTAGATAGTGATCATTGAAACTATTGTTCTGTTCTGGGTCCAAAACCTCTAACAACGCAGACGCTGGATCGCCACGGTGATCCATGCCCATCTTGTCAATTTCGTCCAACAAGAACAGAGGATTTTTAACCCCTACCTTGGACATCTTCTGTACGATTTTACCTGGCATAGACCCAATATAGGTTCTGCGATGGCCACGAATTTCGGATTCGTCTCTCACGCCACCCAACGCCATTCTCACAAATTTTCTGTTTGTGGCTCTGGCAATTGATTTACCTAAAGAGGTTTTACCCACACCTGGAGGCCCAACCAAACAAAGAATCGGCCCTTTGATTTTTTTCACCCGTTGTTGAACCGCTAGGTATTCTAGAATTCGGTCTTTAACTTCTTCCAGACCATAGTGATCCTCATCCAGAATTTCAGCAGCTCGAGTTAAATCACTTTTAATTTTGGATTTTTTCTTCCAAGGAAGATTAGCCAGCCACTCAACATATCCTCTTACCACAGAAGCTTCAGCTGACATGGGTGACATCATTTTTAATTTGTTAAGCTCAGATTCAGCTTTATCGAAAGCTTCTTTCGGCATGCCAGCGGCTTGAATTTTTTTACGAAGCGTTTCTATTTCATTGGGTGCTTCATCCATGTCTCCCAGCTCTTTTTGAATGGCTTTCATTTGCTCATTCAAATAATACTCGCGCTGGCTTTTTTCCATTTGTTTTTTAACTCGACCTCTGATGCGCTTTTCTACCTGAAGTAAATCAATTTCAGTTTCCATCAAGGTCATCAAGTGTTCCAATCTTTCGCGAACACTGGCGATTTCTAGAACTTCTTGCTTCTCATTAATTTTTAATGACATATGAGCTGCAATGGTGTCAGCTAACCTTCCAGGCTCATCAATACTGGCTAACGATGTTAATACTTCAGAAGGTACTTTTTTACTTAACTGTACGTATTTATCGAACTGAGTCATAACAGTTCTAACGGTTGCGTCCTCTTCTCTTTCATCAAGATCATCGCCGTCCAGCTCATTGATCTTAGCAACCATAAATTCTTCAGTTTCAGAAACACTGACGACCTCAGCACGAGTTTCACCTTCTACTAAAACCTTAACAGTACCGTCAGGAAGTTTTAGCAATTGCAGAATGGTTGCAACTGTACCTATTTGATAAATATCTTGTTCTTGAGGATCGTCTTGAGATGCATTCTTTTGTGCGACAAGGAATATTTTTTTGTCACTGTCCATTGCGTTCTGCAATGCCGCTATTGATTTCTCTCTTCCTACAAAAAGAGGAATCACCATGTGTGGGTAAACCACTACGTCCCGCAGCGGTAACAATGGCAAACTTAATTGGAAATTGGTTTCCTGAAGCTCCATTTGGAGTACCCCTTATTATCTGATGCTACTTATTAGGACTAGAAGATGGTGTCAGTTCTTTGCATTACAAGGCTATGAACTAACCTTGTAATGCAGGGAGGAAAATTAGTCGTTACCAGCGGTTAGGGAACGAGCAGGATCGTTGTTCTCATAAATCATTAACGGATCGGATTCACCTTTGATAACTGTTTCGTCAATAACAACCTTAGAGACGTCAGTTTCAGAAGGAATTTTGTACATGGTATCCAGAAGAACGTTTTCCAGAATTGACCTTAGGCCGCGGGCCCCAGTTTTTCTTTCCATTGCTTTGTTAGCAACGGCTCTCAGGGCATTCTCACGGAATTCCAATTCTACTTTTTCCATATCAAACAGTTTTTGATACTGCTTGACCAAGGAATTTTTGGGTTCCATTAATATTTGAATCAGTGCGTCTTCGTCTAGTTCTTGAAGAGTGGCAATAACAGGTAATCTACCAATAAACTCAGGAATCAGTCCGTATTTCACTAAGTCTTCGGGCTCCACATCCAATAATGCTTCGCCAATTGTTTTCTGATCATCCTTACCTTTTACGACCGCTGAGAACCCAATAGAGCTCTTTTCAGAACGATCTCGAATAATTTGATCTAGACCAGCAAAGGCACCACCACAGATGAACAAAATATTACCAGTGTTCACCTGTAAGAATTCTTGTTGAGGATGTTTTCTGCCACCCTGAGGAGGAACAGAAGCCACTGTCCCTTCAATCAGTTTTAGAAGGGCTTGTTGTACACCCTCGCCTGATACATCCCTAGTAATCGAAGGGTTATCAGACTTACGTGAAATTTTATCGATTTCGTCAATGTACACGATGCCACGCTGAGCTTTGTCAACATCATAGTCACATTTTTGGAGAAGCTTCTGGATGATATTTTCAACGTCTTCTCCCACATAACCTGCTTCGGTAAGGGTCGTGGCATCAGCAATTGTAAAAGGTACATTCAAGAGCCTAGCTAGGGTTTCAGCCAATAAGGTTTTACCACTACCTGTTGGCCCTATCAGGAGAATATTACTTTTCGAAAGCTCAATATCATCTTTGGTCTCACCATAACGTAATCTTTTATAGTGGTTATACACCGCAACGGCCAACACAGTTTTGGCGCGTTTTTGACCAATAACATATTCGTCTAATGTTAGCTTGATTTCTTCAGGGGTCGGAAGACGATCAGATTCAGTTTGCTGACTGGTTTCTTGCAGCTCTTCACGAATAATGTCATTACAAAGATCGACACATTCATCACAGATGAATACTGAGGGCCCAGCGATCAGCTTTCTTACTTCGTGCTGGCTCTTACCACAAAATGAGCAATACAGAAGTTTGCCATCTTCGCTTTTTCCGTTTGTATCGTCAGTCATTCGACTACTCCGCAGGCCTCAAAATTACAACACTCTTTAAAGATGTAGCGAGAACAGGATAATTGCAAGCCCCAGCTACCATGAAAATGTTATTTTTTTTGCTTAACATTCGGGTTAAGTCTACAGTGTAAGTTATTGAATTTTAATAACTTACACTGATTTTTAGTAACAAACTAACGTTTGTCTATCACTGTATCTATCAGTCCGTATTCCGCCGCTTCCGGGGCGGTCAAAAAATTATCTCTGTCAGTATCGTTTTCGATCGTCTCTAGAGGTTTACCTGTATGATACGCCAAGATCTCATTTAGTTTCTTTTTAATGCCAAGAATTTCTTTGGCATGAATCTCAATATCAGAGGCTTGGCCTTGGAAACCACCAAGAGGCTGATGAATCATTACTCTGGAATTTGGTAAGGAATAACGCTTACCTTTTGCTCCACCTGCTAACAGAAATGCTCCCATGCTAGCAGCTTGCCCAATACACATAGTGCTGATGTCTGGCTTGATGAACTGCATGGTGTCGTAAATAGACAAACCAGCGGTGACCGAGCCTCCGGGAGAGTTAATATAAAGGTGAATATCTTTATCAGGGTTCTCAGATTCCAAGAACAACATTTGAGCAACGATTAAGTTTGCCATATGCTCTTCAACAGGACCCACCAAAAATATTACTCGCTCTTTCAATAGACGAGAATAGATATCATAAGCCCTTTCGCCCCTTGCGGATTGTTCCACAACCATAGGCACTAAACCCGCCGCTTTAATTTCGTGGCGACTTGATCCTTCAAACATATCAACCATTAAACATCCCCTTATTGGATCTTCAAATTCTTTATAGATGCTTTCTATACGACAACATCTAATAGTCTAGTTCAAGAAAAAAGGCAGCGTACGCTGCCTTTTTTTAATTCTTTTGAAGAAACTGATTAATTATACGGCAGGTTCTTCACGCTTAACCGCTTCGTCATAAGAGACTACGGATTCGGTGACTGTTCCTTGCTCAATAACTTTCTCTACCGCCAGCTCTTCGATGACTGCTGCTTCAATCTGCTGCATTTGCTCTTGGTTGTTATAGTAGTAGTCGATAACAACTTGAGGATCTTGATAAACCGAGGCCATTTCCTCGATGTATGCTCTTACTGCAGTAGGATCAGCTTTGATTTCAAACTTCTTCACCACTTCATTCATGATCAAGCCAGTGCGAACTCGCTTATCTGCTTGATCCTTGAAGATGTCATCTGGAATGGTTGCAGGGTCCATTTGACCACCAAACTGCTGCACAGCTTGCTGCTTCAAACGCTTAATTTCATCTGCAATTAATGCTGAAGGCACTTCCAGTTCATGCAAAGATAATAAGCCATCAACCACTGAATCTTTTAGTTTAGCCTTAAGTTGTTGACGCGCTTCCCGTTCCATGTTGCCTTTAATTTCAACTTTGAAATCTTCTAAGGTTTCAGACTTAGCTTGGAACGACTTAATAAATTCGTCGTTAATCTCAGGCACTTTAGCTTCAGACACGGTGTTCAGTTTGATCTCAAACGTCGCGGCTTTACCCTTCAGGTTTTCAGCGTTGTAGTCTTCAGGGAAAGTCACGTCGATAACTTTCTCTTCTCCAACTTTCATACCAACAATGCCATCTTCAAAGCCAGGAATCATGGAACCTGAACCCAGAACCACATCGGACCCTTCAGCTGTGCCGCCATCAAAGGCTTCACCATCAACTTTACCAACAAAATCTATATTAACTTTGTCTTTATCCTGAGCTTCTCTTTTAACCTCAGAATATTCAGTTTTTTGCTGTTGTAAGTTTTCTAACATTTTTTCTACATCAGCGTCTGTCACTTCTGTAGTAGATTTTTCGAACGCTAAGCCCGATAAATCAGCCACCTCAACTTCAGGTACCACTTCAAAAGTCGCAGTAAACTCCAGTTCCTGACCTTTTTCATTTTTAACCGGCTCAATTCTTGGGAATCCAGCAGGCGTTAGTTTTTCTGAAGTAATGGCTTCAACGAAAGAGTTGCGCATAACATCGCTAACAACTTCGTCACGAATACCCGCACCAAAACGACGACGAACTTCACTCACAGGTACTTTCCCTGGGCGGAAACCATCTAAACGAACACGGCGTGCTGTCTCTGCAATACGCTTATCAACTTCAGAATCTACTTTTTCGGCCGGTAAGCCGATGGTCATACGACGTTCTAAACCTGACGTCGTTTCTACAGAAATTTGCATTGGCAACAGTTCCTCGCCTGAACAAAAACAAATATGAATAAATTTAGGGGCGCATAATCTATGTGCGCTAGGACAGCAATTCAAGCCAGAATTGATAAAAAGTAGAGGGATTTTCAGAAAAAAGATAAATGGTGCGGACGAAGAGACTCGAACTCTTACACCTCTCGGCACCAGAACCTAAATCTGGCGTGTCTACCAATTTCACCACGTCCGCTAAGAATCAGGCTTGCCCTGACAAGTCATCACCAATTCGAAAAACCAGTGACTTTAAATGGGGTGGACGATGGGATTTGAACCCACGACGACTGGAATCACAATCCAGGGCTCTACCAACTGAGCTACGCCCACCATTGCAAATGTGCCATTTAGAATGGCACGCCCGGCAGGGTTCGAACCTGCAACCCTCGCCTTAGAAGGGCGATGCTCTATCCAGTTGAGCTACGGGCGCATTTTCGTGCCAAACTGCCAGTCAGCACTGAAACGTTGGTCGGAGCAGAGGGATTCGAACCCCCGACCCTCTGGTCCCAAACCAGATGCGCTACCAGACTGCGCTATGCTCCGACTCAGTTACTTAGAAGCCTTTATTTGACCCCCTTGCAACGTGGGGCGCATATTACGGATGGCTCTTAGGGTCGTCAACATTTTTTTTAAAATTTCTTTAAAAAACAATGAAGTAGGCAGTTTTTTTGATGTTTCAAAGCTTTCGATTACTTGGATCTTCTGAAAGCCCATGCGAAAATTCGTCCGAAATAATCCATTGGTTCCAAAAAACATGTCAGCGAAAATTATTGATGGGAAGCAAATTGCCACAGATTTACGGGCAAAGGTTGCAGAGAAGGTAAAAGAACTAAAATCCACCGGAACCAGAGTCCCCGGATTAGCAGTCATTCTAGTGGGAAGTGATGCGGCCTCTCGAGTTTACGTAGGCAGCAAGAGAAAAGCATGTGAAGAAATTGGCTTTAAGTCAATTTCCTACGACCTACCTGAACAAACTACTCAAGACGAACTCATGAAGATGGTAGATCAACTCAATAGTGACCCAACCATTGATGGCATCCTGGTTCAACTACCCCTCCCCGCTCATCTAAACTCTGATTTAATTCTGGAGCAAATCCGCCCAGATAAAGATGTTGACGGCTTTCATCCCTTTAATATGGGCCGTTTAGCTCAGCGACAACCTATGTTGGAGTGCTGCACTCCAAAAGGAATCATGACGCTTCTTAAATCTACTGACACTGAATTGAAAGGGCTTGATGCCGTTGTAGTTGGTGCGTCCAATCACGTTGGCCGCCCAATGGCATTAGAACTGCTTCTAGCTGGATGCACAGTTACGGTTACCCACAAATTCACTAAAGACTTGCAGTCACATGTTCAAGGCGCCGATCTAGTAGTGGTTGCAGCGGGCAAACCTGGTCTAGTTAAAGGTGAATGGATAAAAGAAGGTGCTATTGTGATTGATGTGGGTATCAATAGGCTTGAAGATGGTCGATTAGTTGGGGATGTTGATTTTGAATCAGCAAAGCAGCGGGCTTCTTGGATAACACCGGTACCCGGTGGTGTTGGCCCGATGACAGTTGCGACGTTAATGGAAAACACTTTAATCTCTGCAACCACTCTACATTCAGATAAATAAGGACAAACTATGATTTTAATGAAAACAAATTTTGGCGAGATAAAGCTGGAGCTGGATGAAGAGAAGGCGCCTAAAACTGTTGAAAACTTCAAGAAATATGTCGAAGAAGGGTTTTACAACGGCACAGTATTTCACCGAGTTATCAATGGTTTTATGATTCAAGGTGGTGGTTTTGAACCCGGATTAACACAAAAGCCAACCAATGCTCCTGTTGAAAATGAAGCAAATAATGGCCTTAAAAACACAGCTGGTACCATTGCCATGGCCAGAACCATGGATCCACACTCTGCCACTGCTCAGTTCTTTATCAATGTTGCTGACAACAGCTTCTTAGATTTTAGAGCAGAAACCATGGAAGGCTGGGGTTACGCGGTATTTGGCAAGGTTACCGACGGCATGGACGTAGTGAACCAGATCAAGACTGTTTCTACGACGATGAAAGCTGGACATCAAGATGTGCCCGCAGAAGATGTAATTATAGAGTCAGTAGAAATTATTGATTAATCTATGGCCACTTATTTAGTTTCAGACATACATTTGTCAGAAGAAAGGCCTGAAGTGACTCAGGCCTTTTTTTCGTTTTTGGATTCTGAATATCGTCATGACATGGATGAGCTTTTTTTGCTCGGAGACCTATTCGAGTTTTGGGTCGGTGATGATCATGTCATACCTTGCGCCGAACAATTTCAACAAAAGATCCAAGAACTGTCTCGTTCCGGAATCAAAATATATATGATGCATGGCAATCGAGATTTCCTATTAGGAAAACAGTTTGCCAAAAAATGCGGAGGCAAATTAATTAAGGATCCCACCATCATCAATCGGTTTTCTCAAAAATTTCTGCTGCTGCACGGCGACAGTCTATGTATTGATGATGTGAAATATCAAAAGGGCCGAGCCTTTTACCGCAAACCCTGGGTGAAATGGCTGTTCTTAAGACTCCCCCTCGCTAAACGCTTATCAGTGGCCGAGGGTTTCAGAGATGAAAGCAAACAGGAATCTGCAAAAAAACAAACTTATATAATGGATGTGAATCAGTCTGAAGTGATTAGAGTGCTGAGGCATTTTCAGTGCAAAACCATGATTCATGGCCATACCCACAAACCCAAGCATCATGAATATAAAGTAAACCAGGAAACTCTAGATAGACAGGTACTGGGGGATTGGCATTCTAATGGTGCTTATATCGGGAAAATTACTGAATCAGGTTTTCAACTGGTTAAATTCTCATGTTAATTAATCATTGGCACACCTGAATGAAACCTAAACTCAGAGTCTTCACTTTCTATTAATTCTTTTTCAATTTCAGAAAAAAATGCAACTCGAGGCTGAATATCCTCTTCTGCATATTGCTCGGCCAAAGTCAAGTAATCTTGATAATGTCGGGCTTCAGATTTGAGTAGTGACTCATAGAACTTAGCAAGCTCTGTGTCCAAGTACGGGATTAATTTTGCAAATCGTTCGCATGATCTTGCCTCTACATAGGCTCCAATAATCAATTTATCAATCAATTGATGAGGCTCTTGCTTGCGAATATGTTTGTGCAAGCCGGAAGCATACCGAGCAGCAGTTAAATGCCGATAATCAATGTTTCGGTTCTTCATTATTTTTAAAACCTGGTCGAAGTGAACCAGCTCTTCTCTAGCCAACTTGCTCATCTTCCCGAGCAAATCATACCTGTCTACATAGCGATACATCATGCTCATCGCGGTAGATGCAGCTTTCTTTTCACACTGAGCGTGGTCTATCAGTAATAACTCCAGATTTTCCAATGCTGCTTTTACCCACTCATCTGGAGTTTCACAGGGCAAGAATTCATTGATTTCGTGTAAGGCTTCCACCAGCAGACTCGTCTCGTTTAAATCGGCGGCGGATTATAACCATTAGCAGATTTAAATTCAGCCAAGGTAACCAGCTCTTCCCTATACCTCCCCAAATACTCCAAATCCAATCAAGATAACGGTATAAAATTCAAGACTGTTCTTTTTTGAACATCTCAGTATTATTGCGCCCCCAAATTCAGGCACCAGAGACAATTGAATGAAACCCGGCCAAGTCTACCCAGATCAATATGATGCATTATTAACTGAAAAAGTAGATTGGTTGACCGACCTGCTCAAAGACAACACTAGCCTTACACCTGAAGTTTTCCCCTCACTACCAGAACATTATCGTATGCGTGCTGAATTTAGAGTTTGGCATGAGGAAGATGACAGCTTCTACATCATGTTTGATCCTACAACCAAAGAAAAAGTCCGAGTTGATGAATTCCCCGTGGGTAATTTATTAATTAACCAATTGATGACTAGCATCCGAAAGGAATTCCTAAATAACCAAGAGCTGAGATACCGACTGTTCCAAGTAGAATTTTTAACATCTCAAACAGGACAAGCCTTGGTTAGCTTAATCTACCACCGCAAGTTAGGGGATGAGTGGATTGAAATAGCAAAAGAATTAGAAACCAAACTTGGAATTCATATCATCGGTCGATCGAGAAAACAGCGAATTGTGGTGAGCCAAGATTTTGTAACCGAATCATTCAATGTTGCGGGAGACACTTATCAATTCGAGCAGCAGGAAAACAGTTTTACTCAACCCAATGCTCATGTTTGCCAAATAATGCTGAATTGGGCACAGGAAAAAGCAAAAGAACTAGAGGGTGATTTGTTAGAGCTTTACTGTGGTAATGGTAATTTCACACTGCCTCTTTCAAAACAGTTCAACAAAGTCCTGGCTACAGAAATCTCGAAAGCGTCCATAAGATCCGCCAATGCAAACAAGGATAAAAACGGCATCACCAATATTCAATTTGCCAGAATGTCCTGCGAAGATTTCAGTTCTGCTTGGCTCAGTGACAATACCAAGTTAAAAGAAAAATATCAGATACAGGACTATTCATTTACCACTCTATTTGTAGATCCGCCGAGAGCCGGGTTAGATAACGACACCCTGGAATTAGCCAGAAACTTTGAATCAATTATTTATATATCTTGCAACCCTGTCACGCTAAAAGAAAACCTGACGAATTTAGGTGATCAGTATGAAGTCACTGAATTAGCACTGTTTGATCAATTTCCTTATACACATCATGTGGAAGCCGGTGTTGTATTAAAACGTCGTCAGTAGAGTTCAAACTCGCCCGCTGGCCACCAGGCAATTGGACGATAGCTAACATCAAATTTAGTTTCGTCCATTCCAAACTCAGGTAGCAGTAGGTTTATTTCCCCCTGCCCTTTGCCATTTATCAACCTTATCTGAACTTCATTTTCTATAAGAACATTATTATCGTAGGTCACTTCATACAGGAACTCTAGGTATGCAATGGGCAGCAAAGGCTCCATACCTTCTACGACGATTTCAATGAGAAGCTCAGGATTGAATTCATCTTCTGCCACTGTTTTTTGAGAGACGAATTTTAAAACTTTTGCAGTGGGCACAGCCTGAGCTGCATGTCTTTCTAATACCGCCACCCTTTCGAGTAGATCATTGTTTTCAGTACTGTCCTTACAACCCAAAACAGCGGATAAAAGGCAAATATATAAAAACGCCTTAAACATGCTATATATACCTATATTGGCTTCTTCGAGTTAAAACCTTCTTTAAGTAGTTTCGAGTTTCTAAACTGGCAAGATCTCGCCTAAGTCTTTGCAGCAACACCTGATCATTCAGATCGTTAATCACAGGTAGCGCGTCACTGAGTCGTCCGGTCGGGTGAAAGGCTTTCGCAACAGCGGTTATGCCTCCATTATAAGCGGCAATTGACAAATACATTCTTGAATTGGCGTTTTTAACTTCACTGAAATATTGAAAATACAACAGATTAAAATAGGTCATGCCCACTTTTAAATTATTCTTGGGGTTAAACAAATATTCTGCGCTAAGCAATGTCGGTTTATTAAATATTTTTTTTGTGGCATCTCGCCCAGCCGTACCTGGGACAACCTGCATAAGCCCAAAGGCGGGAATTCTGGACTGAGCTAACGGATTAAAATGACTTTCTGTATGAATGATCGCCAACATTAATGAAGCACTGAGGCTTTGTTCTCTAGACTCCTG
Organism: Gynuella sp.; assembly: GCA_028282465.1. Lineage (GTDB taxonomy): Bacteria > Pseudomonadota > Gammaproteobacteria > Pseudomonadales > Natronospirillaceae > JANQHX01. Next base: position 21,230 of record JANQHX010000009.1, read on the forward strand.
AAGTACCATGGGCTTATATTTTTTTGCCTTCTTAAGTATGCGGTCATCAGGGAGCGGAATCACATAAGTCGTGTTTTCTTTGATTTTCACTGAGCTAACGCTCGCCACTTCTTGATAGCTCACCCAGGATTTTTTAAACAGTTTTTCACCAACGCTTTTTATTTCGTTATCGCTGGGTCTATTTGTCTCAAATAGCTCCCCAAGCACAAGCTCATCTGACCCATAACCTTTAATGGAAGAACCTTTTGGAATCGATTGCAAAACAGGATCTCGCGAGAGTGCCTGGTTGATGGTTGTGGATAACAGCCTGTGAAGATGCTGCTTTGCCTCTGAGTTCATCCCACTCAAATCTAGTTGGTCTTCCAATACCCTTGTCTTCATGCTGATGCGAATTTGGTTCTGTTCAAAATCAACCATGCGCCTGACATTAAAACCATCATCGTATTCAACCCACTGAGTTTGATTGGAAATTATGGCTTTATGCCACTTGCTTCGAATTTGTTGTTGATATTTTTTTTGCGCGTTCCTGAATGCACGGGCTTGCATTGCCCAGTCTGCTACCAGAACAGAATCGTCTGTATGTTGGGCTCCAGACTCCACAACCTGTGAATCGGAAGCAATCGACACTTCACCACAAACACAGGTAAATAGGACTAATAATAGACACTGCTTAATTGAAAATATTTTTCTCAACATATCTGACTCAGGGTATTTTTTGCACTCTTCAGCTTAGTATGAGATGCGCTACCTTTGAGACAGGAATTGTTTAAAAAATGATTCAGAGTGTCATTAATACGTCGTTATTTTTGTTGGCCCATAAGTGTTGCAACTAGCCTTCTACTACCACCAAAATCTCTGTGCTCACCTAGGTAAACCCCTTGCCATGTGCCTAAAAGCAATGAACCTCTAGAAACTGGTATTTGTATCGAACAACCTAAAATTGACGCCTTCAAATGGGCAGGCATATCATCAGCACCTTCATAGTCATGTTTGTAATAAGGAGCATTTTCTGGAACAAATTTTGAGAAGTGGGATTCGAAATCCATTCTCACCGTTGGGTCGGCATTTTCATTAATGGTGAGACTGGCAGAGGTGTGCTGAATGAACAGCTGGAGCCAGCCAACATCGATTTTGGATAACTCAGGCAACTGGCGAGTAATTTCATCGGTAATGAGATGAAACCCCCTACTTCTTGATTTTAGCGTTATAATTTTTTGATCCCAAACTGTTTGATTCGACATGACTAGAAACAACTCCTTAGCGCAACACCCCCCTCTAAAACTATCAAATCAATCTTATGTGCTTAAGCGTTACCCACACTCAAAGTCCAGTGATTTAAAAGCTTGGGACAATGCAGATGTTTATTTAATAAATACTGTTAAGGAAATGCTACCCGAGCCGAGTAATCTGTGCATCCTAAATGATAACTTTGGAGCGCTAACTCTAGGCCTTGCAGAACATCACTGCAGTTTGTATTCAGACTCATGGCTAAGTCATAAAGCCATTCATGAAAATCTAAAAGATAACCATCAGCCTGAACAGACTATCTACTCAGATCTGAATCAAATGATTTGTGATCAGGAGCCCGTTAAATTGGTGCTTGGCCGAGTACCAAAATCTAATGCCCATTTGATTGATCAATTAATCAAAGTCAGAGAATGGGTCACTCCCAATACCAAACTTCTGTTGGCTGGAATGGACAAACACCTGAGCCGAAATCAGTTTGAATTGCTCAGCAAATTTTATGGCCCGTCTCGATTTTACCCAGGTGTCAAAAAGGCCAGGATCTGGGAGTCAATTAGCGATAAAACCATTACCAACAAAATGGCCTCTGAAAACGGTTATTCCCTCGAAGAATTTGGGCTAAACCTGACTTCACTTGCCAATGTGTTCAGTAGCGATGCTCTGGATATTGGTTCGAGATTTTTTTTAGAAAATATTGATAGATTGCCATCAACAGACTCCGTAGCCGATTTAGCCTGTGGCAATGGCGTACTAGGGCTTTGCTACTTAATTAGAAATCCAGCTGCTAAATTACATTTTTTTGATGAATCTTTTCAGGCTATTGAATCCGCGGAAATAAATTGGCGCAATAACTTTACAGGAGAGATGCCTAGTTTTAATATTGGGGATGGGCTGAAAAGTTTCTCATCTAATAATTTAAGCTTAGTCATGTGCAACCCCCCTTTCCATCAACAACACACTATCAGCAAACAGATTGCACTGAATCTCTTCAATGATTCATTTAGAAAACTCAAATCCAGTGGTGAGCTGTGGATAGTGGCGAACAGACACCTAAACTATCACACCGATTTAAAAAGAATTTTTGGGAACTGCGAAACGGTGATTGGCAATCCTAAATTTGTCATTCTTAAATCCATTAAGAATTGATCTTACGAAATTCCCAACACTGATGAATTTTGCTATTTCTTTCGAAATCTATGGGTATGGATTCAGCTGACACATTCTTAACCTCAAAGACTTCAGTTAACCTTGAATCCAGCTCAAATTTTCGTCTGTTATTAGAGAAAATTAATAAGCCATTTTCAGATAGTCTATTCATCGCCAATTCAATCAATTCAGGGTGATCCCTTTGAATGTCTAAGGTATTTTTCATTCGTTTAGAATTGCTAAAGGTTGGCGGGTCCATAAATATCAGATCAAAAGTCTCGTTTGACTTCTTCAGCCAGGTAAAGCAATCCTCTGCAACTAAATCATGCTTGCTGTCACTGAAACCATTAAGGTCTAGATTTTTTCTCAGCCAACTAATATAGGTTTTAGACATGTCTACACTGGTAGTCGTAAGCGCCCCACCTCTGGCTGCATGCACAGTGGCAGCACCTGTATAACAAAATAGATTTAAAAACCTTTTGCCTTTACTCAAACGCTGAATGTTTAACCGAGTGGGCCTGTGATCCAAAAAGATTCCAGTGTCTAAATAGTCGGTTAAATTCGCAGACAGCTTAACGCCATGTTCTTCTATGGTGAGCTCTAAATGCTGTTCAGACATTTTTTCGTACTGATCCCGCCCTCGTTGACGAGATCTTTCTTTAACAATAATTCGCTCAACAGGAACGCCAGTGGCAGGCGTTAATGCTTCCAAGGCTTCGGCTAATCGTTTTCGAGTCTTTTCTTCAGGAATTTTCTTCGGCGCTGCGTATTCAGAAACATGTAAAAAGTCACCATATTTATCGACAGCTATGGCGTACTCTGGAATGTCTGCGTCATAAATTCGATAGGCCTGGATGCCGTCTTTTTTCACCCACTTTCCAAGCTTCTTTTCATTTTTTCGGATTCGATTTGCAACGGATCTTGGGCCGTCAGATAAAACTGACAAGTCCTCGAGCTTACCTGGGGTTACACTGGTTTGTCTAAATTCGTTTTCATCGGAAATCTGAAAGGTCAGCAACTTACAATCAATAGGTCCATTAAATAACCGATACTGCTTGTCCGATCTCAAACCCATCGACTTACCGAGATCTGGGTTGCCAGTGAATATTGATGCCTTCCAGCCAGAAAACTCTTCGGATAAAGTTTGACCAAGATAACGGTATAATCCCTTGAGCGCCAAGACGTCTCCCAGGCGTTCGCCATAAGGCGGATTACATATGATTAATCCAGGCTCAATTTGAATATGGGTTGGCTTTTTCCAGTTAGCCAACTCTTTAACATACACTTTTATATGGTCTGAAAGACCTGCACGATGAATATTACTCTCGGCATTTCGAATGGCCTTTGGAGAGGCATCGTAACCCAAAATTGGTGGAAGCATTTCTAAGCCTTGGCCTCTGCGTTCCC
>JANQHX010000093.1 GCA_028282465.1 Gynuella sp.
GATACCTGGGATAGGCCCGAAGGGGGTATGGGTCGTTCCCGAGTGATGACCAATGGCAAAACGTTTGAGAAAGCTGGTGTTAATTTCTCCCATGTAATGGGTAATCAGTTACCTGCTTCCGCAACAGCTGCGCGACCTGAGTTAGCAGGTAGAACTTGGCAGGCCATGGGTGTGTCTTTGGTTATCCATCCTGAAAACCCAAAGGTGCCGACCTCTCATGCCAATGTGAGGTTATTTGTGGCTGAAAAAGAGGGTGAAGATCCAGTTTGGTGGTTTGGGGGTGGTTATGACCTCACACCCTATTATGGTTATGACGAAGACTGTGTTCATTGGCATCAGACCGCTAAAGCAGCCTGTGATCCCTTTGGAGAAGACGTCTATCCAAAATTCAAAAAGTGGTGTGACGAGTATTTTTATTTAAAACATAGGTTAGAACCCAGAGGCATTGGTGGTTTATTTTTCGATGACTTAAATGAATGGGATTTTGCTACCTGCTTTCAGTTTATGCAGTCCATTGGCGATTCTTACATTGCCGCTTATCTTCCTATTGTTCAAAAAAGAAAAGCTGAAGAGTTTACCAAGGCTCAAAAAGATTGGCAGGAAGTGCGTCGAGGCAGATACGTAGAATTCAACTTGGTGTACGACAGAGGAACCATTTTTGGTCTGCAAAGCAATGGCAGAACTGAATCTATTTTAATGAGCTTGCCTCCCCATGTGCAATGGCACTACAACCACCAGCCAGAGCCAATGTCAGAAGAACATAAGTTACTGGATTACTATCTTACCAGTCGAGACTGGCTAGGGTTAGACTCAAAATAGTCACCTGCATTTAAGCTGAGCTCAGTATTTTTTTGCTTTCAAACTTTAGGTCTTTTTCGAACTGAGCTATCAGCAAGCAGAGATGGGCATGCAATGACTCGAAAAAACCTTCGATGTCATGTTCAAACACATATACCGCATAGCCGAAACAAAAATCACTGTAACAAATCGGCTTCACTAACATCGCGCTTGGGTGACTGTTTTCGAAATAAGGTTCGGGCAAAATGTCTTGAGTGGAGAAGCTGTTCGAAAATTTTTGAAATTCAGCGGTGCCGTCCTGAAAATGGTAAACCACTTGACTCAAGCTTGGGATTTTGGAATTCATTGCGTCAATTTTTCCACAGGGAAACAGGACTACGCTCGCTACTCTGGCTGAAAATCGAGTTAATAAATAGGTGAGCCTGTGCCACATTTCTAAGACTGTAGTGACCTGAAAGCACTCATAAATTTCATGAACAAATAGAGGCTCCGCCCATTGATGATCAGGATTGGTGTCTACCTTAAAACAGCCGCAGGTTTGCCGAATTTGCAATTTACTCTTGCAAATATATAGAGGTTTAACCGCCTCACCTGCTTGTTTTTTGAGGGCCAGTTCAATTGCTAATTCACTGGATTCTTTAACGCACTGGCTGGCTGTGGTGAGTTGCAAGAGAGAGTTTCTGGAGGCAGGCACATTGTCAAATCCAGTGATCGCGATACGTTGAAGAAATTCAGGATGATGGTAGCTAAGATGATCCAATGCACCTAGAGCCATATCATCATTTGCGAACACTAATGCATCACAGGAAAACATGCCTGCTGCTAAGTTCTCAGCGATTTTTTTACCTGTTTGAGGTAAAAAGTCTCCTTCAAAAACTAAGGATTCATTTAGTGGTATCTCGTGAAAAGCTAGAGTTGCTTTGAAAGCTTCGAGCCTCTGATTGGCCTCACCGTTAAATTTCGGGCCTGTCACAAAAGCGAGTCTTCGGCATTTATGTTCTTCAATTAAATGAGAGACTAATTCTGACATGCCATGATAGTTGTCAGTTACAATACTGCAGAATCCGGGCAGTTGTTCGTTTAATGAAATTACTGGTGCAGTATTATGAGTTCTTATAAAGTTCCGAGAGTACTCGAAGGGTACATAGGTAAACACTGAGGACGTGTCATAAATTATTGATTGGCATCTTGTATTATTGGTCAGTTGATAAATGATGCTTTGTTGGGCCTCGCCGAACTCCAATGAATCGAAAGACCTACCTTCGAAAGTGATCAGATTTAAATTATTTTTAAACGCCGCATCTCTGATAGCGCGATACCGAAATAATAAAAACCGGCCGGTAATTTCCGAGACAGCAAAACCGACAGTTCCATGTCTGGCCATGAACTAAAATCCGTTTTCTAATATGAATTAATATATACTGAATTGTTGGAGCAAAATGAATATTGAACCAACGAGTTAAAATATTAATATTCAACTAAAAAGTTAGCCAGTGTCACGAGCCCAATTCATAAATTTTAATAGGCTTATTTCAAAATATACTGCTTCAGGAACCGATATGGATCAATACGCAGTGGTGGGTAACCCCATCAAGCACAGCAAGTCGCCAGTTATTCATCAACATTTTGCTCAACAGACTGATCAGAAGTTAGAGTATCACGCCTTGTTATTTCCCCAAGATAAATTTGTAGAGAGCCTCAGAGCTCTTTCTGATGAGGGATTTAAAGGGGTGAACGTTACAGTGCCTTTCAAAGAAGACGCTTTCAGGTTGGTTGACGAAATGTCTCCACGGGCGGCAAGGGCTGGCGCAGTAAATACATTGGTTATTCATGCAGATAAAGTTCAGGGCGACAATACCGACGGAGACGGTTTGGTTAATGATTTAATAAATAATCTTGGTCATTCACTGTCTGATGCGCGGGTTTTGTTGCTTGGGGCCGGGGGTGCTTGCCGAGGGGTTTTAGAACCCATACTGAATCAGAAACCCAGTGAAATTGTGATTGCCAACCGAACAGAATCCAAAGCGGAAGTGCTTGCAGAGTCTTTCCAAGATCTTGGTCAGCTCAGGGCAAGTGGCTTTGAAGATTTGGACGGTCAGTTTGACATCATCATTAATGGCACATCTGCAAGTTTAAGTGGCGAGGTGCCGGCCATTTCTGGATCTGTGTTTAAAACCGACTCTGTCGCTTACGACATGATGTATGGGGCGGAAGAAACGGCTTTTTTGAGTTGGGCAAAAGATCAAGGCTGTAACCAAGGATACGATGGCCTAGGCATGCTAGTGGAACAAGCCGCTGAATCATTTTTTATTTGGCGTGGTGTTAGACCTGAAACGAAAGAAGTCATTCAGGCGATTAGAGCAAGCTTGTAACCGTTGCGATTCAGCAAAAAAATACGGGATGGTAGATTGAAAAACATAAAATGCATTTTGTTAGACATGGGCGGTGTTCTGGTTGAACTGGAATGGCTTGAGCGGGTTGGTGGTTTGCTTGGAAAAGAAATTCCCCATGACAAGATTCACCATTTTTGGGTGACTTCTGAATCTGTTGTGAATTTCGAGTCTGGAAAAATTAACTTTGAAGACTTCTGCCGTGATTTCAAACGGGAGCACAGCTTGGATGTAACTGAGCAAACGATCGCCAATGAATTTATGCAAATTATCAAAGGGCCATTTCCTGGTCTGATGCCGGTGTTAGAAAGCTTGAAACCCAAGTACCATTTGGCGCTCTTGAGTAATACTAATCCTGCCCACTACAACGACATGCTGTCGAAATATCAGTTCTTACAGATGTTGGATACTCACTTTGTGTCTTTCAAAATGGGTGTAATGAAACCCAGCCCCAAAATATATGAAATGGTGATCGAGGGTTTAGGTATTCCTGCAGAACAGATTGCGTTTTTCGATGATGGCAAGATGAATATCGAAGCTGCCTCGGCCCTTGGCATACATGCTTATTTAACCCATTCCCCTCAGGATATCCAAAAAGTCGTACAAGCGGGTTTCTAACTACTATTAATCAGTATTCATTCATCAGGTTCTCCTTGGGTTTTATGAGTGTTCAGCTTTTGTTCAGTGTTGCAAATATAAGCTGAACACAAGTCAATCGAGCAAGATTAAGGAGAATGTCTATGAAACCCATTTTGTTATTCATGGTTTTGGCAACAGCGGCGGTGGGTAGCCAGGCTGATAGTTATATTAAAAGAGCTAAAGTCGTTTCCTCCTCACCAATTTATGAGCGAGTGAAGGTGTCGGAACCCAGAGAAATCTGCCATTACCAATCCAGTTATAAGCGCCAACACTCAGACCCAGCCGCGGGTGCAATTGTTGGCGGTACATTGGGCGCGATCTTAACTGGGCCAAGAGCCAGTGCCGAAACTCGTGTAGCTGGTGCCATTGTCGGTGGCGTCTTAGGTGCTCAGCTGTCGGGTCACAAAGGTAACCATTGGAAAGAAGATAAAAGAAAAGTCTGCCGTACTGAGTATGACTATCATTATGAACGACAGCTAATTGGCTACGATGTGAGCTATAAATACGGCGGAGAAGTTTACTTCGCGAGAATGCCATACGATCCAGGGCGTTTTGTCAGAGTGCGGGTTGAAGTATCCTTAGTGGATTAATCCACTGGTTAGGATCATCGGTATGAGGACAACTTCAGTAATTGTAGGCCTTTGCATAACTCTCATGACTAGTTCGCAATTGGCGTTTGCCGCTAAACACCCCTGCACCGGGGATGAGCTACCACTAGTGAGTCAAGATCAGGTGATACATGCGGTTGAATGTGAGCTTGAAGGAAAGGTTGTGAAGATCGAAAAAACTGAAGAGCCAGTCGGTTATCTAAAAGCCAGAGTTCTACTAGACGATGGTCGAGTGAAATCTGTCCTAGTTGACAGTGAAACCGGCGAAATTGATAAGAGTAATGAGTGAAGGTTGGGGAATCCAGTGCGGTTATTGTTAGTAGAAGATCATGAAGTGTTAGGTAGCAGGCTCAAAGATGTTTTAGAACAACAGGGTTATGCTACCGACTGGATTCAAGACGGCCAAAGTGGGCTGTTTCAAGGGCGAGAGTACGACTATGACTTGGCGATCATCGACTTAGGTCTACCGGAGTTGGATGGGGTTTCATTAATTAAAACCCTAAGACAAGAAAATCGCAGTTTTCCAATCTTAATTCTGACAGCCAGAGGTAACTGGCAAGACAAAGTCGAAGGCCTCGAAGCAGGGGCAGATGACTATTTGGTCAAACCGTTCGTCAACGAGGAATTGTTGGCTAGGTTAAATGCTTTATTACGCAGAAGTTCGGGTATGTCTTCTCCTGAACTCTCCCTAGGGCCAATTAAAATCAATACTGCACGCAAGCAAGTGCAGGTGTCAGAGCACACCATTGAGCTTACGTCCTATGAATACAACTGCCTGGAATTCTTGTTGCTAAATCGTGACAAGGTCATTTCCAAAATGCAGCTTACCGAGCATCTTTATGATCAGGACTTTGACCGAGATTCAAATGTCATTGAAGTATTCGTAGGTAGGCTGAGAAAGAAGTTAGACCCAGACGGCAGTTTAAAGCCCATTGTCACAGTGCGAGGCCAGGGTTATAAAATTAACTTAGATTTGGAATCTTAATGCTTCCTAAATCCATCCGTACTCGGCTGACACTTTCCACTCTGGCCATTACTTTAGTTTTCGTACTGGTCACTTCATTGGCTTTGGAGCAGGCCTACAAAAATAGCCTCCGAGCTGAAGCCCAAGCACAAATGGAGTTGGTGGTTTTCAGTTTATTGGCGGCAGCTGATATCAGCGGTAATCAACTCAAGATGCCGTTGGCATTTCAAAACAGCAGACTCAATGAACTCAATAGCGGATTAATGGCATGGGTAAGTTCTGATGAACAATTACTCTGGCAGTCTGATTCAACCCTTTGGCACGACGAATTTAATCCACTACTTTATGGCCCTCAAGAAATAGGCGAGGTCAGCCAAGGCGCTACCGGTTTTGAAGACCAAGAGTTTTTTTATCGGCAATTGTTGGTTCTATGGGAAACGCCTTCAGGTGAAGAGTGGCCCTTAACGTTCACAATCTTGTTAGATCAGCAACCTTTCCTATCTCAGGTTTGGGAATTTAGACGTCAGCTTTGGGTGTGGTTGGGTATTATGGCCCTAGGCTTAATGCTCATGCTTTGGCTGCTGTTAACTTTGGGGTTGCAACCCTTAAAAAGGTTGGCTGTCGAGCTATTTAAGATTGAGCACGGACGACAATCGAATTTAACAGGCATCTATCCAACTGAAATATCTCCAGTAAAAAGTAACCTGAATCGGGTATTGTCTGCCGAAATTCAGCAGCGCCAACGCTACCAACAAACACTCGCGGACTTGGCCCACAGCCTCAAGACACCTCTAGCTGTGATGAGAACAACCACCTTGTCACCGGAACAAAACCAGCAGCTTGATCGAATGGATCAAATTATTGGATACCAGCTGGCTAGAGCCGTTGTGTCCAAAGAATCAGGTTTTGTTGGGCAAGCCATTGTTCTTGAGCCTCTGGTGCAAAGGTTGGTCTCTGCGCTTTCAAAAGTGTACTCGGATGTTGTCATTAATATTAAAGTCATCTCAAAGGATTCCAGTTTGGCTATGGATGAAAAAGACTTAATGGAAGTGTTAGGCAACATCATCGAGAATGCTTGCAAGTACGGTTTTAGCAAGGTTCGAATTGAACTTGACCACAATGGCTTTCGCGTTCATGACGATGGGCCAGGGGTGCCTGAAAATCGTAAAAATCAAATTCTACAACGAGGCGTGCGTCTAGACACCCTCCAGCAAGGTCAGGGCATTGGGCTGGCAGTGGTATTTGATATTCTTAATAGCTACGAAATAGATTTGGCTATAGACAGCAGTGATATGGGGGGCGCTTGTTTTAAGGTTCAACAGAACTTAAACAGCAAACATGTTTAATCAATGGTGTGTTCTTGCAATCTGCTCTACCATGAGAATGGACTCGATTAAAATTAGATAATTTTCCCCATGACAAGTAGCAGGACGATCTTAATTACCGGTATCAACGGCACCTTAGCTCCTGTGTTGGCAATGCATCTCCAGCAACACCCTGATATTAAATTTCATTTGGTTCCCTGGGACCGCCAAAGAATTTCCCCAGAAGATCACCAAGCGGTAGAGCAATTTGTAATGAATACTCGACCCTCTTGGATATGCCATTTGGGTATGGGCCCTGAAAGTTGGGCGGGTCAGTTGGCTGGATTAGCTGCTCGGCTTGACTCGGGTTTTTTGTTTACCTCTACCGCCTTGGTCTTTGGAGACGAAAAAAATGGCCCGTTCGAAACTAACAGCCCCAGGTTTCCCAGTGAAGAAACCGGGCAATACAAATTACGCTGTGAAGATGCGGTACTGGCGGCGAATCCAAATAGTTTGATTGTTCGTTTAGGTTGGCAAATTGGGTTTACCCGCGGGGGTAATAATCTGGTTGAAGCCTTAGAACAATTGATGGATGTGGAAGGAAGAATTGAAGCCAGTGAGCACTGGATTCCGGCTGTTTCATTTCTTGATGACAGTGCTCTGGCTATGATTGACTTAATGATTGCTGGTGCGCAGGGCATTTATCATGTAGACAGCAATGCCCATAGCGCTATGACATTTTTAGAATTGGTGACCGCTCTGAAACAATATCTAAACCAAGATAAGTGGCACGTAACCGCAAGCTCAGAACGGATTCAGGATCAGCGTTTGCTGGACAGCCGTATACAAGTGCCATCAGTTACCAGTCGACTAGCAAGGCATTAATATCAATATCAAGGACTACAAAGTTAGCCAACTGAAATATCCTTTGTAATAACCATTTAGATAGATTTCATATCCCATTGAATCAAATTCATATTCCAATTCCTGGCCCTGGCTGCGCACTGCTAGTGAACCTGCGAATGGTCTGTCTGAAAACTCACCATAAATAACAGGCTCTCTGGTACTAATGGTAATTGAACCCTGCTCGTAATCGGATTCAAGCTGGATCCTTACATCCATGTTGATCGACGGCTGATGGCCATTCAGCAATGCTAATGACAGCTCTGACCACTGAGTTGAAATGTATAAGCCATCACCCATCAGCAAGATGTCTGCGGTTTGCTGAGCATCAAAGAAATAATTACTGACTCCAAAACCATCATCAAACCATTCAACGTCGGTTGTTGATTCCATATCTATTTCTAAATCAGAGTTAAAGGCTACATCACAAAAAGGTTGCGTAATCCTTAAAGATAAACTGCCTTGGTTGGTATCGCGTTCTGTTTCAACCACGCCAGTCAAATCTGAGTCGAATCTATGGTCAGGGCAATGTTGATTAAATGGCAAATTTTGTTGTAGCAACGCTTCTGAAATTCCACTAATTGCAGCATAACTATGATTGACTTGTTTTTGGTCTTTATTGTCGCTCATAGTCTGATCTGGGTCTTGAGAAAGATCTCTGGCGATTAAAACCAACTGTTGATAGGCCAGTAATGACGGCAACAGTTCCTTGCCTTTTTGGGTGGTCAACTCGATGGGTTGTAAATGAGAGTGTGTTGTACCCACTTCAGATACCTCCACATAACAACCTGTTAACTGAATCAGAGGCAACATTAATAATAGTCTGGCTGGGTTTTTCATAAACGGCTCTCCTTAGATTTGCATCTATTATCAGAAAACCATTCTGAATATTGTCTGAACGGATCAGCGCCGAGTTTCAAATATAGGATTCAACCCGATTGCGACCATTTTGTTTGGCTAGGTAGAGGGCTCGGTCGGCATTGCTGAGCAAGATTTCTGGGCTATTGGATTTATCTGGTACCAATGACGCGATACCGAAACTGGAGGTCAATTGCAGAGACTCTTCGCCATATTCGAACACCGCAGACTCAATTCTACTACGCAAGTTTTCCGCAACCTGATTAGCGCCAGTTAGATTAGACCTAGGCAATATAATCACGAACTCTTCACCACCAAAGCGTGCAAAAAAATCTTCGGTTCTGAAGGGGTGGCCGCGAATGGCAGAAGCCAAGAATACCAACGCCTCATCACCTGCCATATGGCCAAAGCGATCGTTGATACTTTTAAAATTATCGGCATCCATAATGATTGCCGCTATGGGCTCTCCAATGGCCGCGCAATGTTTCCAAGACTTGTCCAGCTGAACATTCAAACCCTTGCGATTAAACATACCGGTTAAGTGATCTTGTTGTTCAAGGAATTTCGCTTTGAGTGTTTCCTTGGTTAGCTGGGTATTTTCTCGAGAAAGAATCTGACTGGCTCTGAGAGCGGCACTGAAACGGCTGGCTCCCACTTGGCTTTGAAACAGTAAGAAAGCCAACAGGGTGTATTCAAGCAAATAGACGTTATAGCTACTCAGGTTATAAGCGAGAATATCGTTAATCATTCCGCAAAAGATAAAAAGTGCGCCTAAAAACGTGGGGATAGAATTGGGAAGCTTTTGTGTCACTGCTTGAGTGACGCAATAAGCAAAGGCGATGCAATGCAAGAACAGCCAAGCTTGAAACAGCCAAACATTGGCAGAGATAACATCCAATGGAAAAAGCAAAATGGCAGCAACCAAAATACCGGTCGTTACCCATGAACAAATGATTAATGGGCGATTTCTAAACTCAGGATAACTACTAAAAAACAGATGTAAAAACGCACTGGCGGCTATCACAATGGTGATGTATTCCAACCGGAACCGAAACAAAGCTAATGGTTCGTTAATATCAATAAAAATGAAGTCTAGGTAATCAGAAACTAAGTAGCTTCTAGCAGCCACTACCAAGCAGCATAAGGGCAACATTAATGAAAAGTTGTCTCTACGTTGATAGATCAAAAACACTAAATAGTGAAGAGCCATAAATAGCGCTGCACCAATGACTACAGATTTTTGAAAAACTTTTTGGGTGTGTTGCTGAGTAATCACATCTGAATAGGCGATGGTAACCGGTGTATTAATGCCTCCTGAATGGAGATGGTGCTTAGAGACCTGAAAAACCAACCAGAATTTCTTACTTAGGTTTGGTACCGTAAAATTTCGGCCTTTCTTTCCCAATTTTTGGAAAGCTGCTTGTTTTGACGGCCATCCGCTGTATCCGATTAATTGTGCCTGCTCAGACTGGTCTGAGGGAATCCACCAGACTCGGTATGCTTCTTCAATAGAGCCCAAATGAACAGCTAAGGGTTCTGTAGCCTTTTGATCCAGCTCGATTAAAACTCCAAATACTCCGGCACCATGTCTATGGGGGTTATTTGGATTAACTGGCCAGTAGTCATTCCAGGTAGAAGGTATATGGATTGATTTTGCTTTTTGAGTTTCCGCTAATTCGATGAATTCAGACGGGTAAGCCAATGAGTTCGGAATAAATGTCCATAGACCATTAAGTAATTGCGGCTCTTTGCTGAGCTGATCTATTTGAAATGGGTGGGGCGCTATCTCTGCGAATACTTGCAGAGGCAACAAAAAGAATCCAATCAGTATAAGGCGGAATCTCATATTCCTTTATGCCACCTGTGTATTTCCCTAATAGGCAACATAACTGGTTTGAGCCGGATACTCAAACCATAAACTAATCAATATCCGCTAACCTGTGGATCGCGACAAATAATGGTCTTTAAGTCTGAGGTAGTTTCCTGAACTGTACGTAAAAAATTCAAGTTCCTTTTCATTTAGTTTGCGGGCTTGCTTAATGGGTGAGCCCATATACATGTAACCGGATTCAAGAGTCTTTCCCGGTGGAACCACTGAGCCAGCGGCAATAATGACTTTATCTTCCACAACCGCGCCATCCAGAATCACAGAACCGATACCCACCAGCACTTCATTGCCTACAGTGCAGCCATGCAGGCAGACATTATGGCCAATGGTCACATCATTACCTACGACACAGGGGTAACCTTCTGGGTTGAAGTCACTGCGGTGAGTTTGGTGAAGTACCGCACCATCTTGAATAGAGGTACGGGCGCCAATGACGGTTTTATGCATGTCACCCCGTATCACCGCCATGGGCCAAACAGAGCTATCATCACCAATTTGAACATCACCTGAGACATGGGCGTCATCAGAGATAAAGACTCTATCGCCCAAGACAGGTGTTTTAGAAATATGATCAATAAAAGACATGAGCGCCCCTTTCAGCAAAAGAAATTTCGAGGCGCTGTTTTATCACAAATGGTTACAAGCTTTGAACTTAAATCTTACTGACTCAAGTAGGCAGATCAATCTTTCCAGAAAGGCTTTGCGGCTTCTATCAGTGCATCGGTTCTGTTAAGTCCAACATCCTTAAGCAGGTAATCTGGTAAGCTTAATAATTGTTTACGTGTATGGTGTCTTTTGTACCAAATCGTCAACAACTTATAGAATTTGACTAGGCTGAAGACAGGCTTCAGCGATAAGTGTGGCAGGTGTAGGCTATGAGTGGTCATCGCTAATCTCCAGTTAGATATCAGTTAATGTATGAGCGAAGTATCGACTGGTCTCTGACACCTGACAAATGACAAATTTTTTTGTGACATCAAAAAATCTTTGACTGACAAAGATCACTTAAAACCGGACAATTTTTTGTAAGCCAAGGCTTATAGGCTAGTGGTCAATCTTTGGGTTTGGCTGATTTGTAATTAAAGGATCTTGAATGGCTGATTTACCACCTCTCAATGCGTTAAGAACTTTTTTATTTGCTGCAGAAACCGGCAGCTTTAAGCTGGCTTCTGAACGCCTTTTCGTGACTCAAGCAGCAGTAAGTCATCAAATCAGGTTGTTAGAAGATACCTTAGGCACACAGCTGTTTATTCGCTTAAACCGAGAGGTCAAACTAACAGATGAGGGCGAACAGCTATTGCCTTATGTTCGTAGCGCATTTAACGCTTTGAAAACTGGCGTCGATCAACTTCGAGCTGACGCCTCTCCTAACCATATTACCCTGAGCGTTTTGCCTTCCTTTGCATCCTCCTGGTTGGTGCCGAAATTAAAAAGCTTCCAAACTCTTCATCCAGAGTTCCATGTCACCATAAAGCCCACTCTTGAACTCGAAAACTTTGAAGACAGTGATGTGGATCTTGCGATCCGTTTTGGGAAAGGAGATGGCGGCAAATTCAAATCAGAATTTCTAATGAGGGATACATTGTTAACGGTTGCTTCACCAGAATTAATTGGTGACGAACCCATGACCAATGAACGGCTTAAACAGTTTCCCATATTAGAAGACTACAGCCCTGGCAGCAGAGGTTGGATTCATTGTTGTGCCGAAATGCAACTAAACCCTGAAGATTACCATATTGCCTTAACCATCGAAGATGCCAGTATGGTCATTGATGCCGCGCTTGCTGGGCAAGGAATCGCATTTGTACGAAAGTCATTAGCGCAACGGTTGATAGACGAAGGACGATTAGTGAAGGTTTTTGACTATGAATTGCAATCGCCTTACTGCTATTCGCTAGTGGGGCCAGAGAATAATTTTAAAAAGGATAAGGTACGGGTTTTTAGAGACTGGATAAAAAAAGAACTGGAGGCCAGCTTCATGCCTGAGCTATTTGCTTACTATGGAAGCTAAGTTACAAATCTCTAAAAACTTTTTTGATTCAACTTATATAATTTAAGAAGCTTGGTTGTGAATAAATATTTTGCGTGATTTGAAGAATATTGAATTTCAACCCCTCGACTTTTAAAAACAAAGTGATATAAAACAGTCACTGCTAGCCAATTTGTTTCAGATTCATTAATGACTCAATTAGAAAACTGGTTCGACGGTATTTTTAATAAATCTATTGAAGGTGATGTTGATTTCATCAACAGTGGATTTATTGATGCGCCTAGATTAAACAGCCCATTCTACTCTAAAGAAATTTTGGGTGCTGAATCTGTCAAAAAAGTTTCAGATGAAGTAAGCGAGAGGCTTAGAGCTTATCAAGCGCATTCGAAACTCAATCATTTTTTTACTAACGGACATCATTGCCTGGCGGAGTACACCATTTCGGGGTCACCGGAAAGCATCTTACGAGAGTTACCAGTCGCCATTGCCGCCGAGCTTGAAGATGGAAAGGTTAAAATACTGAGGTTTTACCACAGTACCTGGCTTCGTGCAGATGTTGCGATGAGGCAGCCCATTCTTCCTAATCAGTCTCTTAAACTGCCAGGGCCAGTTTCTTCTCTCATTCATGGCATGAAAACTGGAAACCCTAGAGTGTGTTTAAAAAACTTCACTGAAGACGGTTACATTCGCGAAGCGGCTGACGAAAGTTATATCCATGAAGGTTCAAAGGCTAGAATGGACTATTTCAGCATGTTGCTGTCTCGTGGAGGCCTTACCTTTGAGCCTTGTTGTGGCTTTACAGATAATCATCACTACGTACTTGAATACAATTGCAATCATACCGCAGCAGGAATCCCACCTCAGCCTGGGCTGGCTGTGTTTGAGCTGTCAGATGACGGTGAATTGATAAAAGCCGCAAGAATCTACGACAGCTTATCGATAGCTGATTAAGCATTGTAAATACCTACTGCTGATCTAACCTTAGTTAAAGCTGATCAAGTTATTTACAGCTGTAACAGAGAAACTGCTGGTTTCTGAAGAGGCGCATCCCTATAATCCGCGCCCTGTTTAATCCCTCCCAAACTATAGGCTGCCCCCATTCATGACAGATGTCCCCGTTGAAACACCTACCTTTGCTGAGATGAATCTTCCTGAACCCGTTGTTCAGGCATTAAATGATGTTGGATACGAAAGACCCTCACCCATTCAGGCTGAATCTATTCCACATTTGTTAAACGGCGAAGATGTATTAGGGGTGGCTCAAACCGGGACAGGTAAGACTGCAGCTTTTGCGCTACCCATACTTGCCCAAATTGATATCAGGGCAAATTATCCTCAAGCGCTGATTTTGGCACCTACTCGAGAATTGGCTATCCAAGTGAGTGAAGCTTTCCAAAGCTACTCTTCCCATATTAAAGGGTTTCATGTGGCCCCTATTTATGGTGGTCAAGACATGAGGGGGCAGATACGTCAGTTAAAACGGGGGGTGCATGTGGTAGTGGGCACACCCGGCCGCGTTATGGATCATCTGAGAAGAGGCACTCTTAAGCTGGATGACCTTAAAACTGTGGTTCTGGATGAAGCCGACGAAATGTTACGCATGGGCTTTATCGAAGATATCGAATGGATCATGGAGCATACCCCTGAATCCAAGCAGTCCGTGTTATTCAGCGCTACCATGCCACCGCCGATTCGAAAAATAGCTACTAACTATTTGAATCAGCCAAAAGAGGTCCGAATTCAAGCGGTTAGCCAAACCGTTGACCGCATTGATCAAAGCTACATCTTGGTCAACCCCAGAGCCAAACTCGATGCTTTGACCCGGGTGCTGGAAACCGAAGACTTCGACGGCATCATGATGTTTGTGCGTACTAAGGTGATGACGGAAGAGCTTTCTTCAAAGCTAGAGGCTCGAGGCTATGCATCAGCTGCTATCCATGGCGACTTAAGCCAGGCTCTGCGGATCAAAACTATTGATAAGTTCAAAGACGGCAAGATTGATATTCTCATCGCTACCGATGTCGCGGCTCGAGGTATCGATGTACCCAGAGTCAGCCATGTTGTGAACTATGACATCCCATATGATCCAGAAGCTTATGTTCATCGCATTGGTCGTACTGGCCGTGCCGGTCGATCAGGAAAGGCCGTTCTGTTAATTGCCCCCAGAGAAAGAAGACTGCTTCATACCATTGAAAAAGTCACTAAGACAAAAATAGCCAGGGCTCAGATTCCAACTCACAAAGATTTAACAGACCAGCGAATCACCGAATTTAATCAAGCTGTTACCTCTATGCTTGAGCACAAGAAGCTTGAAACTTTTAGAGAGTTAGCGATTTCACTGTGCAATGAAACTGGCGAACCACTAGAAAATATTGCTGCCGCTTTTGCGCTTATGGCCCAACAGAAGAAGCCGTTATTTGTTCCTAAAGACAATCTTCTGGATGAGCCAATTAAAGAGCGTGAGCGTGGGGAAAAAGGTGATCGCAAAAATCGCCGCGAAAGATCTCCAAGAGGTGAGCGAGCTGATGTACCTATGGAAACCTACCGACTAGAAGTGGGCAGAAATCAAAAGGTGTCGCCTGGTGATGTTGTGGGAGCTATTGCCAATGAAGCGGACATAGAAAGCAAATACATCGGCAGCATTAAATTGTTTGATGAGTTTACGCTGGTAGATCTTCCTACGGGTATGCCAGAGGAAATTTTACAACAGTTAAAAAAGACTAGGGTCAGAGGCAAAGCAATCGACATCAAGAAAGATCGTAAGCCTTCAGGCTCAGGATTTAAGAAGTCTCGACGTCGAGATTTCTCAGGTGACAAGCGAAAAGGTAAGGCAAAAAGAGAAAACTAGTTTTTTCTAACACCTTTTTTCTGAATTTTATGAGTAATGTGGCGAAGTTTTTTCGCCTCATAGAGTTTTTTATCCGCTCGCTCAAATGCAGTTTCTATCTCTTTGATAGTTCTGCCTTGAAAAAAAGCATATCCAACACTCACAGACAATTCTGGTTGGCCAGGGTGTTGTCTGTTGTTGAAAACAATCATCTGCTTTAAGCGTCCGATCACAGAGCCAATGTCCTCTTCGTTGCAGTGTCGGGCACAAATTAAAAATTCATCACCACCCACTCGACCGATAAAGTCCTCATCTCTAAAAGTCTGTTTTAAAACATTGCCACATCGCTGAATCAATAAATCGCCCATGGCATGGCCATGTCCATCATTGACTGTTTTTAGAAAATCCACATCAGCATAAAAGGCCATGAATGTATTGGCTGATCTACCTGAAATAGCATACTGATATACTCGGTCAAAAAAGCCGCGACGATTGTGCAAACCGGTTAGGGAATCTGTGGTTGAAAGTTTTACCAATTGGTCGTTGGCTTCCGTAAGTGCTTGATTTGCTAATTCTTGATTTCGTTTGGCCTTTTGCAGCTCATGCAGCAAAAACATGGAATAAAGATGGCTGCACAGCAATGCGGTTAGTGAGCTAAAGTCATTTTCTTTGCCCTGAGCAATATCATAAATGACATAACCAAAATGCTTCTGCTGGTAAAAGAGAGTTTTCACCAAACTGAGAGTCGGTAGTTGAATATTCGAAATCCCGGCTGGCAATATTTGTTTGGTTTTAAAATTCAGTTCCTGTGGAACTTCGATAATGTTTTGTTCGGAATAAGCAAAATAAAGAAAGCTTTGTTCTGGTAACGGCTGATCCTTAGCGCAGGACTCTGAATAGATAGCAATAAAGCAAGCTTGAATATTCAGGTGTTTTAACGCTTCAGCGAGCTCTTTATGAAACTGTCGGTGGTCGGTTAATTGAAGGTTTTCATGAACCTTATAGGATTGAGAAAACAACTGGCTGGTACTGGGTGATTCCACCACCACATGTTTGCAACCGCAAGATTCTCTAGGGAGAAATTGTGCTGGCAGGTTAACAGTCTCAGTGACTACTTTACCTTGTTCAATATAATTAAAACTGGCTTGAGAAAACTGATTGTATGCTTGAGAGATCGTTGCCAGCACTGGGCTAGACTGTTTTGAGTTGGGGGTGTTGTCGAAGCCCACTACTGCGAATTTGTGTTTAAGTTCTGGGTGTTGCTGATTAATGTAATCCAAAGCCGCTATAGCCATGTCATCATTTGCGAAAATAATGGCTTGAATTTCAGAGTGTTTTTCGATGATACGCTTCATGGCTTCAATGCCAGATACTGGCAGAAAAGAGCCATCAATAACTAGGCTATTATCTTTTAAACCATGGGCTTCCATGGCGTACAGGTAACCAAGCTTTCGTTCTTCAGCTTCAGCGTTACTTGGAGGGCCTGAAACAAACGCGACATGCTGATAACCATGGTGCTCAATTAAATGGGATGCTGCGCTTTTTACTCCAGAGAAACCATCCGTTAATAAAGATAAACAACCAGGTAATTCGATATTAAGGCTCACAATAGGTTTGGTTCGAAATTTTTCTAACCAGGTGAGTGCTTCGTGGTATTTTTCGAAAGTAAACAATGAGCCGCTACTGAGTATCAGAGCATCATAGAGTTCAGGATTTATAAATTGATAAACGTAATTATGCTCAGCATCAGCGAAGTCTGTGCTGTTCAGTGCTCTGCCTTCGAAGACAATAAGGTGTTGCCCTCGTTGCTCTGCTTCTTGTTTAACGGCCCGGTATAAAGGTAACTGAAAGTTTCCAATTATTTCATTACACACAAAGGCCGCTGTTTTGTTCTTTTTGTTCACGGCGGCAGCCCATGATTAAACCATCTTAGTTTAATGGTTTTGTGGTCTACTGACTAATAACCAGTTGTTATCAGACGAGCTCTTATTTGAATGCCTGTATTAAGCCGTCTCTAGTACCAATGACAATGATGCCGTTCCAGATAGCTGGGGTGGCGGCAACATAATCACTGAGCTGTTTTTTCCAAATGAGGTCACCAGTGTTGGCATCAAAGTTGTAAAGGACACCGGCATAGTCAGCGGTAATCACTCGACCATCTACCAGCGCCGGCGATGACCAACTGCTTGCGTCGAGTTTACGCTTCCAAGCGAGCTTCCCAGTTTCCATATATACGGCATACAAGTAACTGTCATCCGCGGTAAATATAACTTTGTCTTGATGTAAAACGGCAGATGAATAAATGCCAGTAGCGCCCACCTCAAAGTACCACTGTTTCTGTCCTTCTGAGTTTAGCTTCAACATTCCACCGGGATTTTCAGTGTTATCCTTTTCAACACCTATGTAAATACTGCCATCCTTAGTGTCTATAACAGGGGTTGCATCGGTATCGTCCCCTGAGTTGAATGATTCAATTAGTTTTCCTGAATGCTTGTTGAGAATTAATACTTCTCCTCGACCCGTACCCACAATGATGTGATCCTGGTAAATCGCAACAGAGGATTCGATGCCGACGTATGGCTCTTTGCGATTTTTGTAACGGAACTCACTTTGAGGCGCTTCAGATGGATAAATCCATAATCTTTCATAGGGATGGGTTAAAGAGATTTTTCTAACATAGCCATCTTCGCCACCAAAATAAGCGAAACCGTCCTCGATGGCAGCGCTGCCATCGAAATCATAAGAGACACTTGGAGTATAAACAGCCTCTTCTTGATGAATCACTTCCAGGCTGTAACGATCTAACAAGTGCATCGCATTGGCCCAGCTACCAACAACTACAAACTCATCTGTGAGTGCAGGGGAGCTTTTTATAATTTGTAGATTTTTTTCCGACCGATGAATGAGCTCACCTGTGAGTAAGTCGAGCTTATAAACATAACCGTCTAGAGAACCGGCATAAACAACCCATCTGTCTTGTTCCTTGGCAATTGCTGGCTGACCGGTCCAGCCTAGGCCCATCCACTCTCGACCACTTTTTGAAACATATTTGTCGGTTTCAAATTGCCAGATCTGTTGAGGCTCCTTATCAGATATCGGGCCTGTCCCAAAAAAGCTCCGGGTGTTATTACCTCGAAATTGCATTAGGCCATCTGGCACAGCCATGTCTTCCGATTTGGTACTTGGGCTGACTTGCTGCTCACCCTTTGTTTCGGCTCCTTTGGATTCTGAGTCGCTGGTTTCTGGAGGGCGATTATCCAAACTAGATTGTTCTGACTGAACTTCGTTAGGAGATTCAAGCTCAGGTGTTTGGATTTCAGGGTCTTTGATTTCAGAGTTCGTGGTTTCAGACGTCCTGGTTTCAGGCGTTTGCTCAGTATTGGATTCAAGAGTAGGTGGTATCGCGGTGCAGCCAATTAACAAAGTTACAAAAGTTAAGGTTAACTTGGACTGAATCTGTTTGCGCATGGAAACTGGAAACCCTGATATTAGAATTTATGCTTAAGGGTAACCGATTTCACAATAAGATGATCTGGGGAACGTTGTGTGGCATCGAAAAAGCCAAACTCCCTAGGATCAGGAAAAGAAACATTGGCACTAAGCATTCGAATTATCCTTAGTTTTTATCTTCTTGCCCAACCACTTACGGTATTTGGTGAACAAATATTGCTGTTAAGTGGCTTCAAACAAGGCTTTGACTACACAGAATACGACACAGATGGAGAGTTCCTTAACTCTGAAAAAGGCTTTATCCATGGGGTTCAAGGAGGTGTCTACTCTGAACTTAGTGAACACTGGGAGCTTAGAATTGATGGGCAATATGCAAGGGGTACCGTTGAATACGATGGCCAGCTTCAAAACGGCACTCCCTTTGTGAGTCAGACTCATGAAACGGTCTACGGATTCAATGGCCGAGTACGATACTATTTATTCAAGCCAAAAAAACTTTGGATGGAGCTGGGATGGGGTGCAGATGTTTGGTATCGAGATATCCAAGGGCGAGGGAATATCAATGATCTGTACGAGGTTTATCGATGGCGTCATGGTCTCGCTGGTATAGGCGTTAAATTGGATGATGGCGTTAATCAATTTGAAGCGGGTGCCCGTCTTCAAGCGAACTATAACTCGACCATGGTCATTGACCTGAGCGATCTCGGTTATGGCAAACCCAAGTTGGATTTAGGATCTCGTAACGGCTACCAACTGGATACTGCCTATTTGCGTAAGGTTAACAATTGGTTTGGATTAAGAGCTTACTACCAATATCGAACCTGGGTTTGGGGGAAAAGTAACACAGAGCTTGTTTCGGGCCCGGGAAGTAACTTGCTGATATATGAGCCCTATAGCGAGAGCTATATGCACTTCTTCGGGTTAGGTGTTAGCTATTTTTGGGACTAGTTAGCTAGTAAGGTTTTTCACCACCGCATTTCCAGCAAACATCAAAAGAACTGTGATTCTCTTCCTTACAATTAGCGCACACCCATTCTTTTCCTTCTTGTTTATAAAATCCTTCTTGCCATTCTGAAATCAAACGCTTGGCAATTGCCGCGTCTTCATTGTCATGAACCCATACTTCAGGCCACGACTCAAAAGGGGAAAGCTCACCCACACCACCCGCAGCAAAACAATTTTGAACTGAACACTCAATGCCCCTTGCTTCCAGTGCTGCATGGACATTCCACACCATAAACCTGTCGCTATTGCTGTAAACCTTTATCATTTAGTCGCTTTGTCCAACCTTTGTTATTATTCTTTGTTACGTAAGAGTAGCATTTTTTAAGTTTAACTCGATTGATAACTAAGTAGGAGATCCCTTGAGCCGCCGCCGAAAACTCTCCCCTCCTCCTTTTAAAACCAAAACCCGTACCAGTTCTTTTTTAAATAAAATCGAAGAATTGGAAATAGATAACTTATCCAGTAATGGCCGTGGTGTCGCTCGTCTAAACGGTAAAGTTGTCTTCATTTCAGGCGCATTACCAAGGGAAATAGTTAAGGCTAGAATCACTCGAGTTAAAAAGGATTTTATGGAAGCTGACTTAATCCAGGTGTTGCAATCGAATCCTCATCGAATTGACCCCCCGTGTTCTCGATTTGGCCGTTGTGGCGGCTGCCAAATGCAACATCTAGCATACCCTCAGCAGCTGGAATTTAAAAAGCAGCGAGTCATTGAAGCCTTTGCAAGGCAGGGTGGTATTGTTTTGGGTGGTTTGGAAATAATTGCTTCCGAGCCTTTTGCTTATCGAAACCGGGTACGCTTTCACCGAAAGAAAAATTCCTCCATGCTTGGCTTTAGGCAAGCCGGTAGCCATGAAATAGAATTAATTGATCAGTGCCCGGTACTGGTGCCATCCATTAATCAGTGGCTCGAAAGCACACATAGCCTTCCGAACAGTGAATCCATTCCCGTGTTTAGTGAAGGATCAGATGGCGCATCATGCCATAGTGATGATGATGTATTTTCTATCACCCTAAATGGCAAAAAAGTATTCCTTTCAAACCAAGTGTTCTTTCAAAGTAACCTATCTCTGTTACCGAAACTTATTGATCACGTATTAGATCAGACGATTCCTGGATTGGTCATGGACCTATTCGCCGGAATTGGATTGTTTTCTGTGTTTCTTCAAGATCAATGTCAAAAAGTGATCGCGGTAGAGATGAATGAAAGCTGTCAGAAAATCGCAGATAAACATTTAGGTCATAATGTTGAGAGATACTACGCACCTGTTGAAGAATGGATAAAGCAAAATCAAACCACAGTTTTAGATACTGTGATTATTGACCCACCGCGAGAAGGTGTTGATGCCGATGCCTTAGAGTCAATCAAAAGACTGAATTGCAAGAGGCTTATCTATGTAAGCTGTAACCCCATTACTCAAGCCAGAGATTTAAAGATTCTTAAAGAAACTTTCAAAATAAACACGGCAACTTTATTCGATATGTTTCCTCAAACCCACCATATCGAAACCGTAGTCACCATGGATAAAAAATAGGCACAGTTATGAAACTTTATATTTCACCTACCTCTCCATACACCCGAAAAGTTCGCATTCTAATTCGTGAATTGGGGGTATTAGACAAGGTAGAAGAAGTGAGGGTAAATACCGCAGAACCCGACCCAGAATTCGCGGATGCTAACCCAATGGGTAAGGTGCCTACTTTGATTGTTGAAGATCAGGCCTTGTGTGATAGTCAATTGATTATTGAGTACCTACAAAAACAATTCAGTAATGACCATCAAAATGATTGGGCAGTGAAAAATCATATTTGGATGGCACAGGGTTTGATTGATTGTGCTTATCAATGGGTGATGGAACATCGAAAACCTGATGCACCTATTTCAGATGCTATACTGAATAAGCTTCAGGGAAAAATTACCAAGCTTCTAACTTATTTAGATCGCCATCTACCCGATATGGTGCAGGATCAAACTTATGGCATTACCTTGGGCTGCGCCTTGTCTTACTTGGAGTTTCGTGAAGTGAGACAAGATTGGTCAGAAACAGCGCCTCACTTAGCTGATTGGTTTGAAAAGTGGAAGCAATCTGAGAGTGTTAAGCAAACTGCACCGGAATAAACCGAAATAAAAAAGGAAGGAACGAGCGTGACCTTTTTTGCACAACTTGCCATTGTTTTAAGTTTCATTGTTTTTGTACTCAGATTTTTCGCCGCAGGCTATTTAAAAGATAGCATTCAAGGCGCAGGCTACAATCCTGGGCACACAGCTGTGTGGTTTTTATTTCCTGAAAACTATCGAGGCTATGGTAAGTCTTTGTGCAAAAGTGGCAAAGTACTGGGTGCGGGCATAGTTGTTTCCATGCTGACTCACTTCATACTTTTATAAGAGCTTCTAATTAAATAACGGCTTTACTAATCGGGCTTGAAGTCGAGGAAATATTGCTGTCATCTTTAAGCACATAAATGCCATTGCCAGCGAGTCGTTTAGAGTGATACTTCGCCATGGATTCTGACTGTGCCATTTGATTGGGTACTTCTGGATCTAGCATGGTGCTTGAAACAACCGCGACGGAAATGCTGATGAAGGGAAATACTTTATAGTTGCCATCCCGGTCTCTGGTCTTACATCCACCTAAATTAATGTGCTCTTCTAAATAAAGTTTTTTAACTTCGTTATTAAAGCGATGCTGTACCCATCTTAAGGTTGGTAAAAAGGAATCGCTCTCGCAAATAAATACAAAGTCATCACCGCCTTTGTGTCCGATAAAGGTTGGCGAATCGGACGGCGTTCGTTTCAACAAATTGGCTAGCAATAAAATCGCGTCATCACCCAACTGATAGCCATATACATCGTTGAAGGATTTAAAATAGTTAATATCTATGTATGCAATGTAGAATATTTTATGGTTAGCAAGATTACGCTTAATCATCCGGCTTATTGGAACTTCTCCAGGTAAATTCGTCAGCGGATTGTTATATCGGGCTTGATGCAATTGTTGGCGAGTAATGGTTTTTAATAAATCTTTTGCGACACCAACGCCTTCATATTCTCCAGAGTCATTTACAATAATAAAGTGTTGTCTTAAATAAGATGATTCTTCTAAGGTAATTTTTTCAGAGAGTTTTTCTAAACTTAGGTTACCATTCACTTGCATCACATTGTTAGAAAGCAATCGGCTAGCGTTCCAGCGACCCAACATGTTTTTACCTGTGGGCTGTTTTCTAACTTCCCAAATCTTTGATTTTAAAATGACACCAAAAACTCTGCCGTCTTCCACCACGGGTAACAAACTGAGATCTGGGTCTTCCTGAAACCTTTGCCAAACATGATTTAGTTTTTCCATGGGTGAAATTGGCGTTAATGGCCGAATTAAATCTTTAGCCCGTAGTTTTCCATGTTGCTCAGAATAATCTAAATGACTGGAATAACCTTTTAGGTTTTGCAGAAGGTGTTGCGGGGGATTTTCAGATGGTCTTGCAAAAAAGTAACCTTGGAAAAAATGAATACCAATTCGAGTCAGGGTGTGAACATCTTTAAAGTCTTCAACCCCTTCAGCAATTAGACGACAGCCCAGTGACCTAGCTAAATCTGTTATGGCTCTTGCAAATGCCAGCTTGGTGCTGTCAGTATGAATGCCATGCACAAAATGACGATCAAGCTTCACAAAGTCGGGGCGTATTTCAGACCATTGCAGCAAACCCGAATAGCCTGCACCTAAGTCATCAATGGCATTCTCGAATCCTTCGCTGCGATATCCTCGCACATGCTTGATTAGCTGAGCCATGTCATCGGCAGGATATTTTTCGGATAGTTCTATAACCAGGGCAGATGGCTCCTGACCATATTTCTCTAATATTTCCTTAGTTTTTCCCCTGGGATAACTCGGTGAAATAAGAGCTTTTGGGCTGAAATTGATAAACAGTTTTCCAGAAAGTTTCTGTTCGAAGAATCGTTGGATGGATAACTCACGGCAGGAGATTTCTAATTCGGCTAAGAGTCCTGCTTCTTCAGCAGCAGTAAATAGCGTGTACGGGTCTTCGTAAGGGCTGCCTTTAGGCCCCCTACTCAAGGCTTCGTATCCAATAATATGACCATTACGACTGTCCACTATTGGCTGAAAAAAAGATCTGATCCCATGTCCTTGGGACAATCGCAACAATACGTTCGACGACATAATTCTTTTTAAATTGACTTTCTTCGCTGTGATGAACTTTACAGTTTAGGGAGAGAAGAATAATGGAATTTTTATTGAAAAAGAAAGCTTTTCGTGGATTTCGATCAAGCTTTCAGTGTTTCTTGATGGCTGGAAATGCAGAAACAAAACACCTTTCATCTAATTTAGATGAAAGGTGTTTGTGGGAGATGAATTAAGAGTTGGCGACTGTTGCTTGACGAACAATGGCACCAGACTTAATTGCATTATTAATTGATCTTAAAACGGCAACTAAGGATGCCATAACAATGTCTTCATCCGTGGCCACACCGAAGTAACTCTTTCCAGATACCTCTATCTGAATATAGCTCACGGCTTTTGCATCAGCACCTGAGCCTATTGCATGTTCCGAATAGTCGGTTAGGTTAAAATCAATGCCGCTGACTTCTTTAATTGCAGACACAAATGCAGCGATTGGTCCATTACCTTGGCCATTAATGATGACGCTTTGACCGTCTTCATGAAGCACTGCTCTCACTGAGTCTGTGTTAGAGCCTTTGTCTCTCTGAATGCCATATTCTCTTAACGAAAATGGCATATTGCTGAGCATAAATTCCTGTTGGAATGTGCTGAAAATAGTTTGGGAATTCACTTCAGTTTGAGTATCTTCAGAAACTTTTTGAATCGCTTTGCTGAATTCCATTTGTAGGGCTCTTGGCAAGCGGTAACCGAAATCCTGCTCCATTACATAAGCTACGCCACCCTTGCCAGACTGGCTGTTGATGCGAATAACTTCTTGGTACCTTTTACCAACATCTTTTGGATCAATTGGCAAATACGCGATTTCCCATTCTTCCCCTTCACCATAATTCGATAAGGATTTTTTAATGGCGTCTTGGTGTGAACCGCTAAATGCGGTAAACACCAATTCACCGGCATAGGGATGGCGCGGATGAATATCCATTTGATTCGAGTATCGATAGGTTTCAACAATGTCTGACATGTTGTGCATATTTAATTTTGGATCAATGCCTTGGCTGTACATGTTCATTGCCATACACACAATGTCTAGGTTGCCTGTGCGTTCGCCATTTCCAAATAAAGTACCCTCGACTCGATCTGCTCCAGCCATCAATGCTAATTCAGAAGCAGCGACACCTGTGCCCCTGTCATTATGAGTGTGAATGGATAAAACAATTGAATCTCTGCGCACTAAATTTCTGCACATCCATTCAATTTGATCGGCAAAAACATTAGGTGTTGCCATCTCTACTGTTGAAGGCAAATTAATAATGCATTTATTGTCTGGAGTGGGTTCCCAGGTTTCGATAACTGCATTTGTGACTTCAACCGCAAAATCTAATTCAGTTCCCGTAAAACTTTCTGGGGAATATTGAAAAGTCCATTCAGAGTTTGGATTTTTTTGTGCGTGTTCTTGAACCCACTTTGCACCCTGAACCGCAATGGCTTTAATGCCTTCACGATCCATTTTGAAAACTTTTTCCCTTTGAACTTTTGAAGTGGAGTTATAAACATGCACTATGGCTTTTTTAACACCCTTCAACGCTTCATAGGTTCTTTCTATTAAATGCTCACGTGCCTGAACCAACACTTGAATCGTCACATCTTCAGGGATTCGATTTTCATCAATGATTTTTCTAACGAAATCAAAATCTGGCTTAGATGCGGAAGGAAAGCCTACTTCAATTTCTTTAAATCCCATGCTCACTAATAGATCCCACATGCGAGTTTTTTGATCAACCGTCATGGGTTCTACCAGAGCTTGGTTTCCATCTCTTAAATCAACAGAACACCAAGTAGGTGCTTTAGAAATAACTTGATCCGGCCAGGTACGATCAGACAACTGGACCGGTTGAAAGGGCTTGTATTTTTTATGGTTAAATTGGTTGGCCATATTGGCAATCTCCGAAAAACAGTAACTTTAGGCTAAGACGAAAACATAAAAAGTGGCTTTGGAGAATGGCCACCGGACACCACTAACTCTTGGCCCGGCGACCGATAATTAGTCGCAGCACTAAAGATAGCAGCGTTAGAGAGAGTGTTTTATTAAAAGTTCTTGAGTTGTTCATTTTGTTCCAGCCTTTGTAGTGAATTCGAAGTAAAGCGTTGCGATAGCAACAATCCCGGCGCTTCTTAGAGAAGACCGAGGAGGCTGGTAAGCAGTAGTGTGAGGGTGTTATGCGAATTCATAAGTGAATGGTAGAAGCCATGGCTATGGCGGGTCAAGAATTATTTGTAAATCTAATATTTGACCCAATCTGGTTTTGTAAGATTTGTGCGTGACCTCAAAAACCAAAAGGAATCTCTTATGACCAATGTATTGTTGGAACCTCATATTTTACCGCCATTTTCCTCTATCAAGCCGGAAATGATCGTTCCAGCAATCTCTGAGCTTACTGAGCGCAATCGCAAATTAGTTAATACGCTGGTTGATGAAATCACTGAGCCAACATGGGAAAACTTTGTTTTACCACTAGAACAGTGGGGGGATGAACTTAATCAGGCTTGGTCTCCGGTTGGACATTTGAGCCACGTGGCCGATTCAGAAGCCATGAGAACGGCGTACAATGAAGCTATTGCCTTGTTATCCGCATACTCGACGGAAATGGGCCAGCACCAGGGCTTGTACAGACTCTATCGGAAATTAAAAGAATCTGATGAGTGGAATTCCATGACATTGGCGCAGCAAAAAAGCATTAACGATGAATTATTAGGCTTTGAATTATCTGGTATCGCCTTACCTGAAGAACAGCAAAAGCGATTTGCAGAGCTGGCGAAGAAGAGCTCTCTATTAAGTAACCAGTTCTCTGAAAATGTACTCGATGCCACTCAAGGTTGGGTGAAGGAAATATCGGATCAGGAAATGCTGGCAGGTATTCCAGAAACCGGGGTTGCAACATTGAAGCAAAATGCCCAGCTTAAAGAGAAAGATGGGTGGTTAATTAACCTGGAATTTCCCTCTTATCTACCTGTAATGACCTATGCCGATAACAGAGAATTGCGGGAAGAAGTTTACGAAGCATTTGTGACCCGCGCCTCCGAAGTCGGGCCAAACTCAGGTAAGTGGGATAACGCTGAAACCATGGCTGAGATCATGGCTGTTCGAGCAGAAAAATCTGAACTCTTGGGTTACAACAATTGGGCAGAGGTGTCTTTGGTTCAAAAAATGGCAGAGTCTCCAGAACAGGTGTTGTCATTTCTGTATGAACTTGCTGACAAGTCATTGCCTCAGGCAAAGTCTGAATTTGATGAGCTTCAACAATTTGCTAAAGCACATTTAGACATAGACGAGCTGAAGCCTTGGGATTTAGCCTACGTATCCGAGAAGCTAAAGCAGCAGAAATATTCCATTTCAGACGAAGAATTAAGGCCTTATTTTCCTGTTAATACCGTCATAAATGGCTTATTCGAGACCGCTACAAGGTTATTTGGTGTGAGCTTCCAGGAACAAAAAGAATTTGATACCTATCACCCAGATGTGAAGTTTTTTAAGGTGTTAGAGGGCGAGGAGCATGTCGCTAGTTTTTATTTGGATTTGTATGCCCGAGAAGGGAAGCGCGGTGGGGCATGGATGGATGACTGTCGGGTGCGGCGAGCCACTAACCAAGGTATTCAAATTCCGGTGGCTTATCTAACCTGTAACTTCACTGCCCCAGTGGGGGATAAGCCTGCATTGCTCACACATAATGAAGTCACCACTTTGTTCCACGAATTTGGCCATGGCATACACCACATGCTAACCAAGGTTGAAGTTGCATCAGTAAGCGGTATTAATGGCGTTGCTTGGGATGCTGTGGAGCTGCCTAGCCAGTTCATGGAAAATTTCTGCTATGAACCAGAAGCGCTGGCGTTTATTTCTGGGCATTTCGAAACAGGCGAACCTCTTCCTGAAGATTTATTGAACAAAATGCTAGCGGCCAAAAACTTTCAATCTGGTATGGCAATGATGAGGCAGCTAGAGTTCTCTCTTTACGATTTCGAACTGCATCACCAGTACAGGCTAGGTAAAGACAACTTAATTACCGATCTCGTGTCAAAGGTGAAAGATAAGGTGTCGGTAGTACCAAGGGTGGAGTTTGCCAGGTTTCAAAACAGCTTCTCACATATATTTGCAGGGGGATATTCTGCGGGTTATTACAGCTACAAATGGGCTGAAGTTTTAAGCGCAGATGCATTTTCTAAATTTGAAGAAGAGGGTGTGTTTAACTCGGCTACCGGTAGTTCTTTTAAAGAAAATATTCTAGAGAAGGGTGGCAGTGACGACGCTATGAACCTATTTGTCGCCTTCCGCGGTCGTAAACCAGAGGTAGAACCTTTGCTCAGGCATTCTGGAATTAAGGCTGCCTAATTAATTAGGATGAGTCAAAGAAGCAAAAATCCTGCGAAAGGATTTTTGCTTTTAGGTGCCGATGCCAAAGGTTAGGTGGAATATAGCAAACAATCCCAGAGCTAGACTTACGAGAATCCAGTGACTGGTAGTTTTTTCAGCTTGGGTCTTTGTGGTGTCGTCATCAAGGTGTTTGTCACACCAGTCTATATGTTCTTGTTTCATTGTCGCTGTCCCTGAGCGAGGGCTGTTATTGGTTTGTATCTGGTTTAAAAGTAGCCGGTTATTTCCCTGCCGCCAGCACTAAATTTAGCTTTCAAAGTAAATAGATTCTCATTGTGTAACTAATCTAAAAACTTTTCTACTACTAAATAGATATGTCCTGAATTAGGTGTTTTTGGTTGATACTAAACTAACTGATTTAAGTTAAAGCAATGGTTGATTAAGCCAAGATGGTTGTTGAGCCAGTAATTTTTCAAACAATGACCCAGTCCGTGGCGGCTCTGTGAACTGGTAAGTTTCACCACCATAATCAAACTTTAAGAACAAAGCATGAAGATACATTCTGTCAGCTTGCTCAAGGTTTTCATGCTGATCAATTACTGTAGTTGACCCATATCTTTTATCACCAGCAACCGGGCAAGCTAATGATTTTAAGGCCACTCGAATCTGATGGGTCTTTCCTGTCGTTGGTTTAATTAGGAATCCTCGAACTCCAGGCTCTACTAAGCAACTCATAAACTGTGTGATGGCAGGGTTTTCTTTGGTTCTAAGTAGTTTCCAATTGCCGTCTCTGGTTTTTTTCATGTCGCCTATAATCTTTCCTTGTTTTTTCTTAGGCGTTCCAAAACCTACGGCTAGATATCGTTTTTCTACTTTTCGAAGCTCAAACAATTGGCTCAGTTGAGATGCAGATTCTGAGTTCTTTGCCACCAACAATAATCCAGAAGTGTCTCTATCAAGCCGATGACAAAGGAAAAGTGGTTGGTGTTCTGGAAAGTACTCTAATACTCCCGGAACATCATGCTCTCGATGCACTGGTACTGATTCGGGCTTATAGAGAATAAGAAAATCTGTATGCCTGAATAGAATGGTTGGTGAAATAAACACTTCAAAATTCTGTAATTTTATAAGATAAGTCTAAACTGATTGGGTACACGCTTAAACTGAGAGTAGAAACATGAACTTCAGGTTGATTAAGGTTAAATATACCGCCCTGTTTTCAGGAGTAGCAGTACTTTTAATGGTTGTTGCGATTGCCGATCAAATCGTAATTAATAGTACAAAGGGACGAATGATGGAGTTCAGCCATCAGTTCACATCAGCAATATCTGCGATTTTAAATGCGGATCGCGATCTCTACCAAGCTCGATTGGCAGAACTTCAATCCATTGTTTATGAAGGTGATCCCGGCAAATTAAATAGCTTGCGGGGAGATTATGAAGAGAATGCTCAGCAAGCTTTTGACCGTATGCAAAAGTTTAAAGAGTATACGGCTGCCTACCCTGACATCACCGAGAAACTAGGGCAGTTTGATGCCACGTTTAGAAATTGGCGAGCCCAGTCGGAAAAGGTGCTTACGCTGGTTGAGGCGGGTGACTCCGATGGCGCATACAATCTCGCAAATGGTGCATCAGGCCAAGCATTTGGTGACCTAAGAAACATTTACGATATTGCCGGAGAAGCTGCAGACGCAAAGGTAGATGAGCTAGAAGCAATCACGCTTGCACAAATCAGCTCCAATCGAGTCATGGTCGTTTCTCTCACAGTTTTAGGAATCATAGCAGCCACTCTAACTGCTATATTTGGCCCCAGCACACTCGCGAGAAGCATTCGAGAAGTATCCATTAGAATAAAAGAAATTGCTGATGGTGACGGCGATTTGACCCAGAGAATTCAGTCAACCCGAAAGGACGAGGTGGGTGAATTAGCTAATCACTTCGACGATTTCGTGCACAGATTAAATCGCTTAATGGCGGAGATAAAAGACCAGTCAGACTATCTACAATCCCGTATGGATAATCTCAAAAGCTCCTCAAGCCAAGCGAACTCTATTAGCGAATCTCAAGCCTCCAGTTCCGAAAGTGTGGCAACAGCAGTGAATGAGATGAGTGCCGCGATTCGAGAAGTTGCCAACAACGCAACCAACACAGCAGATGAAATCAACACAGTTGAAACCCTAGCTATGGAAAGTAAACAGGTCTTGAGTAAATCCGTTGATCAAATCGGTCATCTTTCAGACAACATCACCCAGTCCGTGCAAGTGGTTGAGCGGCTCTCTGAAGATTCAGACAACATTGTTTCAGTGCTAGACGTTATTCGGGGCATTGCTGAACAAACTAACTTGCTTGCACTGAATGCCGCAATTGAGGCCGCTCGCGCTGGTGAACAAGGCCGAGGCTTTGCCGTGGTAGCAGATGAAGTAAGAACTTTGGCAAGTAAAACTCAAGAATCCACAGAAAGTATTCAGGACATGATTCAGCGCCTGCAAAGTGGCGTTAGCGATGCAGTAACCTCTATTCGCACCGGAGCAGAGGTTGTGGAGTCGACCGTTGAGTTGGCGCAAAAAGCCAGCGAATCCATAGGCAAAATTACTGCATCCACCAGCACTGTGGCTAATATGTCAACTCAAACAGCAACAGCAACCGAAGAGCAGAGCCATGTGGCAGAGGATATCAACGTGAATCTCACCACCCTGGCTGACAGTACCCATGAGAGCCAAAATCTTTCCCACGCTTTGCGGCAGTTAGCTGAAGATGTGAATGAGAAGGTTTTGCAGCTCCACGGCCAAGTCAACAAATTCCGAACCCACTAGTCTATGATTATTTCGCCTGCGTAAAATACTCAGGCCATCCAACCTCAGCGCGGCCTTATCATCAGCATTTTAAAAACTGACTGTGCTGGTATAATCCGCCGCTTTCTGAAAACCGCCGTCCCAATCAACGATACCCAAGGCCTCTTATGAAGCGTTTTATAGCTGGCGCCGTTTGCCCTAAATGTGGCGAAATGGACTGCATCAAAGCCGAGACTGACCCAGTGAATGGGGTCATGAAGCGTGAGTGTGTGAGCTGTGGTTATCAGGACGAAATGATCACTTCTTCTTTAGATGAGATAGACACCCGAGTGACTCCTAAACCTCAAAAGCCGGTGGTAGAAGCTCAGGTGATTCGTTTGATTGACCCAAGTGAATCAGAAACCAAAAGTGAGTAATCACTTACCAACTTATTAAAATATTTGGAGAAATGCCATGACCGCAAAGGTTGGCGTCATTATGGGCTCTAAGTCTGATTGGTCTACCATGGAGCACACAATCAATACCCTTGAGAAGCTGGGTATTGAATTTGAAACGCGAGTGGTTTCCGCTCATCGTACTCCAGACCTGTTATTCAGCTATTCTGAAGAAGCTGCAGATAGAGGCATAGAGGTGATTATCGCTGGCGCTGGTGGTGCAGCGCATCTTCCGGGTATGTGCGCGGCTAAAACCCATCTGCCAGTTTTAGGTGTTCCAGTACAGTCCAGCATGCTTAGTGGCGTAGATTCATTACTGAGTATTGTGCAAATGCCAGCAGGTATTCCAACGGGAACTCTGGCAATAGGCCGTGCGGGTGCCATCAATGCTGCTTTATTGGCTGCCAGTATTCTTGGGAATAAATACCCTGACATCCAAAAGGCACTCATATCGTTTAGAGAGCAGCAAACTGAAACCGTGCTGGCGAATCCAGATCCTTCGGTACAGTAACTTCAATTCAACACGGGGTAATGGGTTATGAAAATTGGCGTAGTCGGTGGTGGCCAGTTAGGAAGAATGATTGGTATGGCGGGTATGCCGTTAGGCATGCGGTCTGTATTTCTTGAGCCAGCCCCAGAAGCTTGTGCCGCTCAAGCAGGCCATATGATTAAAGCTGACTATACCGACCACTATGCGATTCGTGAATTGGTGAATCAGTGTGACGCAGTCACCTTTGAATTTGAAAGTATTCCCCCGGAAACAGTGGAATTCATTGCTCAGTTTGTACCTGTTTATCCTGTTGCTAGCTCTCTAAAAATTGCTCGTGATCGCTGGTTGGAAAAAAGCTTGTTTCAAGAGAATCAAATTCCAACCGCTGAAGTGGCTGACATTTCCAGCGAGGAAGATTTAGAAGAGGCCGTTAGCAACATAGGCTTGCCTGCCATTTTAAAAACCCGAACTCTGGGTTACGACGGCAAAGGGCAAAAACTGCTTAAGCGGGAATCTGACGTGACAAATGCTTTTAAAGAATTAGGTGAGGTGCCCATGATTCTGGAAGGGTTTGTTGATTTTGATTCCGAAGTATCTTGTATCGCTGTGCGAGGCCGTGATGGATCGCAAGCATTTTATTCCCTAGCTGAAAACGAACATCGCAATGGCATATTACACAAATCCATTGCCACTGAAGATCACCCTCTGCAATCCCTCGCGGAAGAATATGTTGGCAGAGTCTTGGATGCGTTGAATTATGTGGGTGTGATTACCGTGGAGTTTTTTGCCAAAGGCGAAAAGCTCATCGCAAATGAAATTGCACCCAGAGTTCACAATTCAGGCCATTGGACCATAGAAGGTGCTGAAACATCCCAATTTGAAAATCACTTGAGAGCAGTCACGGGTTTACCCTTGGGCAGCACTCGGCGCATTGGTCACTGTGCTATGTATAACCTAATAGGAAGGTTGCCACCCGAATCTAAAATATTAGAAATACCCGGCGTGAAGTTTCACAACTATGTGAAAAAGGCAAAGCCCGGAAGAAAGATTGGTCATGTTACTGTGCACAGTGCAGATCAAAAAACCTACGACGATGCCTGTGATAGATTGGATACCCTAATCCAAAATATTCTTTAATTAACAATCTAAGCCGCTTACTCAAGTCGCTGTTTAGTCAAGTCGCCAGTTAGGATTCAATAGGGAATAACTGGCATGGTCTTGCCATTCTTGGTTAATTAATAAGTAAGAATCTAATTGGCCTTCAAATTGAAAACCTAATTTTTTCAGTAAATTTTTACTGCGTTCATTTTTAATGGAATGGGTGGCTTGCACTCGGTGCAAATTCCATTCAACAAACGCAAATTCAATACAGTTTTTCACTAACTCTGTGGCAACGCCTTTTCCTTCAAACTCTGTATCTACTGCAAACCCCATAAAACAGGATTGCAATGGCCCTCGCTGAACATGGTTTAGTGTGCAGGATGCAATGACTGGATCAGAGTGTTGAGATTTTGATTTTTCTCTGGCAATGAAAAACGCAGCTTTCCCTTCATGAAAAAGCACCGTTGAACTGACCGCCCTGTGCTGCCAATAATTGAGTGAATAAAAGTTGTTGTCCCTGGTGGGGTTCCAGGGCTCAAAGCGTTCTTTGTTTCGGGAAAAATAATCTAAAACCTGTTCTGCATCTTTCGACTGAAAAACACTGATATTTAAAGGCTCAATACTAAGTTTTAAGGATGGCAATTGTAGGTTGTCTTTATTGTTGATGTGCTCCGAATCCTAGCAGAGCGATGATGCCAGGCAAACTCGCCCGGCATCGAACGAATGGTTTAACCGGCAATAGCAACCTCAGAATCAGACACTTGATTGCGCGGCATCGCCAGCATGCCTTCCGATTCCATCAATGCAATTAAGTCGCAAACAGATTGATCAAGGAAGTTTGCAAATTCATCTCCAATCAAATCATGAATGATGAGGGTAGTGCTCATGTGTCGAGTTTCTAAAATCGGCAGGCCAACTTTTACGATGTACTTGTCATTGATTTCTTCAAGAAATCTGTGGGCCATAAATGCCTGATGCATTAGGCAATCCATGCCCAGTCTTTCGTCCACTCTTTCTTCTATCCCGTGATTAACAGGCTGTAAAAAGAATGAACGAATAACAGTTACTAGAGGTTGGTAGCTTCTTGCCATGATGCCTGAATAAGATTTATGCATCATAACGTTCAAGAACTCAGGGATAGCATCAACATACTGTTCCACTATTTCCAACAAGTGGCGTTCCGGCTCATGCTTGGGTAAGTGGATACTGTGATGAAGACGGGAAAGATTAACGCGAAACAATTCTTGTAATTGTCCAGTTCGAGCTTCGTGTAGCTTTGCTTCGGCGATAAGACTTGAAATCACACTTGGTGACATTTTGCATCCTCCAAAAATCACCCCTCAGTTCCTGATTGAAAGGCGTTAGTTTTTATAAGATGACAGAGGTGCAGTTTTTGTTGTCGTAGCAGCACACACTCAATCACATCCCCAGACCTTTTTAGGCCTTGTTAATTTGAGTATAGACAGAGATTCGTCATCAAATAGACAAATTAACTATAAGAAAACGTCATTTAGAGCTTCAAACGGCGATAGAAGTTATAAAAAGTTACACTCATTAACATTGTTCTTAACAGTGTGAATAAGCAAAAACAAATCCAAATTAAGTGGCCGTTAAGCGAGCCAAAGAATGCCTCAAAGCCAAATCTAGCTGGCAAAAAACCAAGAATAAAGCTCAGCACAATAACATTGCGCATTTGGGT
Organism: Gynuella sp.; assembly: GCA_028282465.1. Taxonomy (GTDB): domain Bacteria; phylum Pseudomonadota; class Gammaproteobacteria; order Pseudomonadales; family Natronospirillaceae; genus JANQHX01. The sequence goes on from JANQHX010000093.1 coordinate 34,645, forward strand.
GGTAAGTCGGCAACCAATGAAGATTCCATCTAACCAATAGCTAATAAACGCCAACGCAGGCATGAGTACCACATAGCCCAAATACTGGTTGGCCAGGGCTCGTATCTCTGGCTGATTGGTTAATAAGTTAATAAGGATGGGGCCTAGTAGCCAAAAAACCAAAGTTAGAAAAACTGCAAGCAGTAAAGACAAAATTCCCGTTGTTTCAACCACTTGCCTAAATGCAGGTTTTTGTTTGGAGCCAATGGCTTGGCCACTTAAGGTTTCTGCTGCTGCTGAAAAGCCATCCAAGCTAGAAGAGATAATAGTGATAAAAATAGCGAGTACCGCATTCGCTGCGAGCAAGCTTGAACTAATGGAGCCAGATAAAGCATTAAAGTAAGCAATCACAAACAACAGCACGAAGGTTCTGACAAACAGTTGATGGCTGACCTTAAAAACGTCTTGCAGGTTATGAGTAAGACTTGCCCACTTATGGTTGAGCCAAGACCAGTCATGGTTACTAAAGGTGCGTAACACGAAATACATTAGCAGACAGGCAGAAGCGTATTCGGCAATGACAGTTCCTAACGCAATACCTTCTGTTTTCATACCAAAAACCAGCACAAACAAAAGATCCAAAATTATATTCAAGCCTTGAGAGCACAGACTGGCTATTAACGCGATTTTGGTATTTGCCAATCCAAGAAACCAACCATTGATGGTGATGGTTAGCAGAATAGCGGGTATTCCCCAAGATCGAATACTTAAGTAAATGGCTGCCTGTTCTTTCACCTCTTCCTGTACTGACATCAGCCCGAGTGACCAATCAATAAGCAGTGGGCTGATTAATAACAGTGGGCAGGATAAGAACAGCCAAACCAACAAATATTTTTTAAGAATTAAACTGCATTCGTCTAATCTGGACGCGCCTCTAGATTGTGAGGTAAAGCCGCTGATACCCATTGCCAGAAAATTAAAGCCCCAGAATACAAAACTCATTAGTGAGCTACCCAGAGCGACGCCTGCTAAGTAGCGTTCGCTATCCAGATGGCCGACCACGGCGGTATCCACTAACCCCAAAAGGGGGTGGGCAATATTGGCGAGTAAAACTGGCCAAGCTAAAGAAAAAACACGGCGATAACTATAGGGGTGCAAAACAGGATGGGTAGTCAAAAGTAAAGGGCCCAAAAGTGTATCAATCCCAGAGTGTTAGCCACAGTACATATTTTTAAGAAGGTCAAAAAAACCCAGCTACACTGATTCTTAAGTGGGTTGAGTTCTGAGTGTGTGGCATTGAAACGGATAACTGTTGGAGTATTAATCAATCAACTAGACGGTGGTTATCAGCGTCTACTTTGGCCCGGTATGATTGAAGCTGCGAGAAAGCTAGATGTGAACCTAGTATTATTTGCAGGGCGTATTCCACAGCTAGATTGGGAATCAAGTTTCCAACACGAGGCCGCTTATCATCTGTTCGATCATCGGAGAATTGATGGGTTAATCGTATTATCCGGCGCTCTCTCCATGGGCAACCCCGAACATTTTCCTGCATTTATTGATCAATTTAAAAGTTTCCCAATAGTCACCATCTCCCAACGAGTTGGGAGCTATCACATGGTTGGGCTGGATAATCAGTCTGGTGTGATTACCGCTGTTGAATATTTAATTCAGGTTCAAAAAAGAAAGCGCATAGCCTTTGTGAAGGGGCCGAAAGGGTTTGTTGACAGTGAAGAAAGGTATGAAGCTTACCTGACTGCGCTGTCCAGAAACCGATTGGCTTTTGATCCCGAATTAGTTGTGTATGGCGACTTCTCGCAGCTCTCTGGTGAGCGCGCGGTGGATGAGTTATTAAAAAGATCTCGCAATCTAGATGCAATTTACTGCGCTAATGATGAAATGGCGATGGGAGTGCTGCGTCGTTTACAAAGCTTAAAAATAAAAGTGCCAGGTGAAATTGCTCTCATTGGCTTCGACAATATTGTTGAGTGTCAGCTTATCAGTCCTCCCATTGCTACCGTTGCTCAGCCCACCTTTATATCAGGTGAAAAAAGTGTCGAAGACTTGGTAACCATTATAAATGGTCAAGAACCGGAAACCAGTCGAAAAATTCCAACTGAATTCTTACCAAGGCAATCCTGTGGTAGCCTTCCGCGAGCAGCTGAAAATATTTTTGAAAAATACAATGTCTCAGGCGCTGAAAAGCCCGATGAAGATCTATTGGATAATTCTGATTTTTCTAAGGAGTCTATCAACGAATTCAAAGACATTTATCAGAAAATCGTGATTGACCCGTTAAATTCCAATTACTACTTGGATTTCAGTAGCGTACTTGAAAGAGAGCTTAACTTTCTAAACATTACCATCAGAGATATTGAGACTCTGAATATCATTCTTACTGATTTGCGAAATGAAGTAGAAGATAAGTATCAGCCTTCAGTAGAAGATACTAAAACCATAGAAAGAAATTTTAATGCACTTAGAACTCTTATTGGTGACTCATCAACCATAAAGCAAAATATCGAAACCTTCGAATACGCCCGAACGATTTATCATTTAAGGGCAGCCATGTCTGAGTTGTCTAATGCTAAAGACTTGGAGTCTTTCACAGAAATCCTAACACGGCATATGGACAACCTATTGCTTGAGGAATGTTGGATTTGCACCTATAACAAACCGTTTTCCCATCGAATCGGCGAAACCTGGGATGTACCTAAACGCTCAGAACTAATTTACGCTTACAGTAACGATGCTCGGCTTAACCTAACCAATAAAGACACCTATTTTGATACCAGCCTACTACTGCCCGAATGGATTTATCCAGGGAGCAAAGAAGGCTGTTTTAGCACCGTTGTCATGCCGTTGTTTTTCACTGAACTGCATTTTGGTTATGTAATTTTCACATTAAAACGTGGAAGTGATTCTAAATATGAATCCGTCAGAGAATTGATTAGTGGCGTGTTATGGCGAGTTAAATTAAACATGGATTTAGAGCGTTCAAGAGAACAGCTTCAGGATTCAAACACACGGTTAAACATGCTGGCGGTTACTGATGAACTCACCGGTTTAAAAAATCGCCGTGGTTTTATGACCTTTGCCGATCTGCACTACACCTACTGTTCAAGAATGGGTGGAGGGTTTGCTATTGCTTATGCCGACCTTGATGGACTGAAAAAGATTAACGATACCCATGGCCATGACTCCGGTGATGAAGCCATTAGGCATGCAGCAACAATTTTAAAATCAACATTCCGAGAAATAGATGTTATTGGTCGACAGGGAGGCGATGAGTTTACGTTGCTATTAATAGAAGTGACGTCTGAAGACATTATTCAAAAAACTATTGACCGTTTGAACAAGAATCTCGCCAAGTTCAATGATAAAAGCGATTTGCCCTACAATGTTGAAATCAGCATAGGTTACTCGCTTTACAATAGTGAGAAACATCGAAAAACGCTTGATGAGCTGCTTCTTGAAGCCGATGAACATCTTTATGAAAACAAAAAGGCTCGGAAAGATAAGGCCGCCAAAGAATCACAATAGCTCATATTCAATTATCATTCATACTAATTTAGCAGTGGGACCTGTGTTGCTAGCTTTATAAGATCTATTTATAAAGCTCGAAAAAACATTGGTATTTTACCTCTATTAGTTTTGTGGATGACTTAAAACGGTTGGTAAATTCAAATAAAAAAATTTCACTGTTCAATTTTTTTCTAAAATACTTTTCATTAATTATGGAATGAAAGTTCCTTAAGATAAATTTTTCAACAAGTAACCTTCTGATTTATAAGAATAAAAATTGAAGTTGACTCACATCAAAGCGTTGTCGACAAAAAACTGCTTGGTTACTAAAAAAAATGCTGGTTATACTGATCCATAGTGATGGTGTTTCCTTAGCAGTCATGAAAATAAAAATTATAGAAACCTAAAAATTATAGAAACCAAGGGTATGCTGCAATTTTACCTCCCCATAGTAAGGACTCACCAACCACCTGTTGATAAAGCGATTTGGTTACAGTAATCAAACAGTTAGCACGTTTAGTTCTGTGTATTTCTCAATGAAGCATTTTGTGTTTTTGCCGTTTGTTGTAAGCAAAATAATGATCGTGAATGTCAGGATGGCACTGCAGTTTTAAGCCGATGATGGCTATGAATGTTGAGTGATTCATAGTTGTTATGGCTAAAAATTAATAACAAAAAGAACAAGAAAACTGAGGTGGAGAATGGGTCGATCCTTTCAATGGATGATGGCGGGTATGCTCGTTGTGTTGGCAACTAGTGCTGGTGCCGACTGGGAAATGAACATGACCAAGGGTGTCACGGATATTTCCCAAACTGTTTACAGTCTGCATATGATTATTTTTGGAATCTGTGTAGTCATTGGTGTCGTGGTGTTTGGTGTCATGATTTATTCCATGATTGCCCACCGAAAATCACAAGGCGCTGTTGCGGCGAATTTTCATGAAAGTACCTGGGTTGAAGTACTCTGGACTTTGATTCCTTTTGCAATTCTGGTTGGTATGGCGATACCGGCCACAGGTGCCCTTAAACAGATTTATTCAAAAGGTGACCCAGATCTGACTGTCGAAATAGTTGGTTACCAATGGAAATGGCGCTACCGCTATTTATCCGATGACCCCAGTACCGAAATCAGTTTCTTTTCAAATCTAACCACTCCACCTGAAGAAATTTCAAACGAGGCTCCTAAAAATACAAACTACCTTTTAGAAGTTGATGAGCCAATGGTGTTACCGGTGAACAAAAGAGTTCGCTTTGTGATTACCGCGGCGGATGTGATTCATGCTTGGTGGGTGCCTGAACTGGCAGTCAAAAAAGATGCGGTGCCAGGCATTATTAATGAGGCCTGGACCAAGGTGAATGTGCCGGGTATCTATCGTGGTCAGTGTGCCGAACTCTGCGGTAAAGACCATGGCTTTATGCCAATTGTTGTGGATGTTAGAGAGCAGGACGAATTCGATTCTTGGTTAGTAGCCAAACAGGACGAAGCAAAAAAACTGGCTGAACTCACTTCCAAAGACTGGACCATGGCCGAGTTAATGGAAAGGGGTGAGCAAGTTTACGGAACGTTTTGCAGTGCTTGTCACCAAGCCGATGGTTCAGGTGTTCCTCCGGCATTCCCTCCATTAAAAGCCAGCCCAATTGCATTGGGCGAAATTAATAAACACATCGAAGTTGTCGTGAAAGGGGTTAACGGCACTTCAATGCAAGCCTTCGGTTCTCAACTCAGTGAAGTCGATATGGCAGCGGTTATCACCTATGAGCGTAACGCCTGGGGTAACAATACCGGTGATCTGGTATCGCCCATGGATATCGTGAATTACAACGCCGAACAATAGGGAGCATAGACATGACGACTGCAATTCAAAATCATTCCTCTCATGATCATCATGGCCCGGCAAAAGGCATCGGCCGTTGGCTTTACACTACCAATCATAAAGACATTGGTACCATGTACTTATGGTTTTCGTTCAGCATGTTTTTGCTAGGAGGTGCTTTCGCTTTAGTTATTCGAGCAGAACTATTTCAGCCGGGCTTACAGTTGGTAGAGCCTGAGTTTTTTAATCAAATGACGACCATGCATGGTTTGATCATGGTGTTTGGTGCGGTCATGCCAGCGTTTGTTGGGCTGGCAAACTGGATGATTCCGATGATGATTGGTGCTCCTGATATGGCACTGCCGCGAATGAATAATTTATCGTTTTGGATTCTTCCATTTGCCTTTGCCATGCTTGCTAGCACCCTGTTTATGGAAGGCGGAGCACCCAACTTCGGATGGACTTTTTATGCGCCTCTGTCTACAACCTATGCGCCGCCTTCGGTCACCTTCTTTATATTTGCCGTTCATATTATGGGTGCATCATCCATCATGGGTGCCATCAATATAATCGCCACAATTTTTAATATGCGTGCTCCTGGCATGACATACATGAAGATGCCACTATTTGTTTGGACTTGGTTAATCACCGCCTATTTATTAATTGCGGTAATGCCAGTGCTTGCAGGTGTGGTTACCATGATGCTTATGGATATCCATTTCGGTACCTCTTTCTTTAATGCCGCAGGTGGTGGCTCACCTGTTTTATTTCAGCATGTGTTCTGGTTTTTTGGTCACCCAGAAGTGTACATCATGATTCTCCCTGCATTTGGAATTGTGTCTGCCATCATTCCTGCATTTAGTCGAAAAAAATTATTTGGCTATGTGTCCATGGTGTATGCCACCGGCTCCATTGCGATTCTGTCGTTTATCGTGTGGGCGCATCACATGTTTACCGTTGGTATGCCTTACGCCGCTGAAGTGTTTTTCATGTATTCCACCATGCTGATTGCGGTACCCACAGGCGTAAAAGTATTCAATTGGGTCGCAACCATGTTTAGGGGCTCAATTAGTTTTGAAACCCCGATGTTGTTTTCAATTGCCTTTGTGATTTTATTTACCATCGGTGGTTTTTCTGGACTGATGTTGGCAATCGCGCCAGCGGACTTTCAATACCATGACACCTATTTTGTGGTGGCCCATTTTCATTATGTTTTAGTGCCTGGTGCTGTGTTTTCCATTATGGCATCGGTGTACTACTGGTTACCAAAATGGACTGGTCACATGTATGACGAAACATTAGGGAAAACTCATTTCTGGTTGTCCTTTGTTGGCGTTAACGTCACGTTCTTCCCCCAGCACTTTATTGGTTTAGCTGGCATGCCAAGACGTATTCCTGATTATGCGTTGCAATTTGCCGACTTCAATATGATTAGTTCTATCGGCGCATTTTTATTTGGTTTTAGCCAGCTGCTGTTTTTGCTCATTGTTGTGAAATGCGTGATAGCGGGTAAAAAAGCCCCAGCAAAACCTTGGGATGGAGCTGAGGGCTTGGAGTGGACTGTTGATTCTCCTGCGCCTTATCACACTTTCGAAAAACCACCCAAGGTTGAGTAATTAGAAACGGATAACTCGGTTTGCATAGTGAATTTAGACAGCAGTGTTAGACAAAAAACCTTAGACAATAACGAAGGTAGTTGGAATGAATGAGCAACAAACTCAAGTAAGCCACCTAGGTGTTGTTTGGAAATCCTTGGCGGTCGCTTTTGGAATGCTGGTGTTTGTCTTTGTCGGTTTAGTCCCCCTCTACAATTTAATATGCGATTGGACCGGGTTGACTGGTCGCACTGCAGGTAAATATGAAGTGACTGACACGTCAATCGTTGAAGATAGAATCATCAAAGTTCAATTTCTTGCTAATAATAATGGCGATATGCCCTGGGTCTTTAAACCGCTGGAGACCTCAGTAGAGGTGCACCCAGGTGAAGCCAAAACGGTATATTTTCACGCAAAAAATAACACCAGTATTGAAATGGTTGCTCAGGCTGTTCCAAGTGTGAGCCCATTTCAAATAACCGAATACTTTCATAAAACAGAATGTTTTTGCTTTGAGCAACAGCCGCTACAAGCGGGGGAATCTGTCGACATGGGCCTACAGTTTATTGTTGATCAAGACATACCTGAGGAAGTGAATCTCATCACTCTGAGCTACACCTTATTTGATATTACCCAAGTAGCTAAAGCAAACTAAAAACAATAATAATTAAAGTTGGAGAACAGTATGAGCAGTGAAACAACTTACGAAAAATATTACGTACCAGAACAAAGCAAGCTACCCGTTTGGATGGCTTTTGGAATGTTCGCAACGGTTGCTGGTGCTGGCGGACTAATGAATGGAAACAGCACTATGTGGTTGTTTCTTTTAGGTTCTGGAATTCTAGCAATTGTTATGTATGCCTGGTTTAACATTCAAATTAGAGAAAACCACCAAGGCCTTCCCAATGAACAAGTGAAAAAGTCCTATGTGTGGGGAATGGGTTGGTTCATTTTTTCCGAAGTGATGTTTTTTGCTGCTTTCTTTGGTGCTCTTTTTTATATAAGAACTATTGTTGGGCCATGGTTAGGCGGAGAAGGTGCAAAAGGCGTAACAGGTGATTGGTTGTATCCAGACCATGAAGCGGTATGGCCGTTATTGAACAATCCAAATAACGAACTTTTTCCTCCACCAAGTGGGGTCATCAATCCATGGCATCTGCCACTGTTCAATACCATTTTGCTCATTGCATCATCGGTGACCCTTACCATTGCACACCACGCTCTCGAAAAAGATAAGCGTAAGCCTCTATTAATTTGGTTAGTCATTACTTTGGTATTGGGTTTTACGTTTTTATTCTTTCAAGGTAAGGAATATGTTGAGGCCTATACTCATCTAGATTTAACACTAGAGAGCGGTATTTATGGCACAACGTTTTTCCTATTGACCGGGTTTCATGGTGCTCATGTCACTATCGGCGCGTTCATGATTTTAATTATGACGTTGCGAGTGATGAAGGGGCACTTTAAGCCAAGTGACCATTTTGGTTTTAGGGCTGCGGCTTGGTATTGGCACTTTGTGGATGTGGTTTGGGTATTACTATTTTTGTTTGTTTACATAATTTAAATTGGCATGCTTTAAGGAGACCATGGAACAGGATTAATAGTGAGTTGGCCTGTATATAACCCTATTGCAGTCAGGATAACAATGATAGCAGCTAGGGTGACTCGTATTTTTAAAAGGGTGAGGGTTTTAGATTGATCGCTGGTTTCTGGATCTTTCGAAATAAAAAGAAAACCCATGGCGAGGCTCACGATCATCATTAGTATGAGCACAATGATTATAAACTTAAAGAACATGTTGCAGAGTTCCTCTTTTCAGTTTCGACCCGGTTGGAAGTTATCATTGTTTTTCTTATTTTTCTTTCCGATAACTATTTTATTAGCTAACTGGCAGCTCAGTAGAGAGCAATGGAAGCTCCAGCTTATGGAAGACTACAACAAAGCTCAACAGGCAGAGCCAGCAACACTGTCTGAAGGTGCTGAACTGTATCAACGAAAACTAATTAAAGGACGAATTGATAAAAAAGAGATTTTGTTTTTAGACAATAGAACCTTTAACGGACAAATCGGATATGAACTGATTATACCCGTGAAGCTAGAACAAAACTCGTACGAGTATGCATGGGTTAACATTGGGTGGATTGCAGCTAAAACGTCTCGAAGTCAGTTGCCCGACATACCTAATTTACCAACGGAAGTATCCTGGGAAACAACCGTTCGTAATCAATTAACCTTTGACGCACAGTTAGATCAGCATCTTCCGAATAGGGTTCAATCCAATATAAACCTCCCCAAGGTTTTTAGTGAAAAACAATTTCCTTTCCTTCTCCAATTACCGGCTGAAAACCCTTACGCCTTAAATGTGCATTGGCAGCCCTATGTGATGCCGCCAGAAAAACACAGAGCCTATGCAGTGCAGTGGTTCTTGTTAGGACTGGCGCTACTGGTCTTATACCTCTATGCAGGTTTCATAAAGAGAAAACATTATGAACAACCATAACAATATCGTTGCAGATGATCGTCAAACCCCTAAAGGTCAGTGGCTGGTTACCATTATTCTGGTCGTTCCGCTTCTGGTGATTACAGTTTCAACCTGGATGTACTTGTCGGGTAAATTTAATCCTGTGAGTACCACAAACCAAGGACAGCTTATCTTGCCGCCAATCAGTGTGTCATCCATTCCGGTGAAAGGAGAGCGGTTAGGCGAGTCACAACGTTGGCGTCTAATTCTTGTGGATAATGGTGACTGTGCAGAGAGATGTCAGGAATGGATTTACTGGTTAAGGCAGGTTCATACCGCTTTGGGTAAACGCTCCGAGAGAGTGGAACGGGTATTCATGACATCGGGAGAGGCGCCTACAAAACTGACTGACTATCCCGGTTATGATTTTGTTGAACTCACGGAAGATGAAAATTTCTGGCAACAAAATTTCCATCGGCCTGCTTTGAAAGACAATATTATTTTAGTGGCCGATCCATTGGGAAATATCATGATGCTCTACGATCAAAATCATGGTGGAAAACAGATTTTAAAAGACGTCAAAAAGATGTTGAAGGTTTCTAATATTGGTTAGAAGGAGTGAGCTGTGAAGTTTCTGACGGAATCTAAACCAGCATTTAAGCTTTGCTTATTTGCTACTGCTCTCACAATGGTAGTGGTTGTACTGGGTGCCTTTACTCGACTGGTTGATGCAGGCCTTGGATGCCCGGATTGGCCTGGTTGTTATGGACATTTCTGGGCACCAACCACTGATCAAGCCATTGCAAATGCTAATCAGGCTTATCCAGATATGCCAGTTGACCTATCTAAAACTTGGCCGGAAATGGTTCATAGGTATTTTGCTTCATCCTTGGGTTTAGTCATTATTGCTATCTGTGTTGTGTGTTTGAAAGCTAAAAAACAATTCCCACAACAACCAATGAAGCTGCCCCTATTGTTACTAGCATTGGTGATCCTTCAAGGGCTTTTTGGTATGTGGACAGTTACTCTTAAGCTTTGGCCTCAAGTGGTGACCGCTCATTTATTAGGAGGTTTTACCACCGCTGCATTACTTTGGCTTTTAACCTTAAGACTCAGTGGCTGGAATCCCACATTACAAGATCAGTCTGTTAGCTCTATTAAACATAGTATTCCAAAAGAGTTGGCTATGGTGGTGCTGGGATTGGTTGCTATTCAAATATTTCTTGGCGGTTGGACGACTTCTAATTATGCAGCCATTGCTTGTCCCGATTTTCCAACTTGCCAAATGCAATGGATACCAGAGGCTAACTTTTCCCAGGGTTTTAATCTCCTTCAACAAATTGGCCCAAATTATTTGGGAGGTCAGTTAGATGCAGACAGCAGAGTCGCTATACACTTTAGTCATCGCATTGGTGCAATCATCGCAGGGTTAGGCTGTTACTTTTTAGCTTGGAGACTCTGGCAAACTAGTTTTCGCCGTTTAGCTATTTCCTTAGCTGTCATGGTAACGGTGCAAATAGGTTTGGGTATTTCTAACATTATTTTCTTTCTTCCTTTAACTGTCGCGGTGCTCCATAACGCTGGTGGTGCTTTGTTGGTGTTGGTATTAGTGACTGTTAATTATCAACTCTATTCAATAAAAAGTGATAAGAGTTCACTTTCACAGCTTGTTGGGGAGGCGCAACATGTCTGAACAAATATTAGTTTCTAAACACGAACAACCCATTTGGAAAGATTATTTGGAGCTCACCAAGCCCAAGGTTGTTGCCTTAATGATTCTTACATCCTTAGTGGGGATGTTTTTGGCAACTGAGGGTATGGTGCCTATTCAGTCATTGTTATTTGGTAATTTAGGTATTGCCCTAGTAGCAGGTGGTGGAGCGGCGTTTAATCACCTAGTCGATAGGCGTATTGATCAAGTCATGGCCAGAACTAAAAAACGTCCAGTGGCTACAGGTAGAATAACGCCTGCGCAAGGCTATTTATTTGCATTTGGCATAACCACACTTGGGATGTGCATGCTGATGACGTTAGTAAATGCACTAACCGCCTGGTTAACCCTAGCATCATTGGTTGGCTATGCGTTTATTTATACGGGTTTTCTAAAACGGGCGACTCCTCAAAACATTGTCATCGGTGGTCTAGCAGGTGCTGCACCACCGCTATTAGGTTGGACTGCCGTGACCGGCTCCATCGACCCAATGCCACTGTTATTAGTGCTTATTATTTTCGCTTGGACACCACCGCATTTTTGGGCTTTAGCTGTACATCGGGAGAAAGAATACGCTAAAGCAGGCATCCCCATGTTGCCCGTTACCCACGGCTCAGCTTATACCAAGCTGCACATTGTTCTTTACACCCTAATTCTTATTGCGGTTACTCTGTTACCTTTTGCGGCAACTGAAACCGGCGCAATCTATTTAGTTGCGGTTTCCATATTAAATATTAGGTTTTTGTGGTGGACAATTATGTTGCTTACTGATCGTAAAGATCATGCGGCTCTCTATACTTTTAAATACTCCATCACCTATTTAATGTTATTGTTCGTGGCCCTACTAGTTGATCATTATTGGATGATTTAGGGTCTGTTAATATAAGAAAGGCGAACAAAAAATGGATACAGGTGTAAGAAATACTGTTGCTATTTTAGTGGCTATTGTTGCAGTGGTTTTTGGGTTGCAGTTTTGGCAAGTCAGCAAAAATGCTCCATTAGATATCGACCAACTAAAAAACTACAACGCCTACATTTATAAAGAAGCTCGCAATGTTTTAGACTTCGAGTTGATAAACCATAACGAAGAAGTATTTTCAAAAAATGATTTAGTGGGTGATGGTTGGAAATTAGTGAATTTCGGCTATACCTTTTGTCCAGATATTTGTCCTACCAATATGCTCTACCTGAACACCTTATTATCAGAATTAGAGCAGGCTCAGCAGCCTTTGCCACAAGTCTATATGGTAACCGTTGACCCCAAGCGGGATGACCCTCACCGCATGCGAGAGTATGTGTCATTTTTTAACGAAAGCTTTATGGGTATAACCGGTGATGAGAAAATGATCGCTGCGCTGGCTAGACAAATGAATAACGTTTACGTGGTAGCCCCTGGCGGTAACGAAGAAGTATATTTTGTCGACCATAGCGACAACATCGCCATTATTAACCCTGAAGGGCAAACGGTTGGTATTTTTCGGTCACCACATAAGCCAGAAAAAATGGCTCAGGCTATGATGGCGTTGATGAGTAACAGTTAATTTTATAGAGCTATGGAACCTAGGATGACTCGGGCATAGACAGTGATACCCACTGTTTTTTGGTCATTCCATTACTGAACCTAGCAATGTTATCTGGCAGTCTGTCTAAAAGATCATAAGGCACTTCTGTATCCGGAACCTCAACCTTAACTCTAATTCTTACACCATAAGGCACACCCAGAGTTTTGGTCTCTGCTAATAAACTTGGGTGTACTTTTTTATAGAATTTAAATCGACCTCTCTTTGACTCGAAGCTTCGATCTGGAATACTCAACTTAATCACAACCTCGTCAGATTTAAATTCGTTATAACGCCTAAATCTTAACTGTTTATAATTAAGCTTCCGTTTAATCCTGCTTACAATGTTTTCTGCATGTAAGGGTAGATTTCGTTTGCTCACATCTTTCTTTAGACACTCTACTGCGTAAGGTTCGCGAATTCTTTCTAGAATAGTGTTGATAGTATCGGTTTTTATTTTAGAGCTGTGGAGATGTTTAGGATCCAAAAACTGGTTGAGTGAGAACAGTGACAGTTCAATTAAGTGCAGCCTGTCCCAAGCGATATTGCCGTATTCATCTTTTACTTCCAGAAGAAATGTTTCCAGGTCAGCTAACCATTTTATAAATTGTGTATTGGTTTTAGACTTCTCACAAAAATCTATAAAACTCATACAGTGACGCTCATTTTTATCTTCAATGATGACCAGCTCCCCAAGAGCTTTGCATAGATATTTAGGAAGTGCGCTGTGCTCAAAATCCTTTCGACTATATTTACCTTTGGAAAAGTACTCACTGTTGTTTAGTGTTTTATTGATAAGAGCTAGCGAACGATAGAGTGTTTTATTCCTATTGCTGGTAGACATTCGTAGATGGGATATTCGGCCCGTTAGAATTTCAACCCATGCGAAATAGGTACAGAATGCATAAAGGGTGCTGAGCCGATAGTATTCAGAAGATGTTAGCCAGTCTTTATCAATGTTACCGAGATAATTTCCAATCCGACCAGCCAGTGCATCACTGGCGCTCACTATGGGAATCTTATATTGGTTTACCAAGCGCTTAACTTCTCGCTTATAGGTAATCCACTCTCCGAGTAGTACATCAAAAGTCAGTTTAAAAAACGCAGCGATTAAGCCGCCAATGAGTGCGCTTACCACTAAAGACATCACCATGCCTTGAGTGATTGCTTCTGCAGAAGGTTCTCCAGCCATTTTAGACTTCCTGTCAAATGCTTGAATTGAGTTCAGACTAAATCAGCTAGCGTAATAGAGCAATGGATGTGTAAATAAAAAACCGGAGTATAGGCTCCGGTTTTTTGCTTTATTGTTGAATCAATAAGTTAGTTTGAAAGTTCGACCTTATCAATGTTGGTTGGCGTGTCACCTGAGCTATTGATTATCTGAACCGTCGCCCCTAGTGGAATAGAAACAGACGTTGACACTGTGTTGTAGCTACCGACCCAGTTGCCTGTTGCATTAAAGGTTAGGGTGCCTGAATCAACACCATTCACAATCACAGATAGTGAACCAGAAAGTTCGCCAGCGTAAGTCATGCTAATACTGCTCGCATCAATAGGCGAAGTGAATTCGAAACCCGAGTTATCAAGAAGATAAGCCACACCTTGACCGCCAGATGCGGCGCCGTCAAAGTATATATCGGCTTGGCCAATTAATGAGGTTGACTCAGCTTCAATGGTTCTATTTTGAATAACCACATCTTCGAAAATACGAATGTTGCTGAACTCGGAGTGACTAGCAGCGGCTGCATCATCGTCATTACCGAAGGCTACGTAGTTTGCAATACCCGTAAAGTATTGGCCCACAGGAATGCTATAAACTACTTCGCCCGAACCAACAACATAGTTTTTAAAGTCAGTAATCACAGGCCAGTTGTCTGTGCCAAACAATGCAAATCTATCATTAGATGCAGTTAAATCTGAGTCCAATGTAATACTGTGCTCTTCGCCCCGGTTATCACTCTTGAAAGTGAATTCCAAAACGGTATTCGCCGTAATGGTGTAAGCAGGAATTTGTACTGCCTTCCAGTTATTACCTGTCATGGTGAGTGTGTTGCCATTGTTCGAAACAATAGCGGTACCTTCAACATCTTGGATACTGCCAGCGTAGCTAAGAATAGAGCTAGATGGGCTGCCATTAATTAACAACAATTCGCAACCGGTATCATCCACTACGGCATTTACTGTGCTGTTCGGGCATAGATCCAAATGATCGGCAATGCCATCGTTATCGCTGTCAATTGGGCAACCATCATTGTCTACTGTTACACCTGCTGGAGTATCAGGACATAGGTCTACAATATCTAAAACGCCATCATTGTCTGTGTCTAAACCTTCGGCTTCATAAATGCGAATGTTTGAGAAAACAGAATGTGCAGCGGCATTAGCATCATCATCGTTACCCAGGCCTAGATAAAGCACTGTGCCTTCTTGATATTGACCTACAGGAATAATGTATTGTTTGTCGCCTTCACCAGCCTGATAGTTTTTATAAATTTTGTTCACATCCCAATCGTCAGTTCCAAATAGCTGATAACGCAACCCATCTGCAGTCAGGTCAGTATCCAATGCAATAGTGTGGTCTTCGCCTCGGTTGTCGCTGCGAAAAGTGAATTCCAAAACGGTATTAGGAGTAAGGGTGTAAGGTGTTAGCTCAAATGCTTTCCAGTTATTGCCATTCATCGTAATTTTGTTACCAAATTCTGAAATAACGGCTGTTCCCTCAACATCCTGCACACTGCCACTGTAGCTCTGCATTTCAGAGAAATTTAAGCCTGTGTAGAATTTATTTTTTTCAGGAAGATCAATAACAGACATTGGCATTGGGCAGTCATCATTACCCCAGCGCACCCAAATGTCGTAACTGCCGTTAGGCATAAACAACAACTCCAATCCGCTTTGGTTATCCAGCACGTTATGAGGGTAGGTCACACCGCCATCAACGCTGAATTCAATGTTGGTACGCGTACCACCTCGTAACTCATCGTCACCAAAGATAAATTGAATCTTGCCGTTGTTAGCGTCTGGGGTAGACGGACTAAAACCGCGTACAGAGGCCAATGGCATATCGGGCCATGCGCAGCCAGTTGCACCAGTGCTGTTAAAGGTAACAGAGTCAATGTTCAAAGCGGTGTCGCCACTTTCAAAACGAATTTCGAAGTCAGCGCCGGCAGGTACTGATACGGGAACCGTTGCTTCTAAATAGTTTCCAACCCATGCACCCGTTGCAGAAAAATCTGCAGAGCCAGAATCGGTGCCATTGATAAACACAGAGATCTGTCCTGAAAGCTCAGAGGCGTAGCGAATAATTACTTCATCTGCTGCCGGAGCATTGCTTAACACCATTGATGCTCCAGGACTACTTAAATAAGCAACTCCCTGCCCACCGGATGCAGCGCCGTCACCAAATATTTCAGCACCACCACTAAGAGTCGCTGACTCCGCTTCAACCAATTCTGATATGGCTAGTCCGGCTGGCCATTTCCAATGGAAAAATAAGTTTTCTAAATCCATGCCTGCGGCATTTGTCGCAGAGGTCAATACATTTGCAACTGCATTATCCAGGTTGCCGCCAGAACTGGGTTGGCTAGCTAAGTTTTGAAAAAAGTCTCTTATAAAAGTGTCACCAAAGATTTCCTGCATATAAAAATACATTCCGGTGAGCACATCGCCACCACCATTAAATCCATAGTCGTTGATGACTCCTCCATTGTTAACAATGGCAGTTTCAAAATCATAATTACCATTTAGAAAAATGGTGAATAAATCGCGGAAGGCCAGACGCATTCCTTCTTGTGTGAAGGTGCGTATGCCTGACTGTGTTCTATCTAATGTGTAATTGAGTTTTTTTGCCACGTCCAGGCTCATATAAACAGACCAAGGCGTGTACATGTCCATTGGCGAAATGGATGAATTGAAGAAAGTATAGTTCCGGCCCATTTCATAAATTAAAATCTGTTGATGGTGTTCAGATACAGACCAAGACTCCCAAACCTCATTCCAACGTCGCTGAATAATTTCAATGCCATGTCTGCCTATTTGACCACAGCCACCACCACAGGTTTTATCAACAACAGCAATGGTGACTTTGCCGTTTATATCTCTAAAAGTACTGAGTGGCGTACGTCCAGTGAAAGCAGTATAGAATTCATAAACTTCATCAAGATCGTCAACATAACCCGCTAACTTAGCTTCGTCGTAATCAGGGTTGTCAAGTAACAAGGCAACGTGTTCACCTTCAAATACGTAGCGAGTGTATTGGCCGTCTTCAAATGATGAGTAAGTTACCTCTGGTAGTACAGCGAATGAAAATGCTGAGGTTAGTGATAGTGTTAAGGCACTAAGAGTTTTTCTAAAATTAAACATATTGTCTCCTTATACTAGTCCTAATTAACGCAGACATAGTTTCCTTTTTTTGCCAAGATGCGAGCGATTGTTTTTATTTTTATTCGCTTTACTGACTCTCGATTTCTCATGAAGGCCTTCAGTCAAATTAAACTGTTCAACTTGGTTGAAGGAGCTCACTAGAAATCATAAGGCGTGGATTTGATCTGAAATCTGAATTTATTATTGGAAAATTAATCACAAAAAAATGAAAACGAAATGGCGAGTCAAATAGATTTTTTTAAAAAAACTAATGTTGCGCATTTTAAAAATTGGAAATGTTATTTTTCTGATAAGTCTGACGCTTTAAACCAAAATTGAATTCAAGTGACTCGGATATAACAACAGTTAGAAGTTGTATTGTTAAAAAATAGGATCATTGTTTAGGCATGCTTGTGTTGCAATCTTTATCGTGATGAATGTTTTTTGCTTGGGAAGAAATATCGAAATGAATAAACCTGTGAGCTTTTCTGTCGATTCCCTAGATTATGAATCGACAGTATTATCTCTATTAAAAGTGTGACTAATAAAATGAAAATTACTCAGTCAATGGCGCAGTTAACCAATGCCCCAATTGACTAGTAAGTTCACCAACGCCAGTTTTTTTCAAAGACGAGAAAATTTGAATGGTGATCAGATCTGAATAATCTTCTAGTGTCGACTGTATTTGAAGCAGAGTATTTTTTGCCGGGCCGTGTTTTAGCTTATCTGATTTCGTTAGCAGAATATGGCAAGGCAGACCGGTTTCAACACACCAATTGATCATTTGTTGGTCGTATTCTTTAAGGGGGTGGCGAATATCCATCATTAATACCAGGCCCATTAGAGTTTGTCTTTTTTGCAGATACTCTTCGAGATGCTTACCCCACTCATCTTTGACTTCAAGCGTTACTTTTGCGAAACCGTATCCAGGTAAATCCACCAACCGTAAACTAGCATCGTCGTTTAAGCTGAAAAAGTTGATAAGCTGAGTTCGGCCTGGGGTTTTACTGGTTCGGGCCAGTTTGTGATTGCTGGTTAGGGTATTTAAAGCACTGGACTTACCCGCATTTGAACGGCCAGCAAAAGCAACCTCTCTGCCTTGTTCGGGTGGGCACTGATCCAATCTCTGTGCGCTTTTTTGGAATTTTGCTTGGGTGAAGTCGATTTTCTCAATGCTGGACATAAGGCCTTACTTCTAATTTGGCAGGGGGGTTAATATAATGCTCGCCACTTTACCCGAGTCAGGCAAGGATTTAGCGTCTGAACTAGCCTATTTGAGTCTAGGCTTACAATTATAAAACGGGACGGACAAAAGGTCAGGAGACTTATCGAGCTTCTGCCGGGCTTACGAATTCTCAATATATAAGATAGGAACTCTAATGAAACGAATTGCGATGATCGCTGTAATGACATTAGCATTTGTCGGCTTTAGTGAAGCAGCTGGTGATGCACAAGCAGGTCAAGCTAAGGCAGCTATTTGTAGTGCATGTCATGGTGCAGACGGAAATAGCGCTACTCCCGCCTTCCCTAAACTGGCAGGTCAAGGGGAAAAATACATGGTCAAACAGCTGATGGATATGAAAGAAGGCAAGAGGGTTGTAAATGAAATGCTTGCTTTCCTACCAGCCTTAACTGAGCAAGACATTGCCGACATCTCGGCATTCTATGCTGCGCAACCCACTACCTTAAACCAAGCCGATCCAGACTTGGTTGAACTGGGTAAGTCACTTTATATGGCCGGCAATAAAGAAACCGGCGTAACCGCCTGTGCAGCTTGTCATTCACCTACTGGCGCAGGTAACGAAACCGCAGCATTCCCTAAACTGGGTGGTCAGCATGCCGCTTATACAGCATTGCAGTTGAGAAAATTTGCCTTGGGTGCTCGCCACGAGGGTGCTGCAGTCGCAGAAGTGAGAGTGAACGATGGCGATACGCGTATGATGAGAGACGTTGCGTTCCGCCTTAAAGACTACGAAATTGAAGCGTTAGCAAGCTACATATCAGGTCTTCATTAATATGAATTTATTGCTGATTAAATGGCAGTAAATTAACTGAAAAGCGGTCACAGACCGCTTTTTTAACGTCTGTAATCTGTAAAATCCGACTTCGATTTGAATCTTACTTTGTGATTCATGGTCTATTCAGCTCGTATTTTTAGAATACATCTGAACTGAAATAAAAATAACAGGAGCAAACTATGCGCAATGTTTTAGCAGCATTGATTACGACAGCAGCGGTGGCGTTATTTGGCACGGCGCAAGCGGAAGATTTTAAAGAAGGCACTCACTACGAAGTGCTGGATAAACCCATTCCCTATTCATTGCCAGAGGGTAAAGACTCAGTTGTTTGGGAGTTCTTCTCATACTCATGCCCACACTGTTATGACCTAGAGCCTTTTCTTGACGCATGGAAATTAACTCTGCCTGATAACGTCCAGTACCAACCCGTGCCAGCGGTTTTCAGTAATCGAATGATCCCTGGTGCTCAAGCGTTCTATGCTGTTCAGTCCATGGGTAAACTGGAGGAAGCTCATCCGCACATCTTTAACGTTATTCATGTTCAACGTCAGCAACTGGGCTCTATTGAACAGTATGCCGGTGCGTTGGGTTCAATCGGTATCGACAAGAACGAATTCTTGGGTGTAGCAAAGTCTTTCGCCGTAGACGGCCAAGTGAATAAAGCCCAACAGTTGGCTTTAGGTGCAAGAATTCCTGGCACGCCAGCGCTGATTATCAATGGCAAATACCGTGTGACGGGTCGACTGGCGGGCAGTAATGCCAAAATGATTCAAGTTGCTAACTTCTTGATTTCTAAGGATTTGCAAGAAAAATAATCGACTGATCGATTATCAAAAGCAAGGCTCTTGGAGACAACCTTATTTAGAGCTATGCTGGTAGAGGGCGATGTGATCATCGCCTTCTTTGGTTTTGGGCTCAGTGAATCAGCCCAGCGTCAGTATCGGAGTTAGGTGATGTCGTTACAGGCCATGGTGTTTGATGGAATCAATGTGCATCAAACACCCTCAGAATTTTTATCTTGCCGAAATCCGGACAGTCTCCGTCTGGTTAGCTATAACGTTCAGGTGGGAATCAAAACCCGTCGCTTTCAAGATTACCTGACTAAATCATGGCAGCATTTTTTACCCTCACCCGACCGTAAAGATAACCTTGACCATATTAGCGAACTACTCATGCACTTTGACCTTGTTGCTTTGCAAGAAGTGGATGGTGGAAGTTTGCGTACTAATTTCGTCAATCAGGTTGAGTATTTGGCCCGTCGTGCGGGTATGCCCTATTGGTATCAGCAACGTAATCGCAATTTAGGGCTGTTTGCTCAGCATTCAAACGGCATGTTGAGTCGTCAAAAGCCCCACAAAATTTTGGAACATACCCTTCCTGGTAAAATTCCTGGTCGAGGTGCCATTGAAGTTCACCTGGGGCATCCTTCTAACCCTTTAGTGTTTGTAATGATGCACTTGGCTCTGGGTAGAAAAAGTCAAAATGACCAACTGGCTTACATTTCAGAGCTTACTCATCAATATCCAAATTTGGTCTTGATGGGAGACTTAAATACCAGCGCCGATCGGTTGCTTAATGACTCTCCTCTAAAGAACCTGCATTTAAAACTAGCTTTTGAAACCAAAACCTATCCAAGCTGGCGACCTTATAAAGGTTTGGATCATATTCTGGTTTCCCAGTCCTTAAAAGTTCACCAGATGGCAGTGTTAGATCATGCAGTCTCTGATCACTTACCTGTGGCGATGGAAATAGATTTGCCACCAAAATTAGAAAGCATGAACTTGCTTCAGTAATCCATTTCGAGTTCTGTTCGAACCGCCGCCAATGATTTGTGTGCCGTTTCTAGTACATTCTCTAATTGCTTGAGTGTAATTGGTTTTGCAATGTAGTCGTCCATGCCGCTGGATAGAGCTTGAACTCGACTGTCTTGAAGTGCGTGGGCACTTAGTCCACAAATATAAATACTGTCTTGAGAAAAATGCTCTCTGATCTGTTTTGCTGCGTTCCAGCCATCTAGGTGGGGCATATCACTGTCCATAAAAATCACATGAGGATAATGTTTTTTTGCTAAGGACACAGCTTCTAAACCATCTCTTGCCTTAATAGAATTAATGCCAAACTTTTTTAAATATCCTTCCATCACCATGAGGTTCACAGAGTTATCGTCAGCCACCATTACATTCAAAATTGGAAATAATTCTGATTTTGGTTTTTTAGTGTGATTTCGTTCTATGACCTCGTGCCTGTCAGTCAAAATTTTATTTAGATATATGGGTAATCGGTAAACTTTATTTTCATTGTTAATGTGAGTGGTGAGCCGATTTAAATCTGGGATAGCTAATAGGTCGACGACATTTGGATTCGTGCGAGTGGAATTGAATTCGTCAATTATTTTCGAAAGCCAAGGTTGAGCATCCCTATTATTTAGTTTGAGTCTCTCAAAAGTTTCCGGTTTTGCCGGATAAGGAAATGCGAAGCAAGGTAGCTCTATGGATATTTTTGTACCGACTTTGGGTTCACTCTGAATGAAAAGTTGACCATGCCAAAGGCTGACCAGATTTTTAACAATAGCCAAACCTAAACCTGTGCCACCGTATTTTCTACTACTACTTCTTACTTGACCAAAGCGTTCAAATACCTTTTCAATGTCGTTGCTTTCCATACCAATTCCACTATCTTCTACCTCAAATCGTAAACGCCCTTGTTGGCTGATTATCACATTTAAATGAACACCGCCTCGCTCAGTAAACTTAAGCGAGTTGCTAATCAAATTTAAAAGAATTTGTTGAAGCCGAGTGGCATCGCCCTGAATGTAGGCAGGCACGGATTCAGATATGCAGTAAGTCAACCATAAGCCTTTTTCACGAGCTTGCCTTTTCAATAACATCAAGCAGTTTTCGATGGTTGGTTGCAAGTGAAGCTCACTAAACTCAAGCTCCATTGCACCCGCCTGCATTTTCGAATAATCCAAAATGTCATTGAGTATGGTGATCAACAAAGTTCCGCTGTTTTGCAGAGTATCAATCAATTGCGTTTGATCATCGTCGCACCGAGTCTCTTTTAAAAGTTCGGTCATACCAATAATGCCATTCATGGGTGTTCGAATTTCATGACTCATATTGGCTAAAAAAACTGACTGTGCTTGCCTAGCGGCTTCGGCATCTTCTTTGGCTTTCTTCAATGCTTGTGATTTTAAAGTCTCGTCTGTGACATCGAAATTCATACCCGACACCCTTGAAGGATTACCGTCGGCATCGCGGATCACATAACCTAATGCTTTTACATATTTTATTTCATTGTCATCGGTGATGATTTTGTAAGTCACATCAATATGTTGATTGTCGCTTACTGCGGCTGCCATATGTTTGACCGCCATTTCTCGGTCTGTTTCATGTATAAATGTTTCCCAAACATTTTCACCGGATATGCAAAGATCCGCGTCCCCTATTCCAAAAATAGAGGCGGTTCTGGCGTCCCAAAAAGTGCGATCAGTACGAAAGCTGTGGTCAAAGGTGCCAGCATTGGCTGACTTCATAGCTAGATTCAGTAAGGTTTGATGTTTTTCTAGCTGCACGATTCTTTCTAGCTGGCGGTGGTTTTGAATATCAGATACACGCAGCTTTTCGGCTAACTTAACATTTTTATTTAACTGATAAATTAGGCCTACCACGGCAACAGCAAAGGCCAAGCTGATAATGGCTAGCGGGCTAAAATCTAACATTGGCGACCATTCGCTGAGAAAAAGAAAGGGATGGAATAAGACTGATTATTTTCAGTATAGGAGACAGAAAAACTGTTTTACCAGAACAGCTCGCGCAAGTTTCACCAGAAAGAGTTTTTGTATTGGGATAAGTTTAGGTTTTTATGCTGCGGATAGAATCGTGCAAAAAATAATCATAGCTAGAGGGTATCCTGGTTTTAAATCATTATTTTCCTGTGATAGCTTCATTTTTATTCGACTTCTGCACCAAGAGCGATAGCATTGCCGCCTTAAATCCAAAGCCCTGAGAATTACGTTGTTATGACATTGCTAGAATTTTTAGCTGGCGCCATGCCAGTGTTATCCGTGTTGTTGTTTCTAGTTATTTTAAGAATGCCCGCCACTAGAGCTATGCCTTTGGCCATGGTTCTAACAGCTGTGATGGCGTTTTGGGTATGGCAGGTTCCTGCCATGCATTTAGCGGCTTCTGTTATTGAAGGCCTTATCATTGCCCTGTCCATACTTATTATTGTTTACGGTGCCATTCTGTTACTCAACACCCTTAGGGCCAGTGGCGCCATTGAAGTTATACGCAACGGCTTTACTAATATTTCTCCTGACCGTCGTATTCAGGTCATTATTATTGCTTGGTTATTTGGCGCGTTCTTAGAAGGCGCGAGTGGCTTCGGAACACCGGCGGCCATTGGTGCGCCGCTGTTGGTTGCTCTCGGTTTTCCTCCGCTGGCCGCGGTATCAATGGCGTTAATTGCTGACAGTTCACCTGTGTCGTTTGGGGCTGTTGGCACCCCAGTGATTGTGGGTTTAGGCAGAGGCTTAAATGAATCGACTCCCGAAATGATTCAGTCCATTGCCGTCACAGCCATCAGTATTGATATTTTAGTCGCCAGTTTTTTACCGCTAATTATGGTGATGATGTTGACCAAGTTTTTTGGTGCTAACAAATCTTTTAAAGAGGGTTTAGCCGTTTGGCCTTTTGCGATACTGGCAGGTCTAGTCTTCACTTCCAGTGCTTGGGTGGTGGCAAAATTTTTGGGGCCAGAGTTCCCTTCAATTTTTGGCGGCTTAGTAGGATTAATCGTTATGGTCAGTTTGGCCCGTGCCGGTATTTTGGTTCCCAGTCAGATATGGAAATTTGCTGATGAACCCGTGGTGGAACCAGAGCAAGGCACTCAGAAACTTGGCCTGTTCATGGCTTGGACACCTTACCTATTGGTAGCAGTAATCCTGGTATTAACTCGATTAGAATTCCTGCCTTTTAAATCCATGTTGAATACTTTTTCATTGGGCATGAGCGATATCTTGAACAGTGGCATTAGCACAAGCATCAAGCCACTCTATCTGCCAGGATTCTTATTTGCCATTGTTGCACTCATAACAGTTCCCTTGCACAAGCTTAGCCTCAGGCAGACCGGTGAGGTTTGGTTCAGCTCAGCCAAAACCCTTATACCCACGGTAATTGCGTTGGCAACCTCGGTACCCATGGTGCGCATCTTTCTGAATTCGGGTGTTAATACTGCCGACTTGGCTGCCATGCCCCTTGAACTAGCAGAACTCTCAGCCAATGCCCTGTCAGGCGTATGGCCACTCATGGCTCCGTTAGTGGGAGCATTAGGTTCATTCATTGCGGGCTCGGCAACTTTCTCAAATATGATGTTTGCAGAATTTCAGCAAGCGGCTGCCATACAAGCCGGGTTCTCACCTGAAGCCATGTTGGCGTTACAGATGATTGGTGCTAATGCCGGAAATATGGTTTGTGTGGTAAACGTAGTTGCTGCAGCCAGCGTGGTTGGTATGGTTGGCAAAGAAGGGCAGATTATCAGATTCACCCTAGCTCCCATGTTTTATTATTGCTTGGCAGCGGGCTCGGTGGTTTGGTTATTGTTTTGATTTTTTATTAGTGGCTTGGTTAAACGACCGCTTTTTGATTTGTGAGACAAATCGATGATTGCTCTTGTTCTGATAGATCAACAAAAAGGAATTGATAATCCAAGATTGGGGCCTAGGAACAACCCTCTTGCAGAAATATACATATTAAAACTGCTAAACACATGGCGAGAGTTGGAGTGGCCGATCTTTCATGTAATACATAAGTCGAATGAAAAAGACTCCGTGTTCTGGCCGGAACAATCTGGCTTTGAGTTAAAAAGTGAATTTATGCCTAAGGCCGGTGAGACACTCATTGAAAAGTCGATCCCATGTGCGATTCTAAATAGTTCATTGGCGCAGGAATTGAAA
Source organism: Gynuella sp. (assembly GCA_028282465.1). Lineage (GTDB taxonomy): Bacteria > Pseudomonadota > Gammaproteobacteria > Pseudomonadales > Natronospirillaceae > JANQHX01. Next base: position 59,625 of record JANQHX010000093.1, read on the forward strand.
AAATTAAAAATTTATTCTTTTGCGCTCGTTGGTGCGTCTACGAATAACTCCATAGAGGCAACAGCTAGAACAGGAGGGAATATGGGGTTTAAGGTTTATGTGGTTGAGGAGGCTTGCTTTACTTTTGATAAGGCGGATTTCTTTGGTAATTTCCGTTCGGCGTCAGAAGTTCATGCAATGTCGCTAGCAAACTTACATGGTGAATATGCTGACGTAATATCGTGTGAGCAGTTGCTTAATCACACTAAGTCTAACTAAGGCAGCTTGGCTTCGTCGCTAAATATAGTTTTCAGCTTAACGTGAGTTACGTGTGCCACTAAGAGAAAGAGTTTAATAATGGAAATTCTAGATTGGATATAAACATTTTTGGTTTATCCAAGTGTTTAATGGCATAGTTAACGACCCATCCAATTAACGCAAGAACTTCTATGTCCGTAGAAACAGATCTGGATTATGTGATTAAGCCAGAAGACCCAGCTCGTCCAGATATTAAATCTCTGATTGAAGAATTAGACCGCTTTCAGAGTCAGCTTTACCCAGCAGAAAGTAATCACTTTGACGATATTTCAACCCTTCAACAGGACAATGTTTTGTTCCTATGTGCCGAAGCGAAAGACAGGGTAATTGGTATTGGCGCCGTTAAAGTTGTGGATTATTGTCCTGAAATTGACAGTGCCTATGGGGAGATCAAACGAATGTTTGTTCCTGATTACGCTAGAGGCAGGGGGGTTGCACAGGCCCTGATGAAAAAGCTTGAGTACTATCTTTGCTGTCACCAAATTAGCGTTGCTCGATTAGAAACAGGCATTCACCAACCAGAAGCTACCGCGTTATATCGCAAGTTGGGGTATTTGGAGAGGGGGCCTTTCGGTCGTTATCAGCCTGACCCACTGAGTGTGTTTATGGAAAAAACCTTAATTTCCCAGTACATGTCATCTTAACCTGATCGCTATCTTACAGATTTATTACAGATTTTCATATTCCCATTCCAACAACTCAGCTAAAAAAGAAACCCTGTCATGCCTGTCTCTCGGTGCCATCACTCTTATGGATTGTTCACTAATAGCCATGGCCGTATTCTCCCCTAACTTGGTGTTAATCATCTCAGTAATTGCACGACTGTGTTTAAAACTCCCTTTTTTAAGCTCCAAAACAACGAAATCTCCTTGATACAGATTCTCTGTTGCAGGGCTTAACCAATCGTGAAGTGGGTCGGCTACTGAGCAGCATGAAGCCAAGGCTAAAAAGAAGTAATTCAATAGTCTCATAAGTTAATTTCGCAGGTGTGAATACTTTTTATTGTAGTTGGCGCTCAAAGTGCGCAGCCAGTAAACTGATTCTATGGAGGGAATTTTTCATGACTAATCGCATTCTTGTCGTCGATGACGATTACAAGCTCGCTGACTTTGTTAAAGAATTTTTAGAACAGCACCATTATCAAGTGTACTTGGCCCATGATGGGTTAAAGGGTTTAGAGTTATTCAGAACTTTTGAACCTGACATGGTGTTACTCGACTTGATGCTGCCTGAACTTGATGGCCTGGAAGTTTGCAAAACTATCAGGCAGTCCAGTCAGGTACCGATCATCATGCTGACCGCTAAAGGCGAAGAAAGCGATAAGGTGATTGGTCTTGAGTTGGGCGCCGACGACTACATCCCCAAGCCTTTCGGATTAAAAGAGCTCCACGCGCGCATGAGAGCAGTTATGCGCCGGCATGATAAGCCTGCTGAAACTGCTCAAAGTCTAATCCAAATGAGACGCTTCAGCCTGAACCTCATGTCTCACGAGCTTATTGTTGAAGGCCGTCCACAGGAAATTACCAACAGCGAATTTGAACTGCTCAAACTCTTTGTGTTGCACCCTGGTCGAGTCTATTCCCGAGAAGAACTGCTTGAACGTGTGCGGGGTCGTGATATGGAAAGCTTCGACCGAGCAATGGATATGCACATCAGTAATCTCAGGAAGAAAATTGAACCTGACCCTAAAAAGCCGGTGTGTATAAAAACCGTGTGGGGCGTGGGATATAAATTTGAAGACAATTAAAAACTGAAGGCGCTCCATGCAGTCAGGAAATTTATTTCAGCGCCTATGGGCAAGGTACTTACTCATATTGTTTGTATCTTTGTCCATGGTTTTGCTAGTGGTGTACCTGCTTTTAGAGCCATACATTTTTGGGGGGTGGCGTAAGGACTTACACCAAAATGCCACCTTTTTAGCTGAACGGGTATTACCACACACCTCAGATCTATCCTTAGACGACTGGATGATAAAGTGGCATCAGGTACAGCCCAACATTAGGCTTCGTATTTTAGACAAAGAAGGCCTTACCCTATTCGACAGCCAACCCTGGATTCAATACGCCCAAGCGGACTGGACTCCCGAACGATTAATGGACTCCACCTCACCCACAGAAAACTTTCGTGTTGCTGTAGAAATACCTTTTAAAGATCGCACCCTGGTATTAAGCCGTGAACGCCTTTTGGAGTTCTCAGAAAACTTTTATTGGTATTTGTTAGCTGCCGCTGCTGGCCTGTCGTTAGGAATCGGTTTGTTGTCTTGGCCCTTCGCTGGCCGATTAGGAGAAACACTCACCAGTGCTGCTCAGCTCGCTGATAAAGTCGCTGAAGGTCAATTTGGTGAACAGCTAAAAGGCATTAATCGTAACGATGAATTAGGCGGTCTGATCAGCGCTTTGAATCACATGTCGATGCAACTTGTGCAAGCGGATAAAAAAAATGAAGAATTGGTTGCCGACGTTTCCCATGAATTAAGATCGCCTCTTGGGCGTATTCGAGTCATGACTGAGTCGTTGGAATACACACAGGATGAAAAGCGCAAAACGGAAGTGCTGAAATTAATTGAACATGAAATACAGGCGCTAGACACCCTGGTATCAGACATTCTAGTTAGTGGTCGATTGAGCCGTGGTGAAATAGAATTTGAATTGGTAGAGCTAGATTTGAATGCACTGATTGATGATATTGCCATTCGATACCGTGCAACCGCTGAATACGAAAATATCGACCTAAAAGTACAATTGTTTCCTGGGGCTGCGTTGATTCGTGGCGATGCCATTCGGTTAGCTCAAGTGGTTTCAAATCTGGTCGACAATGCGTTCAAAGCAGTACGAGAAACAGAAGACCCAGTTATTAAAATTATGGTTAAAAGAACGGTCATGGGTGCTTATGAGGTACATGTGGATGACAATGGCCGAGGATTAACCGAACAAGAAAAAGAACGAATTTTTGATCGTTTTTATCGAGCTGATAAATCCAGAGCCCGACACTCTGGGGGTGCTGGCTTAGGGTTAAATATTTCCATGCAATTAGTTAAAGCTATGGGTGGAGAGTTAACGGTAGATATAAAAAGGTCGGCGGGTGTTGTTTTCAAAATTCAAGGATTAACCAATATGGCTATTCCAGCCTAGTCCAGGTTTTAAAAAAAATATTGAGAGCACCTAAATAAAAAATCACTGCACTGCAGTGATCTTTTTTGAACTTAAACTAAGTTACTACCCAATAGAGGCGCCAGGTAACACTTTATCTAATAGTGCGTGCCCAAAGAACTTCTTCATAAACAATGCAAGGCGTGCATCTGGGTTGGGATGATAACGTCTCTTAGGGTTTGTCGCTGAAAATGCTGCTGAGACCACCTTTGCGATGGTGTCAGGAGAGGCCCCGGCATCAATTCCTTTGCTCCAATTATTACGAAAGTTTTTAATTTGATTTAAGTAGTCTTCCGAAACTGGATTTGACTCTGCAGTGTCTAGGGTGTGCAGGCTGGCATTATCAATGTCACTATCAATATATCCGGGTTCTATGAGTGAAACCTTAATTCCAAACTCTTTTAGTTCCATCCGGAGAGCATCACCAATGGCTTGCTGAGCAAACTTGGTCGATGAATACCAACCCAGATTGGGCATGGAAACGTGACCTGCAACAGATGACGTGATGAGAATGGTTCCTGATCTTTGTTTTCTTAAATAAGGAATTGTGGCAGACAATAATCTTCCAGTGCCCACAACGTTGGTATCATATTGCTTAATAACGTCTGCTGAAGAATGAAGTTCAATAGGACCTAGAAGACAGTATCCAGCGTTTGCGAAAACTCCGTCAATTCTACCTTCATTATCAAAAGCTTGTTTGGCAAATGAAACAACAGAGTCGTCGTCTGTTACATCAAGGCTGATAACCTTACCACCCATATCAGAGAGTTCAGTCATCAGTTCAACTCTGCGAGCGCCGCAATAAACGGTATGCCCTTCTCCAATTAAGCGTTTAGCAGAAGCGAACCCAATGCCAGTGGATGCCCCGGAAATTAATATTACTTTTTTGTTCATAGATGCCCCTAATTCAACCTATTAGGTTGTGCGATTTTTATTAGCAGGTCTATTTCCTTTAGAACCATAAGTGCCGTCTATGACCTAATGCCAATATTGGTCATGTCGCTTTTCAGTATATTGGTGTCAACACCTTGATTCAATTTGGAGAGTAACTCAAATGTGAACTCGTTATTCAACATCAATTTCATCGGTTGGTTATCCATATCCTTCTTCTTAATATTGGTGTTGTAGGAATAGCGATTCGATGCGCACAAAAAATCCAATATATAGATCGGATTTATCAATGTGCTTCCAATTAATTGCTACACAGTAATGCTCGATAAATTTCACTTAGAACTTCTAAATAAATGTGATAATTCTTAGTGGGAATGCTATTGGATTGAAAATTGATGTTCGAGACGAGTGTGAAGCGGACTACCGAACAGTCCGCTTCAGCCTTTTCAATCATACCAATGTAGAAATGATCATTATGAAAGGATCTTGATTCTCACTCTTTCAGTTAGGAGGCGATGTTAGTTTTAAAAAACTGAACAATGTCTGTAAAGTCATTCGCTAGATACTTTTTGGTGTGATCTAATTCAAAGTGCAAGCTAAATGCATCTTCATCTTCGAATCTTTCCCAGAGCAAAAATCTAGTTTCATCTTCATCAAATTGATGTAATTCAAATATTGTACAGCCGTCTTCTTTTAGCGTTTCAGAACAAAGCTCTATTAATGCCAGTTTTGCTTCTTTGGCCTTCGAAATATCCTTAACTTTTAATTCCGCTGTAACATAGCAGCCAGATGTGAACATACTTAAACCCTTTATCGAAAATTGAGATAAAAACTCTAAAGGCTAGAGTTCACTCTAGGTCAAGGATTTTTTCATTGTAGGCATTAACTTTATGCTTCACAATTTTCAGCTCAGTATTTAACCGATTTATTTCGCTCTCTAAATGAACGGCATGCTCTGAAAGCATTTGTTTGCGATTGCTTAAGGTAACATCCCCTTGTAAACGCAGAGCCGCAAATCGCTTGATATCTGCCAAAGGCATACCCGTAGACTTTAGCCGCTTAATCCAAACCATCCACTCTAAATCGGAAGGTGCGTATTGACGCCTTCCAGAAGTATCTCGTCGAATACTCTTCAGAAGTCCTTCTTTTTCATAGTAACGAACCGTATGTATTGAAACACCAGCCTTTTTTGAGAACTCGGATATAAGCAAGGATGTCTCCGTATATTGGGTTTATTTAATCTGGGCCGAGATAATAGATATTTTCGTTTGTGTATCTTTTATCTGACAGTAACCTATTCTAGGTAATAAGAAACTTGTTTCTTACATCTGTCTTGAAGGTTATAGCTCACTCAAATAGCAATGTACCGATTACTATTTAATAATACTTATGTACATTGCGATTCCAGCGATGATAGTGCGATTGTTGATATGTTTGTTAGGAGCTACTGTACATAGACATGCGCTATATTACAGCGGCTCCAAGACTGCTGATCATCCGAATTATAGTTATAAAACACCTGAACTTTACGCTTTGCCATTAAAGCAGCTAGTAGAGTTGAATGTACCCTATTTGCTCCTTCAATATTTGAGGACGGGATATAAGCGCCATTATTTGTATGACAGCCGGGAAGAGATTCTCCCTCAAAATAAACATATATACTTCCTCCACTAGCAGGTACAAAAATCCTTTTCACGTACGTCCAAGTTCCTACCTCATCGTATCCCATCGTTACGTTTGAAAATAAAAAGAGGGTAAATGCCATCATCAGCTTTTTCAAAATTATAAATCTCCTTGGTTTCTGGTGTCAGGTTAGCGAGAGAAATTTCTATAACCTATTATTGAAAAATTTTAAGTATCCTAGCGTTTCGATTATATAGTTAGCCGCCTTTAGTGTTTAGTAAGATAATGCTCATACAACTATTTTAAAATTCGAACATCACGTACAGAAATTCTTCCCGTAATAGAACACTTATTATTGTAAACATATAGTTCAACCGTCTTACCAGTTGTGAGAGCCGTTAGCAATAATGATAGTGCGAGTTCAGGATTATCACCCTCTTCAACAGTGTAAAAGTCTGAAAGGCAATTTAACCCTTCAGGAACGATGTTAGATGTAGCTTGAAAAGCTATAACCTTTCCAGTCTGGTCTCCTAAACTTCGTATCTTTTCAATTGTTAGATTTGTTTGATGGTCCACTCCGGCGACCACATTAACAGCTATCAAGAGTGATAATGCAAATAGAGTTGTCTTCTTCATAAGGCGTCTTGAATTTACTATAGATCTAATCAGTGTATGTTTTTAATATGAGAATTTTCATTAGTTTCAATTTACGTTTATACGGTGTAGTCGATGGGTTGAATACCCATGAACCATAACAGGTTCATCATGGCAATGGACATTAAATGTCTTACCTGAAATATGAAGTGCTAGAACTAGAGAGTAAAGCTCCTTTTCTATTAAAGGTACATAACAATTATGTCCACTTGCGAGTTTCAACACTGCGAATCCTTGCTCGCCTCCTTCCCAAAGAACAAGTTCATCAATAGTTGTATTGCCTGATTGAACCCAGGCCCAAGTGGGACTAAATGAAGTAATTAAAATAAGGATGCAAAAAGATATCAGTTTTCGCATTACATGTTCCTCTATATTTGATAGAAATAATGATTTATAGAATCGAAATAGTGCCTCAATTCACGCTGCTAAGAAAAGCTCTATATATGCTTTGAATGATTTCAATTAGATTTCAACGTCAAAACTCAGATAATGGTTCATCAGCAGTTACATAAATAGCTCGACAGTAATCGTTAGTTACAACCTCATCATCATGGTTAACCAAAACCTTTTGGTGAGCTGTCTTAGCTGCAAGAATCATAGAATAGTTAAGTTCACTATCGCTTATAAAAAGCACATTACCATTCCAAGTTTCACAGGTTGCTTATGGTATTCAGTATAGTTTTATAATGAAACCCTAGATTATTAGCTTAACGGTTAACTTGATTGAAAATGCTCAAGTAAATGCATGTTTCGGCTATAAACATAAACCAGACAGTGCTCCATTGTGCACAACCAATTCTATTGTATCCGGGATCCCAACTTCCATTAAACTCCACAGAGTCACTTGGCAGTATTGTTATTTCAGGAGGAGAGTTTGTGAAAGCTTGTTCTTCAGGCCAAGCCCGTTGATTAAACTCAGTATGTTCCTCATAAACTACCCATCCAAAGCAGAGGCTAAAACAGCCTCATCATGGGTAGATCTAAGCTTAAGAAAAAGAAATATCTGGTTTGATAATCTTCCGAGTCATCATAACTTTGGCCGCCTTGAATCCCAAGGCCAGCATTGATTGGTTGACTAGGCAATCCATAAGATAGGGTTAATGAAGGGCTGACAATGTGCTTGAGTTGATAGTCTTCTTCTTGGTCTTGCAGTTGTAAGCTGATGGGGTAAGCGAAGTCAAAAGGTGACAGCATAACTGAGATAGCACTTTTGCCATGTCCGGCGCTGTACTCAATACCCACCGGGATAAAGAGATTTCCTGCGGGCTCATCGCTATCAGAATCGTCTTGACTGTTTTCTGTTGTGCTAACCATGACCCCAAAGTAAGAACTAATGAATACTCGCTGACCTTTCTTGCGCTTTTCGCCAAAACTAACAGGCGGCATTGTGTATTGTTCGAGTATATTTTTTACATCGGATTTGTCACTGGAGTCAGCAATTGATGTAAAAAAGGTTATGTACTTGGACAGGCTGGTGTAACTAGCCTCGGTGACAGTTCCAGAAGAGTTTAACAATTCCAAGGCCAAATAAGCTTGATCGGTGAGAGAGCGATCATGTTCTAGAACCTCTATAAAAATGCTATTTACCTTAGAGTACTTTTGTTCAAAATCAGGATTGTCGGTACTAAGTTCGGAAAGCTGGTTGGATATAAAGGTTTTAACATATTGTTCATCTATAGACTCATCTGTATCTAACTTTTCGAGCAGCAGAGTTAAATCCGCTCTGGTTGAGCTTGAATTGGGAATGCTAGCGTAAAAAAGCTCCAGCATTTTTAACTTATTTTCAAGCTCAGAATCAATTCTATTGAATGTGTTTAGCGCGTCCCTGACATTACTGATAATTAAAAGAATTGAATCTAATTGCGATGTGATATTTGTTAACAAGTTAGTTAGTGCTTGGTCATCACCGGTCAGTAGTTTTTTGCAATCCTTACTGCTAATCGAGAGAACCTTGCAGATATCGCCGTCAGATATTTCTGACTTAATCCTAAGATTTCCACCATAATTTTTAAAATGCGTTGACCACTTTTCAATGCTGTCATTTTTTGTGATTAGATTTTTTAGGCTTGATCTTAGTGTGTTAGCTTGGACTGTGCTCAACTCACATCCATCTAGGTTTTTGATGCTACTGTCAAAGTTCTCTAAAAAAGTTTCGATTTCAAACGTAAATCCATTGATTTGATTTTTAAGATTTTCATTCCAGGATAAATCTATGTAATCAATAGAGTAAGACTGACCCTCATATTCATACTCAAGAAATTGTGTAGTAAGTATAAAATTATTTCTAAAGCTGGAAATGGCTCGCTGTGATTCAGATAAAAAGGTCTTATAAAGAAGTAATTCTAAATCGTCACGTACACTTTGTTCCCAGTATCCCTTTGAAGTGAATAAGTTCTGCAGACTTAAATTGTTGATCCGTTGATGAGTATTTTGAAAGTAGCATTGAAAGTTCTCATCCTTTTTTAGTTTTCGTTCAAATGAAGCGACTAAATTTGCATTGGCTCTTTCAACTAGAAACTCTGAAAAGCCACCAATAATTTCATCTGTGGTCGCTGAAAAAGACAGGCTTGAATACAGGGTAAAGGAAACAGCGAATGCGATTTTTCTTAGAAGGCTCATGTTGATCTCCTTTCATGACATGACCTATTGACAATAAATTGGTATGAGAGCTCTAAATGTTAGACGTTGTCAATGGCAAAAGCTGATACTTATCTATATTAGTTTTGGGTAATTCTATTGGTGTTGTAATCAAAATCTAAAGCAGTTGAAGACAGAGATTGTTTGAATAAGGCCTGAGTGATCAGGCCTTTTGGGAATATAACTGTTTATTCAAACAGCTCTTTTCTAAAGTAAGGTGCTGGGCGCTGGTCCATGACTTCAAATGTTTTGGTCATTTTGTATCTCTTACCAAATCGATCCTTGGTCGAAACTTTTAGGGTATGAATTCCAGGCTCTAAATCCTCAGGCATATCTATGGTCCAGATATGGGTAGAGGATTGAGTGAGCATCCAGGTGTCTAAAGGCTGTGGGTCTGCAGTTCCAAACTTGGAGCCCTTAAATAATTCAAAACCTTGAGTGCGTTCATTTCCAGATTCACTCTTCGTCGCGTAGCGGTAAACATAAAGTTGCTTCTTCAGTGCGAAAGGATCAAGAGCTAGGGTTTTGCCTTCTCCTTGCCCTTGCTGAACATTCTGTGCAAAGACTGCTTCACGGTCGTCAATCTTAACTGAGACTATGGATTCCTGACTGCCATTCCACACATTCACTACTAATTGAGTCCCACCCAAAAGGTCAGCAGTGGTTAGAATAGATGTGTCCGGCAGGTCAGCAATACTGACGGGAGGTGTTTCGGAACGCGAAGTTGGATCAGTATTTTTCCACTCCATCATGGTGTCAAACCAAGAAATAAATGTTGGCGACAGAAAATCCATAGACATCTGTTCAGTTTTAGACTTGTTTGCAGCTTTAAAGGTACTGGTAAATTCATTACCAAAGAATTCGAGAATTAGATAACCCCGTGGTGCGCCAAGCCTTTGAATGGACATGGGTAAGTTGTACTCGTCTAAATCGCCAGACCACCAAGAACCTGAGCTAGCACCCGTCACGATTTGTGGGAACGGAGTTGCGCCCAAACCTAATGACTCTTGCCAGCCTTCATAGTATTCACCAGGTAGGAAGTTTTCTAATGTATGGGTATGGCCGGTTAGAGAAACAGCGGGGCGATCACCGATCAGATCATATAACCATTGAGCATTGTCTGTTTGGTGCTTGGTGGCGTACATGTCGGTGAAAGTTACGATAGGGATGTGAAGATTTAAAACGATTAGTTTGTGTTCTGGCACATTGGCTAGGTCATTCGCCAACCACTCCATTTGTGCCTCGTCGATGACGCCATTGTATGTCGGGCGATTCTCGGGGTCATTACAGAAATCATGTTTGCCATCAACATTGTCTAGCTCAGGCGTGCATGGATAACGAACATTGTCTAGTACAACAAAGTGTACTTCACCAATATCAAATGAATAATAGGTAGGGCCGAACTCACGCTTAAAAGTGTCGAAGCTGTTAGCATCGGACTTAGCATCAAAATCTAAATCGTGGTTGCCAGGTACAAAATATACTGGCACTTTCGCCGCACTGAGTATCTTTTTAAAGCGAGGATAAAGGCCTAGGTCATCACCCATTACGTCCCCTTCAATAATTAAAAACTCTAGGTCTTTACGTGCCGCGAGTTCATTAGCGAGGGAATCGCGAACATACCCAACTTCATTATTTGAGTAAGGTTGAGTGTCACCGGAAACCGCAATTTTGAAATTGTTTTTATATCTGTCTCTAACTAATGGAAAATTGATGGCTTCAGGCTGTGGGCCAGTGGCAGGCAAACCACCGAAACGAAGATCTGGAGAGCCGTAAGGCATATGGTGATAAGAAAACTGAGGGATGTTGTCTTCATCCACCGGTAATTTCCATCCAGCCGGCTTAGTAATAAATACTGTGAAATCCTGAAGGCCTCGGCTAGCTGCAGGCAGCCTGTACTGACCTCGGTGGTTAGTTTTTACTACATCAAAGCCATTTGACACCATTACATTAGGGAGTCCTGGTTCAAAAAAATCATGTATTCCATCTCGATTAAAATCGTAAAACACAACACCGCTAACATAATCTTTTGTGATGACTTGATCTGACGAGTGGATAACTTCGACTTCTGCGTAATATGGACGCTTATAAAAGTTTGAATACTTAAAATAATACTCATTAGTCGCAAATGCTTGTGATCCTGTAATCAGGATAAAACAAGTGACAAATAACGCCTTAACACTGTTCATGCTGCTTCCTTAAATAATTTTAAAAAGGCTGCTCAAACTTAAGCAGGGTGAAGGTAAAAGGTATGGCGGTTAAATGTCGAATAAGAAACTGTTCTCTAACAGTTTGGTGATAAAAATATGGAGCTTTCATTAAATAGGGGTTGGTTCACATTTTGGTTTTTCTAATTTTTATTAATATTCAAAGAGTCATATTAGATTCAATTACTATTCGCTTGTTATTCATTTTTTCGACATATCTAGTAAATATTTTTGAAGGTAAAAACCAAGTGATTAATATTATGAACGCTAATTTAATTGACTCCTTAGTTGGGTTTATAAAAGAGCCTTTATTTCATTTTTTAATTGTCTCTTTAATAATTTATGCTGGATTATCGCAACAACAGCAAAGTATTGAGATAACGTTAGATGAAGAAACTGTAAGCCAGTTTTTAGAGAAATTTTCAGAAAGATCAGGTAGGCAACCTACTGCCATAGAAGTAGCAAACTTTAAGGAACACTGGATTACTGAGGAGGCTCTTTATCTTAAAGGTTTGGAGCTAGAGTTAGATCAGCATGATTCTCAAATTCGGCAGCTAATAGTTAATAAAATGTATAAATTAATTCAGGATACTATTGTTCTGAATGATCCAGAAGACCAGGAGTTGAGAGCTTTTTACCTAGATTATGGTGATCAGTATAAAAGTCCTGATCAATTTAGCTTTGGTTTAGTGCGCCTTGATAATATCGAAGACCCAGAGGAAGTTCTCAGCAAACTGAATCATGCTGAAAACCAATTCCCTGTTAGATGGTTTCAAAATAAAAACGAAGCCTATGTTCAAGCTGCATTATCTTCAGTTTTATTTGAACAGATTCAGTCCAATTCCTTAAATCCTGGTTGGTTTTATGTTCGAGATGATGATCAGTACTGGTTCTTAAAAGTGACTGATTATGTACCCTCTGAAATACCCAGGTTTGAAGAAATTGAGGCAAGGGTAGCTGGTGATTGGAAAAGACTTATGCGACAGAATGAGATGAAAAAGCAGTTAGAAGTCATAGTTAATGAATTTAATACTGATGAAACTGGACTAAATATATGAATTCGCCGCTTTATTGGGTCATGGTTTTATTTTTCACCTGCATGGGTTTCACAAGACCGAGTTTTGCTCACACAACGGAGTTTTCAATACTGACTATAAAAGAAATAACCTCTCAGCAGTATCTTGTGAAGTGGAAGCCTTCTCCACGTTACAACGACCTTGGGGAGCGATTCAAGCCGGTATTTAATGTCCAATGTAATTATCAGCCTCCTAAATTAACTTGTGGTGAAAGTACCTATGCACCCTTAACATTTGATGGGTTGCCAGATCGACACCAAGTGATGGTAAGACTAGAACAGATTAGTGGCGAAAGCAGTTACCACTTGACTCAAGGAATTGCAGGGGCAAGTAGTGAGCCTATGGATGAGATTTCGTCACTGATAAATTATTTATTCATCGGCGTTGAACATATTGTATTTGGATTTGACCATTTGCTGTTTGTGCTGACTTTGCTGTTTTTAGTCGGATTCAGCTCAAAACTGATTTGGTGTATCACGGGCTTTACCATCAGCCACAGTGTTTCCCTTGTGTTGTCTGCATTCGGTTGGGTAACTGTGTCAATTACACCCATAGAAATCATCATTGCGCTATCAATTGTGTTAATGGCTAGAGAAGCGTTGTCAAAGAAAACTACCTTTACTCATCGCTACCCTTGGCTTGTCGCATTGCTCTTTGGCCTGATTCATGGTTTAGGGTTTGCCAGTGCATTATCGGAAATAGGCTTGCCAAAGGGACAAGAAATAATTGCGTTAATTGGATTTAACCTCGGAGTAGAAGTTGGTCAGCTAGTTATACTTTTTTTAGCCTATACCCTATTTAAATCATCAGCCTGGATAAGTTGGATTCATCAGAATTTTGCTAGGATTAAAACTTCGATGATTTATTCTTGTGGTATTGCTGGCACAGTCTGGGCCATTCAACGGTTCGCCGGTGCTTAGAATTGGTTAAATTGGATGTTGAAAAGAAGTAACAGCTGATAGAGGAAATGAAAAGGTGCCTTTAAGTTATAGGCACCTTTTTTTGAAATAATTAGTTTGAAATGTTTGCTTCGAAAAGCTAGAAGGCTTTAAATTTTATTTAATTTTTTATCCAAGCTAATCACATACAATCTGTTGCTGTCGATAGAACCATCAACTGGCAACTTTTTCTGGATCACTTCACCATCTTTTACGGAAACGGCAAAGTCGTCGTCATTCAGAATAGCGATTGATTTTTTATTGCGAATCCAAATGCCTTCTAGTTTGTCGTGTGGATAGTTAATGTCGGCCAGCACATCAGCAACTAACGTTTTTTCTACAGGCTGGATATTGGCTGCGGCGACTTCTTCCCAGCTATTTTGCTCTAGTGTTTTATTGTTCAACATCATGCCAAACTCAGAATCGAAATCACCAGATACATCAGTTGCACCTTTCAAAGTGATTTTATAAAGGCGCTTGTATTTTGCCTTATCGCCATAGAAGCCTCCATCACGCTCTATCACCAGAAATTCATTCTTGGAAATTGCTGCAATTTCTGAGTTTGAAAGATTGTTGGCTTCTTGACGGTATAAGAACTGTTGTGTGTCGCCGGTTTTAATGTCGAAAGTCACAATGCGAGTAAGTGACTTGTTGGTGATTTCTTTCTTCGAAGGGTTAAACATGGTGGACTGCATAATACCCACCAAGGTTTTACCATCGGGAGTGATCGCCAAGCCTTCCATGCCGCGGTTTGCTCGACGGTTTGCAAATACTGCTGGGAGTTTACGTTCGCCTGTGCCGGTACCAAAAGGATTGATGCGCTCAAGTTCAATACCGTTCGCGTCATAGTGAACAATGTGTGGGCCGTATTCATCACTCACCCAGAATGTACCATCTTTTAAAGCAACCAAACCTTCAGAATCCAGTCCATAAGGATCAGTGTTGAGCATCTTACCTGAGTTGTCGTACGGAACCTCTCCGGTAGAACCCATTCCTTTAGGGTTCGGCAAACCTGTGATTAGATTACCCTTGTTGTCTTTTAATAGAATTTCTCTAACCACTTCAATCTGACCATCTTTGGTTAATTTAAATTCTGAAATCCGTGGTGTGTACTCGGGCATTGGGAATTTTTTACCCTTGCCTTCAGGTCCGGTGTAGTTGGCATTTGGGCCGCGGTCAGTCAGGGCGTAAAAGTGATTCGACTTCTTAGGGTGACCAGTCATGGCAGAGCCATAGCCACCATTTCGAATTTCGGTGCCGTTTTCTAATTCAGTTAATACGCTAAATGGCAAATCGCTGGATTCAGTTTCATCAGCTTGCACTGCTATCGCTGATAAGGTCATGACAAGCGATGCTGTGATTATTCTAATTTTCATGTTCTTTCCTTAGGGCGGGTTTAAATCCCGCGCATTTTGAACAACCACTGTGACAGGCCTGTGACCGGCCAAATTTCGTGTTCTGGTGAGCAAAACCTCACAAATTAACTACAGTGAAATATAAACATCTGTTCTGGGCAGTAGAGAATTGGGTATCAATAATGGTCGCACCACCATAGGGGTGTTTATCCCTTATTTAAGTGGTTTTTACATGAGTGGCGTGGCCGAGGAATTAAGGGTTCAGTGCCAAAAAAGGGATCTCGATCTGGTTTTAATTATGACCAGTGGTTTTGGATCCTATAATTTGCCTCTGGCTCTCGATTACATTGATGCAGCTTATATAGTGCTAAATTCTGTCTCTTCCGTCTTTGTTCAAAAATTAATCGAGTCTGATATTCCTGTCGTTTCTACCGTTGAAGATTTTTTTCCCTTGCCGGTAGAAAGGGTCGTCAGTGATCAAAGCGATGGCATTCACCAAGCCTTTGAGCATCTGACATCCTTAGGCCATAAAAAAATAGGGTTTGCCGGAGTATTAGCGGTTCCTGATTTTCGCGCCAGATATAACGCCTTGTTGGATTGTTACCGGCAGAAGGGATGGGATTTTGATGAAAATTGGTTAATACGGGTCAATGAATCTTCTTTGTCTGGAGGTATTGATGCCGCTACTGAATTTCTAAAAAGAGACAACAGGCCCACGGCCATTATCTGCGGTTCGGATTTACTCTGTTTGGGTTTCGAAGAAACTGCCAATGCATCTGGAATATCTGTGCCTGATGATCTTGCTTTAGTGGGTGTCGATAATACTCAAATGGCGAGCAACCATAGAGTTGGCATTACCAGTGTGGACCAGGGTTTGGACGAGATGGTGTCCCATGCGCTGGATCGCCTTCAAGCTAGATTGTTTGGTGACGCTTACCGAGAAGAGACGGAAATACTCGAACAACAATTGGTGGTTAGACAAAGCTGTGGTTCCAAGCATGCGCTGGATTTTCCAGCTCGACCGAATTATTTGCATTCAGCCCATGTGATGCAGGATCACAATGAAATCGCTATTGCGTTTGGTGCAATGAACCATAACTGGTTATTAGATGTTTCTCGACTGTGGGGCCCCTTTCTAAAATGGAGTTGCATGGGAGTCTGGAAAAAGCCAGAGATTGGCAATAGTCAGAAGGAGGAAGCAGAGCTAAGCCATATTTCCATTACTAATTTACTATCGGAAGAACACACTCAGAGTGTTTTAGCGCCGTTAGCTGGATCTAGTTTCGATGCCAGAAGTTTTCCACCCAAAGACATTGCCCAATTGCCGGTGCCGTCTCCTACTTTTATTACCTTGATTCCGGTATCCCATGACGATGTGCAATGGGGCGTGTTGTCGGTGGTTGATGAACTTAGAGACGATATGGATCAAGCCAGATACGGCATGTTCAACTATTACCTGTTGCTCATGGCTATTTTTATGCAGCGAAATGCTCTGGCCGATTCCATGATGGAACGAGAGAAGAGCGCGCGGAAATTGGCAGACAGCCTGGAAATTCTAAGTAACTCATCCAACGACGGCATTTGGATCTGGAATATGGAAACCAATGTCACTGAGTGGAATGTCAGATTGCTTGAAATGCTGGGTTTTAATTCCGAGGAAGATCAGCAAGCTTATCGTCACATGTCGTTGTTAGAAAGAGCGCACCCCCAGGATCAAAACCATGTGCGTGAGCTGATTCGTTCCCACATCACTGATTTCTCAGTTTTCAAAGCGAAATTCAGGATTAAAAGCAAAGATGGAAATTACATATGGGTAGAAGCCAGTGGCGAGGCGATTCGGGAGCCCAATGGTCACATTGCACGCTTTGTAGGTGCGTTAACGGATATTACCGAGCGGCAACAACGCACCAAACAGATTGAGTTTATGGCTCAACACGACCCATTAACTGGGTTGCCTAACCGGGGTTTGTTGCTGGAAAAACTGAATGACCACATCAGGGACTTCTCAGATCAACCGCTCGCGGTACTTTCACTTAATATCAATCGCTTTAAGCGAGTCAACGATAGCTATGGTCATCAAGTGGGTGATGTTCTTCTAAACTATATCGGCCGCAAGATAACCAGTGTACTAAGAAAGTCTGACGTGCTGTCTAGATTCAGTGGTGATGAATTTGTATTGATCTGCAAAGTGGAGAGCAATGACCAAGTCAATTCGGTATGTCGTCGAATCCTGAATACCATCAATGGCTCATTTAAACATGGCGACATTGAGTTTGATGTTTCTGCTTGCTTGGGTGCAACGGTATTTCCAGACTATGGGCAGTTGCCCGATCAACTGTTAAAGCAGGCAGATTTGGCAATGCAGAGAGCCAAATCTCAGCTGGCTCAACATGCGGTGATGTATCAGTCTGGTATGGAAGTCGATAGCAAAAATCAAATGGCTATGGAAAGCCAGCTGCGTAAAGCTATTTCTAACGACGAATTGTTTGTACAGCTCCAGCCGCTGATCAGCACGACTGATGAAAGCTTAGTGGGCGCTGAAGTGCTATGCCGCTGGCAATCTAAAAAGTTTGGCTTGGTTCCTCCTGGCATCTTTATTGGTCTGGCAGAAGAAATCGGCTTTATCAGTTCTATTGGCGACTGGGTACTCACCACAGTGCTAGAGAAACTCAAAGACTGGCATAGCCGAGGCCATCATCAGGTGAAGTTGTCTTTAAACGTATCCGCTAGCCAACTGCATCAGCAGAATTTTGCGAACAACCTGTGTCAGTTGGTTCAGTATTATCAAATTCCCCCATCTTGTCTGAATATCGAAGTCACGGAATCTGCAGCCATTACCGACATAGAACATGCCTGTGAACAACTAAATCAAATTCAACAAGCAGGTATTCGGATTTCGCTGGACGACTTTGGTACGGGTTATTCTTCCTTAAGATTGCTAAACGATTTGCCTTTGGATTGGGTGAAAATTGATCGGTCTTTCGTTAAAGATTTAACCTCTGAAGACCTGCACTCAGGGATGATTAAATCAGTTACTCAAATGTGCCACTCCATGGGTTACAAAGTCGTTGCTGAAGGTGTAGAAGAAGAACATCAAAAAGATTGGATTAGACATATTGGCTGTGACGTTATTCAGGGCTATTTCTACGATAAGCCGCTAAACATTCAAGACTTTGAGGCCAAATACCTTTCTTAGAGCCCCGTTGCCAGAACGCTAATGCTCGGTAAATTTTAGAATCTGAAAAATGTAAGCAAATCAGCACAAAGCCTGAAACTTGGCTAGAGTTAGTGTTAAGCCCTATCGGTTTCAGGAAGTAGATTTGAGTCTTGCTAACAAACGCAAAACCATTGCTGTGTTCACCCCTTATCTAAGCGGCTTTTATTTAGGCGAGCTGGCTTCGCAAGTGAGAGCTCAGGCGGCGGCCAGGGGATTGAATCTGGTGGTTGTGATGACCAATGGTTTTGGGCACTTCAATTTGCCCTTAGCCATGGATTATATAGATGGTGCCTACATCGTCTTGAATTCAGTATCAGCCGTACACACTCAAAATCTTATTAGTAAAGGCATACCTGTTGTTGCCACAGTAGAAGATTATTTCCCGCTGGATGTTGAAGCTGTGGTGAGTGATCAAGCCGATGGCGTTAATCAACTATTCGAACATTTATATGGCCTAGGGCATCGAAAAATCGGATTTGCAGGTGACCTGGGCATTGTCGATTTTCGAATTCGATATGAAGCTTTGCTTGAGTGCTACCGCCAGCGTGATCTGGAATTCGACGATGATTGGTTATTCCGAGGTGATGAGCCAACATTACCGGGTGGTAGAATCGCTGGAAATCTATTTATTGACCGCAAATCCGAATGTACGGCTGTTATTTGTGGTTCAGACATGACTGCAATCGGTTTTGAGCAGGTTATTACCAAGGCTGGTTATAAGGTACCGGAGCAAGTTGCCATTGCCGGTATTGATGACACTTACTTAGGCAGAGAGCGTGGCTTAACTAGTGTTGATCAAGGCATTGAAAAGATGGTTCATGAAGCAATGGACCGCTTGGAAATTCGAATAAAGGGTGGCGAATATCAAGAAAGAACCCTTAAGGTTCCTCAATCAATTAGGGTCAGGTCGAGCAGCGTAATATCGGAATCATTAGAACCCCATCAACCGATAACTGATGCTGTGGAAGTCAATTCAGAAGAAGTGCCTAATTTGAATTATGAGTCAGCCATGGCGCTTGCCAAATCTGGGTACGAGTCTCTGATAAATATGTCTAATTTGTGGGGCCCATTTATGCACTGGGGGTGCCTCGCCCATTGGGCCAATGCAAAAGATAGTGGTGGCAGTTCGAGTAAAAATCAGTTGTCGGAAGAATTAATCATGAGTCATTTGTTTTCAGAAGACTCTGATGATCGACTGCTTGGGGATTACACTAAAGAGCAGTTCCCAGCGAATCGCTTTCCTCCCACCAATATACCGCACGCGGAAATTCCAGATCACAGCATTATTACTCTGGTGCCAGTGGCAGCAGAAACCTCTCAATGGGGTGTGTTGGCTGTTATTGATCATATCAGGCCCGATTCTGCCGACGAGAAATACCGAATGTTCACCACCTACTTGGATTTGGTGTCGTTTTCCATGCAGCGTGATGCCTTAACTGACTATATGCGTGAACGGGAGAAAAACGCCAAAGATTTAGCTGAACGTTTGGAGGTAGTAGCCAATACATCGAATGATGGCATCTGGGCGTGGAATCTAGACACAAACACGGTGGATTGGAATAACCGATTATTAGAGATGCTTGGGTTCACCGGAGAAGAAGCTGAAGATTACCGCAACATGCCATTTTTCGAGCGGGTACATCCCCAGGATCAAAATCATGTTCGTGGGCTGCTTAAAGGCCACCTAGAAGATTGCAGCGAATTTAAAGCTAAGTTCAGAATTCAAGCAAAGGGCGGTCATTATCTTTGGGTTGAAGCCAGTGGGGAAGCCATTCGAGAGCCTGATGGTCATATTGGTCGTTTTGTGGGTGCCGTTACCGATATCACTGAACGCCGGCGCTCAGAAAAGAAAATAGAATTCATGGCCTACCACGACGCGCTGACAGGACTACCCAATCGAGTATTCCTCATGGAGCGTATGTCTGAGCGCATCAAAGAGCGCCCAAATGTTCCTTTTGCTGTAATGCTAATGGATCTAAACCGATTCAAGCTGGTTAACGACAGTTATGGTCATCAAGTCGGAGACGCCTTGTTGAAATATGTATCTAGTTCTATCAGCAAGGCACTCAGAAAATCAGATGTTCTGGCCCGTTTCGGTGGTGATGAATTTGTTTTGATTTGCGACGTTCGTGATGAGAAAGAAGCCACAGTGCTGTCTGAGCGAATACTCAAAT
The DNA here is from genome assembly GCA_028282465.1 of Gynuella sp. GTDB lineage: Bacteria > Pseudomonadota > Gammaproteobacteria > Pseudomonadales > Natronospirillaceae > JANQHX01. The sequence goes on from JANQHX010000093.1 coordinate 79,843, forward strand.
TCACCAACGGAATGTTCAAATACAGAGATATAGAAGTGCAGGTGTCGGGCAGCTTGGGCATTTCCTTATATGCCAGAGATGGAGTTAGTTCCGAAGACCTAATTAAAAAAGCCGACGTAGCCATGTACAAGGCCAAAAGTCGTAATCAAGGTGACGCGATGTTTTATGCCGAAGGCATGGATGTCGATCTGAAAGACATGATTGCAATGGAAACCCATCTGCGTAAAGCCATTGAGGCTGACGAGTTATTTTTGGTTTACCAAGCTCAAGTAGATAGCGCTAGCCAAAAAATATTAGGTGCGGAAGTCTTGGCTCGATGGGATTCTGTGGAGTATGGGTTGGTGCCTCCAGGTATTTTCATTCCCCTTGCTGAGGAATTGGGTTTTATTCAAGAGATTGGAGACTGGGTGTTAGACCAAAGCTTGATGACATTGAGAAGTTGGAAAGACAAGGGTATGGACTACATGAAAATATCCGTCAATGTCAGCGCCGGTCAGTTGCATCGTTATAACTTCGCAGAAGATGTGCTTCGACGAATAGAACAGGCTGAAGTAGAGCCAACCAATCTGACATTGGAAATCACCGAGTCAGCAGCCATCAACGACATAGAACATTCAAGGCAACAGCTTCTGCTGCTGTATGACTCAGGTGTTCAAATATCTTTAGACGATTTCGGTACGGGTTATTCTTCGCTTAGTTTGTTAAACGATTTGCCATTACACTGGGTGAAAGTTGATCGATCCTTTATCAAAGAAATATATGAGGAGCATCGACATAAAGGGATGGTGAAGTCGATTACCGAGATGTGTCATTCATTGGGTTATCGAGTGGTTGCTGAAGGCGTGGAAACTTCTATGCAACTTTCGATTATTGAGGAACTGGGTTGTGACGTCATTCAGGGCTATATCTTTAGTAAACCAGTGACCAGAGACATCATCGAGCAGCAGTTCATTAAAGGCTCTCTAGAGCCAATCCCTCCGATCGATACCGATACCTTGTTGTAGCGTTATTGCTACTCAACTCGCCAGATTACCAAAATGTATTTCGAGTAGTTTATGTCCTTAATCTTTAGGTTTTGAGTTGGAGCTTATTGGCTAGAATTCGAGATGGAATAAACGTTTGACTCATGGTGCTAACTGGCCATAAAAAAGCCGGGTTCTCTACTGAGTAACCCGGCCCTATGACTGTGATAGCTAAGCGCCATGTCTTTTCTTGGAGTAACCTGGTGCGTTTTTGTTGGTTTTGATCCAGGTGGTTAAATTAAATATTAGCCTAAATACCCTGTATATTACGAAATACAGTATTGATATAACCTTAATTAACAATTATTGATTCTTTTGCCATATACTGAAAAAGCCCACAATAAAAGTGTAGCTTTGTGCTACCTTTCACAGTTTGACTGGTTGACTACTCTGGCAGCCAGCAGTACTGGTCGTTAGATGCGAGAGTTTCAATACTGCGAGTTCTTAAGTACTTCCTCATTTCCGAACCTTTAGGTTTGGTTAAATAATAAAGTAAGCCTGGGTCTATATCTAAGTGAGAGGAGAGCTTGCTAACTTCTGCCATGCTATTCGAATGTGCATTAACTTTCTCTTGGTTGCTGTTCAAAATCTCTTGATAGTGACTAGCGAAAGCTGGAAACACCGTAATACTGTTCTCGTTTCTCAAGCGAGTGAAACCGGTCTTGCATGCTGCTTCATATATGAACCTATGGCTCCATCGAAATCTTTCCGGTGTGCTATGGCATTGTTTCGCTTCATGAAACGCATCTATTACATCGGGTAGGGCTGAAGTCTTTGTGCTCATGGCTATTCATCCATGCTGATCAAATAAACAGTATGTATAAATATACAGTATTTTGATCAGTGATCAAGCATTCATTTGGCTGTATTGAGATAAATAGCTAGATAAATAGTTCGCTGAATAGATTAATTAGTGATCATTGGTTTAGTTGTAAAAATCACAGCCGGGTGCAGGGCGCTTTTGATGGCTCGAGTTGATGGGCTCCAATTAACGACGACTAAACTTCTGAACATATTTTTTTGAGGCTTGAGTGGGAGAATTTTGGAATTCTTTACTTACGTCCTTCGCGGAGCTCGAGCTCATTTCTGGCTGGCAGTTTTGTCGGTTAGATAGCTGTTATTGGGTGGAAATAGTTCGATTTATACAAAGTCTTCTCTAAAATTAGGAATACTATTTACTGCTAGCTTGGTTCCTGAGTAAAAAGTAACGTAAAACTTGCTTCCAACTAGAACGACAAAAATTTAAAAGTCTAGTAAGTGTATCGATTAATTCGATGCTTTATTGATACTGGTTAACCAAAACCCTATACTTCCCCACCGCTCGGAAAAGCGGCTGACCAACCGGATTGCTGGCGAAATTTCGCCGTGCTTCAAATCCTTTGGTGCAGAGGAAAAAATTATAAATTGAGGATGCAGTGACCCCCTTCAAACCCTGGAAAGTACAACCAGTTTCCAGACCACCAGTGTTTAGTGTCATGTTTATGCAATCATCGATTGCTCTAGTGGTGGCTGGCTTGGGTTTAGCTTTTGGTTTGGGGCTGGTGCAAGTGCAATCCTTAGTAGCGGGTGCCATCATTCAGATAGTACCGCACACAGTTTTAGCGCTTCGATCTTTCGCTAGTTCATTTGGGGATCGAGACGCAGTACGAGCCATATATCGAGGCATGAATGAGAAGTTTTTACTTACTGTTTGTGCCTTTGCTTTGGTTTTTAAATTTTGGCTTGAAGTGAATCCCCTTTTGTTCTTCATCGGGTACGGGGTTCTTCAAGTCAGCGTTTGGTTCGTAACACCGTTTCTGTTTAATCGACTGCGTAAGCAGTAAAAAAAATAAGGTAACTAAGCAATGGCTAGTGGAGAACAAACTTCTACTGAGTACATCAATCACCACCTTACCAATCTTACTTTCGGCAGATTCCCTGATGGTTCTTGGGGCTTCGCAACTTCAAAAAATATTGAAGAGCTCGGCTTTATGGCCATTCATGTCGATTCCATGATTTGGTCTATGGGTTTGGCTGCATTGTTTCTATTCTTGTTTCACCGTGTGGCAGTAAAAGCCACTACCGACGTGCCCACAGGTTTTCAAAACTTTGTGGAAATGATCGTAGAGTTTATTGATGGTCAGGTTAAAGAAACCTTTCATGGCCAAACAAAAATGGTAGCGCCGCTAGCGTTGACTATTTTCTGCTGGGTATTTTTGATGAATCTGATGGATCTAGTGCCAGTGGATTTAGTACCTTGGTTAATTAGCCTATTGGGTGTTGGTTACCATAAGATCGTGCCGACCACTGACCCAAATGTCACCATGGGCATGGCCTTTTCTGTATTCGCATTGATGATTTTCTACAGCTTCAAAGTCAAAGGCGTTGGCTTTATCAAAGAGCTGACCCTGCAGCCATTCACTTTTAAGAACCCATTTGTTCAGGTTTTAATCATTCCATTCAACTTTCTTTTGGAAATCGTTTCTCTTATTGCCAAGCCCTTCTCATTAGGACTTCGTTTGTTCGGAAACATGTACGCGGGCGAAATGATTTTTATCTTGATCTCACTACTTTATACAGGTGGTTTGATTTTGGGACTGATGGGCGGTGTTCTGCAATTCGGATGGGCGGTTTTCCACATTCTAGTCGTCACACTTCAAGCATTTATCTTTATGGTGCTGACCTGTGTGTACATGAGTATGGCCCACGAAGATCACTAAGAATTCTAAACCGATGTAAGTCTAAAGCTGATATCGGTTTTTTTATGTTTAATTAACTTCAAAACTTAACTTTAAAAATTTAGGAGAAGAAACATGGAGCTAATCATTATAGCCGCAGCACTGATGATCAGTATTGGTGGTTTGGGTGTAGCTATAGGTATGGCAATGCTGGGTGGCAAGCTGCTGGAAAGCACTGCACGTCAGCCTGAATTAGGCCCAATGCTTCAGAGCAAGATGTTCATTGTGGTTGCACTGTTGGACGCCGTACCAATGATTGGTGTTGGTATCGCTATGTACCTAATCTTCGCAGTTGCTCCAGGTCTGGCTTAATCACAACACTCTGTTCCAATTATTAACGGGTAGAGAGGTGATATACCGTGAGCATTAACTTGACACTCATTGGTCAGATGCTGTCCTTTGCGGTGTTCGTTTGGTTCTGTCACAAGTTCGTTTGGTCTGCTTTGATCACCGCCTTGGAAGAGCGTAAAGCGAAAATCGCAGAGGGTCTGAATGCTGCTGACCGAGCAGAAAAAGATCTGGAGTTGGCTCAAGAAGAAGCTACCAAGAAGCTTAAAGAAGCAAAAGCTCAGGCAGCAGACATTATTGAGTCAGCCAACAAGCGTGCTGTTCAAATCATTGAAGAAGCTAAAGAAGAAGCGGCCCAAGAGGGCGAGCGTAAATTAGCTGCAGCAATGGCAGAAATTGAGCAGGAAGCAAATAGTGCGAAAGAAGAGTTACGAGCCAAAGTAGCTGGACTGGCAATCGCGGGTGCTGAAAAAATTCTACAGCAAAGTGTAGATATCAAAGCCCACGAAAAATTGTTAGATCAACTGGCATCGGAACTTTAAGGAGGTAGCCATGGCTGGAATAAGCACATTGGCGCGTCCTTACGCCAAAGCCGCATTCCAGTTTGCAAATGACGCGAAAGCGTTAGGCGACTGGTCTGAATCACTGGCCACTTTGGCGTCAGTTTCTCAAGATGAAAAAGTAGCAGCTTTATTGAAAGAACCATCTGCCACCGCAGCAATAAAAGCACAATCGCTTTTAGATGTTTGCAGCGGAGAACTAAAAGCGGATGTTGGTAATTTCGTTACTGTGTTGTCCGAGAACAAACGATTAGATCTGTTTGAAGAAATTTCAGTTCAATTTGAAAAACTGAAAGCCGAACAGGAAAAATCTGTGGAAGTAAGGGTAACCACGGCATTTGAGCTGAGCCCAGCTCATGAAAAAGCCCTGGTTGAGAAACTGACCAAGAAGTTAGGTCGCGAAGTTACTCTGGTCTCAACTGTAGATCAGAGCATTATTGGTGGCGTAGTGATACGCACTGATGATCTGGTAATTGATTCGTCTGTTACCGGTAAGCTCGCGAAGCTGGCCGAAGCAATGTATTCCTAAGAGGAAGCAGGCATGCAGCAACTGAATCCTTCAGAAATTAGTGAAGTAATTAAGAAGCGCATCGAAAATTTAGATGTGTCTTCCGAAGCCCAGAATGAGGGCACTATCGGCAGTGTAACTGACGGTATTGTACGTATTCATGGTCTGGCCAACGTTATGTATGGCGAGATGATTGAATTCGACGGCGGCTTATATGGAATGGCTCTTAACCTTGAGCGTGATTCCGTAGGTGCCATCGTATTAGGCGACTATCTACCTTTAGCAGAAGGTCAAAAATGTCGTGTAACCGGTCGTATCCTTGAGGTACCTGTAGGCCCTGAAATGTTGGGTCGTGTGGTAGATGCTCTAGGTAACCCAATTGATGGCAAAGGCGAAATTAATGCGAAATTAACAGACGCCCTTGAGAAAGTTGCACCTGGTGTAATTGCACGTCAATCTGTCGATCAGCCAGTGCAAACTGGTTATAAGTCTGTTGACTCCATGGTGCCAATCGGTCGTGGTCAGCGTGAGCTGATCATTGGTGACCGTCAGACTGGTAAAACGGCGATGGCTGTTGATGCCATCATCAACCAGAAAGGCACAGGCATTAAGTGTATCTACGTAGCGGTTGGTCAGAAGCAGTCCACCATTGCTAATGTGGTACGTAAGTTAGAAGAGCACAATGCTATGGATCACACCATCATTGTAGCGGCTTCTGCTTCTGATCCAGCATCCATGCAGTTCCTGGCGCCATACGCTGGTTGTACCATGGGTGAATATTTCCGTGACCGCGGTGAAGATGCTCTGATCATTTATGATGACTTGACGAAGCAAGCTTGGGCTTACCGTCAGATTTCATTGCTACTGCGTCGTCCGCCAGGTCGTGAAGCTTACCCAGGTGATGTTTTCTATCTTCACTCTCGTCTGCTTGAGCGCGCATCTCGTGTTAACGCCGACTACGTAGAAAAGTTCACCAATGGCGAAGTGAAAGGTCAGACAGGTTCATTGACTGCACTGCCAATTATTGAAACTCAGGCTGGTGACGTATCAGCGTTCGTTCCAACTAACGTAATTTCGATTACTGATGGTCAGATCTTCCTGGAGAGTTCCCTGTTTAACTCTGGTATCCGCCCTGCGATGAACGCAGGTGTATCGGTATCACGAGTGGGTGGTTCTGCGCAGACCAAAGTAATTAAGAAACTGTCTGGTGGTATTCGTACTGCTTTAGCACAGTATCGCGAACTGGCAGCATTTGCTCAGTTTGCTTCTGACCTTGATGAAGCCACCAAGGCTCAGCTGGATCACGGTATGCGTGTTACCGAGCTGATGAAGCAGAAGCAATATGCGCCAATGTCCATAGCTGAAATGGCAATTTCAATTTACGCCTCCAATGAAGGCTTCCTGAAAGATGTGGAAGTGAACAAAGTAGGTGATTTTGAGGCTGCTCTGCACTCCTTCATGAACAGCGAATACGCTGAGCTAATGTCGAAGGTGAATGAATCAGGTGATTACAATTCAGAAATCGCTGATTCTTTCAAAGAAGCTTTGGAGAAATTCAAAGCCACGCAGACCTGGTAAGGGTATTAGCTCGTTGGCAACAGCGGGCTAACTTTAGGAGGCAAAGCTATGGCTGTCGGAAAAGAAATTCGCACCCAAATTGCGAGCATTAAAAATACGCAGAAGATTACTAGCGCCATGGAAATGGTGGCGACTTCGAAAATGCGTAAAGCTCAAGATCGGATGAAAGCCAGCAAGCCATACTCCGACAAAATTCGGAATGTAATTGGGCACTTGGCCAACGCCAATCCTGAGTACCACCACATGTACTTGGAAGAGCGCGAAGTTAAAAAAGTTGGATACATCATTGTATCCACTGATCGCGGTCTCTGTGGTGGTTTGAACGTAAACATGTTCAAAACAGTTGTGAAGGACATGCAGGCCTGGGCTGAAAAAGGCGTTGATATCGAAGTTTGCACCGTGGGTGCAAAAGGCAACGGCTACTTCAAGTCCCTAGGTGCAAACGTGGTCGCTTCAGCGGCTCATTTAGGTGAGCAGCCAGAAGTAAAAGGTTTGATCGGCACGGTGAAAGTGATGTTGGACGCATTCGCGGAAGGCACAATTGATCACCTGCAATTGGTGTACAACGAGTTTGTTAACACCATGACTCAATCGCCACGCATGGTGCAATTGTTACCGCTGAAAGCAGCAGAAGACGACAGTAAGCGTACTTATAATTGGGATTACATCTATGAGCCCAATGCCAAAGACTTACTGGAAGGCCTGCTGGCTAGATATATCGAATCTCAGGTATATCAGGCTGTTGTTGAAAACGGCGCTTGTGAACAAGCGGCCCGTATGATGGCAATGAAGAGCGCCACCGACAACGCTGGTAATCTGATCGATGATCTTCAGCTGGTATATAACAAGGCTCGTCAAGCCGCGATTACTCAAGAGCTGGGTGAAATCGTGAGCGGCGCAGCTGCTGTATAACGCGGAATTTAAATTTAGAGGATACTAATCATGAGTAGCGGAAAGATCGTACAGGTCATTGGCGCTGTGATTGACGTGGAATTTCCACGTGATTCAGTACCCAAGGTATATGACGCACTGACAGTTACTGAAAAGGGACTGACACTGGAAGTTCAGCAGCAGCTGGGTGACGGTGTTGTACGTGCAATCGCCATGGGTTCTTCAGAAGGTGTTAAGCGTGGTCTGGATGTAGACAACACTAATGCACCTATTTCTGTACCAGTAGGTACTGAAACTCTGGGCCGTATTATGGACGTATTGGGTAACCCAATCGACGAATGCGGCCCTATCGGTGAACAGGAACGTGCCCAGATTCACCGTAAGGCTCCCACTTACGCTGAGCAGGCGCATAGCCAAGAGCTTCTGGAAACTGGTATTAAGGTTATCGACTTGGTATGTCCATTCGCCAAGGGTGGTAAAATTGGTTTGTTCGGTGGTGCCGGTGTAGGTAAAACCGTAAACATGATGGAGCTGATTAACAACATCGCTCTGGAACACTCAGGTCTTTCTGTATTCGCAGGGGTAGGTGAGCGTACTCGTGAGGGTAACGACTTCTACTACGAAATGCAGGAATCTGGTGTTGTAAACGTTGAAGAGCCAACCAAGTCTAAGGTGGCAATGGTTTACGGTCAGATGAATGAGCCACCGGGTAACCGTCTGCGTGTTGCTCTTACAGGTCTGACCATGGCGGAAAAATTCCGTGACGAAGGTAAAGACGTACTGTTGTTCGTAGACAACATCTATCGTTACACCCTAGCCGGTACTGAGGTATCTGCACTATTGGGTCGTATGCCTTCTGCGGTGGGTTACCAGCCGACTCTGGCAGAAGAAATGGGTGCTCTTCAGGAGCGTATTACTTCTACCAAGACAGGTTCCATTACCTCGGTACAGGCCGTGTACGTACCTGCGGATGACTTGACTGACCCGTCTCCAGCCACAACCTTCGCGCACTTGGATGCGACTGTTGTACTGAGCCGTGATATCGCTTCTCTGGGTATCTACCCAGCGATCGACCCACTAGACTCGACTTCTCGTCAGCTAGATCCACTAGTTATTGGTCAGGAACACTACGAAATTGCTCGTGGCGTTCAGGCAACTCTGCAGAAGTACAACGAACTGAAAGACATTATTGCGATTCTGGGTATGGATGAACTGTCTGAAGAAGACAAGCAAACCGTTGCCCGTGCTCGTAAAGTTCAACGTTTCTTATCTCAGCCTTTCCACGTCGCAGAAGTTTTCACTGGTGCACCAGGTAAATATGTGCCATTGAAGCAAACTATCTCAGCATTTAAAGGCATTTTGGCGGGTGAATACGACCACATCGCAGAGCAGGACTTCTACATGAAGGGCTCAATCGATGAAGTGGTTGAAGCTCACAACGCTCGCGGATAATCGGAGGAAAGCATCATGGCAATCACAGTACATTGCGACATAGTGAGCGCCGAGGATCAAATATTCTCCGGTTTGGTTGAGTCGGTACAGGCAACAGGAGTGTTGGGTGAGCTAGGTATTATGCCTGGCCACACGCCGCTGATGACTAGTCTAAAGCCCGGCCCAATCCGCATTAAGAAACAACTTGGTGAAATGGAAGTGCTGTATATTTCTGGGGGTTACCTCGAAGTACAGCCTAATCTAATCACCGTGTTGGCTGATACCGCTATACGTGCCGATGACATAGACATGGCAGCGGCTGAAGAAGCGCGTAAAGATGCAGAGCGAGAGTTGGCAGAACACAGTGCTGACGAAGACTACGCAATGCTGAGTGCCAAGCTGGCGAAAGCCATGGCACAAATTCGTGTATTGGAAGAAATGAAGGCCAAACACCGATAGTGATGAAACTGTATTACTGTTGAATGAAAAGCAGCCATTTGGCTGCTTTTTTTATTTATGGTCAATGTCCTACAGGGTTTTAAATCAAGAGTAATAAAAATATACGGATTCGTGTTAAATCATTTGTCTTGAATAGAGTAAAATAACTCGACAGGCAGACAATAAAATATACCCAAAGATGGGCATTTTAATCTTTACTCAAGAAGTAACGCGCGACATGGATGTGCTCAATTGAACCAATCAGTAGCATTTATAACCTACTCTTTAGACGCCATTCTGGCTGGAATTATTTTCCTGGTCTTTGTGTCCCGTGCGTTTAAAGAATCCTATTACTGGGCCCTAGCTGGTGGTATGGCGGTCACTTTTTCATGGCTAATCAGCCTGAACCAAGTATTCAGCCAAGTCAGTTTGGATACGGAGGTTAGGCTCAGTCTTGAACTCTTCAAAAACCTTTATTGGGTGTTCTGTTTTATATACCTCATAACTGGCAATCTAGCCGACACCATAAAAATCAGATCTCTTAGATACATTCTGTTGGCAGCTGTTGTGGTCAATGGGTCTGCATACTTTTTCATCAGTCACTTTCGAGATCTTTTTTATATTCCTGTTTCTTATTGGATGGTGGCGTCAAACCTGATTTGTATTCTCAGTGCGGAGCAGTTACTTAGAGCTTCTAAAAAAAGCCGGCTGAAAAAAGTCATTGTGTTATCTATTGGACTGTCATTCGTTTTTGACATTTACATGTATACCCATAGCTATCTAATTCAATCACTGCATCCCATTAATTGGGAAATAAGAGCAGCGGTGTACATGGGTATTCTCTTTACGTTTGCCGCTGGCGCGTTGTTGTTCAAAAATAATAATTTGGAAGTAGCTGAACTGACCCTGTCTCGACAGTCTCTGGTGTATACATCTACTGCATTAATCATTGGGTTGGTTTTTATCGTTGTTGCGTTAGCTGTAATGTATATGAACGTATTCAATGCCAGCTGGAGCCTTATGTTTTACACCGCTGGCTTTACGGTATTTGTATTTTTTCTGGCCTCTCTAACGCTATTTCGTAGCTTTAGAGAACGAGTGTCAGTCATCATGAGTAAACATGTCTTTGGCCACAAATATGACTATCGTGAAGAATGGTTGAACTTAATACATCTGCTGAACTCGGACGATCAATCACAAAATTATTTATCCAATGTTAAAAATGCGTTGATGAATATTGCAAAAACAGAGCATGTTGGAATTTGGTTGTTAGACAATGATGTCTTCAAATACAAATCAAAGTACTCTTCTCTAAATTTTCCTGCTGACAAAGTGTTTCCAAAAAATGAACCTGCATTTGAGTTCATGCTTGAAAATGAATGGATTTATATTTTACAGGGAGTCTATAACGTAGATATCAAAATAGATCTTGTGCCTAAAGAATTCCGGGATATTAAGAATGGTTGGTTATTAGTTCCATTTATAAATAATAGTGAGCTAATTGGGTTTACGATTATAACCTCTACTCAAATAAGAATTGCCAATTGGGAAGACTTAGATCTTTATAAATCTATCGGCCGTCAGATAGCTGATTACATAAAAATGCATCAGCAAGAAAGATGGTTGGCGGAAAATTCACAACTCCAAGCGTTTTCTAAGTTTACCGCATTTATTGTTCATGATCTCAATAACGTAATTGCTCAGCAATCGCTGTTGGTAAAAAACGCTGAAAAACATAAAAGTAACCCAGCGTTTATTGACGACATGATTATGACTGTCGACAACTCAGTTAAACGCATGTCGGTATTATTAGAAAAGCTTAAGCACAAGGGTTCAAACATTGTGACTGATTCGTCACTGATGCAAATCATTACTGAATCTATAGAGCGTAATTTAGATATTTCTCCTGAGGTTCAATTTGAAATTAATGGAGATGATCTATTGATTACCTGTGAAAAAGACCGGATGGTGATGTCAATTTCGCACTTAATTAAAAATGCTCAAGAGGCGACTAAAGCAGATGGAGAAGTATCGGTTGAGGTGGACACACTCAGCCATTCAAATAAAGCTACTATTACTATTAAAGATAGTGGTTATGGAATGTCATCAGAATTCTTAGAAAACCAATTGTTCCGACCATTCAACACCACAAAAATAGGTAAAGGAATGGGTCTAGGTACATACCTAACAAAGCAGTATGTTGAAGAGCTAGGTGGCAACATTAGCGTTACTAGCAAAGAAGGAAAAGGCACGACATTTAAGATCGAGCTTTTTGGAAAAAATAAAAAAATACAATTGAGCGCATAATGTCAAATACACAGCATTTATTGATAATAGAAGACGATGAAGGCTTGATGAGTCAAATGCGTTGGAGCTTTGACGAATACAACATATTAACCGCTAACAATCGAAAGGAAGCATGGGCCTTAGTTCGTCAATTTAAACCTCAAGTTGTTTTGCAGGACTTAGGCCTGCCTCCTGATCCAGAGGGAATATCAGAGGGAATGACTTGTATCGGCGATATTCTCGCAATTTCGCCGACTACAAAAATAATCGTGCTGACAGGCAAAAATGATCCAGATGCTGGCGTGGAAGCCATAGGCCAGGGGGCCTATGATTTTTACAGCAAGCCAGTAGATATTGATATTTTACAATTCCTGGTTTCTCGAGCATTCAAAATTCATCATCTTGAAGAAAAGTATAAGCTTTCTACTGAGCAAAAAAGTTATGCAATTGATGGCATGATTAGCTCAGATCCTGCTATGCAGAAAGTGGTAAAGATTATAGGAAAAATTGCACAAACCAGTGTGACCTGCACGATACTAGGGGAAAGCGGTACGGGTAAAGAAGTCTTGGCTCGAGTTATTCATTCAAAGAGTGACAGAAGTGATAAGCCTTTTGTAGCAATCAACTGTGCTGCAGTACCAGAAAGCTTAATAGAAAGTGAACTCTTTGGTCATGAGAAGGGTGCTTTTACTGGAGCCACTACTAAGTCTGAAGGTAAGTTTGAACGAGCCGATACTGGTACTTTATTCTTGGATGAGATTGGAGACATGCCTCTTAATCTGCAAGCAAAGCTACTGAGGTTTTTACAAGAAAGAGTAATTGAGCGTGTTGGAGGAAAAGGCGAAATTGCAGTCGATGTCAGAGTGTTATGTGCAACCAATAAAGACTTAAAAACCATGGTTGATCAAGGTGAGTTCCGTGAAGATCTCTATTATCGAATTGCGGAGATGGTTCTAAACCTGCCCCCATTAAGAGATCGCGAAGCTGATAAAATACTTTTGGCCAGATATTTCTTAAGAAAATATGTCATGGAAAACAACCTTAATATAGTAGGGTTTACCGAGAGTGCTGTTAAAGCAATTCAACAATACTCTTGGCCGGGTAATATTCGTGAACTAGAAAATCGAATTAAGAGGGCAGTCATCATGGCGGATGGGAATATGGTAACCTGCGAAGATGTTGGTTTGGATAGCGATGATTCCTTAAACTTATTGTTGAAAGATGTTCGTATGAATGCGGAAAAAAAAGCGATCACAGAAGCGGTCAATATCACGGATGGAAATATATCAGCAGCATCAAAGTTGCTCGGTATTACCCGTCCAACCTTTTACGATCTAATAAAAAAATACTCAATCAGTCTTTAAGAAATGGAGTTTATAATGAAGTCTAAGCTGATTAAGACCCTGGTTATTTTACTAACCGTAATGATTGCAGCTTGTTCCGACGAAAACGGAAGCAATCCTGAAGAAAGTGCTAGACACCTAAAACAAGCAAAAGCCTATTTAGAACAAGGTCAATTTAGAGCGGCAAACATTGAAGCAAGAAATGCTTTAGATAAAGATAATGCTAACATTGATGCATATGTATTAATGGCTAATATGTTTAATCGGTTAGATCACTCCAATCAAGCGTTGGTTCAGTTAGAGCGTGTTCCAGAAGATATAAGAAATAATTTATACAATCTGGAGCTGGCAAAGGCATACATTAAAAAACGTAAGACTAAGTCAGCAACAAGACTGCTGAATACCATTAAACCAATTACGGTCGAAGAAATATCCAGTCACGCAAAATTGTCTGCTTTAGTTTCAATTACTGATGGTAACTTTATAGAAGCAGAATCTCAGCTTGAAGATTTGATATCTATTTATCCAAATGACATCGAAGCTAAAACTATGCTTGCTCGAACTTACAGAATTACCAAAAAGTTCGACAAGCTTGAAACTGTTTTATCTGAAGTGGAACGTTTAGATCCTAAAAATTCTGAAATGCTATTAATCAGGGCATCCATCGTTGCTGAAGAAGGTGACTATTCAGCAGCGGAGAAATTGTTAACAGATGCTCTTGTTGGTCTCCAGCCTTCTGACACCATGACTCCTGAACGATTTAGAGTTCTATCCGCATTAACTGATGTATTAAGAAAGCTCGGCAGAGTATCAGAAGCCACAACTTACGCCAGAATTCTTTCAGATGAGTTTCCTGGAGCTGAAGTGGCCCTATCTCAATACCAAGAGGCATTTGAGCTGTACAAAACTGGAGATTATCAGAAATCTAAAGCAATTCTTGAGTCCATACTGAGTAGTACGCCAGACTTTGAACAAGCAAGAATATTGTTGGCCACCTTAAACTATTTGCTTGGAAACTTTGATGAGGCTTCGTCATTGTTTGCGGGAGTAGTGGATGTGGAAACCAGCAACGAGCGTGTTACTCAGATAGCTGCAATCAGTGAGCTTCAATTGAGTAACCCAGAAAGAGTTGTTGAAATGTTATCCCCAGCGAGTGATCTCGAAGATGCTCGACTCATTTATTTATATGGTGTGGCACAGCTGAAACTTGGAAATCCAGACCAAGGTATCAGCTTTATTAGGAAGGCAATTGATAAGGATCCTAAAAACTCCCGTTTCCATTTAGCTGCTAGCTCCTACTTCAACTCCATAAAGGAATACGACAAGGCAGTAGCTGAGTTAACATCGGCGCTGTCTAAGAATGAGCGTGATTTTTATGTGAATGCTGCGTTATTAAAGCAATACCATTTAATGAACAATGAAAAAGGTAAGGAGGAGTTAGTAAATAAAATCAAGCGATTTGATACTGACCCTCGAATTATGACGCTAGTAGGTAGTTACTATGAAAGTGAAGGTGATCTAAAACTTTCCGGTCAATATTACTCAAAGGCTTATCAGATTAGTGGCAAAGTTGAACCTTCCGTTAGGCTGGCTCGTGTCTTAATTAAACAGTCTGATTACCAAGGTGCATTTAACCTATATAAAGAGCTTATATATAAAGATGAGCAGTTCTTACCTGCATACAGGGGCCTACTATTTTCGGGATCGCGAGGTGAAACGATTGATGAGGCTGTGGCTTTAATTGACACCGCTAGTTCAACTAGTGCTGAAGCAGCTTTAGTGTTATCAGAATACTATCTGAGTGAAAACTCGATAAAGGTTGCAACGGACTATTTGGATAAAGCAACGGCTAATAAAGACCAGATAAAATACAAGCGCTATGCCGCAAATGTGTTTAAAAGGTTTGGTCAAGCCATGCTTTCCGCTGAAGACTATTCAAGAGCTCGTGACTATTCATTGCTAAGTTATCAAGTCAATGCAAACTTATTAGATATTGCTCCACAAATGGTTGCCATTGAAGTGAAAAGTGGTAATAAGAACGAGGCTGAAAAAATTCTAAATCAATTATCGAGTGAAGATTCAGCTCTAGAAAGAGAATTGAGAGGTGATCTAGAAGCTGGAGTCGACTTAGCCGTTGCTTTGGGGTTTTATCAAGAGGCGTGGGAAATCAGAAGCACAGATAGACTTGGCCAAAAAATATATGGCGCGATGAACAGTTTAGGTAAAAGTGATGAGTCAGCGCAGTTCTTAAGTGACTGGGAAATTAAAATGCCTCAGAGCCCGCTCAATAAGTTTTTAAGAAGTGGTAAATATTTGGAAGCCGGAAAGCTTGAGAATGCAATTGCATTACTGGAAGAGCTTAATCCTGATACGACTAGGAATGTCCTAGTCTTGAATAATTTAGCTTGGGCATATCAGGAACTAGATAACCCCAAGGCAGTAAATTACGCTCAACGAGCATATGAGTTAAAGCCTGATTCAGCACAAATTGCTGATACTTATGGTTGGGCTTTGTTTAAGTTCGGTGAAAAAGAAAAGGCTAGAGAAATACTGAAGAAAGCTCTTGAGTTAGACCCGGAAAATGAAGATATCAAAAAGCATTTAGAAGCTGCATCTTAAGAGAAAAGAAGGTGGCGCGTTAGCGCCACTTCACTTTCTAAATATTCCTAAAAAATATTCGTAATCTGTTGTTTGGAATATCTGCTTCAACTAATTCCGAATCAATGTATTTTCTCATTTTATCATTAAAGAATGTTTCTCGTTCCAGCATGCCATCAGTAATCAAATATACACTTTCACAGTTACTAGCCGTGTTAATGAAGCGTTCGTCGGTATCTATTACTTGCCCACCGCCAAAATACTCTGAATCGGTAGAATCTTCAGGTATTAGTCTTATGTAGTAATCTACGATTTCACCTGAGTAATAATAGAATAAATTTTGGGCGGTCGTAAAAGTACATACATCTTTGTCGATATTATTTGGTTGAAACTGACTGGGGATGTTTAACCAGTCAGGATACTGTGTTTGAGTAATAGAATATTTTGATACCCTAAGCCATGGGTTTAAGGAGATAACTGACACTATTACTAATGCGGTTAGAAGTGCTATCTTTCTTTTCATGCCTTCAGTATGAGGTGATTTGCTTAATATTTTCTGGAATGCATCGCCAATCAATATGCAAAAAGGCATGACAAAGAATGGAAATATATAATAGATGTAGCGAAGGTCTTTCCAGTTAAAAACTAAACTATGGATAGCGAATAAGACGATAAAATTTAGTGTGATCCAAAGGCCAATTTTCCTATATTTATATATTATCCAAAAGCTAGAAGGTATATATAAAAAAACCAGTAACGGGAAGTATCTCATAAAGTAATTGAAATAATAGTCACTCCCAAGATCCCCTCTTGCGAGAGCCCAGTTAGGTACAAAAAGCATTTTTTCCAAAGTTTTGTAGATAATCTCTGGTTTCAGTACCATTAGACCCCCTAGCATGAGACCAGCCAATATAAGGGCAAAAATAAAAGGGTTAAATATTTTGTCTTTAATCATGCCTTTTGAGCTCAAGGCTGAGATTCCTAAAATTAGGATAAAAACTCCAATTGGAGCGACGATCGTTAAAGCTAGATCATGTAGGTGATAAGCTAAATAGAGAGCTAATACTGTAGGTAATGCATAAATAAACTTAAATTGTTTGATAAACTGGATTTCATTTTTAATAAATAAAAAATGATAAATTGAAAGAACGGTTAAAAAGTAAAATAGCCCAAACGGCGCATACATTCTAGCTTGGCGAGCTAGTGTAAGGTTTATTGCAGTAAATGATATGAATATTGAAATGGCTACTGCGGCTGGTAATGAAAAGTTTCGCCTGACAAACTCAAAGCAGCATATAACAAGCAAGCTATGAGAAATTACGCTGATGATTCTTGCATTCGACTCGCTCTCACCAAATAGACTAAAAACCAACGCAATAGATCTAGTAAAGCCGATGGCCCGTTCGTAAAGATTTCCACTGGGGAAAACTGGTTGGCCTGATTCGAGGATGGCCTGGGCCGCAATGGCATGATATATCTCATCATTCCAAAAGCTAAATTTTCCCAAGTCAATAAACTTAATTGCAAAACCGACTAAAAAGATTGCCAGTGCTACGGCCCAAAGTAGAAAAACTATGTTTGGGTTTAGGTTAGCCGGTGTTCTACTTTGTGTTCTCATCCATGAATTGCTGTCCATTATGCATTTTCCTAATTCATTTTATTCATGCAATGGTAGTTCAAGCTCATATTTAGGTAAACAATGTCTACATTCTCAAATAGACATACCAATGCCTGGAACTGTTGTCCCTAGCTTCCGTGAATTGACAATGACTATCCTTTTTTTTGCTCTACTAATCATTGAGTTAAATTGGTGCTCAATTAATCTCATTAGAGAACATGGAAAACTCATTGATAGCTCTATAAGTGTGGCCGGATAAAGGATAAAATTAAGTATATAGAGCTACTGGCGTTTTTATTCGCTTATCATTTAGGCAAGGATTGCTGAGATGAACAGGGATTTATTGTTTATTGTCACTTTCCTCCAACTACTCACATTGTTTCACTCAAACAGTGTTAGTCGCACTCCAAAACCCCTGATGATATGAATAAGGATACAAATGTCTTATTGTGCTTGTGCGTGCTGATGAATCTAAAATTTCGACTCTACAAGGTGTGGTATGGAAAGGAACTTCTCTAAATTTATCGAAAACAGCTATGATTTGCTGGTTATTGGTGGTGGTGTATACGGCATCTCATGTGCCAGGGAGGCCGCATTACG
Source organism: Gynuella sp. (assembly GCA_028282465.1). Classification (GTDB taxonomy): domain Bacteria; phylum Pseudomonadota; class Gammaproteobacteria; order Pseudomonadales; family Natronospirillaceae; genus JANQHX01. Next base: position 97,721 of record JANQHX010000093.1, read on the forward strand.
AGGTCTAAAAGTTGGTGTTATTGAAAAAAATGACTTTGGAGGCCAAACATCTTCGAACAGTGCCAAAATAGCGCACTGTGGTATGCGTTACCTGCAGCACCTTGACATGCCACGCATGCGAGAATCAATTCGTGAGCGTAACAACATGCATCAGTTAGCCCCTCAATTCGTGAGATCCCAGCCATTTTTGATGCCCATTTATGGTCATGGGATCAAGGGTCGTGAGGTGATGACGATTTACATGAAAATGTATGATCTGTTGAGCCCAGAAAGGAAGCAGTTCAAAGACGATTTCCGTAAAGTGCCTGATTCAAAAATCATCTCAAAAGAAGAAACGATTAAGCTGTTTCCTGATGTCGAGCAAAAAGGTCTTACCGGCGGAGTTGTTTGGTATGAAGGTCAGATGCAGAACACTGAAAGGCTTACACTTTCCATATTAAAAGATGCGAGTGTTCATGGCGCCGAATTCATCAATTATGTTGAAGTGAATAGCATTCAAGTATCGAACGGTACGGTCTCCGGAGTAGAAGTATCAGATCTAATATCAGGTGAATCTTCACTTATCGAAACAAAGCATGTTATTAACGCCGCTGGTCCTTGGTCAAACAAAATATTCGATATGACTGATCACTCGATTAAAGACCATGGAATTTATGCATCCAAAGCATTCAGTCTGTTTACTCGATCAGTGTCGGATGAATACGCCATCACTTTCCCCATTCGTCCAATGTATGACGACAAAATGGCAGTAGTTGATAAAAAGTCTAGCCTGCAGTTTGCAATCCCCTGGAGGGGGCAAAGTATGTTTGCTTCTTTACATCTACCCTGCGATGAGGATCCTGAGAAGGTCACCATTACTGAAGAAGAAATGGTGACTTATATTGAAAGAATTAATGAAGGTTATCCAAACGCTAATTTAACCATGGCCGATGTAAATCATGTACTCTGGGGAATCGTGCCTGCCGATTCTAAAGGCTCAGCTGCTCCAATGAAGCACTATAAAATCATAGATCATAAAAAAGAAGATGGGCTAGAAGGTATGACAACCGTGGTCGGAGTGAAATTCACTACTGCCCGAGATGTGGCCGTCAAAACCCTAAAAGCTATCGAGCCCTATTTGAAAATACCAAAAGATAAATCAGGCACAGAAACAATTCCATTTACAGGCGGAAATATTGAGTTCTATGAGCCATTCGTAGAAAAAACTGTTAAGGAATACAAGGATATATTCTCCGAGGAGCTGACCGTTCGCCTAATAGAAACCTATGGGACAGATGTTAAGGAAATTGCTAGCTTAGTTAAGTTGAATCCCGATCTGAACGAATTCATACCAGGCACAGATATAATAAAAGCTCAGATTGTTTTTGCGATTCAATCAGAAATGGCTCAAAGGTTAGCAGATATCATTTTCCGGAGAACTGACGTTGGAAGTCTTCAACACCCAGGTGTGTATGTGCTGAACTCAATTGCGGCTTTTATGGCAAAAGAGTTAGAGTGGGATCAAGATCGAATTGCTAAAGAGATTGATCACACTAACAGCTGTTACTTGGTAATCAATGATGGCAACAACTAAGAAAAAAATACTGAAGTGGGCAACGTCAGCTGTTAAAGCTGGCGTTACGATTGGCTTGTTATGGTGGGTGATTGATTCTGTCGGTTTAAATGATCCAGAAGGGATGTCCCAATTTCTAGACGGAATATTCTCAGCCAATATCTTTATTCTTGTGCTTGCCGTAGCCTTTGTACCAATTATGGATTTTGTAAGTACTATCAAATGGCATATGCTGGTTAAATATAAGCACGTCAGCATTGGCTTCTGGAAGCTTTTCGCGTTTTATGTTGTGGGGCGCTTTTTCAACATGATACTGCCTAGTAGCGTAGGTGGTGATCTGATTCGTATTCATCTCTTAGGTAAAGAAACAGGTCAATTGGCATCGTCTGCGGCTATCGTATTTATTGAGCGAGTAACGGGATTAATAATGCTAGTAGCACTCACTGCTGGAGCATTATTAATGGCAGCTGGATCTTTCTCTCAGTCGTGGGTGCAATGGTTGGTCTTGGTTGCTGCATTGGGTTTAGCTATGATCGTCCTGGCTTTTATGGTTGACGGCTTTTATCAATTCTTTGTTTCCATTTTTAAAGGGCTTCATCCGTTTATTGAAAAAATCTTCAATAAGATTGATAAGATGAGAAGTACCATTGTTGAAATTGGCAAAAACAGAAATGTACTAACTCTGGCATTCCTTAACTCATTTATCTTTTACATAGTTGCCATATTAAATGCCTGGGTTTCTATTTTGGTGTTCGACCTTTCTGTGCCGCTGACTACTATGATTATCGCAGTTCCTATCATAATGTTTTTGATGAATTTACCAGTATCCATAGGCAGTCTTGGAATTATGGAGTTCTCTTACACTGCGGTATTGTCAGCATTTGGGATCGACCCAGTAGTTGCTCTTAGTTTAGCTCTCCTTATGAGGTTGAAATTGATATTGGCTGCGGGTATGGGTGCTATTACATATCAATTCGTTTCATTAAAGATTTCGGATCCACAGAAACTGAAACAAGAATTGAGTGCGTCTAATGCAAAAAGTAGTTAAAGGTATTTTTTTACTGCCTTTATTGGCTGCGATCTTAGTAGCCGTGATGTATTGGCAGAATCGACCCGTTCATCTAACTCTTGATCTAGCTAAACATACTTTTGACGGTGGCTGTAAAGAGGCATTGAATGAAAGTGTAAAAATAAATGAATGCTACGAATTCATACTGCAGGGTGAGTTTAACGAGCATCAGCCTATCACGTTTTATCATGAATCAGGCAAAACAATTAAATCTCTAACGTTCTTAGAGAGCGGGCTCACTAAAGTAAGGTTCACAGGGACTCTTGCGGGGCAATGGAAATTTGAAAATAAGAGTCTAGATGTCATACAGGATTCTATTAATCAATTGAATGGTTTTCTTGAATCCGCTAATCAGAAGTGGGTTTATAGTGGTTCTGGTAAAGCAATTGTTCCCCAATTTATTATGTATGATGGTGCAGATATTGATCATGGGATCAACGAGTTTGTTAAAGGGCATGGATTTACTGGATTTCATATTACAAACCTCAGGGAGTTTGAGAAGAACCCAGCGTACTTTGAAGAGGTTGTTCGAAAGACTTATGAAGTTGGTGGGCATACCCATTTTTGGATTTGGGGAGATGAGCAACGAAAGTTAACTCCCGAGTACTATGAAGGTGATGTTGATTACCTCTACAAGGAAATCTTAGCTCGGCTTGGGCCCATGCCCGGTTGGTCAGTTGGTTATGGTTTTGACCTTTTTGAGTGGGTTGTTGCAGAGGATTTAGATGCCTGGCGAGCCAGCTGGCACGAAATCTCGGATTATCGACACTTAATGGGAGGCCGAGGCTATAAAAACGAATACAAGCCTATTTCAACTAATATGGACTATGTATCTTGGGAATGGCATCGACCGTCCCTTGCCGATTACAAGGCTCATTTGCTTCAGGCTTCTGATAAAGCAACTTTTTCAGAAGACAGATTTAGAATTCGTACTCCTAGCAAATACCCACTAAAAGATTATGACGAAGATGATACTGTTATAGGGTTGTGGGACTCTTTAATAGCAGGCGGCGTAGCCAATATTTGGGGAAATCGAGGTGATGGTGCACAGTATTCAATACCCTATAAAAATAAAAAGGCTATAAAAAAGTATAGCGTAGTTGCAAATGAGCTTTTCACTGCAGATGCACAAAGTACTCAAATAGTTGACGTTGACTGTCTACAGTCGATGTCTCAGGTTATTTGTAAAACGACTAACTCGAATGAATTTCAAGCTTTAGGAAGAAGTATCAATATCATGAGAATTATTGATCCATTTTCAGGAGAAGACCTTGAATACAGTACAAGCAAAACAAACGATTCAATTAGGATTGTGATAGGAAAATTAGCTAACTAACTTTGGGTATATAGACTATGTTGTTCAAATTAATTAAACGAGTTGTCACTCCATCTCCAGTAATAACACTGATTCTATTAGCCAAATACAAATGCTTTGCTAGTTTTAAATCGGAAATAGAATTAGATAATTTCGTTCCAGGTAATGGGAGTCGAATTAGTTCATTTTGTAAAATTAAAACTAGGCGGGGAAAGTTGGAACTTGGTGATCGTGTTGATATAGCGGCAGGTTGTTTTCTGAGTAGTTCTGAGAAAGAGCTTATTATTGGTGCCGATACTGTGATTGGGCCCCATTGCACCATTGTGGCAAATAACTATAGCTATCAGGATCTGGATACTCCTATAAAAAATCAACCAAGAACGACAAAAGGAACCGTTATAGGCTCGAATGTGTTTGTGGGTGCTGGATCTGTTGTATTGGATGGATCAAGAATAGGTTCGGGCTCTGTTGTTGCTGCTAATTCAGTTGTAAAAGGTGAAATTCCAGAAAATAGCGTGGTAGCTGGAAACCCAGCGAAGGTATTGTTTAATAGAGCTGATCCGCGATAATTTCAAATTAGTATTTGACGAGTTTTAACAATACTCAGATCGGGAGTGCTCCTTATTTTCTAACTCGACGCACTGTGCCCCAAAGCAAAGACAGTATAGGTGCCGGAAGTAATCCTAAAAGCTTTAATTCTTTTGACTGGATCAAATTCGAAGTTTTTAGTGCCAGTTTTCGGTATTGCTGATAAAGACTATTTTGCAAATAGTAGTAAAGAAGATATTCGATTTCTTTAATGTATCTATATCTTTCTTTATTGCTTAAATCGTAAATCAAAGGCACTAGGGCTTTAATGTATTGTTCTTTGTCTTCTGTTTTATCTTTTCTCTGCTCAAAAAGGCTATTTCCTTCCTGTCGCTCAGACTCAACAGTAATAGTGTCTTTTAGAAGAGTTTTTCTAGATGACTTAATGGCTTTGACTAAAAAATGAGTCACTTCCCAGCATCTCAATTGCTCATTGAACCCTTCAATTTTATTAAATAGAGAATTACTGATCATGAAAGAGCCAGCCTGAATATTTTGAGTAAGGCCGCTTTCAAATTTTCCATTATGAGCTGTCCATTCATTTGGATCTAGTTGAAAGGATATTTTATCTGATATTAGAAACACTGATTTTTTAAGGGAAGTACCTATCTCTTGAAAGCTTGTAAACGCTAAGTCAACATCAGAGTCCATTGCAATAAGGTCTAGAAACAGTTCCATTGCTCCGGGTAAAAAAACATCGTCAGCGTCTATATATATAATATGAGAAAATACTGATTCCCTAGATCCTTTGTTTCTCGCAGACGACGGCCCCGAATTCACTTGAGACAAAATATTTAGCGGGCGAGTCTTAGATGCATATTCGCGCACAACCTCTAAGGAGTCGTCTGTACTGCCATCATCAACCACAATGATTTCAATATTTGCAAAATCCTTGGGTATAGAGTCAAGGCATCTTTTAACGCTACCCGCTTTATTAAATAGTGGAATAACTACACTAAGCCCTGGCTGCATAACGATTCTCGAATAAGCTGATATATAAACTGCCTAGCTCTTTTGCACTGTTCTCAAAATTGAATTTTTCAGTGGCTATCGGAGAATAATTCTTACTTTCAATTCTCCATTCTGTGTCATTAATAGTGTCTTTCAGTAACTCTGCCAGCTTAGATGAGTTTTTAGATTCAAACATCTTAGCAGGGCTTCCTTCTAATATTTCTTTCAGCCCAATGCAATTACTACCGATTATTGGTGTCCCTGCTGCTAATGATTCCATTGGGAGTAATGGGCAGCATTCCCACACTGAAGGGATAGCTAAAACATCCAGCGTTTTTAGTACACCTCCAACATTCTCCTCGAATGGAATGAATTTAAAGTAATCAATAAGGCCAAGTTTTTTCAGGTGCTCTTTTTCATTGACTTCAAAACCACCATTTGCACCAATGGAAACAACATATACTGGGCGATTAACTTCTTTGTAGATTAATTGAAAGGCCTCGAGTAAATATTTAAAACCTTTTTGGTTCATGAATCGACCTAAGAAACCGATCAAATAGACATCATCAGAAAGACCTAACTGTTCTTTAAGGCTTTTAGGTTCTGCATTGAAAAACTTTTGAGTGTCTACACCATTTCGAATTGTAGAAACTTTTTGTTTAGGGAAGTTTGGAAAATATTCAAAGAAATTTGTTTCTGCATCACGACCCAAGAGATTTACACAATTGAACTGTCGTAATAGCCATGACAAGGCTATTTTTTTTGACTTCCCACTGAGTCCCTCGAAATGATAATCATGAAAAACATCATGTGATGAGAGTAATATTGGTGTGCGTGAAACTAAATTTGCTACTACGGCAGATATTCCAGCTTGAAATCCATGGCAGTGGATCAAGTCTGGCTTGAATTTTTTGATTGATTTATAGACATGAGAAATAAATGACATTGAACTAGGTTTTATAAAACTGAATGTCGTTTTAATATCAGTCAATGAATTTTGTAAAGTGCGTGATTCATGAGTGTCAGGAACTATGAACATATATTCATGCTCGCACAATGATTCATGATTTAGCATGTACTTTAGATAGGTTCTTATGCCACCTACTGGCCATCTGACTACAATTAAAGTCTTCATGTAAGTTTATCTGAAGTTTCGTTTGTTTTATTTTCAAAGGCCAATGCCTTAGTGCTTGCTTGTATATAAAGCGCTACAGTTAGTCCTGCTAGAACGTACCACCAGCTTCTAGAAAAACCAAAATAGGCAATGCTGAATACTAAGAACATCCAGAAACAAGTAACTATTGCTCTAGATAACTCATATTCAAAACTGATCGCCTCGAGTTCTTTTTTCGTAAGGTGTTTCTTGATTTCCTGAATCCTTTTCTGCATCTGTTTGAGTGCATCATAGACTCGTCTTAAAAACACAATGTAAAAAATAAAACCAATTACTCCAAGCTCAATAAGCACTTCCAGGTAAAGGCTATGGGCTATCTTAGCATCTGTTCCGTAGTTAGCGCCTGCTTCGGCTGAAGTGCCAAGCCCATGACCAATGATAGGTCTGTTCATCCAGGTTTCAGCCATCCTGCCCATAAACCTAAATCTACCGGCACTACTCTCGCTTCCTTGAACACCCTCTTGCCCCGATAGCGATAAATAGCGCTGCTTCTGCACATCTGTCATATTCGCAACGGCCACTGTTACTCCGATTCCACCAATTAGAATTAGAAGGAATTTCTTATTAGATTGAATAAAAAATATAAAGAGTATAACGAGCAGGGCCACAAAACCCGACCGACTCATGGTTAAAACCATGGCATAAGCGAACAAAGGAATCAGGCCCCAGTAAAGTAATTTAGAAGTAGTTTTCCCTAAATTACCTAGGAGGTAGTGACAGAAAGTCCAAGCAATACAGATGACAAAGCCGAGTCCATTGGGGTTAATGACATCAGTGGGGGCGCCGCTGAGCCTGCTCGCGGTTTGACCTCCGCCAAGGTAAGTTGCCGATCCCCAGTAACCAGTGGTGATGTTCAAATACAATGGCTCTAAAACTCGGAAAGTCTGGCAAGCTAAATAGGCATAGGTAAATATCTTGAGCCGCTTGCCTGTATCAACAAATGAAGCAGTAAAAAAGAAAAACACTACGGCTTTGATATATGGAATTAGATTATTTTTTACAACACTACCCGGCCATTCTACGATAGGGACAGTGACAATAATGTAGGCAAATAGAACGAATATTGCTCTAGCCACAGGTAGCCTATAAACGAGCTTGCTTGACTGAGAATTAAGAATCAACATTCCTATTAAGAAAAGAGCTACCAAGAAGTCGAATCTAATTACGCCTAGAATTGAGATTCTTTGTGGCATTGATAGTAGATAGCTAACCAAAAAAACCAGGTACGCATAGAAGATATAGTCTGCAACTGGAGTCCTGTTTGATAGCTTTTGTAGTATTGTTTCTGTCTTCATCTGACTTTTTCTTTTCCAATAACTACATTGAATGACCGAATAGGGTCCAACAGCACGGCACTTGCTAAAAGAACTAGTGCATTACCCAATTTTTTACGCTCATTGATATAGGCCGAGGCTAATCTAAAAGACAATACAGCCCGTCTTTTACGAATTGTCGATCTGTTATAAGGGTACCTGTTCTTCGCTTTCTTAAGAATTTCAAAGCCACAAGACCACCTTTTAATCTGTCCCTTAGTGCTAATCGAATTTGCATGACGGCGATATTGAAAGAATTTTTCTGGAATGAAATGAATAGTCGTCAGCTCACAAATTCTAATTAGCATATCATGGTCTTGCGCTGCTCTGAGGCTTTCATCAAAAAAGCCAGCCTCTCTAAATACAGATGTTCTAACCATAGAATTCTGAGGTAGAAGAAAGTAACAATCGAGCAAAACGGCGTTAGGATCATTGGGTTCCAAATGATCCTCGCTTAAAATGTTGTACAAGAATTTGCCGTTAGCATCTATTGCCTCCCCAAGCCCATAGACTAGGCCTACGTCTTTATTCGCAATAAGGTATTCGACTTGGAGACTAACCTTGCTGGGCAGAAATAAGTCGTCACTATCAAGTATGCAAATAAATTCTCCGGAGGCATTTTTTAGGCCTAGATTTAATGCGGCAGATTGCCCTTTGTTTACTCGCCCTTCATGGGTAAGAAGCTTAAACTGATGGCTATTAGAAAGTTCAATTAGGGTTTCATAAGATCCATCATCTGAGCCATCATCGACACAAATAAGCTCTATATCTGAATAGTCCTGCTGCAAAACGGACATAATGGTTTCTGCAATGTAATTGTTCCGGTTATACACGGGAATGATTACGCTGACTAAGCCAGCTGTAAGGTTGTCCATTAGGTTATTGCCCAATCTTATGTCGAATAATTGAAACAGAAGGTGTTACTGCTAATGGCAAGAACTGCCTTAGGCTTTGAAGTGCAGAAGGTGTATTGGAATTAGAAATATTGTATAGAACTGCGCGCTGTCTGATGGGGCCAGAGAATAGTGGCTTCTGGTTTGTGTAAATAAGGCTTTGGTTCACTGTTCACTCCTTGAGCAGCTGGGTTATGTTAAAGCCGTGAGATTCGATGGTCTATAAATCAGCGTTGTAGCTGATTATAAGCATATGCTTGATAGCCGCTTTTAAAAGCGAGCATATGTTAGTGTGTTCTGGCTTGAATGTGAATTCATTTGTAGCTTGTTATTTTAGTAATGATAACCACTAGCTAGTGCTTACATTTAATTAGCTTCTCAATCTAAAAATGTTCACTTTGATATGAGAAAAGCCCGTATCAAACGGGCTGAACAGAGGCTGATGATGTCTAAATTCTATTTCGTAGGTATTCTGTCAGGCGGCATCTGATTGTTCGGAGCTGCTTTTTTCGCCATTAACGATTTCCCGTATATGGTACTCTTTAATGTCCTTAGCATGGGTAAATATGATGGTTTCGCCCACTAGTCCGATTGCAACAAGCTGAACACCTAAAGACATCATCAATACAGAAATCAGCATGAATGGCCTGTTTGCTGCGCTAACGTCAAATCCATACCTCTGAATTGTGACCGCTACAAGAAACAAAAGCCCAAGCGTAAATGTGCTTGCTCCAATAAGCCCAAAGAATCTCAAAGGTTTTTTGTTGAACTTTGTTACGAAGATGATGGCTAATAAGTCCAGTAGCCTACGGAGATAAATGCCTGGGGAATACAGCCTCTTCGTTGATTCATTAGGGCTTTGTTTGAGTTCAACTTCCTCAATGATAACGCCGTACTCGTGAGCAATAAGAGGGAAGAATCTGTGTTGATCTCCATAAATTGAGATATCTTCCATGATCTTCTTCTTAAATAGGCGAATTCCACACCCTAAGTCTGAAAAATCGACATCAGAAAACATTTTTATGAAGAAATTGAACATTGAAGTTTGCAGTCTGTTCGTTGGTCCATCAATTCTTGGCCAGCGTTTAGCAATAACTAGCTCGGCTTCAGATTCCTGCATCTTCTCAAAAAGCTTTTTTAGCTCACCTTGCGCAACCTGCTGATAGGCAGGGAGTGTTAAAACCAGTTCACCCTTCGCATTTGATGTACCAACTTGGATTGCTGTGCCTTCACCGAAATTTCTTGTGAGTGTAATAATAGAAACTCTATCATCTACTTTCGGCTGAAACTCTGTCGCTAGGGCTGAGTTACTTTCACTAAAAACGTAAATCATTTCCCAGTTCAAATCTATCTGTTCGAGATCTGCAAGATAGCTATCGTGAGTATCAAATAAATTCTGTGCGCGTTCGCTAACAGGAACCACAACACTGAGTTGAATACTGCTCATACTACTGTTCTCCTGTTGAGCTTTTTGCTGAATTTTCTACTCTGCGGGCCGTAAGCGGCACATAGTTCTTTAGTTGAAAACTGCCTCTGTTATAAATCTGCTCAGTGAGCAAACCCAAAGAAAACAGGAAAATACCGGTAATGAGCAATGTGACGAAAATGCCACTTTGAACAACTAGGCCTTCACCTTTAGATGCGGCCATGAAGATTTGTGGAATGGTTAACAATGAAAACCCAAAGGGAACTAAGGAAAGTTTCGCAAACCACCTAAATGGATGTCTTACCAAAGAAAGTATGGTTTTCATCATCAGGAGATCTAAGAGCACTTTATATATTCTTGAAAGGCCATACTTCGATTCGCCGAACTGGCGGGCATGGTGTTTGACCTTTACTTCTGAGTAGGTTGCCCCTGAAATGGATAGAAGCGCTGGAATGAAGCGATGCATCTCACTATAAAAGGGCATTGCTTTCATTACATCAGAACGATAAACCTTAAGGGAACAGCCATTGTCCTTAATGGGTACGCCGGTTGCCTTGCCGATAAGCCAATTTGCGATCTTCGATGGGAGCTTTCTGGTAACAAATTTGTCTTGTCTGTTATGTCGCCAGCCTACAACCAAGTCGAATCCTTTTTTGATCTCTTCAAGCATCATTGGAATGTCTGAAGGGTCGTTTTGTAAGTCCCCATCCATGGTGACAATGAACTTACCTAGGGCTGTTTGAATACCAGCTGCCATAGCCGGTGTCTGGCCATAGTTCTTCTTAAACTTAACGATTTTTAAGTCAGGATCGCTCTCTGCTAGTGTTTTGGCTATTTCAAACGTGTTGTCTTTACTGCCATCATCTACGAACACTATTTCGCAGTGCTCTGGCATAGTATCTAGTGTTGCTTTTATTGCTTCGTAAAGCTTTTCTACACTTTCTTCTTCATTGTATAAAGGAGCAACAACAGAAATGTCATACTGGTAATCTTGTAGGGCCACTTAACAATCCTCTCCCTGGATTTATGTGGTTAATAAGGAAAGCATAAGATACTTCAAAATAGATTGTATTCAAAGTAAGATTGCCAACTAATTCACTGGTAAATGAACCAGGATTCAGATAGCAGCAGGACGCAGCTCCCATTCGTTAACTAATAAGCATAGAAGGGTAAAAGGGAATGACTACCCAAAAAACTGATTTTCTATTAGATACCCACCTTCACCTGTATTCAAAATTTTCTATTTCTAAATTATTTGATCATTGTTGTGAAAGCTTCAGTTCATTTTCGAAAAATCGCACAACCAGCGCTGAGTTTGTAACGTTTTATGTCAGAAGTGAAAAAGAGCCTATTGCAGACGAGGTGTTAATAGGTAAGCATGATTCATGGGCAGTCGTTAAAGAGCAAGGTTTGTATCATGCAAGCTCCGCAGGCAGAGACTTGTATGTTGTACCCGGGCAGCAACTCAACACCATTGAAGGACTTGAAGTACTGAGTATTGCGGGAGGCAGCATTGATTTTTCACCAAAGCTATCGCTAAAGGAGCTGTTGCACGAAATCCAAAATCTACCTGATACTCCTATCGTTATTCTTCCTTGGGGGTTTGGCAAATGGTTGGGTAAAAAATCAAACCCTATCAAAGAGGCAATTGTGGAGTTTGCTGACAAGGTGCCGCTCTATGTTGGAGATATTCCAGCTCGTACCTCACTTCTGGGTGGTGCAGAAATCATCAACAACACCCGTGTAAATACTTTGAGAGGTGTTGACCCGCTTCCAATGAACGGAGAGGAGCAGCGAGTAGGCAGCTACGGCACATTAGTTACTATTGAGTTAGCTGAATCTATGTCAGCGTTCGAAAAGGTGAATGCTTTGATCGAATCTTTAAAAAATAAGAACAGCACTCCGATCAAGTTTTCTCAGTTTGGTAAACGGCTTTCTCTTTTTAGCAATATCAAATCTCAAGTTCTATTGAGGGTTGTAAAGTGAACATACTTGTAATGGCACCTCAGCCATATTTTCAAGAACGTGGAACTCCTATTGCGGTGGACTTACTAGTAAAGGCATTGTCTGAAGAAGGGAATAAAGTAGATCTGCTAGTTTTTAATGAAGGCGAAGATAGAACACATAGCGGCGTAACATTACATCGAGTGAAATCCTTTCCAAGCATAACTGGCATAAAACCCGGCTTTTCTTTAAGAAAACTGTATTTAGATTTATGGATGTTTTTCGCGTTTGTTCGATTATTGTTTAAGAATAACTATCAAGTTGTTCATGCGGTTGAAGAGAGTTCGTTTTTTGCGATGTTGCTTAAGCCGTTTTTTAAGTACAAATACGTGAGCGACATCGACTCGTCAATGACTACTCAACTGGTGGACAAAGTGGCCGGACTCAAAATACTTGAGCCAGTGCTAAGAAAAATAGAGTCGCTGCCAGTTCGTTTCGCTGACGTAGTGATTCCTGTTTGCGATGCGTTAGCAAATGAGATCTATGAATATAGAGATAAGAATATATTTATTCTTAAGGACATAACCCTGACTGAAGAACAGGCAGGTGATGTTGCTGATGAAAATTTAAGGGCTCTTTTTGATCATCCTGACCTGCCAATGTTTTTGTATATTGGTAATCTAGAAAGTTATCAGGGAATTGATTTACTTATCCAAAGTTTTAGCAAAATGATTGAGGGGGGCAGACTGGCAAACCTCCTGCTAATCGGTGGTGAAGACGCTGATATTGAAAAATATAACCGTGAAATTAAAAGGTTAGGCTTAACAAAAAACATTGTATTAGCAGGAAAACGACCAGTTTCTGGATTAGGGTATTACATGTCACAGTGTGATGTTTTGGCTTCACCCAGGACTCAAGGAGTCAATACACCGATGAAGGTATACAGCTATTTGGCATCGGGCAAGCCAGTAATAGCAACACGACTTCCTACGCACACGCAAGTAATGTCCGATGAAAACTCAGTATTAGCTGAACCCAATGAGTCTGACTTCTCTGAAAAATTAGGGCTTCTAGCAGAAAATAAAGAGAGATTTCTAGATAAAGCGAAAAAAGCTGTAGAACTTATTGAGCAAGAGCACAGCTACAAAGCTTTTAAAAGAACACTCAGCTTGGCTTATGATTCATTAAGTAAGGCATAGCCATGAATTCAAAGTTTGATGCAGTCGTTATTGGTGGTGGCATTTATGGTGCGGCAATGTTGTGGGAGCTCGCGCACCGCGGTCTAAAACCCATACTACTTGAAAAAAATGATTTCGCTTCAGGGACATCATCTAATAGTTTGAAAACTATTCATGGTGGAATTCGTTATCTACAAAAACTTCAATTCAACAGGGTGCTGGAATCCGATCGTGAAAAAGCGATACTGACTAAAATCGCACCATCTTCAATTAAACCCTTAAATTGTTTACTGCCAGAAGGCTCAAGTATTTCGAAGAGCAGGTATAGCTATTGGGCTGGCACGACTTTTTTTAATATACTTTCACGTTGTTTTAAAGGATCTTTATCTAGCAATGGCAGTCCTTACAAACGTGCTTCCATTTTAAAAACGTCTATCTTAAACACTAAATCAGCAGATAAGTATTTTATGTCTTGGCAGGATGCCCAGGTCTTAAATTCAGAGCGGCTTGTCTTAAATTTTATTTCTTCTGCTATTGATTATGGGGCTTCTGCTTATAACTATGCCGACGTTGGCTCTGTAGCTTTGCATGGTGATGTCTATGAGACATCTCTAAAGGATGGACAAACAGTTAAAAGCGATTATGTAATCGACTGTAGCTCTAGTATTGACCCTTTGTACGATCGAATGGCTAAAGACTCAGGTTATTTAAAGCCTGTATCAGCTATGAACCTTATTTTTGATTTGTCTGTTTCAAATTCGGCGGTTGCACTTCCTAGCGTGAATCCAGATCTGAATAAAAGCACCATGCTGTTCTTTAGCCCATGGATGAATTCTACATTAGCGGGAACATGGTATTTTAATGAGAAGGTGACCAAGGCAAATGTTGATAAAGAAATAGTAGATGTCTGTCTATTAGATACTTATCGTTCATTAAAAGGAGCTGGATTCAGTATAACGCTCACTGAACTAAAACGAAAACTCCTTGATATTCATTTAGGTGTTTTGCCTGGTACTAGCAAATTAGATGACCCCGAGAAATCTCTAATCGAATATCCAAGTGTGCAAAGTGATGGCGTTGGTTATCATAAAATAATGGGCAACAAATATACAACTGCAAGACTGAATGCTAAAAAATTTGTTGATACTCTTAAAGCAAAAGATAATCGAATAAAAGAGTCTAAGTCCCACGAAATTCAGTTATCTAATGAGTCTGATCCGCCTTGTACTCTTAGCAGTACAGATCAAAGCATCAGAGAGTTGATAAAAATGAGTCAGGTAAAAACAGTAAGTGACCTTTTATATCGACGCTTAAATGAAAACCCCCATCGTGCTTTTAATGAAAAAGAGATAAAGCGCATATTAGAATTAGTAGCTACTGAGTTGGGTTTAAATGACGAAGAGGTAGCGCAACAACTTGCAGAAGTTGAGCTGACTGAATCATCGAAAAGGAGTTTAAGCATTGAAGCAAGATGATCAAGATATTGATAAACCTGATATCCATTCATCAAGTATTGAGTACACCAGTCGATTCAGTGGAGGAGTTGGTGAATGGTTTTTGAATGTTCAAAACGGCAAAACTGAGAAGTTGCTTAAGAGTGTACCTAATAGAAATAGGGC